>JAOZIH010000033.1 GCA_026014545.1 Candidatus Bathyarchaeota archaeon
ATGATTCTCCCGTATATTGGAAAAAGAGGCGTTTACCGCTGCTGTAACTGCAGTGTAGAATTCGCTGTTGAATAATCTGAGGTGGGGAAAGCGGAAAATGAGCGTTGAAACCCTATACAGAAGGGTGAATGACGAGTACTCCACGCCAGCATGGCTCTACGACGGCCTATTCAAAGGTTGGTTTGACCCTTGCCCCCTCAAATCTCTAACCAAAAATAGCGTTGACGGCTTAAGCATAGAATGGAAAGGCGACAAAATCTTCGTCAACCCTCCATACTCTAACCCGCTGCCATGGGTTGAAAAAGCCATCGAAGAAGCCAAGAAGGGCAAAACAGTGGCGCTACTGCTTAAGCATGACTCGTCCACGGCATGGTGGCGCATGCTCCACGAAGCCGGCGCCCACTTCCTCCCAATCATGGGTAGACTATGCTTCAACGGCAAACCCGCCCCATTCCCCTCTGTTCTCGTAGTCCTATATGGAAAGGAGCTTGCTTCACAATAAGCTCCTATAAACGGCATTTTAGAGGGTCTCCTGCCGCCAGAAACATAGCACAAGCATGAAGCTACGGGTCTCCAAGAACGATGGCTTAGCCGCAAACAAAACAAGGACATTAGGGAACCCCTGAAACACTGAATGTAACACAAACACGAAAACAGGGGACCCCATAAAACGCATTCTAAACAAGCGTGGCTGCTTTAGCTTGCATGTTTCTCTGGCTTTTGGTGGCTAATGTGAATGTACCCTCCCACGCATGGGTTCTGCCGAAACCATCCAAAAGCAAGTATCCAGGAAGCTTCCCCCTACATTTCGAGCAGCGCCTCCTCAAGCTCCTCCAGCTAAACGAGCACGCAGCTATTATTCAGCCATTCGGTGGAAAAGCCGAATTAGGCGTAAAAGTAGACTTGGCGAGAACCGTCAAGCCAACCATAATCGCAGACGCGCATTGCCTACCCCTCAAAGACGAAGCGGCCGACCTCGTCATACTGGATCCACCCTACTCCAACGGTTACTCCACAAGCCTATACAGCATAAAACAGCAGCTGTCAATGAAACGTTACCTTACAGAGGCTCTAAGAGTACTGAAGCCAGGCGGCTTCCTCGTCTTCTATCACCTGTATCCTATACCACGGCCGAAAAACTGCAGCCTTCACTGCCGCATTCTACTGCAAACCCGCATCTACCATAAGCTAAGATGGGTAGGCATCTTCAAAAAAGCATAGCACACAAGAGCTTTTATGTTGTGCCGCAAGATAATAATGAGGGATGAATTGTGGTTAAAAAGAAAACGAAAAGTGAAATCGTTGAATATTACAATAGAGTGTTTCAGAATTTTCTGAAAGACCCTGCTGTAGCTGGAAAACTTGAAGAATACCGAAGAAGGTATAGCCAATTAACCGCAGAAGACCTACTAAAAATATTTACTATCTAAAAACACTTTTTTGCCAGTTTCAGTTATTATACAAGAAAGTTCCACTCGCGAGTGGAAGCATTTCCCAGATGGATTTGGCGTTTATGGTTTTTGCTGCTTTTATTTTCAAAGCTATAAAGAGGCTGTGTCGTCTAGCAGGTGTGAAAGATGTCTGTGGATAAGAGAATTAGAAAGGTTAAGGTTTTGCGGGGCAGCTTAAAAGAAGAAGCGTTAAAGCAGGGCTTGTCTCCTGACGACTTGGTTATAGTTACGGCAAGCGTGAATCCGCTGCCAGAGTATCATGTCGAGAAGGTTGAAGGAGACCCGGTTTCGTATCTGCTCAAACGAAGATGAAGTGGAAAGATGACAAGGCTGGCTGAGCTGTCGAAGTGGAACGTTACTAATTTTTAGAGTGTTAGACTGTGATGCTCGCGTATGCGTCTCATGTGTAGCCGTGTTGCCACACTTTTAAGATTCAAATTTCTTTTTGTTTGGTGCAGTAGATGAGGATTAGAGGTTTAAGCCCGCTGCTCGCCACGCTAATATTGATAGCTATAGTTGTTTCGGCAGGCGCAGCCATCTACCTATCAATCATGAACATGACAAGCACGCTTAGCAATGAATTAAGTGTTCAGCTTGCCTCAGCTAACCTGGTTGTATCAGGCAATAGTGCTTTGTTGACGGTTTCCGTGAAGAACGCTGGAAACACTCCTTTGGCTGGTATAGTTGTGGCGGGCTATGATGATAATGGTAAATGTTTTAAGTTGGCTTTGCCTCCTGCTGAGCCTGGACAGACAAGCGGAAACACGCTCATAATACCGTTGAATGTGCCCTTCATAGCCTTAGATGGCTCAGGAAACAATAATCACGGCGCCATTTACGGCGCAACATGGGTAGACGGCATATACGGTAAGGCGCTTAATTTTGACGGCGTGGATGACTATGTGGAAATATCAAATTCGGGAGATATGAGGTTCCCCCAGCAGACAGTGACGTTATGGGCTAAACCAGACTACCAAACTTCTGGAGCATTTCAATATCACAAAGACATTATAAGAAAGGATGATGAGTGGGGCTTTTCAACATTAGGATCATTTAACACAAACCCAAAGATCACTGTGGAGTACCGCTATTTCGGCGGTACACCATATTGGTGTGATCCAAGCACACCCTTGAATATCGGAAACTGGAACTTTATAGCTGTAGCGTGGAACAGAGACCAAGCAAAAATAAACACCTTCATAAATGGAGTTAGCGAAGAATTAAATGTGGCCACAGGCACCCCATTCTACCATACTCCACCGTTAAAGTTGGCTACTGGACATGCAGGTTATTTCAAAGGCGTGCTTGACGAGGTGTGCGTTTATGATCGTGCTTCTGTCGAGGTAGAATCAAATATCATCAGCAAGGGTTTGCCTCCCACAAGCAGCCTTAAGCTTTGGCTTCCATTAGACGAGGGCTCAAATGCACCCTTCAGCTTCACCGCAGGCGGCAAATATGCTTTGACAGTGACTGCTTACACGCTTGACGGCTCAACAACAACTCAGGCGATAACGGTAGTCGCAGCTGCGTAGCACCACATTGCTAACTTTTTCTGTTATTTTCTGGTTGGTTTTTCGCTTCATTTTTATTGGATCTTTACCAAAATATTTTTAAGTTAACTTG
>JAOZIH010000015.1 GCA_026014545.1 Candidatus Bathyarchaeota archaeon
ACATTAAAAAAATAGAGCTTAAAGGCTTCAAGTCTTTCGGACCGCAAACAGTTAAAGTATCACTAGATAAGGGTTTCACTGCCATAACTGGCCCTAACGGAAGCGGAAAGACCAACATAATGGATGCAGTTTTATTCGCTCTAGGCGAGTTGAGCACAAGGAGGCTTCGAGCGGAAAGCGCAACTAAACTTATTTTTCACGGTTCGGAGAAAGCAGGTCTAGAACGGGCAAGAATGGCTAAGGTTACGCTTCAATTTGACAATTCCGACGGCATAATGCCAGTTGACACCGCTACTGTCACAGTCTCGAGGGAAGTTTACAGAAACGGGCAAAGCGTTTACAGGCTTAACGGCCGAAGAGTCTCGCGAACACAGATACTGGAGATTCTTTCGGTAGCTGGCATAAGCAGTGTTAGCCAAAACATAATCCCGCAGGGAACCATAACACGCTTGACCGACATTAACCCCTTCGAGCGCAGAAAAATCATCGAAGACCTAATCGGCATCGCTCAGTACGACGCAGAGAAGGCGGAAGCAGAAGAGAAGCTGCAAGCGGCGGACATTTCAATCCGCACCGCTATGGGCAGAATAGATGAAGTTCAACGGCGAGTGGACGATTTAGAACGGGAACGCAACCAACTTTTACGATACAATTTCATCCAAAATGAAATTAAAAAATTTGAAGCGATAAAAATTTCCCATGAAATTATTCAGTTAAACAAGAAGATTGAAGAGACTTCAGCGCAAATTGAAAAAGTAAAAAGCAAAGTTGAGAGGCTCCGTGAACTGCGCAATGCGCAGAGATCTAAAAGGCATGCTGTGGAAGGAGAATGGCGAAAACTCAGCGCGGAAATAGTTGAAGAAGGCGGCTCGCAAGTACTTAAAGTGCAAATAAAAATCGGCGAGTTACGATCTAAACTCACGGAGCTCACGACAAAAATAAGTTCGGGACAAGCAAACCTTGAAAGCCTAAAGCGAATAAGAGAAAACAACGCAGAACAGCATCGGTCTATTGGAAGTGAAATACGAGAAAACAGGCTAAGAATACGGAAAGCCCGCGCTGAGCAGGAGCGGCTTGAGGCGGAAATCAAAGCAAAGGAGGCGGAGCATGAAGCTCTGGCGCGGGAAACTGCACAGCTTTGGGGCGGTTTAGATGAAAACAGCAAGAAAATACGCGAGATTGAAATACAGATCGATGCGCGATTTAAGAAACTAGCGCTCTTAAGGTCAGAATACCTTAAAGAGAAAACTGCTGTTCAATTAACTATCCGACGACTTAAGGAACTGAATGAACGAAAAGAAAGATTTATCGCGGCACTTTCAGAAATTGAACATTCGCTGGTTGAGCTTGATAAGGTTCAACAGGAACAAAAGGCACAGCTTAAGAGCCTTGAGCAGACACTGGAGCGGAAAACAGCCCAGAAAGAAGCCATTTTAAAGGAAATTTCCGAAGCAGACAAAATAGCAAGCTCAGCGAAAGAAGCAGTTATAGAATTCGTCACACAGCGAGAACTAGCCGAAACCATAGCGGCGGAAGAAAAAGCGTTAAGAACCATCGAAGAACTAGGCGAATTAGGCGCAATACCCGGCGTTTTTGGGCGGCTACGCAATCTGATTAAAGTTGATGCCGCCTACAAGAAGGCGATAGCGGCTGCAGCGGCTGGCTGGCTGAACGCCCTAGTTGTTAAAGACGTTGACGTAGCCTTTACATGCACAGAAACATTGAAGAGAATGAAGCTTGGGCGAATAAAGATTATTCCGCTTGAGGGCGCTATTGTTCCCAAATCTATAAAAATACCTGAAAGGCAAGGCGTAAACGGTGTTGCCTCAGCATTTGTAAAGTGCGCACGCGCTTACGAGCCAGCAATTAACTATGTTTTTGGCGACACATTAATCGTTTCTAACGACAAGACAGGAGTAGCGCTTGCAAGTGAAGGTTACCGCGCTGTAACTGTCAACGGCAACCTTTACGAGGCTGGAGGCGCCTTTGAAAGCGGCTACTACAGAGCACCCATAGATTTTTCGAAGATTATTCCCAGCGAGAATGCCATTAAAAGCCTTGACGAAGCAGTGAAAGCCCTCCAGCAGCATCTTTCCAAAAGAGATAGCGATATCGCAGCCTTTGAAGAGGAAATTGAACGAACCAAGATTGAGATCGCTCGACTTTCAGAATCAATAGTTACTCTTGATAGAGAAATAGATCGAGTGAAGCGAAATGTAATTAGAACCGAAAAAAACGTTAAGCAAATTGAGAAGTACTGCGAAAAACTTGGGCAAGATGTAGAAAACGGTAAAACCCAGATGGCACTGTACAAATCTGAGAGAAACACTATCCAAAAGGAAATTCGAAAACTCCGAGCAGAACTTGTAGTTCTAAGAAGGAAAACCGATGTGGGCCACATTCAAGCATTAGAAGTAAAGCGCGAGAAACTCGCAGAGGAGATAAATGCTCTACGTCAAAAGTTAGGCACAATTCAAACTGAGATTTCTACGCTTCAGTCCCAATTCGAAAATGTTTTGCGAGTTGCATATAAAAACGCCAAAATCCAGCTGTCAAAAGTTGAGCAGCAACAAAGAAAAGTTGAGAAGGAAGTGGCAGAAGCGCTACAGGAACGTGAAGCGCTTAAGCAGGAAATTTCGGAACTGGAAAAAAATCGAGTTGAACTTTCCAAGGCAGTCTTCTCAGCAAAAGAAGAAGCACAAAAATTCACTGCACAAATAGATGCAATCGACAATGAACTTCGAGTATTAGATGCTGAATATGAGCAAGCTGATAGACTCTTGAACCAGCTGCAACTTAGCATTCAAACATGCCAGCTACAGCTTCAGCAATATCAAAGCCAGCTGAGGCAATTCGGCTATGAGCAGCCATTGGCAGTCAATGAAAAACAGGTTGAAGAAGCAGAGACTACAATTCAAATGATGCGGTTTGAACTTGAAAGAATTGGCGCCGTGAACCAGCTTGCCTTATCGCATTATGAAGAGCAAATTTCAAGGTATCGAGAGTTATCTATGCGTTTAAATGAGCTTGAAAGAGAAAAACAAGCTATAGTAAAGTTCATGGAGGAAATTGAAGCTAAGAAACGCAAAGTTTTCATGGACGCTTTCGAGAAAATTAACTTAAACTTGCAGACTTACTTCTCGAAGCTAAGCGGAGGCGGCTCTGCCTATTTGAAACTGGAAAATCCCGAGGAGCCTTTCCAAGGCGGCATAGACATGATTGTGCAGTTCCCCACTAAGCCATCAATCGTTGTTAGCGGTGCAAGCGGTGGCGAGCGCTCTCTTTCAGCTGTTGCCTTCATATTCGCCTTAAAAGAGTTCACGCCTGCATCCTTCTACATTCTTGATGAGATAGATGCGCACTTGGATGCTTTTCACGTTTCAAAACTTGCCGAGGTGCTCTTGGAAGAGTCCGCGAAAACGCAGTTTATAGTAATCACCTTAAAGCCTGAGCTTGTGAATAAGGCACAAAAGGTTTACGGCGTATATGGGCAAAACGGAGTTTCAAACGTTATCTCCGCCAAGTTCCTGGAGGCGACTACCTAAATGTCGGCGGAAATAAAAAAGCCGTTTTATTTGAGACCTCCGTGGAACATACTCTTTGAAATCAGCAAACTTGAAAAGCTCACGCCTTGGAACGTGAACATCGCTTATTTGCTTACCTCGTTTCTTTTAGAAATGGAGCGAACAGGCAAAGTGGATTTCCGCGCTTCAGGCGTAGCTTTGGATTCCTCGGCGCTCATCTACCTCATGAAGTCAAAGCTACTGCTTACTCTTCAAGAACCACCTGCGCCGCCGAAGACACCGCAAGACTTTGTTCCGCCGCCGCTATTCCTTCCATTGAGGCACGAGTTTACATCAACAACCATTCAGCATCTGCTGGAAGTTTTAGATGACGTGCTGAAAGGAGAAAAACTGCCGAGTTTAGACAAGATTGTTGCACAACCTGTTCTTCCCGCTGTCTCTGACTTGATGCCTCAGATAGACATTTTTCTGATGGAAATTGAGATGCAGATGGAGAAGTTATATGCGCTCCTCTGCGAGAAGGTTAAAGGTACTGGAATAATCGAGTTTTCATCACTTATAAAAGGTGTAACGCGCATAGAAGCAATTCGCACATTTATTCTGCTCCTGTTTCTGGCGCAAGAAGGGAAAATAAGTCTGTGGCAAGATGAAGCCACTGAGGAAATATACATAGCAATGGGGAAGCTGAACCTTGCAGGAAACGAAAGAACAAGTGAATAGCGCAAACGCTGAGGACAAGCAAGCGCAGGAAACAGAGAAAGCGCAACGCTGCTTAAGGCTGCTTGAAGCTGCCTTGTATGTTGCTGGGCGCCCCTTAAGCCTTACCGAGCTATCGTCAGTTTTGAACACAAGGTCTCAGCAGAAAACTAAAAAGTATGTTAAAACACTCATGCAGGAATATTCATCCCGAAACACAGCGCTTGAAATATTGGAGCTGAAAGATGAACGTTACGTTTTGCAGTTGAAAGCGGAATTCACGCCACTGGTAAAGAAGCTCGTAAACAAGCCTTTGCTTTCCTCAGGCCCGCTAAAAACGCTTGCGTACATCGCTTATAGGCAGCCAGTTACTCAGAAACGAGTAATCCAAGTGCGCGGGCAGCATGCTTACGGTCATATAAAACTTCTGAAAGACATGGGACTAGTGGCAACCGAAAGAAGCGGACGCTCAATGACTCTTAGGACAACGGATTATTTTGCAGACTATTTCGGGCTAAGCCATGACACTATGACAATGAAGAAAGAATTGAAACGTATATTTGGCGAAGCCGCCAAAGAAGAGGAGCAGCGTAGACCAGAGCCATAGAAACTTCTGAGTAAACAAAAAGGGACATATAGCTGGAAGAGTAAAATAGGCATAAGAGTCAGATGATGCAAGCGCCATCGCCGCGGTTAATCTTGCGAAAATAGGAAGTTCATATGAAAGCAAAAGTTGCGGTTGCCACCGTTTCGGGGAAAGCCTACTTTTTTATAGTGAACAAGTTGAAGGAAAAGAATATTTCCTTCATAAGTTTGATTCCAGGCGAAGCAGTGCCCGCCGAAGTTTCAGTGGTTTTGACCACGGCTAAGGAAAAACATCGCATAAACCATGAGAAAGTATTGGTCTACGACGCTGATACAGAGCCTGATATGCTGGCGGATGAGGTGAAGAAGCTTCTGCAGGGCAAAGAAGCCTATGAAAAAATTGTTATAGGCGTAGACCCCGGCGAAGTTTTTGGTCTAGCCGTAATAGCAGATGGGAAAGTTAATGAAACAGAAAACTGCTTCAGCACCTCTGAAGTTATGACCAAGATTAAAGGAATCATCAAAACAGTTGATTTCTCTTCAACCGAAGTAACCATAAAGGTTGGAAGCGGCGTGCCCGCGTACAAAGAGCTCATGGAACTTTTAGATGCAGCCTTGCCGCTTGAAACAGTTTTGGAAGTGGTTAGTGAAGCAGGAACAACCCGTTCTTTCAAGGAAAATAAGCGTAGCCGAAGCATTAAGGATATAGCTTCAGCCATACGCATAGCTGGAAGAGCAGGGCATGTTTACCCGAGGAGGAAAAATATTGAATCAAATAGTTGAACATGGCAAGACGTTGCTGGTTGTAGGGCCAGCGGCTGTATCGGTTATTTCAGGCAAAGCTGAAGTGTTAGGTTTCTTGGTTAATGATAAGCACCGCGTCGTAATTCGTGAAGGGAAGCAACTGCCCTTTTTTGTTAAAGAAAAAGCTGTCTTTGACATTTCATTAGGCGAAAATGCCACTGTTGAAGAAGTTGACGGCAACACCATTCCCGATTCATGGGCAGATGCTGTTGAAGTGCTTAGGGGATTCCATAAGAGACCAACGGTTGCGATGGTTATAGGCAAGGCAGACGCTGGAAAAACAAGCTTCTGCACATATCTCGTAAATAGTCTAGTCAGCGCAAAACAGCGAGTTGCAATTTTAGACGGCGATTTAGGACAATCTGACATAGGCCCGCCTTGCACTGTCGCCTATGCATGCGTAACTAAGCCGTTAATAGAGCTATATGAGCTGAAGGCGGAAAATGCGTTTTTTGTGGGCGTAACCTCTCCAAGCGAAGCAGTGGACAAGATGATTGAGGGTTTAGCTTTAATGAAGTCAGAAATCATGAGCAAAACAGTTGAGTTTGTAGTCATCAATACTGACGGCTGGGTCGAAGGCGATGATGCCGCGCAGTATAAGGCACAATTGGTTGAGAAACTTGAGCCTGACATTATTTTCTATATTCAGCAGAAAAATGAATCGGCCCAATTACTCGAAACTATAGACTTCAAGAAAATCGTGGTGGACTCTTCTTCCGCGGTTAGGCAGCGAAGCCCAGAAAAACGCCGGCTTCTGCGGGAGATGAGCTACGCGAAGTATTTCGCAGGTGCAAAAGTTAGGTCTCTGCTTTTAAGTCAGCTGAAGCTTGAAGAAAAAGAATTTTGGCAAATCAAGCAAGCTACTGAAAGAGGCTTGTTAGTAGGGTTGTATGGACCTAATCGGAAATTCTTGGGCATCGGCATCATGCAGGAAATAGATCCGAAACGGAAGACTTTAAAGGTTCTCACATCAGTTTCAGCTGTGCCCTCAATTGTGGCTTTTGGCAAGATACGGCTAAACGAAAACTTTAAGGAAGCTCACTTTTCAGGGAGCAACGCAGTGGCGGACAAAATTAAAGGTTAAAGAACGCTCGGATTTCCCGAGCTAAAACCTCATCTCTGCAAGGTAAAACCTTCAGTCCACTATTTATCCATGAAGGTAGGAAGCTACGGCAGTAGTTAGTGGCGAAACGATAGTCTAAAAAAACTATGGCTCCACGGTCTTCAAGAGTTCTTATTGGTCTTCCAGCAGCTTGAACAGCCTTTTTCATTGCCGGAAGCACGTAGCCATATTCTCTTCCCAATTTTGGGAAGCATTTCTCGTAATATTCTATCTGGGCTTTAACTCTTGGAGTAGGCTCTGCGTATGGCACGCCTACGATGATTACAGAGTTCATTTCGTTACCTGGAAAGTCCACTCCTTCTGAGGTGCGCCCGCCTTGAACACCGAGGAATACGGCGCCACCGCCTTTGCCGCAGGCTTTAAACTCGGCCACCATCTTTTCATTTGCTTTAGAGCTCATTCCTCTTTGCTCGTAAAAAAGCGGCTTGTCCAGTGCATGCTCTAAGCCCTCGGCAATAAGCGCATTTAGCACGTCAAATGAAGCGGCGAAAATTCCCGTGTTAGCCGGCGTGTTCTGCACTACTTCAGTTATGCGCTTTATGATGGCGCGATACATTTCTGGTGTTCTTTTTTCCATAGCTGTGGTTACGCCGAGGCAAACAATCGGAAGCACATGCTCCTTAGGGAAAGGCGAAGGTAAAACGCACTGAACAGTGTTTTCCGGCAGCTTTGTCAATTTTGCGTAGGCCTCCAAGGGCTGAAGGGTGCCTGACATTATGACGTTAGCGTAGGCTGCTGAGAAAACTGGCTCGGTGACTTTGGCCGGGTCTAACGCAACTATCTCCAGCTTGGCAGTTTTCACTTTTTCCCGTGTGGTGTACTTGCTTGCAACGTTAATGTATGAATCGTCATCGATGGTTTCCAACCACCTGAGCAGAAATTCGCTCATGCCGTGAATGTAAGAACGCGGATTTTTCCCTTCAGCAAGCAAACTTCGCCTAACAGAGCTACCAACCTCATGCATATGCTCAAAGAAATCCCGAGGATTAGATATGCAACCTTGTTTTTGGATAATTTCCAATATAGCTTCAGGCGATATTATTTCTTCATGGCTTACTTTTTCCGTTAATTTCTCGACTTCTTTTCTGAAAAAGTTAATGAAAGCAGCAACATCCTTATTTTCATACTTACTCGCTTCAAGTTCTGCTTGCCTCAGGACAAAAAGTGACAAACTGCTGCTTGCTATTTCAATGGCTGTTTCTGGCAAATTATGCGCTTCATCCACTATCAGAATTGTTTTCTGCAGCTGGGAATCGAGATTCTTAAAAAAAGCCGCGCGAATCACAGGGTCAAAAACATAAAGGTAGCTTAACGCGATAACGGTTACGTCCGGCAGCGATGCTTTAACAAGTTCGTATGGGCATATTCCCTTTTTTCGGCATATCCTCTGAATCTCAGATGCCTTACATGGATGCGTTGCTATATGATGCTGAAGCTGAAGATACTCGTAAGTTTGATCCTCCGGCGCCCTATGATAGGGGCATCTGTCTTTTGCTTTTAGAAGCTCACAAATCTCCATGAGCGATCTCGCGTCAGAAGCGTTTTTTGCAGCAAAAGTGTTAAGGCACATTTGATTACGGCCACGGAGGGAAACACCAGAAACCTGCTGTTTCCTGCATACTGCCTTCAGCTCCTCTATTACGCGTTCATGTTGTCTGTGAGTTCGCGCCACGTATAATATCTTAAGATCTTTTTCCGCGGCTATTGGAAGACAAGCAGAAAGCGCAGAGATGGTTTTGCCTAAGCCGTTGCTTCCTTCGATAAGAGCAGAACGCTGCTCTTTAACAGCTTCATAAACGGTTCCTATAAACCGATCCTGATGGGGACGCACGCTTGCGTAGGGGAAATATGCCTTTACTGCTTCAGGCAGTTTAATCATTCTTATCCCATATCCCTCTTGAAGGACAATACATACTTATCGGGCACTGCTCGCATAATGGCCTTCTAGCCCTGCAATACCGTCTGCCATGCGCAATCAGCAAAACATGAACAGCCAAATAATCCCGTGGATCATAAAGCGCTTGAAGCGATGCACGCACGGCCTCGTAGTCGCCAGTTGCAGGCGCAAAACCTAGCCGCTTCGCCACACGATTAACATGCGTATCCACTGGTATCGTAGGCTGTGTTGCGGCGAAGAGTAGGACAACATCGGCTGTTTTCGGTCCTACCCCTGGAAGCGTCATGAGCGTTTTCCTTGCTTCTTCTAAGGGCAGAGATAAGAGGGGCTGCATGGAGCCGCCAAATTTCTCCGAAATTATTGCTGAGACAGCTTTTATCGCTTTAGCTTTGTTCTTGTATAGGCCAGCAATCTGCAAGGCTTCCTCGATTTGGCTGAGTTCGGCTTTCGCCAATGTTTCGGGCGTGATTTCGAATCGCTTCGAGAGACGTTCGAAAGCTTTTGCCGTGTTTCTGTCAGCAGTGTTCTGCGATATAATCGTCACAATCAAAGTTTCAAACGGGTTGCGTTGGCCGTCAGCCCACTTCGGCAATGTAAAGGTTTGCTGTAGCACTTTTAAGATGATGTCAGCGCGTTCCTCTCCCATCATATTGCCCCGTTTTTTGAAAATGCTAAATAGTGAACCGCATTAAACTATAAATATTAAATGGAAGAAGGGACAATGGAGCGCGCTAAAGTCATAAAAGAAGAATTAATAGAGAAAGACACACGTTTTTTAGCTGTTTACGTGGAAGCAAAAAACTCTTGTCTAATTATGCTAAGCGAGCAGGAAGATAAATTGGGCACCCTAGCAATAGCGGTTCCGAAACCTAAAGACTTGCTGGGACCCGCCACTTCCTCGGTGCTTTTAGGCGATAAACATGCTATTTCAGCGCGCATGTTCGCCGAGTACGTCGCCTCTAAAAAGGAAAAAATCGCGTTAGTTTCCGTGTATTTGGATAAACTAACTGAAATGCAGGCGCAGGCATTTTTCATGAAGTTGCTGGAGAAGGTTATCAGAGTGGAAGGTGAAAAAGAGGCGGCAGCAACATAGGTTTCTCCTGATGCACTAACTTAATTCAATGGGTAAACACGAAAGGGCAAGAGGCGGATATTGCAAGCTGGTTAGTTTTTATATACTTGAATTATGAGCTTAATAGCAAGGGGTTTTGATGACGCCGGAAGGTAAAGGCAGAGGCGCGGTTTCGCTGTGCGTTAAGGATGTGATGACTAAGGATGTTATTACCATAGATGAAAATGCCTCGGTTAAAGAGGCAGCGGATGCCATGAACAAACATGAGATAGGTTGCGTGATTGCGGTTAGAGAAGACGAGGCGGTTGGCATAATCACTGAAAGAGACTTGCTGAAACACGTGATTGTCGGAGGAAAAAACGCAAATGAGACAAAGGTCAAGGAAGTAATGTCTAGCCCCTTAGAAGTTGTCTCGCCTGATACGAGTTTAGAAGCTGCTGTGCAGTTGATGTTTGAGAAGAAAATAAAGAAACTGCCTGTAATTCACGAGGGCAACCTTTTAGGTTTGGTCAGCTTAACAGACATTGTTCGCTGTCAGCCAGCGCTGATAAAGCTTCTAAAAAGCTTTGCCGCTGCGCAAGATGCGCCAAAAAGCATGAAAAAAATTATAGATTCCTACATTGTCTAACAAGCCGCTCACCAAGTCGCCAGGCCCACTGTTTCGCACAGAAACATTAGGCGTTCCGAGGACAGGATATTGAAGAATGAAACAGACCCTTGTGTTAAAAGTTAATCCTAACAAACCAAGCATCAAAAAAGTCAAAGTTGCAGCAGACATCATCAGAAAAGGGGGCTTAGTAGCTTTCCCCACAGAGACCGTGTATGGTTTAGGCGCAGACGCTATGAATCCAGATGCCGTTTTGGCGCTTTTTAAGGCAAAAAATCGGCCGCTGGATAATCCACCTATCGTTCACATCGAAAACATGAACACTGTCTATGAATTAACGGAGCATGTGCCGCCGAAGGCTGAGCTTCTAATGCGGCAATTTTGGCCAGGACCTTTAACTCTGATTTTCAAGCGTTCGAAGCGAGTGCCTGAAATAACAGTTGCAGGCTTAGAAACCGTCGCCATCAGAATGCCGCAGCATACTGTTGCTTTGGCGCTGATAAAAGAAAGCGGTTGCGCAATCGCTGCGCCAAGCGCAAACCTCGCGGGAAAACCCAGCCCCACTTCAGCTAAACACGTTTTAGCCGATCTTGGTGGGCGTATTGACGCGATATTGGACGGCGGTTCCACACGCATAGGCGTTGAATCTACAGTTTTAGACTTAAGTGTGGATCCGCCTCAGGTTCTTCGTCCTGGTGGAACGCCTGTTGAAGCGTTAAGAAAGGTTCTTGGTGATGTGAGGCTTCACCCGTTTGTGGTTGCTGAGGAAGAGGTGCCCATTGAAAAGGCGCGGTCTCCTGGAATGAGGCATAGGCATTATGCGCCGAACGCGAAGGTTATCCTAGTGGAAGGCGCGCTCCACGCGGTTATTGCCAAAATAAAAGAGTTGACCGACTTGTATAGGCTGAAGGGCGTTAAGGTAGGTGTTTTGGCCACTGATGAGACAATAGCTAACTATGAGGCTGATGTGGTTAAGTCTCTGGGCAGCCGCTTTAACTTGGAAGCAATAGCCCAGAACCTGTTCACGCTATTAAGAGAATTCGATGATGAAGGCGTAGCTATCATAATTGCTGAGAGCGTGCCGAGCGAGGGGTTAGGTTTAGCGGTCATGAATAGGCTGCGCAAAGCCTCTGGCTATAATATACTCAAGGTTGTTTGAAGTTAAGAAACACTTATATCGGTGGGTTAAGTGTTGCGTTTAGATTCAACGCTTTGCGCGTAAAAAAGGAAAAGATGTGAAAAGAAATGTCTGTAGGTGGAGGAACAGTTCCAGTTATAGTGCTGAAAGAAGGCACAGGCAGAACCACGGGACGTGAAGCCCAAAAAAACAACATAATGGCCGCGAAGATAGTGGCTGAAGCCGTCAAAACCTCGCTTGGGCCATGCGGCATGGACAAGATGCTGGTTACAAGCTTCGGCGACGTCACCATAACAAATGATGGCGCAACCATACTGAAGGAGCTTGATGTGCAGCATCCAGCAGCGAAAATGCTTGTAGAAGTCGCAAAGACCCAAGACAACGAAGTCGGAGACGGCACCACAACCGCGGTGGTCTTAGCGGGCGAACTACTTTCCAAAGCAGAGGAATTACTGAATAAGAATGTGCATCCAATCGTGATTATAGACGGCTTCAAGAAAGCCAGTGAGAAAGCCCAGGAAGTCTTGGAAAAAATCTCTATTCCCGTAAAAATAACTGATGACAAGACGCTGAAGCAGGTTGCAGCAACAACTTTGGCCAGCAAAGCTGTCAACGTAGCTGTTGAGCATTTTGCTCAAATAGTTGTTGACGCCGTTAAACAGGTAGCTGAAGAAGTAGATGGCAAGTATAAAGCAGACATTGACTTGATCAAAGTCGTTAAGAAGCATGGCAAGAGCTTAGAGGAAACAGAACTCGTGAAGGGCATGGTTATCGATAAAGAAGTTGCCAGCTCGCAGATGCCTAAGCTGGTTGAAAATGCGAAAATAGCTTTGCTGAACACCAAGCTTGAAATTGAAAAGACCGAGTTTGACGCTAAAATCAACATTGAAAGCCCGGAGCAGATGAAACAGTTCCTGGATGAAGAGGAACGCATGATTAAAGAAATGGTTACAGTCATTGCAAAGTCTGGTGCTAACGTGGTTTTCTGCGAGAAAAGCATAGATGATTTAGCATTGCACTTTTTGGCGAAAAACGGCATATTTGCCGTTAAAAGCGTAAGCAGCGGCGACATGGAAAAACTAGCGAAAGCCACAGGCGGCAAGATACTGGCAAGCATCAAAGACTTAACTTCTGACGCGCTTGGGAAAGCGAAAAAAGTGGAAGAGGTCAAAATTGGCGACGACAAACTCATCTATGTCCGCGAGTGCAAAAATCCAAAAGCTGTTACCATCGTAATCCGCGGTGCCTCGCCACATGTTGTTGATGAGGCTGAGCGTTCGCTGCATGACGCCTTGTGCGTGGTCAGGAACTCCATTGAAGACGGCAAGATTGTGGCTGGCGGAGGCGCGCCTGAAGCTGAGGTTGCGCGTCAACTGCGCAAATACGCGCCTCAGGTAGGCGGCCGCGAGCAACTAGCCATAGAAGCCTTCGCAGACGCCATAGAAGCCATTCCGTTAACGCTGGCTGAAAATGCTGGATTAGATCCAATCGACACGATGGTGACTTTAAGAGCCGAGCATGAAAAACCCGAAAATAAACACTTTGGCATCGAGGTAACCACAGGAAAAATCAAGAACATGTTTGACCTTCAAGTCCTCGAGCCGCTCCGAGTGAAGCAGCAAGTTGTCAAATCAGCAACCGAAGCAGCAAACATGATACTGAAAATCGACGACCTAATCTCCGTCAAGGGCGGAGAAGCGAAGGCGCCTACATCGCCTGGAATGCCGCCGGGCGGCATGGGCATGGGTGGAATGTCTCCCTACTAAATTGCCCTTTTTTATTTTTTAAGTCAATTCCAAAAGCAGTTTCCTATGCAAATATCAAGTTTATAGCATAATTCGCTTGTGGCAAAACGTTGCATTAAAGCGTTTATGGAAAGATGATTAGGTTGTCCAGAAGGAGAATACTCGTAAGTTCTCGCCGAACTGTTGCTTTATGAAGCGGATTACGTCCTCGTCTTCTAAATACCGATTTCCATTCTTATCCCTGTGTATCGGGATTCCAGTTTCTCGTAGCTTGTTTTCTTTTTCTCCTGCTGGAAAATCAATGTAAATGTGGTAGCCGCCCTGTGCGAGGAGAATCAGCCTTAGCGCTGTGGGCTCTTTTGTTTTTGACATTGCGTTCTGATCAATGCTGTAAACAAGAGATTCGGGTTTCAGCGATAGGACTAACTGTTTAAATTCTTCCCATTTCCTAACTCTAACCAAATCGCTCAAGCCAGGTTCCTCGTTATCCCTCAGTAGTGTTTTCGGAGGAATTTATAACTGTCTTTGCAATTCGTTGCATTCCAGCGCTGCTTTTCGGTTTCAGCAGTTCTTCTACAAGTTTGTATTGCCTTTGGTATATATGACAGTTCTTTGAGTGGAAAATCAGTTTTCCAGTCTCCAAAGAGAGGCCCCCGCGTCTATTGATTTCTTTCACAAATGCTTCGTTAAAAAGCTGCAGTCCAGCGATGTTGGCGGGCAAGCCTGCATATGCATCCCAAGACCTGAAGTAGCAGGTTAGATGCATTTTCCCGTCCAGAATCTCAGTGTCGATTAGGCTTAGGCATGGGGGTTCATGCCTTTTAGCGCCGACGGTTTTCTTTATATCCTCAGGCAATCGGATAACAAGCGTAACCTGCCTATCCCGCTGCTCCTGCACGTATCTTTCTATTGCCTCCTCTATCTGGTTGACAGGATAGTTGAGTCGGCTACCATAAGTGTAGGTTTCATCCTCTTGCTTCTCGCCACACCACAAATACTCGAGTGCGTAGCCTTGGACATACTTGATGTCGCAGGGCGCCTTATCGCTTACTAAAGGCCTAGTTTCTGGATGAGTAATTTCTATAGTCAGATTAAGCTTCTTGGTTTCAGTGATTTCTGAGCCATAACCAACTTGAAAAGTATCGCCCTCATACCAGATGCGACTTAACGCTTGAAACCATGCATCTGGGCAATCAAATGCTGTTATTTTAACATGCTTCATAACATCGTCTCCCTTCTCTAAAACAGCATACTAAACGCCACATTAAAACTAATTCTGGCTGTTTCATGCATATAAATCTGCAGTAATAATGTGGTAGGGCGCCCAATGTAACTCAGCAAGTTTACAAAGATGCCGTCGCGAGGCTTATTCTGCAAAGTTATTTATTCACCTTGATTTGAATAGAATTTTGAGTATTTTGGGAGAGAGAGAAGGATCATGACAAAAAAAGAAACGGGTTATAGGAAGTTAACTAAGGAGGAAGAGGCTGTCATAATCTACAAGGGCACAGAGGAGCCCTTCACTGGCAAGTACAACGATTTTTGGGAAAGCGGCACATACGTTTGCAAAAGATGCGGTGCCCCGCTTTACCGCTCTGAAGCCAAATTTAACTCAGGCTGCGGCTGGCCTAGCTTTGACGAGGAAATTCCAGGCGCGGTAAAGAGGTCCCCAGATCCTGATGGAGTTCGCACTGAAATTACGTGTGCTAATTGCGGCGCGCACTTGGGGCATGTTTTTGTGGGAGAAGGTTTTACAAAAAAGAATGTTCGGCACTGTGTTAATTCTATTTCGCTGGAGTTCATACCAGACAAGGTGAAACGCTAACGCGTGCAAATGGAAAAATCAAAAATATCTTTATGCGATTTTGTTTAAGCCGGAGGTTAGGCAAAATATGGTTTCGGATAAGAAGAGCAAAAACGTGGAGTTTGCAGCGCAAGCAGTGAATTTAGCTCAGTTAGTAGATTATCAATCGGGTTCCATTGTAAGCCGCACTTTAATTGATAAGAAGGCTGGCACGGTGACGCTTTTCGCTTTTGACCAAAGTGAAGGATTAAGCGAGCACACAGCACCCTATGACGCGCTGGTTTATGTTCTCGAAGGCGAAGTGGAAGTAGTCATATCTGGAAAGCCTGTTAGGCTTAAGGCAGGCGAACTTACCATAATGCCCGCTAACAAACCTCATGCCTTATCAGCGGTTACAAAATTCAAAATGCTGCTCATAATGATAAAAGCGTAATATTTCAACTGGCGCGGCGGTAGCCTCGGGATAGACCCTCTATAGGTTTCTGCAATGAACCCCTAATAGGCGCCAAATATGCTTGTTTCCTGCTGTGGTGGGCTACATTCTCCATTTTACTTGCTGAATGTGCATAAAGTCGTTCTGAGGCGTTTCTTTTGGAAAATGCTTAATTAAGGGCTGTGCTTATTCTGTGCAGACGGAAGTATAGAAGATGAGTGATGAACTTTCAAAGTTGCCTCCTCAGGTTCAGGAACGCTTGCTGAGGCTTCAGCAGCTGCAGCAGACTTTGCAGAGTGTTTTGGCTCAGAAGCAGCAGGTAGAGATGGAGAAAGGAGAGGTTGAGCAGGCTTTAGCGGAATTGCAAAAGGCAGCAGATGACGCTGTAATTTACAAGGCTGCTGGTTCTCTTTTGATAAAGGCTGATAAAGCCAAGGTAACTGAAGAGCTGATTGAAAAGAAAGAACTGCTGGAGACGCGGAGCACTGTCCTCGCCCGCCAAGAAGAAAGATTGCGTGGTCAATTGAAGGAGACCCAAGCAAAACTTCAGGAAGATCTCAGTCCCGTTTCGCCCTCAGCCTAAATAGACTGTAAGGTGAAACAAGTGGACGAGTTGGGGTTTCCAGACTTAGCCACTGAGCAGATCGAGGCGTTATGCTCTGCAGCGGAGAATGCTGCAAGGAGATATGTTCTTGCGAAAGTGCCTGCAAAGATGGTGGAGAAGTTGAACATAAGTGTGGAGGCGGAAGGCGCAAAACCCGTGAATGTTACGGTTGAGGTAGACTTGGAGCTATCGCCGAAAATGAAGGAATTTGACGCTGAAAAGCTGGCTAAAGAGGCAGTTGGAGAGGCCCATAAGGCAGTTGAAAATTATCTGAGAAAACTATCATGTCAATCCTAAACATACTAAGAATCATAGAGGAAGCACGCGCAAATTTTGTTCTTTTACTATGCCACCACAACGCAGATCCTGACGCCATATGCTCAGCCTATGCTTTCCAAGGCTTATTATCGAAGGTCAAACCAAGTGTGTCCGTTGAAATCGGTGCCGGGCAGGGAATCAGCAGACTTTCGAAGCACATCTTAAAGCGGCTGCCCATAAATGTGAATCTGCAGCCAAATGTGGAAAAAGCTGAAACCATAGTGCTATTGGACACTAATACTATTCAACAGTTGGATTCGTTATCTGAAAAAGTGGCGAAGACCACGGTGCCCATAATAGTAATTGATCATCATGCAGCGCATCCCGAAACAGAACGCATAGCTAAACTCTGCATAACAGACGAGAAAGCATCCTCCACATGCGAAATAGTTTATAATTTTTACAGACAACTCGACATTAAGCCAGATTTGAACGTGGCAAAAGCCCTTTTTCTGGGAATAACCTTTGATACTCGACACTTTGTTTTAGCTAACTCTTCAACTTTTAAGACAATAGCCGCACTCAGCGACATAGGCGTAAACCCTCAAGAAGAGCTCGCTGCACTTGCCTTACCCATGGATTTCTCTGAACGAGTCGCAAGGATAAAGGCGAGTCGACGCGCCAAACTGGTTAAAATTGACAACTGGATAATCGCTCTTTCACATGTGAGCGCGTATCAAGCTTCTGCCGCGCGAGCATTAGTGGATTTAGGCGCGCATTTAGCGGCGGTTGCTGGACAGAAAAACGAGAAAATTGAGATTAGTCTCCGCTGCACTAACGAATTTCATCAATCAACTGGTATACACTTAGGGAGAGATATTGCTAAACCCTTAGGCGAGTACCTTCAAGGTATGGGTGGCGGACACGCTACAGCAGCGGGGATTAATGGTGTTGGCTCGATAGAAAAGGGACTTAAGCGGTGCTTACGGTTGGTGAAAGAAAAACTGGTTACAGCTAATCATTAATGGGTAGCTACTCTTAAATGTGGAAACTAAACGTAACATAGGCGGGCACAGCAACCATGGCAATAATAGAAACGAAAAATCTCACATACACTTATCCTGGCGCAGCAAAGCCCTCAATCAACGATGTGTCAATGAAGGTAGAGAAAGGCGAGTTTGTTTTGATCACTGGTCCAAGCGGCTGCGGAAAAACGACATTATGTCGCTGTTTCAACGGGCTCATCCCACACTTTTATCAAGGCGAAATAAAAGGCGAAATAACCGTAGCCGGAATGAATCCCACTAAACATCACACTCATGAAATGGCAAAGAGTGTAGGCATGGTTTTCCAGAACCCAGAAAACCAGCTTTTCGCCTTATCCATAGAGAAGGACGTAGCCTTTGGCTTGGAAAATTTAGGCGTGCCCAGAGAAGAAATACGTAGAAGGGTAGATTGGGCGCTGATGCAGACGGGCATTTACGATTTACGGGAAAGGTCGCCTCATGAAGTTTCAGGAGGCCAGCAGCAGCGCGTCGCGATTGCCGCTGTCCTCGCCATGAAGCCCGAGATAATAGTTTTAGATGAGCCAACCTCTTTCCTTGACCCTTTAAGCGCAGAGAAAATATTCGAAGTTATTCATGAACTTAACAGGAAACTCGGAATAACCGTGGTGCTGGTGGAGCATCGGCTGGATTTAACCGCAAAATATGCCGATCACATAATAATCATGGATGAAGGCAAAGTATGCTTTGACGGCAATCCACGAGAAATCCTAAGCACTGAAGAGACGCGTCTGATCGGCGTAGGCATCCCGAAAGCCACGCTTCTTTATCAGCTACTTAGGAAAGAGGGCATAAAACTAAGCGATGTAACGCCGTTGTCTTCAGAGGAACTGGCAACACTACTATTGGAGGCGCTGAAACCCCAATGATTGAGGTGGAAAACGTTCACTTCACCTACCCCAACGGTGTGGAAGCCCTAAAAGGAGTTTCGCTAACCATCAGAGACGGCGAATTTGTAGCAATCATGGGGCAGAACGGCGCTGGAAAAACAACACTCATCAAGCACTTTAACGGTTTATTGAAACCGACAAAAGGGACTGTACGTGTCGACGGCGTGGAAACCGTCAAAACCAGTGTTGCCGCTCTTGCGCGAAATGTTGGATTTGTGTTTCAAAACCCTGACCATCAACTTTTCAGCGAAACCGTCGAGGAAGAAATAGCTTTTGCATTAAAAAACTTCGGCTTCGACGCCGAAGTAATAGAGAAACGTATTAGCTGGGCTTTGAACCTTCTTGGGCTAGAGCAGTACCGTAAAACTTCGCCTTTTCTGCTCAGCGGCGGCGAGCGCAAACGGGTTGCTTTAGCTTCTGTCTTAGCATGGGATCCAAAGACGCTGGTGCTGGATGAGCCCACAATAGGGCAGGATTATCAGCAGAAAGAAAAATTGCGCCAGTTCATTGTTCAAATGCAGACTCAGGGAAAAACTGTTGTTGTAGTTACGCATGATGTGGAATTTGTGGCTGAATGCAACCCGCGAGTAGTGCTGATGAAGGACGGAAAAATTGTTGCTGACGGCGAAGGCAGAACGATACTTACTAACCCGGAGATTTTAGCGCAGTCATCTGTTGTTCTGCCTCAGATAACGCAGATTTTCATGAGGCTAACGCCGCTGGGGCTTCCGAAGGATGTTATAGATGTTTACGAAGCGAAGGAAATATTGCTGAAGTGCTGGAGAAGGAGCGGTGGAAAATGAGTGTTTTTGATGGCTTAAAATTCCGACGGGTCTACTCGCCAATTCATAACTTAGACCCGAGAATGAAGTTTATTTACGTCTGTGCTGTGTTTGTAGCGGCGATTCTTTTTGGCGAAATTCTCCCATTATCCGCGCTTTTTCTGATGCAGATACCCTTTGTTTTGCTGGCGGGTGTTCCAAAAGAGTGGCTTCGTTCACTCCGAGGCGCCGCCTTTCTAGCCACATTCATATTCCTAATCAACATAGCAACCAGCTTTTTCACTTCCGGCTACGTCTTGACGGCCGCCGCTATAGAAAACGCGGCTGCTTTAACCCTGCGCTTCATAGTGCTCGTAGAAGCCTTCTCCGTTTTCTTCTTAACAACCTCTCCGGATCATCTAGGCTTGGCATTGGAGCAGAGCCGCGTGCCCTACGAGTTTGCCTTTGCCTTCACAACTGCCGTGCGCTTTGTTCCTGTATTGGCAGAAGAGGCGAATACGATAATGGATGCACAAAAGGCCAGAGGATTAGAATTGGAGAAAGGGAACTTCATGAAGAGGATTAGAAACTACATTCCAATTCTTATACCACTAATAGTCAGCGCTATTCGGCGAAGCCTCGAGTTGGCTGAAGCCATGGAATCACGCGCTTGGGGCGCCTCGAAAAAACGCACCAACCTCTACTCCTTAAAACTTCACAGAGAGGATTTCGCTTTATTGGCGATAACAGTTGCGGTTTTAGTGGTTGCCATTTACGTTAGATTATATGTGCCTGTGCCAACGTTAACGCAGCTTCTTCGCCTATAAGCGGTGCTAATCTCGATTTTCCCCAGCAGCTTTTTGGATTTTCAGTTCATATTAGCTATACATATAGCTTATTAATACTTACGAAGCACCATAGCTTCTGAGAAACAGCCGACACCATAGTTCATGGAGGGCAAACCCACGAAGAAAAAACAAGACCCCAAAACAGTAGACACTCTAGACCAGCCGCAAGCGCCAGCAGTAATCAGCGGTGCACCTACAAAGCCCGCAGTTTTCCAAGAAGTCTATGCCCTCCAAGAGCCATACGTGTACGCGGCGATAGTTCGAGAAAAAGACACCCAAAAGTTACGCTACGAGGTTATAGAGCCTACGCTTCAGCCAAGCGAGGAAAATCATCTTCGGGAAATAAAGAGCTTTTTGATGGATGAAATAGACGTAAACTTGAAAGAAATTGAAAACAAGGAAAAAGCAGAGAATTATCTGCGGCAAAAAATCAGGGAAATCATAAAAAAGTACCGCATAAAAATCTCCACAGAAGCTGTTGACAAGCTTGCCTATTACATAATAAGAGATTTCATAGGCTACGGAAAAATCGACCCACTGATGAGGGATCCATTAATCGAGGACATATCCGCAGACGGCGTGAACATCCCAATCTACGTGTGGCACCGCTTCTACGAGTCCTTACCCACAAATATATTGTTCACAAACGTTTCCGAGTTAGATGCATTCATAGTGCGCTTGGCATATCTAGCCGGGAAAAGTATCTCCTTGGCCTCGCCGATTGTTGATGCAACTCTCCCGGAAGGAAGCCGCATTCAACTCACTTATGGCAGCGAAGTTACCCGAAGAGGCTCAACCTTCACTATAAGGCGCTTCAAAGCTGACCCTCTGACAATCTCAGACCTCATAGCTTTTAACACGCTTTCCTCGGAAATGGCTGCCTACTTATGGTTCATAATAGAGAACAAAGCCTCAGTAATCGTAGCGGGCGGGGTAGCCAGCGGCAAAACTACTTTGCTTAACTGCCTTTCCATGTTCATAAAGCCTGAAATGAAAATTGTAAGTGTTGAAGACACGCAGGAGCTTAATCTTCCGCATGAAAACTGGATTCCATCCGTGGTGCGCGCCGGCTTCAAAGGCGATAATAAACAAGGCGGCGACATAACTCTCTTTGACCTGCTGAAGGCAGCAGTGAGACAGCGCCCTGACTACATCATTGTCGGCGAAGTGCGCGGCGAAGAAGCCTACACGCTATTCCAAGCTATGGCTACGGGGCATCTGGGCATGTCCACTATTCATGCAGAGTCCGTTGAGACCGTGATAAAGCGTTTGGCCGCTGAGCCCATGAATATTCCTAAACCGCTTATTGCAATGACAAACGCCATTTTAGTAATGGAAAGAACCGAAGTGAAAGGGAAACCTGCGAGACGCGTGAGCATTGCCTCTGAGGTGAAGGGCATCGATACGGAAACAGATGAGATTATGACTGAAGAAGTGTTCCGCTGGAATCCTCAATTCGACAATTTCACTTCTTCAAGTAAAAGTGCCCTCTTGGAGAAGCACATGAAGAAGCAGGGTCTAACAGAAGAAGACATACAACGTGAACTCAGAGCTAGGAAAACTGTTCTGGAATGGATGGTGAAGCAGGGCATCCGACATCACCGTGACGTAGCCAAAATAATTAGAGAATACTACGCCAATCCGAATCGTGTCTTTCAAAAAGCCAGAGTGGGATTCAAATGAACAAAAAGCTACTAGCGAAACTTCAGTCCGCAAAGAAACGGCTGGCAGGGTGCAAATGGTTAACGGCAAGTTTTTCAAAACAAACACAAAAGACAGTTATGCAGGAACCTCAAGTGTTTCTGGAAAAATCGTTATCCGCGGCTTACCACTTAATAGGCGATAAAGCAGAGCGATTCCTGCCGTTATTCAAGGATCTAGATAAAACACTGCAGAAGACAGGGTTAAAAATCAACTTTAAAGCCTATGTGAGCTTAGCAATTCTATCATCGCTATCGACTGCTGTCGCAGTGGCAGCAACATTATTCATATCGCTTTTTTATGTCTTCAGCATGTCCCTCATCTCTGCGCTCTTGTTCAGCCTGGGCAGCGGCTTGCTTGCAGGAGCCTTCTCGATTATCGGTTTTTATCTGTACCCAGTATATCATGCAGATAAACATAAACGAGAATTGGAAGATGAATTACCCTTTACGACTGGCTATATGGCTATCCTAGCAAGCGCGGGAGTTTCTCCTGAAAAAATTTTTTATTCCATATCAAACTTGAATGTGCCCTTAGCTGTTTCTACCGAAGCCAACGAGATCGTAAAAAACATTAACTTGTTCGGCTTGGACGTGATCTCAGCATTAGAAAAGGCTTCGAAACGCACGCCTTCTGAAAAATTGCGGGAAATCATAGAAGGCATAATATCCACAATCCATACAGGTGGCAGCATGAGCACGTTTTTGAGGGGAAAATTTAAAGTTGCAATGAAACTGAAAAAGTTAAGCCTCAAAAAATACGCCGACAACTTGTCCATTTTGTCGGAAATCTACGTGGCCTTGCTCCTAACTGGCCCACTGCTTTTAGTCGTTATGGTGTCGGTTATGTCGGTTATGGGCGGCAGTTTAGGCCCACTTAGCCCTGACTTGCTGCTGAGCTTTTTAACTTATTTGGTGATCCCGGTCTGCGCGACAGTGTTTCTCATAATTTTGGATTCAACTTCGCCGAAATGGTAGAGAAAAATGCCGAAAATTGAGCCTAAGACGAAAAAAATCACAGTTTCCGTTTCGGTTTTGATAGCTTCAGCCATCGTGCTTGCGGGCTATTTCACTGTTGGTGTCAGCTCAGTCTTAGATGACTTTATATTCTTTGGTTTTATTGTCGCTCTCTCGCCAATCGCCTTCTTGAATTACATTGATTACCGATGGAGAAAAGCCGTTGACGAGCGCTTGCCAGACCTTTTCCGAAGCATAGTTCAAGCGCAAGAGACAGGCATAACGCTTCACAAAGCCTTAGAAGAAGCCGCAAAAAGAGACTATGGCCCACTAACCTCTGAGCTGAAAAAGATGACTGCGCAGATTTCTTGGGGTGCCAGTTTTGAAGAGGCGCTTTTAGCTTTTGGGAGGCGCGTTGGAACGGTGCTGACACAGAGGACAGTGCCACTGATAATAGAGGCCAGCCGTTCAGGTGGGCAAACTGAGAAAGTTTTCGGGCCTATGGGCAAGTTTATCCAGACCACACTTCTGCTTGAAAAGGAACGTAGAACGCAGACTAGACCATACATCGCTATAATCTACGTGGCGCTCTTCGTGTTCTTATTCACAATAGTGATTCTCTTCAAAACCTTTTTTACAAATATTGACGGCACAGCCTTGTTTTCTATGTCAACAATCTCGTTGATGAATTTGCAGCGAATTTTCCTACATTTAGCCATAATCCAAGGCTTTTTCGGCGGCCTCGTAGCGGGTAAAATGGGTGAAGGCTCAGTAACTGCTGGCTTAAAACACAGCCTAATCATGATGCTGCTGGGCTATGTAGCCTTAAAATTCTTC
The DNA here is from genome assembly GCA_026014545.1 of Candidatus Bathyarchaeota archaeon. Taxonomy (GTDB): domain Archaea; phylum Thermoproteota; class Bathyarchaeia; order Bathyarchaeales; family Bathycorpusculaceae; genus JAOAIV01. The sequence continues at coordinate 23,348 of JAOZIH010000015.1, forward strand.
TTGTGAGGTGCAAGTGAAGTGGCAAAGTGGGCTAAACATTTTCTGCGGGATAAGCTGGCTATAACGCCAGTGCTCAGTCATCTCTTGCTTACAGTAGTGGCAGTAGCGGTTATGGCGATTGCGACTTCCGCCACGTTTGTGATAACCACAAATCTCAGAGAAACAATGGGTGAACGCGCAGTAGTAGAAGATGTCTGGTTTAACAATGCCACAGGCACTGTGGACGTTTACGTGCGCAACGTCGGAAAAACCGCCATTCAAGTTGCTGCTGTTTACGTAAACCATGAGAGATGCATGATCAACTCGCCTTTCCGTTTGGAGCCAAATCAGCATGGCTGGCTCAACATCATTTACCATTGGGCGCATGGCGAAACCTGTTACATAGACATAGTCACAACTAGGGGGACGCATATTGCAGGCTATTACAAGGCACCTTAAACTGTTTAAACGCGGAAAACGCGGCATAAGCACCGTCATAGTCGTCATGCTAAGCCTAGTTCTCATAGTAGTCATAGTCGGCAACGTGGTTCTCTGGAGCTACCAGATGAATCAGCTAGACATGGAGAGAATGCAAGAGTCGATAAACCTCATGAATGTAACGTCTATAACGCGCTCTCCATGGAGCACTGCCCAAAATGAGTACACCCTCAGCTTCGGTACAAGATTAAGCGGAACATTCATAGACACAACAGCTACAGATGGTCATCCTGAAATTTTCAACGAGGAACTTCAAGGCATTTACAGTTATAATCCTTCAAGCTATACGCTCGTTGGGTCAACAGGCTATGTATCAGGTGACCTTCCAGACCTAAGCTCATCTGATGATGTATGCATGAATTTTAAGAGCTACATGTCCAGCCCGCCCA
>JAOZIH010000004.1 GCA_026014545.1 Candidatus Bathyarchaeota archaeon
CATGGCTTAGCCGCCGCTGCACTATGATTGCTTTCGTTCTGTGGGTTCCTCCGCGTTTTTCTTGTTTAGCTCTATCAGGTCGCCTAAAGTTGTCTCGCGGCTCGGTAACCTTAGCATTGTAGGCGCAGCTTCATCTTTCACTGGAACAAGCAGCTTGATTTTCAAGGCATGCTCAAGCTTCGCAGCAAGAACATTGTCAGGCTCCATTTTCCCGGTTTCAATCTTGCTTAAAACTGAGGCCTTCTCATTTATTCTCTTGCCAAGCTCTTCATGTGTAAGCCCCAGTTTTTCTCGCGCCTGCCTTATCTTGACAGGATAATCGTTCACAACTTCCTGGGTAATTTCCACCTTGGCTTGTGCAGGCTTCTTTTTCTGGGTAAACGACGCAGGCGCTAACAGCTTTTTCGGCTGTCTCTGGCCTAACTCTGTCTCTTCTTCAGTGATTATCTTCCCATGTTTTGCACATTCAGCGCATACCATTAGTTTAGCGCCTTCGATTACAGCGTGGATTGGTGCGCCGTGAATTTTGCGGCCGCAGACTTCGCATCGCAATGCACATTCACCTATACTGTTTTTATTATGTGGTAATGTTTATAGTTGTCGAAACAAAAAGGGCGCATCGGTGAATATAAGTGGATAGTGATTTGCAGCGGCTTAGGAGCAGCGCTGATTACCAGTTCGGAAAAGGCGTCGGCGCGGTACTGTTCCCGGAAAACGTTGAGGTCTTGTATTCAAAGGCCACTGGAAGAATCCGCTATGTGAATCTATGTGGCAAGAGACTTGCAACCCTTCGCCCCATGGACGGTTTGCTATCCTTAAGTATAAACGCGGCAAAGTGCATTGCTAAAAATGCCGCTTTCGCCCGCTGTTTCGTCACGGTTAGAAAAGATGTTTCACAGGTTATTGCTGCTGGAGGCGACGTTTTTGCGGCGCACATAGTCAAAGTTGATGATGCCATTCATGCCAAGGATGAAGTTATCATAGTCGATGAGGAAGGACAGGTTTTGGCTGTTGGCCGCGCCTTGTTGTCAAGCGCTGAGATGAGGGCGTTTAAGACAGGCGTCGCCGTTAAGGTTAGGCACGGCAGCATGAAGGAAAGTTAAGTATATGAGTTGCTGCTGTAGAATAGTTTGTGGAGCTGTTTCCTATGCATAGGCGCATGAGTCCTCGAGAAACAAGGCGCATGATGCAGCGCATGGGCATGAACATGGACGCTGTCCCCGACGTGGAGCAAGTGGTCATAAAAACAAGCAGTAAAGAGATAACGATTGAGCAGCCTGAAGTAGCCATTCTTGAGATGCAGGGACAAAAAATCTTCCAGGTCATCGGCGGAAAAGTCACCGAGAAAGCACCTGAACGCACAGCAGCCAGCGCGCCAAGGTTCACAGTGTCTGAGGAAGACGTGAAGCTCGTGGCTGACCAAACAGGCAAAAGCGTGGAAGAAGCCAGAAAAGCGCTGGAAGAATGCGAGGGCGACTTGGCAAAAGCGATATTGCTGCTTCAATCATAATTTTCCTTCCTGTTTCCCATGCGCTATCGAGTAAACATGGCTAAAATTTCGTTTCTGGTTTCAAGTATTCCTATATAGCACATGCGCTATACGTGTTTCCCGAGAAGAAGGGGTTGGAGGGTGCTTCACGCTTCTGACGTTACAGTGGTCGGACACTTCACCATAGACACTATACACTTGCCAAGGCATTCGAGCACAGTCACTATTTTAGGTGGCGCGGCGGCGTATGTTTCTCTTGCAGCAAGACGCTTAGGCGCGTCGGTTTCCGTTATCTCCAGGGTTGGCGGAGATTTCCCAGAAGCGTACTTGTGGTGGCTTGGCGCAGAGGGCATAGACCTTTCCAGCGTTACTAAACGCGATGAGGAGCAGACCACACGGTTTAAGCTAGAATACAGCAGCGATTTAGCAGAGAGAACGCTCAAACTAACAAGCAAAGCTTCTGCGCTGGATACATGCGACTTGCCGCAGTTTCTATGCGCCAAAGCAGTTCACATCGCGCCTGTCGCCGGCGAAGTCTCCTACGAGGCGGTCGAGCGGCTAAGGGCTTCCGCAGAGGTTTTATCTCTTGACCCGCAGGGTTTACTGCGCAGCTTCGACGAAGATGGCGCTGTAACGCTGCAGGCGCAATCAGACCCGCGCATACTCAGTCTCATTGATGTCTACAAATCGTCACAAGATGAACTTAGCGCGTTAACTGGGCATGCTGACTTAAGGGCGTCGGTAAAGGCGGTTCATGACTTCGGGGTTGAAACCGTAATCGTCACATTAGGCGCTAAAGGCGCTCTGCTCTCTGAGAACGGCGTGCAATATACTATTCCCGCGTGCCGCTCCAGAAAAGTGGTTGACCCTACAGGCGCAGGAGACACGTTCATAGGTGGCTTCTTAGCCGAATACATTCGACAGAAGGACCCGCTATGGTGTGCTTGCGTAGGCTCTGCGGCGGCTTCGCTTGTTGTCGAGGGCGTCGGGCCCACTTTTTTCGGAGAAAAAGAGGAAATTTATGAGAGAGCCCGCGGCATTTATGAAAAAGAAATTAAGCAATGACGTCTATTGTAGTGCGTAAAGCTGTGTGGAGACAAAAACTTTGGGTCGTATAGACAAGGGGGTCAAATGCAGCGTGGCCGGTTGCAGCGGTGAAGCTGTCCGTTCGCTTTCCTTTCAAAAAGCCAAGTCTGCTGGCTTAAACGTCGGCAGCAGCGAAAAGCGCGTTTACGTTTGTAGGGAGCATTATAAGGAGTTTAAGAAGAAGACTAAAAAGGATAAAACTATTGATAAGTGGCGTTACAGCGCCTAAGAGAGTGAATTTGCATGCGAATACTCCAGTTGCATTCCAACTTCATTGTGTTCAAGCCTATTGAGAAAGAAATAGCCATGGCCGAAGAAGACAGCAAAGAAGAACGCCGCGTTGAAGAAGTTGTTGTGCTCTTTACCGCCGTCGAGGAAGGAGACGACGCAGTTTTAGCGCAGAAAGCCATAGATGATGTGGCGGCTTTCCTGGCGAAGCTTAAGGTTAACCGAATTCTGATTTACCCGTTTGCGCATTTAAGCAGCAACCTGGCTAAGCCCTCTGAAGCGCTTAAGGTAATAAAGGCCATGGAAGCCTACGCGAAGAAGAAGGGAATTGAAACCTACCGTGCACCCTTTGGATGGAACAAGCAGTTCACCATTTCCATCAAAGCGCATCCACTGGCGGAGCAAGCCCGCTCCTATGCGCCCGCGGCTGCAGAGGCCGCTGCCAAGCCGGAGGAGAAGGTTTCTGAAGCGCTGAAAGCGGAGGAGAAGCTGAAGTCTTATTGGCACATTCTCAAGCCTGATGGCGAGCTTACGCCAATTGAAAACTTTAACTTTAAGGGGCATAGGAACCTTGAAAAATTCGCTAAATATGAGATCTCGAAGGTACGCGCAAGCCAGCAGATGCCGCCGCATGTGCCCTTGATGAAGCGGCTGGAAATAGCTGACTATGAGCAGGGCAGCGACCCCGGAAACATCCGCTGGTACCCGAAGGGGCGTTTGATCAAATCGCTGCTGGAGCAGTTCGTGACTTCCGAGATGATTGCCTACGGCGCTATGGAAGTGGAAACGCCTGTCATGTACGATTTTAATCATCCCAGCTTAGCGAATTATCTGAATCGGTTTCCCGCACGGCAGTATCTGCTGAAAACGGAGGACAAAGAGCTTTTCCTAAGGTTCGCCGCGTGCTTCGGGCAGTTTCTGATGATGCATGATGCCCAGTTCTCATATAAGCAGTTGCCGCTTAAGGTTTACGAGTTAACCCGCTACAGTTTTAGACGCGAAAAAAGCGGCGAAGTCGTAGGCTTAAAGCGGTTACGCGCGTTCACCATGCCCGACTGCCACGCCTTCTGCGCTGATCTGGAACAGGCGAAACAGGAGTTTAAGAAGCGCTTCAACTTGTGCATAAGCGTTTTGAGCAGCATCGGCTTGTCAAAAGATGATTATGAGATTGCCATGCGCTTCACAAAGGATTTCTACGAAGAAAACAAAGACTTCATTGCGGAACTGGCCAAAATCTTCGGCAAACCCATGCTGGTGGAAATGTGGACAGAACGTTTCTTCTACTTCGCGCTTAAATGGGACGCTAACTTCGTGGATAATCAGGACAAGGCAGCGGCGCTTTCCACAGATCAAATAGACGTTGAAAACGCAAAGAGATACGAAATAACTTACGTAGACGAGAAAGGCGAGAAGCAGCATCCGCTGATTCTGCACTGTTCACCCAGCGGGGCCATCGAAAGATGCGTATATGCACTGCTGGAAAAAGCCTATAGAGAACAGCAAAGCGGCAAATTGCCAATGCTTCCCTTGTGGTTGTCGCCTACACAAGTGCGGTTAATACCTATCTCAGACAGCTTTACGGAGAAAGTCGAGGAAATCGCCCGCAAGATAGCTGAGCACAACATACGCGTGGACATTGATGACCGAGCTTTCACGTTGCAGAAGAAAATCCGCGAAGCAGAGATGGAGTGGGTGCCCTACATCATCGTAGTAGGCCAAAGAGAACTCGAATCAGGTGTCCTTGCAGTGAGAGATCGAGAAGCACATGGTAAAGTGCAAAACTTGAAGATAGAAGAGCTAATAACGAGAATCATTGACAAACTCCAAGGCAAGCCGTTTAAGCCATTACCCTTGCCCTTGAATCTCTCCAAGCGACCGCAATTCTACGGTTAATATATGAAGCATATAGATCACTGCCAAAAAATATATCAGATAATAGGTATAATAAAAGCGCCAATACCGAAGTGAAGGCTATGGAAAAAGAGCTGCAAGTCTACATAGACGGCGCTTACTATCCGAAGTCGCAGGCTAAAATCTCTGTTTACGATCACGGTTTACTCTACGGCGACGGAGTTTTCGAAGGCATCCGCGCCTACAACGGTGTCGTCTTCAAACTAAAGGAGCATATTGACCGCTTGTACCGCTCAGCCCACGCTATCATGCTCAAGATACCCTTGACAAAGGAAGAAATGACGCAGGCAGTTGTTGAGACGCTGCGCAGAAACAAGCTGAAAGACGCATACATACGCCTTGTAGTAACCAGAGGCGTAGGCGACCTCGGCTTAGATCCACGGAAGTGCCCGAAGCCCTCGGTGATTATTATAACTGACTCGATTTCCATAATGTCAAAGGAAGCTAAAGAAAAAGGCATCTCCGCAATGATTAGCTGGGTCAGACGAAACTCCGTTGATGCATCCACACACGAGATAAAATCACTAAACTACCTCAACAGCGTATTAGGCAAGATAGAAGCCACTGCAAGCGGCGCTGACGAAGCTATATGCTTAGACAAAAATGGCGTCATTGCTGAGGGAGTAGGCGAAAACCTATTCATCGTCAAGGACGGAAAAATCTTCACGCCGCCAAGCAGCACCGGCGCATTAGCAGGCATCACAGCGCAATTTGTAATCAAGCTTGCTAGAAGCTTAGGATACGAAGTAACCGAGTTCAACATTACGCCGTTCCAGTTATTCACTGCTGATGAGGCATTCTTTACAGGCACCGCGGCGGAGATTGTGCCCATCAGAGAAGTAAATAAGCGGCAAATAGGCGATGGAAAACCTGGGCCTGTCACGAAAAGGCTTATGGACGCTTTCCAGAAGGCAGTTGCTGATCCAGCAGAAGGCGTGCCAATTTATCAGTAAAGGTTTCATTAGCTTTTTTGTTAGCTTTTCACGAATCTTTCTATTTCGTTAAATGCTTGCTCCAGCGTCTCGATTGGAGGCAGGAACACTATACGCACATGCCCGGCGCCATAAGCAGGGTCAAAGCCTGAACCGTGCACCAGTAGAACACCTGTCGCCTTTAAGAGTTCAATGGCGAATTCCATGTCTGTCTTCCATCTTGCGCCGACACCGTGAATTTTCGGGAACACGTAGAATGCGCCATCAGGCTTTGCGCAGCTTACACCTTCAATTTCATTCAATCGCTTCAACGCATAGTCTCGCCTAACTCTCAGCCTTTCAACCAAATCTTTTATGTGATCCTGCGGGCCTTTCAGCGCAGCCACTCCTGCAACTTGAACAGGCGTGTTGGCGCAGATTCTTATGCGCTGCTCTTTTTCTATGCTTTCTTTCAACTCCTGCAACTCGCCATTCTGGTCGTGGAAATATATATAGCCAAGCCGCCAGCCCGTCATGAGATACACTTTTGAGAATCCGTTCAAGCCTACAACTGGGATGTCTTTGGCTAAGCGTGCTGTGCTCTCGTATTCTTCAACATATCGTATCTGATCGTAAATCTCATCTGACAGAACCAACAGATCGTGCTCGCCTGCTATATCCAATATCTCCTTAACCACTTTCTTCCTGTAAAGCGCGCCTGTGGGGTTATTTGGATTAATTATCACTATAGCCCGTGTTTTCTTCGAAATTTTTTTCCGCAAATCGTCAATATTCGGCTGCCAGTTTTCCTCCTCTACAGTTTCGTACGTAACGGGCTTTCCATAGTATGCCTTCGCGTAGGAGATGTACGGCGGATAGGCGGGTCCAGGGACAAGGATTTCGTCTCCTTTCTCTATCAACGCTGATATGACCATTCTGATTCCTTCAGAGACGCCGGCGGTTACTAAGACGTTTTCCGCAGTTATGTCTATACCGTTGACTCTTTTCTCCTTTTCAGCTATAGCTCGCCTCAGTTCTGGTAGCCCTTCTGAAGGAGCATAATAGTTCTTTTCCGATTGAATCGCATCACAAAGAGCTTGTTTAATGTGCGGTGGCGTTGGAAAATCAAATGCCACAGGGTCGCCTATGTTCAGGTAGAAAATTTTTCTACCCTCTGTGGCAAATGATCCAGCGCTGACTACTACATCACGTATTGCGTATTCAACAGACTTTGCACGTTTAGTGACTTTTATGTGCACCACTATTAAAGCCTCTGCATAACTTCACACTTGCACTATTCTAAAACATAAAGTTTCCGAAAAACCATTAAGTCAAAACAAAAGTGCATTGCTTCTTTGGATAAAGATTAGTCGTAACCGTTGATTAACCTTTTATTTTTTGGGATTCATAATATTGAATCGTTTAGGTGAACTATGCGTGTTCGGTTGGAATGGTGTTTTCCTGCAGGTGGACTTAAGCAGGAATAAGGCAGTCGCAGAATCCTATGACGCAAGCTTGGCTTTGAATTTTTTCGGCGGCAGAGGTTTCGCTGCCAAGATTCTATGGGACAGACTAAAACCTGGAACTGATCCGTTATCGCCTGAAAATAAGCTTGTCTTCGCCGCTGGCCCATTAACGGGGATAGGCTTACCGAACAGCGGCAAATTTGTTGTAGCCGCAAAGAGTCCTCTTACAGGCGGCTACGGAGACGGGAACATTGGCAGTGCCGCGGCAGTTCAGATGCGCCGGGCTGGCTACGACGCAGTTATTATCGAGGGAAAAGCAGAGACACCGGTGATTCTGCACGTTAAGGATAAAACTGCTGAGTTTATAGACGCCAAAGACTTCTGGGGATTAAGCACATTTGAAACTGAAGACCAGCTAAAGAGCATTTACGGCCATAGCGCCGGCATTGTATCTATTGGCCCAGCAGGAGAAAACAGGGTCAAGTTTGCCACCGTTATTTCTCAGGAAGGCCGCTCCGGTGGAAGACCTGGCATGGGCGCTGTTATGGGCTCCAAGAATTTGAAAGCGGTGGTTTTTGAGGGCTCTGAAAGCTTGCCGATTGCTCAGCCTAAGGAGATGAAGGAGCTTAGCGCAGCAGGTTACCGTGAAGTGCTTACTCTGCCGCTTTACACGTTTTGGAAAAGGCAGGGAACAATGTCCACTATAGAGTGGAGTCAAGAAAACAGTGTTCTGCCAACTTTCAATTTTCGAGAGGCAGTGTTTGATAAGGCGGATAAGATAGGCGGGTTTGCCATGGAGAAAATCAAGGTCTCCAATCGCGGTTGCCCACAATGCAACATGACATGCGGCAACGTGGTTAGGGACTCGGATAGAAAAGAGGCGGAGTTGGATTATGAAAACGTGGCAATGCTCGGCGCTAACATAGGACTAGGTAACCTTAGGCAAGCAGCAGCCTTAAACCGTATTGCAGACGAGTTGGGTTTAGACACGATTTCACTTGGGAACGTGCTGGGCTTCACCATTGAAGCTTCCCAGAAGCAACTAATTTCTGAAAAGTTGGACTGGGGGAAATTTGCAGAGGCCAAAGAGTTGATTAAAGACATAGCTTACAGACGCGGTTTAGGCGCAACACTCGCTGAGGGAGTGCAAGCTGCAGCGGCAAAAATAGGAAATGACGCAGGCGATTGGGCAATGCATGTAAAGGGTTTAGAGGTTTCCGCTTATAATTGTCACGCTGCGCCAGGCATGGCGTTGGCTTATGGCACCAGCGCAATCGGCGCACACCACAAGGATGCATGGCTTATATCTTGGGAGGTTCACACAGACCGCGGAAGCTACGGCGAAGAAAAAATCAACAAAATTATAGAAATGCAGCATATCCGCGGCGGAGTTTTTGAATCTTTAACTGTTTGCCGTTTCCCAAGCATTTCGCTTGGTTTAGAGCTTCAATGGTACACGCGTTTTCTCCGTGCCACCACAGGCTTAGACTTCACATTGAATGCTTTAGCCGAAATGAGCGAACGCATCTGGAATCTGATTCGAGCTTTTTGGATACGTGAATACGGCAGCAAGTGGTCACAGGAAATGGATGTTCCCCCAGCACGATGGTTTAAAGAGCCGCTGACCGAGGGCGCGTTGAAAGGAGCCAAACTTGACTTGACAAGATATAACATTATGCTACGGCAGTACTACCAGAAGCGAGGATGGGATGAGCGGGGAATACCGAAAAAATCGACACTGAAGAGGCTAGGGCTAGAGGATGTGGCCAAGCAGCTAAACAAGCACGTAAACTTAGCCGAATAGAAGATTATGCGTGGCTAGTAGGATCTGGCAAAGTACACCATTTCAACAGCTTTTGCACCGCAATAAATGCAGTCGGTTATTGGCGGTTCCTTCTCAAAAGGTCTCAGCCTAATCGTGGCGCCTGTTTCTTCCTTAATCTTCTCCTCGCAGCGTGAGTGACCGCACCATGCTGCCTTGATGAAGCCGCCTTTTGCTTCAAGTGTCCACTGGAATTCATTATAGCTGCTCACGGTGGTTATCTTTTCCGCTAGGGCTGCTTTGGCTTTGGCGTACAAGCTGTTTTGGATTTCCTCAAGAAGCTTTTCTATGGCGTGCACTGCATCATCCAGCTTGACCGCCGTTTTCTGGTAAGTGTCGCGTCTCGCCAAGGTCACTTGTTCTTGCTTAAGGTCTCTTGGTCCTATCTCTACACGGATAGGCACACCCTTCAGTTCCCACTCATTGAATTTCCAGCCAGGCGTGTATTCTTCCCTGTCGTCTAAAATGGTAGTTATGCCTTTCTCAACAAGTTTCTCTCGAACTTCTTTGGCCTTAGCCATTATAGCGGCAGAGTCTGCGCCTTTGTAAGGTATCGGCACTATGACCACTTGTATTGGCGCAACTTTTGGCGGTATCACTAAGCCCTTGTCGTCGCCGTGAACCATGACAAGCGCGCCTATCAGCCGCGTGGATATGCCCCATGAGGTTTGCCAGACATAGTGCTCCTTCTCGTCTTCTCCTATATATTTTATGTCGAACACTTTGGCGAAGTTTTGGCCCAAATTATGCGATGTGCCCATCTGTAATGCTTTTCCATCAGGCATTATAGCTTCCAGCGTAGTCGTATAAAGGGCGCCGGCGAACTTTTCATTATCGGTTTTAACGCCAACAAGCACCGGAATAGCCAAATAGCTTTCCATCAGATCCCTGTATTCATTCAGGATGTCCATTACTTCTTTATCAGAATCTTCCTTCGTTGCATGCGCCGTATGCCCCTCCTGCCACAGGAATTCTCGGGTTCTGAGGAAAGGCTTAGTTGCCTTGGTTTCCCATCTGACGATGTTGCACCATTGATTAAGTTTGATGGGAAGGTCCCGCCAACTTCTGATCCATTTCGCGTAAGTAGCGTAAATTATGGTTTCAGAAGTCGGCCTTACAGCGAGCTTCTCTTCCAGCGGCGAGTCTCCGCCTTGGGTTACCCAAGCAACTTCTGGAACAAAACCGGCGAAGTGCTCTGCTTCTTTCTTCAGAAAACTTTCAGGTATGAACATGGGAAAATAGACGTTCTTGTGGCCTGTTGCCTTGATTTTTTTATTAAAAATTTCCTGGATTTTCTCCCATATGGCGTAGGAAAGCTCGCGGAAAATCATGCAGCCCTTTATTGGGGCGTAATCTGCCAGTCCAGATTTTAAAACCACTTCTGTGTACCATTCTGAGAAGTTCTCGTTTTTCTTTACGGTTACGCCTATGTCTGACATGGTTTTTCTCCCTTTCTGTTTTGCCTCGGCTACATATAACCATAACGCAGCTTTTCAGACGAATCGGCAAGTTATGTTTAGCATGTAGAAATAATTTGTCGATGTTGAAATTGCGTATCTACATTGAAGGCAAAGTCTGCTTTGCAATCTATGTCCGAGGCGCTTTTCCATAATTGTTTATATTTAAAACATGCAGATAGTATTACTTCCTCATAGGGTGAAGTTAACTGAAAGCTGTAATCCTTGCAGGCGGATTCGCCACTAGGCTGAGACCGCTGAGTTGCACAAGACCGAAAACCTTGTTTCCAATAGTTAACAAGCCGCTGCTTCAGTGGATTTTTGAGCGGCTTGCAAGAACCGACATTCGAGAGGTGATATTGGCGGTTAATTTGCAAACACAATTTTACATAAAAAAACAGCGAATCCCAAAAAATGGGTTGCGAATAAAATATTCCATTGACCCACCTAAAATGCCGCTTGGAACCGCGGGGCCTATAAAGAAGGCGGAAAGGCTTCTCGGCGACGCAGAGCCTTTCCTAGTTTTAAACGGCGATATATTCGCAGATGTTGATTACTCAGAAATAGTGAAGAAACATAGAGAAACAAATGCTTTAGCCACAATTGCGTTGTGTGAAGTGAAAGACCCAAGCAGATATGGGGTAGCCGAGATAACAAAGGATGGGCTTGTGAAAAGATTCATTGAAAAACCAGCAAAGGGCACGGCGCCAACCAACCTGATAAACGCTGGGATTTACGTGCTTAGCCCAAAGGTGCTTAGTTATATCCCTAAAGGGAGGTCGGTGTCGATGGAGCGGGAAATCTTTCCGAAACTGGTGGAAGAGAGCAAACTTTATGGGCACGTCATAAAAGGGCTGTGGCAGGACATAGGGAAGCCAGAGGAATACCTGCAAGCAAACAAGATAATTCTTGATATGCTTATGAAAAAGCAGGAAGTTAAAGCGGCTGGCAGGTTTGAAGTTAGACAGCCCGTCGCGTTAGACAAGAATGTTGCTATCAACGAAAACTCTATCATAGGACCATACGCGATACTGGGAAAAAACGTGAAGGTGGGAAGAAACGTGCAAATAAGCAACTCGATAATTTTTCCAGACACGGAAATAGATGACTACGCTATGGTAAATGGCGCGGTTATAGGTGAAGCAGCCATAATAGGGAAAAAAGTCAAAATTAGCCAAGGCTGCATCATCGCCGACCAAGCAAAAATCAAAGATGGCGTCTCACTTGCAGATGGAACAGCAGTTTGCCCAGCCAAAGAGGTCTCTGAAAACCATTTAAGAGCCGACCACATCATTTGGTAAAAGATAAGAGGAGCAGAGAACCAATGGGGACAAACAAGCTTTTCGGGACAAATGGCATCCGCGGATTAGTAAACAAAGAATTAACCGTAGAGATGGCGGTGAAAGTTGGCTCATCCATCGGAACCTTCTTCAAAAAGAAAAACTTGTTGCTCGGCCACGACGCCAGAACAAGCGGGCCGATGTTCGCAAAAGCAGTTGCGGCGGGCTTAATTGCTACGGGCTGCAACGTGTACTTCGCGGGGATGGCGCCGACTCCTGCACTACAGTATGCGATAAAGAATCATTGCATGGACGGCGGCGTGATAATAACTGCGTCGCATAATCCGCCGGAATATAATGGCATAAAAGTCATCTGGAACGATGGGATAGAAATCGCTCATGAACAGGAAAGTGAGATAGAAAAAATCTATTTTGAAGGCAAACAGGTATCTGTGGAATGGAATAAACTAGGCACCAAGCATGAATTTTTAACAGTGAACGACGAATATGTCGAAGCGATAAAAAAACACGTTGATGTTTCCGAGATAGCAGGAAAAAAGTTTCAGGTTGTTGTGGATCCAGCAAACAGCGTAGGCAGCCTCACAGCTCCGCGCCTTCTACGCGAATTGAACTGCAAGGTTCTCACCATCAACGCGAACATTGATGGAACATTTCCTGGGCGAATGCCTGAGCCGCGTCCAGAAAATCTAACAGAGCTGGCTACAGTTGTGAAGGCTATGGGCGCAGATTTAGGCGTAGCATTCGACGGTGATGCGGACCGAGCCATATTTGTAGATGAAAAAGGAGAAATTCACTGGGGCGACAAAACCTTCGCGTTAATTGAAAAAGAATTTCTAATTGAAAACCCAAATGAGAAGATAGTCACGCCCGTCAGCTCCTCAACACTTGTGAAAGATATTGCCGACGCATATAAGGGCGAAATCGTCTGGACCAAGGTTGGAAGCGTAACTGTTTCTCAAACAATGAAGGCGGTGAAGGCCAAGCTAGGTGGAGAAGAAAATGGCGGAGTCTTTTATGGTCCACATCAGGCCGTGCGCGACGGCGCCATGACAACAGCGCTAATTTTGGAGATAATGGCTAAAACTGGCAAGAAGCTTTCACAGCTTATCGCGGAGCAGCCTCAATATTTCATTGAAAAAGGCAAAATCGAGTGCCCAGAAGACAAAAAAGACAAGGTGCTTCAAAAACTGCGTGATCAGGTGCAAGGTTTGAACATAAGCACCATTGACGGCGTAAAGATATGGTTTGAAGATAAAAGCTCCATTCTGATAAGGCCCAGCGGAACCGAGCCAATTTATAGGTTGTACGCAGAGGCAAAAAGCCGGGAAAAAGCGCGGAAGCTGGTTGAAGAGTACAGTTTGAAACTTGCGAAAATCCTCAAAACCCTTTAAACAAATAAACTTGGAGAACATTTGCCAATGCCTACAGTTCTACGCGTGAAACCTGAAGAAATAGCTACAGCTGAAAAGCGTCAAGCATATACAGTAAGCGTAGTAGGTTGCAGGCAAATAGGCGTTCTTTATGCGGTTGCCTTCGCAGAGGCAGGCTACAAAGTCTTATGCACAGATATAGACCAAAGCTTAGTTAGAAACATAGCAAAGGGAAAAGCACCCTATGTTGCTCGCGAAGCAGAAATCAAATTGAAGCGCTTTGCAAAGACAGGGCAACTAAACGCTGCAAGCGATTTGAAAAGCGCAGTGTCGCAGAGTGACATAATACTCATATCAACGCCAGTAAAGTTTGATGATAAGAAAAGAGCGGATTACTCAGATATAGAGAAGATCTGCAAACAAATTGGCGCTGCACTTCGCAGGGACACCCTTGTCATTTATGCGGGCATAACAGGCTTTGGTGCTACAGAAGGAGTTATTAAAGAACTTTTGGAAAACACATCAGGGTTCAAAGTTGGCGATTCCTTTGGTTTTGCCTACAACCCCATGTATATTCCAAACAGTCAAAGGCTTGCCACAATCAGAGACCAAGAATTAAAGATAGCTGCCGCAGACAAGACCAGCTTAGATTCCGCTACAAAAATCCTAGGAACCATAACGGAAAAACCTATACGAAGAATACTTGACATAAAGACCGCTGAAGCTGCTGCACTTTTTTCCATTGTAAAAATGGATGCACGTACAGCGTTAGCCAACGAATTAGCTATTTTCTGTGAAAACGCAGGCATAGATTACATTGAAACATTAAAAATCGTGGACTTGCAGTATACGGACATCGCACCAACAATTGCTGAGGAAAACTGCCGCGATGGAGCCTACCTTTTGCTTGAAAGCGCCGATAATCTAACCGTCAAGCTTTGGTTGCCTGCGCGTGCTAGACAAATAAATGAGCAGATGACTGTGCATGCAGTCAATTTAGCGCAAGATGCTCTACGAAGCTGCGGGAAAACCTTGAGAAGAGCCCGTATTGCCTTGTTGGGCAATGTCCAGCCTCAGACAGCAGCAGAAACACTTCTGCAGATGCTAGAGAAGAAAGGTGCAAAGCTGAATCTCTATGATCCGGCATTTTCGATAAATGAACAGGCGAGTATGGCGCGTGCGCTTAAAAAAAGTTTGAATGAAGCAGTGGAAGGCGCAGACTGCATAATGATAATCAGCCCGTTGGATGTGCTTACACGTCTAAATCTCAAAAAGTTATATGGAGTAATGAAAGCGCCTGCGGCTTTTGTTGATTTAACAGGCATGGTTGAACCGCAAAAAGTTGAAAAAGAAGGATTCATATATCGTGGAATAGGCCGAGGAGTAGGAAATAGATGAAAAAGCTAGGCGTAGCAGTAATAGGCGTGGGCGGCTGGGGAAAAAACCATGCACGCGCCTACAAAGAACTCGATTCCACTGAGCTTGTGGCTGTTTGCGACGTAAACGCGGAAAGAGCGAAAAGCATAGCCAAACAGTTTGGTGTTAAAGCGTACACAAATAGCGCGAGGATGCTGAAAAACCCTGAGATTGAAGCCGTAAGCGTATGTACATGGTCAACCATCCTCGCTAAGGAAGCTTTAAAGGCACTTAACGCGGGGAAACATGTTTTAGTTGAAAAGCCAATGGCGGCCAACACGAAGCAAGCGAAAGTGCTTCTGGAAACAGCCGAGAAAAATGGCTTGCACTTGACAGTTGGCTTCCTAATGCGGTTCATCCCCGGGCTGCAGCATATCCGAAGAGCGGTGGAAAAGAAGGAAATCGGCGAGCTTGTGTGCGCTACTGCAAAGCGGTTTTCGCAGTGGCCTGAAAGAATAGGAGACGTGGGTGTAGTCAAAGACACCGCAATTCATGACATAGATGTCATGCGTTACATCTTCAACGAGGAACCCATCATGGTTTACGCAAAAACGGGGAACATGCGGCATAGAAAGTTTGAGGATTACGCGCAGATAATGCTTACTTACAAGGATGGGAAAAGCGCTTTCATCGAATCCAACTGGCTAACGCCCTACAAAACGCGTTTGCTTACAGTTACGGGCAGCAATGCCATAATGCGGCTGGATTACATGACGCAAGAACTGTGGATTGAAGATCAAAAGGAAACCTTGCAGCCGAGATACGCTTGGCAAGAGCCTTTAAAACTTGAACTCCAGCACTTCGCAGAATGCATACTAGAAAAGAAGAAGCCGCTGATAACAGGCGTTGATGGCTTAAAAGCACTGGAGATTGCGGAAGCAGCCTTGCGCTCATCAGCAAAGAACAAAGCAATAAAATTGGGTGCAAGCGCTTAACGCTTTAAGCTGAAGGGCTTACCCTCAAAAACTATTTTTTCAGGTATTTTTTCTCGCCATTTTTTCAAAAACGGCAAATCCTCAGCTTCTTTTCGCAACTCATCAGGCAGCATCTCTGGGATTTCATCACGTATCGGATACCATCGCAGGCATTTAGGGCAGACAATTAAGCCCTCGGTTATCTCGTCTTTTTCTTCGAAAACATGGAGCTCAAGTGGATGATACTTGTCTATAGGACAAGCCAATATCTCCATCAACTTCCGTTTCATTCTACATCACACTCAAACAGATGAGAGAAACTATTATTAAGATTATCGAAATTGAACCTTGCTCGCAAACACTATAGCTCGCATATAACCACAAGTTTTTTCTTACAAGCGCTCCACTACATGAAGCATAAAAGGAGACGAACAAAATGTCCTCTGACGTGCATTCAGCCTATAAGAAGCTAGTCGAGTTAACCAAAGACCTAATTATCCTACAGTCTGCCGAGGCCATAATTCACTGGGACATGGAAACCATGATGCCGCCAAGGGGCATCGAGCAGCGTAGCCAGCAGCTTGCTCTTTTGAGCCGCCTCAGTCACAAGATGAGCACTTCACCAGAAATCGGAAGTCTCTTAAACGAGATACTTAACAGCCCGCAGTATGAAACTTTAACAGAGGTAGAAAAGCGCAATGTGTATCTTATCAAGAAAAATTATGACGAACAAACTCAGCTGCCGGAAAAGCTTGTTGCCGAAATCGCTAGGCAGCAAGCATTAACCGTGAATACTTGGAAGAAAGCAAAGGCTGCAAAAAGCTTCAGTATGCTTCAGCCTGAGTTGGAGAAACTCGTGGAGCTTAACCGGGAAAAAGCCGAAATCCTCATGAGAGTCAAGGCGGTGGCTACACCCTATGATGCGCTCATAGACATTTTCGAGCCGAAAATGACCGCCGCGGCAATCGCGCCAATTTTTGAGCAGCTCCAAAATGGGTTAGTCACATTGCTTAGGAAAATCCAGAATGCGCCGAACCAGCCAAACACGGCGATACTTAAGTGTAGCGTTCCAGTTGAAACGCAGCGCCAAATTGCAAAGGCCCTCGCTGAGACAATGGGCTACGATGTTAGCTCGCCTACCGCGGCTGGACGAATCGATGAAACTGAGCATCCGTTCACAACAGGATATTACGATGACGTGAGAATTACAACGCATTATTACCCAGAAGAATTCGCCTCCTCAATCTTTTCAGTGCTCCACGAAACGGGCCACGCGTTATATGAGCAAGGGCTTCCGCGGGAGTGGAAGTATCAGCCCGTCGGCGCAAGCTGCTCCTACGGCATACATGAATCGCAATCGCGTTTTGTAGAAAACATTATTGGGCGTTCTAGAGAATTCTGGAGCAGTTTCCTTCCTAAACTGAAAGCGATTGCCGGCGTAAGCTTGGCGCATCTTGAATTGGATTCGTTTGTGAGTGCTATAAATGAGGTTAAGCCCTCAAAGATCCGTGTGGAAGCTGATGAAGTAACTTATTGCCTTCACATAGTAATCCGATTCCAGATTGAAAGAGACCTATTCGGAAACAAAATTGAAGTTAACCAGCTGCCAGAGATATGGAATCAGAAGTATGAGGAGCTTTTGGGCTTGAAAATTGAGAATGACGCTGAAGGGGTAATGCAGGATACGCATTGGGCAAGCGGCTATTATGGCTATTTCCCAAGCTACGCCTTAGGCAACATCTACAGCGGGCAACTGCTCTCCGCTTTGGCAAAGGACATAGGCGACTGGCAAAGTCAACTTGCAGAGGGCAACACGAAAAATATTATGGAGTGGCTAGCCAAAAATGTGCACGCATACGGAGCCCTGTATGACCCAAATGACTTGATAACTAAAATAACTGGAAGGAAACTAGACGCCGGCCCCTACTTGCAGTACCTGCAAGAAAAGTATAGCACGCTCTATGGATTCTGAGCAGCGCTTTTTTTCTTTAATTCCTTATAAATGTATAAGAGAAGAAAGGCAAGTGAGCCTCCAAGAAAGATAAACACACCCGCCCATCCGACAAGTGCGTCATAGAAATTGGCGCCGTAAAGAAAGAGCGCAAAACCGAGCAGTATTAAGCCGAAGCATATCAAATTAAGCTTAACCATCTGGGCACCCTTATTTTTGATGTTACACACAATACACGCAGAAATATAGATTTACCGATTATCTAAAGAGGACTGTTAACTTCTACTGCCCCAAGACGAGCACACAGCATTTTAGCGTACAACCGCAACATGGCTTAACAAGCTTTCGAAAACCAAAATTATGCGCAACCGACAAAATCTTGAAGAAACAGCTGCGCCTTCAATAAAACAATCAATTTGCTCCGACACTCTTATATACAAGATGCTTCATACAGAGCGCAGAGGCGACATAAATGTCGGGTATAGACACCAAAAAACCTGAAACACGTGAAGAATTCATAAAACTTGTGACGGAAGCCGCGAAAAAAGAAGTCGAACACAGGCTTTCACAAGGGCAGAAGCCGACAAAACCGACAGTTGCTGGAACAGCAAAAGAGCTGAATATACATAGAGATACGCTTTACACTTGGCTGAAAGAGTTCAATGTCGATTTTAAAGAAATTGTAAACCGCATTCCAATGTCGTTTGCAGACGAATGTGTCGAAGAGTCGTGGCCGACGTACCTAATTGGCGAAGCTCTTTTAGGTGAAGGAAACGAGTTGGCGCATATAGATCTCTTAATCGGCGACAAAAATGGGCCTGTTGGGCAAGCTTTCGCCAACGGTTTGGCAAATCTTTCGGCAGGGCACACGCCTTTGCTGTCGGTTATTCGACCTAATCTTCCGCCTAAGCCGCATACATTGCTTGTGCCGAAAGTAACTATCAAGAATATGGAGGATGCAGGGAAAATTTTTGGGCCAGCGCAGGCTGCAGTTGCAAAGGCAGTGGCAGACGCCGTAGAGGAAGGGATTATTCCAAGGGAGAAAGTGGATGACTGGGTAATTATATGCAGCGTATTTGTCCACCCGCAGGCAAGTGATTACCGCAAAATATACCAGTACAATTATGGCGCGACAAAGCTGGCGCTACGGAGAGCCTTAAACAAATATCCATCGCTTGAAAAGATGCTCTACGAGAAGGATCGAGCTAAGCACCCAATAATGGGCTTCAGAGTCCCGCGCTTGTGGAGACCGCCATACCTGCAGATTTCGCTTGACCCGCCAGAGCTGGAAAAGGCAAAGAAAGTTCTCTCTGAGATGCCTGGAAGCGACAGAATAATCATTGAAGTTGGAACTCCATTGATTAAACGTTACGGAACAAGAGTGATAAACGAGTTGCGGCAGGTTGCCAAAGACGCGTTTATGATTGCTGATTTGAAGACGTTGGATGTGGGGAAAGTTGAAGTTGACATAGCCTACGAGGACACGGCAGACGCTGTGGTTGCTGCTGGCTTGGCACCGCCTGAAACGTTAGATGCATTCGTGCATGAAGCGAAAAGGCTGGGAATATACGGCGTTGTCGACATGCTAAACGTTGAAGACCCCATCGGAAAGCTCAAGCGGCTTAAGGAGTTTCCAGACATGGTCATAATTCACAGGGGAATAGACCAAGAAACAGGAAAAACCTTAGGGCTGGATCTGATACCGAAACTGCGGCAAACCTTCCCTGACAAGCGATTCCTAATAGCCGTCGCAGGCGGAATAGTGCCTGAAACCGCAAAAGAAGCGTTGGAGAAAGGCGCTGACGTCATTATCGTTGGAAGATACGTAACCCAAGCAAAGGATGTGGAGCGCGCGGTCAGAGATTTCTTAGAGCTAACACCAACGATGCGCGAAGACATCGACCTCTTCCGAGTACATACAGAATAACCGCCTTTTTTCTTCTTTTTATGAAAAAACTTTGAAAAACACGTAAGCCATAAAGAAGATGGCGCTTGCTATCAAGAATTGAGGTAGAAATCCAAAATTTTCAGCTATGAAAGGGCCTAGGAAAGAGCCTAAAGAGGCGCCTAAACCTACCAGCACGTCGAACAAACCTGCTTTGCCAGCGGGAATCAGCTCCATCGACAGCGACAGCGTTAGGATGTGATAAAAGCCGTATGCGAAACCCATGAAAATCAAGATAGCTGAAGCCAAAAGCGCTGGTGAGAAAGCAAAATTGACAATAAGAGCCAATGAGATTACTAATATGCTTCGAAGAAGCACGAATCGCTGAACATACGATTTTGAATTGAAAGTTGCCGAGTGTTTTCCTGCGAGAAAGTATCCTGTCATTGTGCCGCTGGAATTCAGTATGTAAATCAAAAACACCATGTTTTCTGGTAAGGCAAGCGCGCTAGAGAAGAATATTGGGAGAGGCGTGAAGAATAGGCTAGAAGCCAAAGAAAAAAGAATCAAACCAGCACCGAACAGCGCGAAGTTTTCACTTTTGAGCTTTTCGCGCAGAGGCAAGCCATCCGCAAGTTTTGAGAAGATTTGCGCGCCGTTATATGTGTAGTCAATCTTTTTTTCTATGCTTACTAGCCGCCTCTCAAAAATGATAAGCGGATCCGCCATGAAGAAGATGGCTAGAACAAAGGCCGCCACGTTTAAGCCGCTGCACAGTAGCAGTATGTAAGTGGGACTCAAGGCAATTGTTGCCGTAAATAAGCCCGTGATTAGTCCAATTAGCCAGCCTATTTCCGTGAAGCCTTCATAGAGAGCATAAGATTTGCCCCAATTTTCGCGCGGGTAGTGCTCGGCTATAAGAACATTTTTTGGCGCTTCATGTGCCACGTGAAGAACCGCCATTACTACATAAAGAATGATAAATGTGCTGATGTCTGTTGCGAAGGTTAAAAAGTAAAGTAGGGCGGCCACCGAAACAAAAGATAGAAGGATATACCGCTTGTAACGCCTTGTCTTGTCGCAGATGTAGCCCCAGAGGAATGAGGCAGGTATAGACAAAAGCAGCGCCATGGATGTCATCACACCCAAGTGGAATAATGATCCGCCCACTGCAGGCGTTACTACGTACAGTGGAATGAAGATTGAAAGCAGGCCGAATGCGATCTCGTGGAAGAAGAAGCCTAAGCGCCACATAGCAGCAAGACTTCTACAGAGCTAAATTAAAATGTTTACGCTGGAGAAAACCACTTTGCGACTTGAATAGTCGCATATTCGCCATAAATCCTTAATAGAGAGATGCTTAACTTCATACTTCGCTGGAGAGTTAAGTCGAACATGGCTAAATTCAAGGTAATAGTATCTGATCCAGAAACGGGAACCTCAAAAGTGGTTGAGCTTGAGGAAACACGTGCGGCACCATTCATTGGAAGAAAAATCGGCGAGATAGTGGATGGCTCAGTTGTGGATTTGCCGGCGCACAAACTGCAGATAACAGGCGGTGCAGACAAAGATGGCGTACCCATGAGGGCGAACGTGCATGGCGGAGGCCGGCGGAAAGTTATACTAAGTGGAGGAACAGGATTTAACCCTAAGAGAGAAGGCGAACGAAGGCGAAAGACTGTTCGAGGAAACATAATAACTGATGAAATTGTGCAAATAAACGCAAAAATCGTTGAAAAGCCACAAAAACCCGCAGAAAACAAAGCAGAGCAGCAAACGACCCAAACAGCATAGCCACATACATAAAATTCGTTTTGTACCTGTGTTTTTCGGCAAGCAGCGCCTTCATATTTGGCGGCTATTAGTGGTTCATTGCAGAAACCTATAGAGGGGGTCTATCCCGCAGCGGTGGCAGCAGAAAACCAGCTATTGCTTAGGCTTATCTGAAAAAGGGAGAAACGAAAAATTATTGGCTGAGAAGTGGCTGGGTTAAGGTTGCCATTTTTCTTGCAGGTACTTCGGTATTTCTGAAGAATCTCTTGGGCCTACTTGGACTTTCCAGCCTGTGAGCTCCTCGATTTCGCCGCTTATTCTCGAAGCTTTTCCGGGAATGATGAGCCTTCGATGTTTCACCTTCTGCTCGATGCCCGTGGCTTTTATGGCGTCTGCCACTTTCTCCGCTGTCAGCTTTCGGCCTGCAACTCCGCTGTCCACGGCTGAGCCTTCAGTGTCAACGACGATTAAGTAGGCATTAAGCTTCGAGTTCTCAATGTCTGAGGCAACGGTGTAATACGTCAAAGCAAAGTTTGTGGTGAATAGTACAGGCGAATTCTCGTCTGGCGCGCCGAACACTTTTAGGCCTGGCTCCACCGCCACAGGCTTTCTCGGATCAGTGTAAATGTTCTGACGTAGCACAGCGTTGGGAAGAAGCGACCAGCCATCAATACTATGCAGCACAAGGACATCCGCGTAACGGACTATTAGCATGGCTGCCAAGTAAGCCTCGCGCCACTTTACGATTTCCTCTGCTAGATCGCCCTTATTCATCCAGGCAACCATTGGGACGCCCATAAGCGGGAACCCAGCTAACTCTTCGCCTGCTTTGCAAGCAGCCCTACGTAGCATAGTAAAGTTATTCAGCGTATCAGCCAAACCCTCATTGACAAAGGTGCCTGGATCCAAAACCAGATCTTGTACGCCATAAGCCAGCAACGTCTTAGTTAATGACATTAGCATGTCCAAATCGTTCGGTGCCGAAACAGCCAATGGACAATTATACATAAGCGCTAACTCAGCCATATCTCGCCAATTATCAGCGGTCGCCGCGTACAACAGTGGTCTCGCCTTTGGCGCAGCCATCAAACCGGCCTCAGCCACATTCGGATTCAACGCGCACAGGATCAGCGGCAACTTGGTGTTTTCGGAGACTTTCTTAACAGCTGCTTTAAACCTTTCAGGGTCGCCTGATGTAGAGCGAACAGCAATCATGTCAAGTTTAAGCGTATAACCAATATACTCATAGCTAAACTGCTCTGTACGCTTTATACGGCTTAACAATTCCTCCTCAGACATCTGATCCGTAACGTCAATTGCGATGGCTGTGGGGTTAAAGTATGTAAACTCGTGCCGGTACATGACAAGCTTGCCGCCGAGTTTAACGGCTTTATCACCAACGCCCACAATCACTTCCTTAACTGGAGGCTTCAGCATTTCCTTAAGCTGATTGTAAGCTTTCTCATACTCCTTCTTCAGTAACGGCGGGCACTGGTCAATTTGCACTTCGCGGTTAACGATTTTTGTGGCGAAAGCCATGCAATTCGCTTCGCCGCACTCTTTACAATTAATCTTAGGAAGAAGCTTGTAAACATCTATGGGGCTTAGCTCTTTTACTCCAGCCTTACTCTTCTTTTCCCGTTCAGTCATGCACTACACGTCTCCATTAAAGCTTCATGGAAACCCAGTCGGCAAATTTGCTTGCGTCAGCCTTTTTGCCACTTAGCAGGTGGTTTACGATTTCTTTCAGCGTCTTCACCGCGGCAGGATGCATCATCATGAACAAGTCCACGCCTGCGAGCAAAAGCGTCAACGCAGTTGTTACTTCCCATAGTGGACCTCGAAGCTCACGAGGCTCCCATTCAGGTGCCATCTTGAGCCAAGCTTCACGCGCAGCCCAAGCATTAGTGGTGCCCGAAGACATTGGATGCGCAAGTTCAATGTCGCCCATTAAACCCGCCAGCCTCGCGCGTTCCATGTTGGTGAAAGCGTAGTCTAAACCGTAGCCAAGCGCGGCAGTTGTCAAGTCCATAACGATGTCTTCTTTGCCGAGAAAGTCGTATAGGCGCCGATTAAGTTCACGCGCTAAGTTCAAATCCATAGGCGTGAAAGACAACGCCACATGACCATTCTTCTTGACAAACTTGGCGCAGCGCTCTACATCCATATCTTGCGTTATGGAGCTAATCAAGAAGCGTTCACCAGCAAAGGTTTCGGCTATTTCAGCGAAAACATCCGCATCCTTAACTGGGTCGCCGCAGCCGCCAATCACCAGCGGCACATCCACAGCCTGAGCAACTTCCTCGACCGTTTTAACGGCATCCTTCGGTTTGGCATCTTTAAGCAGCGGATCAATGCTGATTAAGTGAACTGTAACCATATCCGCGCCGAACTTGTCAACCGCAAGCTTCGCCCATGCTGCTGGATCGCCGATGACGTCCTTCACGTGCATCTTGACAGCTTTAGAAAGCGGAACCTCCATGTCGAAAACGTCAACTGTAACCACTGGCGGATGAAGAACAGGCCGCTCGAAAGTGTAGAACGCAGGCGAAGTCTCTCCGCCGATTATGATGGAACGACCACGCGTTCCGCCTTCGCCTTTGGTGGCGCCAAGTTTAACTTCAACTATTCTCCCCGGATAAGTCTCTATTGGAGGCACAAACCGTGTTTTCAGCAACTCTGATGGTTTACCCTTCACTGCAGGCGCTACTTTTGGCGGGGGTAGTAACTGTGCAGGCATGCCTCCCGCGCCAAACCACAACTCTAAGTCAGCTGCTTCCAACTCGAAATCTTCCAGTTCTATTTCCTGAAACTTCGCCAGCAACTCCAGCAGATCAGGACTGAAGGGTAGCCCTGAATCATCTTCTTTCTTCTTTTTGTCAGCCAACCAAGTTCACCCAGCTCTAACTTTTTTCTCGTCTTTTATGGGGCGTATCAGGACTTTCTTGGCGTAGATTTTCGCGTCTTTCAGGATGATCTTGAAGCCGCCGGCCATTATAGGCAAAGTTGCCGCTGTCGCCATAGGAATCATGGCACCTTCTTCTTCTTTGACTTCTGCGGGCGCTGCTTCTCCAGCTGCTGCTTCTGCTGCAGCCCATTTAGCCACTACAGGGTGTCCCTTCTCCTTCAAAAAGGCTTTCAAAGCATCAAGGTTCTGCGCATCTTCTTCGGTAGCTATCTTGTCAACTACATCTTTTGGGATGAAGTCTTTTACGCGTTCTTTGACTTCCTTGGGCACCCAGACTACGCGGTGCCAGCCGCCATCAGCCTCCAAAAATTTCTTGGAGCGCATGTACTCGATGGATAAGCCATGGAAGCCATCTACTTGCCTGCCGCCTGCTGTTGAATCAGCAAGAGTTGAGAAAGGCAAGCCGTTCACAGTTACGCCTTTGAAGCCGCGGTGCACCAAGCCGAAGCCATCTACTTCGGGGATGTAGAATGCAACGGCCTCGAAGCAACCACAGGAAGTGTGCGGATGGCCGAAGGCTGTGTAGAGCCAAACTTGGTTAACTTCCCCCAGCGTCTTCTTTTTGACGGTTTCATTTACGCCTGAGTACTCGCCTTTTACTGGATCCAGCAACTCGCCTTTTTCGATAGCAAACACTGGACCTTTGGGGTCTACGCTTGCAGAAGCTCGTCCGTCAAACCAGCTTATGGCGCCGCAGTTTGAGTAGCGCTGTGGTGTGATAACACAGACATGGGTTGGAGCAAAAGATTGGCAAAGTATGCAACCGTAGAATTTATCAACATCCTCGTCTTTTAAGCCTCTGGCTTTGGCGTCTCTTGCTTCGTATGCTTGCAGGGCTTGAGGATAGAGTTCTTTTATTTTCTCAGGGTCGGTTATGAAAGTTACTTGCAATTTTTCAATTATAGGCAGTTCGCTTTTGAAGAGCCTATGCAGAACTTTGCCGATATATTCGAAAGAGTTCAAGCCTTTCTGGAAAGATTTCTTGCTCAATCTTATCCAGATGTCATAGCGCTGGTTAAGGTGCATGAAACCTTCAATGAAGTTCATGTAGCCATGGATACGCCTTTCAATCACGCCTTCTAATCCTTCATCAAGTGTAGCGCCAGCAGCTTCAACTAAGACGCCTAACGGGTAGGCACCCCCTTCTTTCATGTCCTTGATGTCTGGGCCAATTATGATTACTTTTCCATCTTCTATGGTGTCTGCTGGTCGAACTTTTGCTAGCTCGAACTTCTCTTGGACAGTTGGTCCTCCGAGTTCCACGTACATGTCGTTTCTGCGGATGCGTTCGCCTTCGTAGATTACGCCGACGTCGACGGGTATATCACTAAACATTGACATCTTTCTTATTGTCCTCCTTCAAATTTTTGAGTCATGACTTTGAGGTTGCTAGCCCATTCCTCCAAAGTTGCGTTTGGGAAAGACCAGCTAGCATGCGGGTGATAAAGGTTATCTAAGGTCATGGTTTTAAGGTTAGGGGCAAAATGCTTGAGTCCACATAGTATCAGCGATTCCATGTAATAGGGCAAGGCTATGAACAATGCCAAGTCAGGGTGCCCTTTGCCGTCGATGCCCTGCCATTCTGGATCAACTAAGCGATTTCCTATATCCATTGCAGACATAAACGCGGCAGGCTCATAACCGCGCTTCAGAAATTCACCGACCATGTGGGCTGTGGCTACAACTGGGACTTTTGAGGCTTTGGCGAAGTCGATTATGTATTCGATAAGTTGTCTGCCCTCCAGCCAGCGTTCAGCGGCGTTGCTGCCCACGATGAGTATGGGCCGCTCAGCCTTCTTTATCATTGCAACAGCTACTTCTGGTTTAGTTATAGGATTTGCCTTCTTCGTTGCGGCTATCTCTGCACATTGCCATGGTTCACATGACATTTCAACATCACTCCTTCTTCTTACGTATCATTCTCGGAAGCAAGGTCGGGTCTGGAATTACAGTTTCCTTCCAGCCTTTCGCTTCCAGAATCTTTACGATTTCATCTTTCATGGTCATTGGCACATCAGCCAGAGTGCGCACGAATAAGTGTATGTCTGGAGGCATGCATCCATAGTGGCGCTTATGCAAGTCAATATAGTGGCTTAGTTTGATGCTGCGGCCCTTCCATGTGTCGTTAGGCCTCATGCACAGCTTAGCTATGGCAACCATAGCTTCCTGCGGCGTCTCCACAGTCTGGAACAAATGCTCAGGCGCTGGACCAACATTAACTTTTTCGCCTGTGCGCGCATCATAAACTTCCCAGTTTTCAGGTTTATCCGCTCTTCCAAGGAGCATGCGTCGGTATTTGCTGCCGTGTGGCCCCACCAACACGGGGATGCCTAGGCTCCAGAAGCCCGCGGCGATTGATGCTGCTTTCTGCGAGTAGGCGCCCCATGCCAAGCCCACAGCGCCGACACGGTTGTGTATGTAATCAGCTATCTCCTCATAATTGCCTCGGAGGTTACGTTTGGCGAATATATTAGCAACCTTTATTGCTGCGCCAGCGATGTGCGAGTTGGCTACGCAGGAGCCTACGTTAAGCACGCCTCCTGCAGCAAATTCTCCGGGGAATTCTTCATAGAGTGTCTTGCCTTCAGCATTTTTGTATGAACCTGCGGACATCGCTGAGCAACCGGAAGTGACCACGATGAAACGCCGAAGAGCAAATTCCCGGCATATGTCGTAAACGTCTTTGCCGCCATGTGGATAGTTTGCGCATCCCACAACTGCGAGTATGCCTGGAATCTCGCCGAGCACTATGGGACTGCCAACGTTACGGATTTCTGTATCTTGCACAGCACCTCTGCCTGAGCGGCAGTAGTTCTTTTCTTCAAGCATACATTTTTCGCCTGCTTTGATTATGAAGCTGTGTATTTGCAATTTTACTGGGCAGGCTTCTTCACAGCGCCCACAGCCAATGCATTCTTCATATAAATCAGCGAGCAACGCCATGTTACCTTCAGCTGCTGCTTTTAGAGCAACGGGGATCGATAGGTCCTGTGGGCAGCTTCTCTGGCACATGTTGCATTGTCTGCAGGTTTTTGCAAGCGCCTTAATTTCGTCAATTTCAGGAAGAACACGGTACTTCCTTCGTATAGGTGCGATTTTTGTTGCCACTTTTACTGCAACTTCACCTACTTTCTCAGGATCAAGAATCAAGACTCCTGGCACTTTGCCGCTCACTAAATCAGCAACTATTTCGTCTGCTGGATCATTTGTACGATTCTTGAAGCCCATGCAATTTTTCTCTGATGCGGCGATAACTGGCGCTTTGACACGTTCTGCTTCGCTGAAGATGTCTGTTCTGATACATTGCTCGTCCAGAACCACGACATCAGCGAATCCTCCTCGCACAAATCGGAGTTGCCATGAGATTGGCCCCACAATTTTCGCGCGGTCGTAATAGCGTGTATTGTCAAAGGCGGTGCAGCATAAACCTACGACTTCGATTTTCCCGTCAAGTTTGTTTTCTTTCATATAATCAATTATTCCAACTGACGGCACGACGTTATGTCCTATACACATGATAACTGGTTTGGATGTGTCTACGGTGCCTATGCCCATCTCAATCAGAGGCGCTTCAGGATCAGCCTTAGGAAAGTCGAGCGCAGAGATTTGGGCGATGTCGGCAACTTCCATGCCTACTTGGTCGATGCGCCCAGCGTGAAATGCTTTTGATTCAAAATCTAAATTATTGCCCTCTTGACCCGTGTGGGCTGCCGAGAGACAATGAGTTATTTGCGTTTCACAGTAATCTAAAACTTCCGCCAAGTCTCCAAGCGTTTTAGGCCTTATGCCTGTGACAAGTCGTGTAACTGGCGCCTCAACTTTTACGTTTAAACCGCCTACATCTAACGGATAGTTTCTACCGTATTTTTCAATTAAGTGGTCAACCAGGTGGCGGGCATGTGCCGTGTGGGTTGCAGCACCAATACTGCATGCAATAAGCACGATACGCGATGATTGGGCAGCTATGTCTAAGCCGCATGCGCCTCTTTTTCCTGCTGTTAAATCGCATTTACCATAGGTGCAGAGGCAGCAGAGGTCGCAGTCGGGCATATAGAAGGGCTTGTATTTGGTTAAAAGTTTCATGTCCCAGTCGCGTAATGCGGATATTGAGGGCATGGGTGTTGGACCCATGGGTTCTGCCCATGAGTCGTCAACAATTTTTCCAATGGATACTTCAAGGTTCTTAACGAGACCCGTGGCGGTCTTCATTTCGCCAATTTTCATGTGCACATTTTTGGTGGTCAAACTAAAACCTCAGTAAAGGTTTACCTACATTCAACGCTTACACAGTTTTTAAACTTTTCCGAGATTTTTTAACAAAATTAACAACACACTAATATGAATGTAATATTACTTAAATGTGCTTTTTACACAAAATAAGCAGCGTTATTCAGTATTTTCTTCACAGAGAGATAAGCAGCATTATCTGAAGGCAGGTTAAGCAGCGATTTTCCAGCGAGAACATAGTCATCCACTTCTTCATCAAAAGCGATTTTTCCTAGATATTTGAATTTCAATGTTTTTTCCGCGGTATCGCCGAGTTGTTCTGGAAATCGGTAGCCGCCTACTATGTAAAAGTTGTCGAATTGTATGCCTACTTCCTGCGCTATGCGGTACGCACGCCTAACATGATCAAAAGATTTCTTTGAATGGTCAAGAATGTCAAAAATATCATTTACTTTTGACGTAATTCTCCTGTTTAAATGCTCAAGCCCAGCAGGCGAATCAATAAGCACATATTTATAGTTTTTAGTTAACGCTTCCAAAGCGCCTTTGAGGGCAGCGTTCGGCATGCAATAGCAACCCTCAACCCACTTGGTGCCTACAGCAAGAAAATCGAAATGGTCGCTTTCAAAAAGTCCGCTTGACCAAATCTTGCTTTCTATCCGTTCCGAGGGTGGAATGCCAACTGTGGTGCCGCCTTGTTCTATAAACGTGCTTACAAGCAGTTCGGAAATCGTGTGTTTCCCAGCCTCTTTAAGGTCGACGCCGACCATTTCAGCGAGGTTCTGGTCAGGATCAGCATCCACAAGCAGCAATGGTGCTTGGCCAGCTTCAATGAGGCATTTAGCCATCAGAGCCACAAAGCTGGATTTACCTGTTCCGCCGCGGCCAATAGTTACGAGAGTTTTCATTTAAAACACAAACCTCACATTAAGCTTGCTTCTTAAGTAAAACGTCACATATATTGTCTATGGTTTGTATTGCCTCAATCTCTTTATGCCTAAGCGGCGTGTCGCCAAGCATATCGGCTTCGATGATTTTTGAGTCAAACGGAATGAAAGCAAGCGCCGATAAGCCGTTTTTCTCAGCGAAGCCCAAGATAGCGCCCTTCTGAGTTTCATTCATTACCCTGTTCCCGATCAAATAGAGTTGCTGCATTCCCGCTTTTGCAGCTAAGTCATGTATGTGCTTTGCTATTTCAAGTGATTTCAGGTTGGAGTCAGCCACAATCAGCAAAGCGTCAACTTGCCGTGCAGTTCCGCGGCCTATGTGCTCAACTCCTGCTTCTAAATCTAAAACAACAGCTTCATTACGCTCAACAATTAGGTGGCGCAGTAAAGCGCGGATAACAGCGTTCGGTGCGCACATGCAGCCGGAATCCATGGCTTTAACGGTGCCCATAACAAGCAGGTGCACGCCGAAAGGAGTGGCGACGGCGTAATCGCGGACAATGTCATCCACAGTGAAGGATAAACGGTAAACGCCAGAGTAGCCCGTGCTTGTTTTGGATTCCACAAGCTCCTTGTTCTCGGAGATGGGCACTATCTTTCGGGCTTCCTCGGTGGATAAGCCTAAAGTTAAAGCAAGATTCGGCGAGGAATCAGCGTCTATGGCTATGGTTTTTAATCCTCTTTCAGCGAAGCCACGCGCGAGACCAGCAGCGATGAGGGTTTTGCCCACTCCGCCCTTACCAGAAACAGCTACTTTCATAATGCGTTCCCATCAGGAAAATACCTTTGTTTGATGGTTTATTTACGTTTCCTTAAAAGATAAGAAGATTTGTATGCAAAAGATTTTTAATGCAAAGGCGCCTTCCCTTTTAGCCGTGATGATATATAATGAAGATACTGAACGAGTTTGTTCCGACACGCAAATTTCTGAAGCTTGCTGAAGAAATCAAAGACTTAGTTGACGGCTGGAACGTAACTGACAGCGCTGCCGGTTTTCCAGCACCAAGCGGCACGGTGGTAAGCTGCATTCTCAAGTCGAAATATCCAGAGAAATACGTCTGCCCCATATTCATCCTGCACTACAAGGGACCAGTCGAAGTAGGAGGCTTAGCGCTGGCAGCAGACATAATCGGCTTAGACGGCTTGGCAATTACAATGGGTGATGTGCCTAAGTACGGCGAACCGATAAAGATGCTGAAATCTTCCGAAGAAGCCAGAGACTTCCTACGCAATACAGTGAAACTGAAGAACCTCAAGTTAGGCTGCTTACTAACGGCACGCCGATCCATGGAGGAAACACTTGCAAGAGTAAGAGACACATGGGACTTCATCTACTTTATGAGGCTTGAAGATAAATCCTTCCCAATACTGGAGCAAGTAGCCAAAGAATGCAAGCGCTTAAACAAACCCTGCTACGCCTACTTCCTCGTAGGAACACCAAGAAATGTTGAGACCGTGAAGATGATTGGCTGGCCAGTCGCCGCAACCATGGACAAGGTTGAAGAAACTGCTGCAAAGCTAGACGGGCTTGTTGACGGCATAATCGCCACATGCGCTGGAGACGCTGAAGGCGACAAAGAAATGCTAAAGAAGCTGCAGAAATTCAGAAGTTAAAGAAGCAATTACCATCTTTTTTGTTTATCCTTCTTTTTTGCCAAAATCTTGCAGCAAAAGTCGCCACGCATCAGCGCAGAGCTAAAGCCAATTTAACAGTTTCCTCATCTAGCGGTTCTGAAGTAAAGCCCATTTTGGCGCACATGTGCAGCATCTTATAGTTATTGGGCAGAACATAACCGAAAATCCATTCTAACCGCATGTCCTTGGCGATCATTATGAGATGATCCATTAATTTTGAACCGAGACCAAGACCCTGCCATTCATCGCCCACAACCACAGCGAACTCGCCGCTCTTTCCATCAGGTTCAACGATAACGCTTCCAGCGCCGACAATTTTTCTGCTATCCTGCTGATGCTCCGCTATAATGGTGACTTCACGGTTATAATCCAAATTGCAATATCGCGCCAGCAAGTCGTGAGAAACATCTTTCAATATTTGGAAAAACCTGAAGCGCATGGTTTCCTCGGAAAGAGAACTCAAAAACTCGTTAAAACGCCTCTCGTCTTCAGGTTTTACTGGGCGAAGCAAAACTTGAGCACCATTCTTCAGCTTTCTGGCGGCAATATACTTCTGAGGATAAGAAGCGATAAGCAAGTCGTTTTGATGCTCGGCAGTTTCTCGCAGGATTCTGTCCCAGTCAAGCACTATGCGGGCATCAACCGCGACGACGCCATCTTCATTAACTATCAAGGGGTTTATGTCCATCTCAGCTATTTCCGGAAAATCCATGATAAGCTGCGAAAAATACACCAATATTTTTTCCAGAAGCCTAACGTTCAAAGGCTGCCCAGCAGACTGCACATGCCTGCAGATGTGTGTATCTTCTATTAGCTGTCTTGCAAGCGTCTGATTTAATGGTGGAAAACCAATGCTAACATCTTTGAACAGTTCAGTTGCGGCTCCACCCATCCCAAAAATAATTATTGCGCCAAAATTTGGGTCTTTCTTATAGCCTATAAGCAGCTCATACCCTTTTTCACGCAGCAAAGGCTGAATAGCGACTCCTTGGAACTCTACTGCATAGCTTTTGACACGGCGGGCTATTTCTTCGAAGAAAGCTGAAGCTTCGGATGAGGAACAAACACTCAAGATAACGCCGCCGATTTTTGATTTATGCGAAATCAAAGGGGACAATGCCTTCATGACCACTGGGTAGCCAAGCTTAGAGGATAATGCGCTCGCTTCCTCAGGAGTCCTTGCGACAAGCGTCTCCACAGTCGGAATTTTATACTCCTCTAGGAAACGTAGGGATTCAGTTAAACCGAGGACTTTACGGCCCTCACAGAAAGCGCGTCTTAGAATTCCCTTGAGAGAAGCAGTATTGGTTTGTACTGTAGGTATTTCTTCAGGAGTCTGATATAGAAGCTCCATGCGCCTAGTATAATTATACATGTACATGAACGTGGCAACGGCTTCTTCAGGAGTTTTAAATGAGGGAATGCCGTTTCGATGAAGAAAAACGCGAGCTCTACGGCAACGTCCATCTTCACTCATCAAAGATGCAAGAACAGGCTTCTTGACGTGCTTTGCAAGCTCTGCTATTACCTTGGCGAGAGCAATGGGGCTTGTGGCGCCTTGCGGCGTATAAATGACCAAGAAACCATCACTCTTTTGATCTTTAAAACATATCTCCAGCACGCTTCGGAACCTAGAGAGAGGCTTCTTCATAAATATCGATGGGGTTTGCTACGCTGCAGTATGGAGGCAAAATTTTCTTTAAAGCGTGAATCGTCTCGTCGCTTAACTGCGCTAGTTTTCCGCCCTTGGCTATGAGGCGGTCTGCAGCTATTATAGCTGGACCACCAGCGTTTGTGATTATTGTTAGGTTAAAGCCAGCGGGATTTGGCTGCGTAGCCAAGGCCTCTGCGCAGTTGAAGAGGTCGCTAATGGCTTCAACGCGAACGATGCCTGTGCGTTTGAAGGCGGCATCATACACAGCGTCTTCTCCGCCTAAAGAGCCGCTGTGAGAAAACGCTGCTCCGATGCATTCCTTGAACCGCCCAGCTTTGACCAGCATAATAGGTTTGTTTTGGGAGGCAATACGTGCGGCGCTCATAAACTTTCGACCGTCTTTTACAGATTCAACATAGAGCAGCATGCATTTAGTCTGAGTGTCAGCGTTGAAGTAATCGATTAAGTCTCCAAAGTCCACATCAAGCGCTGAGCCTAAGGAAACCATGGCGCTGAAACCAACGTTGGCTTCTGCTGCCCAGTCCAGCGCTGAAGCGCATAATGCGGCGCTCTGTGAGAGAAAAGCGATTTTTCCAGAGATTGCGGGTTTATCGGCAAAAGTGGCATAGAGATTAATTTTTGGTTTTATCACACCAAAACTGTTAGGTCCAATAATCCGTATGCCATACTTTTTCTTACACTCTAAAAGCTGCTTCTCAAGATGCGCTCCCGCTTCACCTGTTTCCTTGAAACCTGCTGAAATTACAATTGCGCCTTTCACACCAGCCTCGCCACATTCTTCGATTATTTGCGGAACGATGTGCGCAGGAGTAGCGACAACGGCTAAATCTATCTTTGAAGGAATCTTACTTACGCTTGAATATGCAGGTATCCCTTCTACTGTTTGCCTAAACGGGTTCACAGGCAAAACTTCACCCTTGTAGCCTAACCGTGTTAGATTTCGGAAAATTTTGGCGCCGATTGAATCTTTCCTTTCACTTGCGCCTATCACTGCTATTTTTTTAGGATTAAAAATGCAATTGAGATTTTCTATTCCCAAATTTGGTAATTCCCTCAAAGAGAAGCAACTTTTCTGTATAATGTATAAAGGGTAGTTATGGTTTTAAAATCTTCTCAAAATCGCGTCTATAGCTAATTTAGCCAGATGGCAAGGACATTTGGTAGGCATAGAATAACCTTTAAGTTTTATTGACAAATAGCCATTCATGCCTATGAAAGCGAGGTAGACAACCGTGGATGTTGTTAAGATAATTGCTGTTAAAAATTTACCATTAGTAACGAAAGGCGATAATATAGCGGAACTTATCTGCAACGCCGCTAGAGAACAGAACACGCCCATTCAGGATGGAGATGTAATAGTAATCACGCATGTTGCCGTTTCTAAAGCTGAGGGAAATATTGTTAACCTAGATGAGGTTATGCCATCGGAACGGGCTAAAGAAATAGCGCAGAAAACAGGGAAAGAACCTGCTTTAGTAGAAGCAATTCTTCGCGAAACAAAAGAAATCGTGCGGCTAGGGCCAAACAGCATCATTACTGAAATAAAAAATGGGATGGTTTGTGCAAACGCTGGCGTAGATAGATCAAATGTCGAAGGCGAAAGAAACGTGGCTTTGCTGCCTAAAAATCCCGACGCATCAGCCCAGAAGATCAAGCGAGAGATAAAAAGGTTGACGAGTTGTGATGTGGCAGTAATAATTTCCGATACACATGGCCGTCCATTCAGAATGGGCGAGGTTAACGTTGCCATAGGCGTGGCTGGAATTCGGCCCTTAAGGGATAGGCGCGGAGAGAAAGACTTGTTCGGCTACGTGCTTAGAGTAAAGCGGACCGCTGTGGCTGATGAATTAGCTTCTGCTGCGGAACTTGTGATAGGCCAAGCGAATGAAGGCATACCTGCTGCTATCATAAGAGGTTACAAGTACCAGCCTGCAGAAGATGCATCTGCAACGGAGCTTGTTAGACCAAAAGAAAAAGATTTGTTCAGATAAACGGAGTGCAGCTGGAATGGATGAAAAATTGATTTATGAATTAAGTGAAAGAATAGTCAAAGCCGGCAAGGAGCTGTATGCTCGCGGTTTAGTGAAGGGAGCAAGTGGGAACATTAGCGCGAGGATCCCTGGCGCAAACACGTTTCTGATAAAGCCTTCTGGAGCCTGCATGGGAAACTTGAAGCCAGACGAGCTGGTTCTCGTGGATTTGCAAGGCAACAAGATTAGAGGCGAATTGAATGTTTCCATGGAGACGCCTATACATGCAGCGATTTATAGGGCGCGAAAGGATGTGCAAGCTGTTGTTCACACGCATCCGCCTACGGCCACGGCTTTTGGTATTGCAAAAAACGAGATTCTACCATTGCAGATAGAGCTGTTTATGCTTTTACCGAATGGTGTTCCCATTATTCCTTTTGAAGCACCTGGTTCGAGAGCGCTTGCGGAAGCTGTGCAGAAAAAGATTGCGGATTACGATGCGGTTATTCTGGAAAATCATGGCATCATAACCGTGGGCACAACAGTGGAAGCTGCTTGCAATCTGAACGAGATGGTTGAAGAGGCCGCTAAAGTTCAGCTTTCAACTATGATGCTGACTGGCGGGCGCGTAATGAATTTAGCTGAGCTTAAGAAAAAGTTCAAAATGTAGAATGCTATAAGATAAGCAAAAAGAATAAAGGGAGCTAAGCACGGTGGCAGAAGCGCATACACCAAGAGAGTTTTTTGAGCGCATATTACCACGGAGATTCAAACCTGACAAAGCCGTGGGCGTCGATGTTACGGTTCAAGTGGACATAGCGGGTCCTAACGGCGGCAGCTGGACGGTTACAATAAAAAACCAGAAGATAGGGGTTAAAGAGGGAACACATGCTTCGCCTACGCTACTTATTGCAATGGAAGAAAAAGATTACTTGGATGTGGTTAACGGGAAAATAAGCGGCGAAAAAGCCTTTTTCAGCGGAAAGCTTCGAATTAAGGGAGATCTTGGCATGGCTTTAAGATTAAAGGAAATGGGTTTCCTATAGAGAAGCAGCCAAGTGCAGAGTGTTAAGCCATCGTTCCTCTATGGAACATGGAATTATTTCTGTTCTGCGGTTTATTGTTTGATTTCAAGAGTTGAATTGCGAGGAAAGTGAAAGTTAATGGCAAGGTGCTTCTTTCTTCTTCAAGATTGATTAGGAACGTGTTCATCTCGGTTATGCTTGCGCCCATCGCAGTCTTTACGTAATTCCTAAAGGCATCATAAGAAGAGTAGTTTTGGTGAAGCGAAACTATTGCCGCATCATATCCCAAGCCCATTCCACGTTGAATTAAGATGACGCCAAATGGGTCTTTGCCTATTGTTTCAGGATGAGCTTTCCTAAACATTTCAATTTGTTCTTGGTTTAATTTAGGATCAAATTTTAAAAAATTTAACGCCATTATGGAATAGCCGATTTTGCTAAAGTTCGGAATAACCGTGTACTCTTTTATGTACCCTTCTTTTTCCAGCTTTGACCGCAGCCTTGTGGTGGTGGGCTGCGATGCACCTATAGCCTTAGCTAATTCCCTATCGCTTCTTCGAGAATTTTTAATGAGTTCAGCGAGAAGCTTCTTTTCTAATTCTTTTAACAATTATTCTCCTTTCTCCTTGATATGCACACGTTAAGTGCCACTGCCACTTTATCAAAAAATATTCGCGAATCCTTATTTATTAACTTGCCGAATTAGGCACAAATGCATGTGCAAGTTAAAGTTTAGCCAGAATTTCTTTCGGCAAGTCTTCTTCACCTATCTTGAAGGTCTGAGGCTCCTCGATTTTCAGAATTGCCCGCAAAGCTTCACCGTCAAGCTCGCAGACAAGCCGCAATATTTCTTCTCGTGCTACTTTAAAGTGCTCCTTAAACAAGCTTGGATCATTGTGCATCACATCGGCAAGAGGGCAAATTTCAGCTGTTTTCAGGTACCACTCAAGTTTGCCAGTTTGACGGTTTATATCGAAGGTAATCGGGCCAGCCCTGCAGGTTTCAGGTTTTACTGCGTGGACTAGACAGCATCTCGTTTTTTTGTCATAGAAAACGCATATGCCAGACTCATCAACTGCTGGAAAAGAGTACTGACCATGCGAAAAGGGCTTTGTGATTTTGAGTTGCTGTTTTTTTATGTATTCTTCTATGATTTTTTGGCGTTTCCGCGTCAGCGGTGGCTTAGCATCTTGACAGCATATAATGGCACATTGAAAACAAATATCGGAGGCACATGTCTTCCTTTCGGTTTCGTTCAACATGAGATCAAACACCTTTGCGAGTTTCAGAAGTAGGGTCGATTATCAGCAAGGCACTTAATAAGCGTTAAATAAACATCTAATATGGCTTCCTTCAGGCTGGTTTTCTGCGCTCTCTGAAGTACGCGGCTTCTTATAAGCTCAGACAAACTGCCTTCTTCAATCCGCTTTTTTACTATCCACAGATACTTCTTCTCCTCTTCTGTTGCGTTTTCAAATGCTAAATTGAAAAAGTGCTGACAAACTTGCCGTGCAGTTTTGCCTTTCGGATGGGAAACTTTCGCGTTTAATCCATCCGCGATTACCACGTTAAAGTCTCGTACGAGAAGCGGATGCGGCAGAGGCTCGGTTTTTTCCGCTATTAGACCGCGAAGCGCGGCACGGATAAAGCAGCTTAAGGCCACATCTGACTTCACGCATTCTTGCTCATCCATTACGCGCACTTCGAGGGCTGAGCGGTCAAATCTGAAGATTACGCCTCTTGAGTTTATCCATTCCTTGAGAAGAATTGTTTTCCCTGCGCCAAGTTTAGCTAAGTCCTGCGAATATTGCCCAATTATTGCGTTGTGGTATTGTTCAAAGGAAGAGGCATACTCGGGAACAACATCGCCTGTTATTGATGGAACTTCCGCCTGGTTTGTCTTGTAAAAATGCAATCTGTTGTCCACATTAGGGCCGATGGCTCCCTCAAATATTGGCGATGAAGCGGAGATAGCTGGAACATAAGCACACAAGCCAGCAAGCAGATTATGCAATAGGATGCCGTTTTCCTCTTTTGAGTAGGGCAGGTTGAGGTGAAAACTTTGAATGTTAAGCCAACCATGCTGCTTGAGATTGAAGATTCTCCCGAGTTCATGATAGATTTTTCTGTGGCGATGCGGCCATACGCCTGTTTCCTCAAGTCTAAGCAGCGGATGCATCCCCGTTCCGAGAAGGGAGGCGTGATATTTTCTTTTGAGAAAATCCAGCATGGTTTCCACGGCGTTCTGCATAGTTTCTTCGAAAAATTCAGGCGACTTAAAAGGAGAGTTAGCCTTTATTTCCATAACATGCAACTGGAGTTCTTTGCCGAAAG
Source organism: Candidatus Bathyarchaeota archaeon (assembly GCA_026014545.1). Lineage (GTDB taxonomy): Archaea > Thermoproteota > Bathyarchaeia > Bathyarchaeales > Bathycorpusculaceae > JAOAIV01. The sequence continues at coordinate 37,762 of JAOZIH010000004.1, forward strand.
TGAAGCGCGGAAGCTCAACAAAGTTTACAATTCTCCCGTGAAAATCTTTGATAAGCTTGTCTACGATAGGTAAGGCTTTAAGTTCCTCGTTGACAATGGAAAACTCATGCTCCGGACCCAAAACCTCTAACGGCTTGTACGTGGATATTTCCTCTTCTTCTCGTCAATTACTTGTTTGGAATAGCGTGTAGCAATCGGTTAATTTTAAACGTAACTGTGGATTTTCTTTACGCCCGTGAACATCTAGTTTTGATAAAAAAAGTCAGTTGGATAAGCGCATACATGTTTGAGTTCATAGTTCCAAAAAGCTCCTCGGGCAAATTTGCGATGGATAACTAAATTTACGGTTTGCCCTCGATTAAATCAGAATATTAGTGAACAGGGTACATAAAAATAGCAATAGAAACAATTTTAAGAATGGAGATTTTAACGGTATTGTAACCCAACTCGAAGGGCGAATCAACAAATGGATTGTGGCGATTATGGAAGCGCAGAATGGAGAGAATCAGAAAGCAAGCGGAAAACCGAGTTGGGTTCTTACAAGCACTGAAGAACTTTTAAGCATATCAAATGACGAGCTATTCACTCGCTTAAACATCTCTTTGTCAGGGCTCTCTTCAGAGGAAGCAGAAAAGCGTCTAAGAATTTATGGGCGCAATGAACTAGCCAAGAAAAAGAAACGCGCAGCCATTGTTGAGTTTCTTTCTCATTTTCGAAGCCCGCTTATAATAATATTGATGATTGCAGGTTTGATTTCAGGCTTTCTCGGCGAAGTCATAAACGTCGCCATAATATTTTTCATAATATTCATTAGTGTTATACTGGACTTTTATCAGGAATCTAAAGCTGAAAAAGCCGCTGAGATGCTAAAGGAAAAAGTAACTACGACAGCAACAGTTCTCAGAGACGGCACGAAACAGGAAGTGAAACTTTCCGAAATTGTCCCCGGAGACATTATATATCTTTCAGCAGGAGACATAACGCCCGCAGACGCACGGGTTCTCGTCGCAAAAGATCTATTTCTAAATCAATCAGCGCTAACAGGAGAGTCATTTCCCGTTGAAAAAACGGCTGCGCCCATAAAATCAAAGGGAACCTCGATTACCGAATGGAACAACTGCCTTTTTATGGGAACCTCTGTTGTAAGCGGGACAGCAACAGCCGTGGTGCTGAAAACAGGAAGCTTCACGGAATATGGGAAAATAGCGAAGAGACTTGTGGAAAAGGAGCCGGAAACAGAGTTTGAAAAAGGCCTAAGAGGTTTTGGTTTTCTAATTATGCAAGCTACATTTCTTTTGGTTATGTTTGTTTTTCTAATAAATGCACTTTATAAGCGCGATGTATTAGAGTCGCTTCTATTCGCTGTAGCGCTTGCTGTGGGTTTAACACCGGAACTTTTGCCGATGATTCTTTCAGTTAACCTTTCCAAAGGAGCCCTTGCAATGTCCAGAAAGGGCGTTATCGTGAAACGTTTGTCAGCGATAGAAAATTTTGGAAGCATGGATGTTCTGTGCACGGACAAAACTGGCACGCTTACAGAGAACAAAATAAAGCTTGTATTACATGTAGATGCTGACGGGAACAATGATGAAAAAGTGCTGTTGTATTCGTTTCTGAATAGTTTTTATCAAACTGGACTGAAAAGCCCGCTTGACGAAGCCATACTTAGTTATAAGGATGGTGATGTGAAGGGATACCAGAAGATAGACGAAGTACCTTTTGATTTTGTCCGAAGACGCGTCTCCGTAGTTGTCGAATATGAAAGGCAACGGTTTCTTATCGCCAAAGGTGCGCCTGAAGAAATAGCCAAAGTTTGCGCTTACTACGAGTTGGGTGGCGTCGTGGTCGATTTAACAGAGGAAATGCATAAGAAGATTGAGCAGAAGTATTATGATTTAAGTTCTGAAGGTTTCCGAGCACTAGGGGTTGCATATAAGAAATTAAGAGAAGATAAAGCGGTTTATTCCGTGAATGATGAAAATGATATGGTGTTTCTGGGTTTTGTCGCGTTTCTAGACCCACCCAAAGAAACCGCTAGAGAATCTATAAGGCTATTAAATAAGGTTGGTATAGAGCTGAAGATTCTCACAGGAGATAATGAGTTAGTTGCCAGAAAAACATGCGAACATATAGGTTTTGAGGTGAAGGGAGTTGCTCTTGGAAGCGAAATTGCACAAATGCATGATGACGCACTTGCTAGAGTCGTCGAGGAAGCAAACATATTTGCAAGAGTAACCCCTGCACAGAAAGACAGAATCATAAATGCGCTGAAAAATAATGGGCATGTCGTCGGCTTTATGGGCGATGGAATTAATGATGCCCCCTCGCTTAGAACGGCAGATGTAGGAATTTCTGTTAACAATGCCGTGGATGTCGCGAAAGAATCTAGCGACATTATACTCTTAAGAAATGACCTGACCGTTCTGGAAGAAGGCGTGTTGGAAGGGCGAAAAACCTTCGGCAACACCATGAAGTACGTCATGATGGGCGTAAGCTCGAACTTCGGCAACATGTTCAGCGTTGCGGGAGCATCACTGTTCCTTCCGTTCTTGCCTATGCTCCCAATACAGATACTTCTGAACAATTTGCTTTATGATTTCTCTCAGTCAGCTATAACGACGGACAACGTAGATGCAGAGTACGTGGAAAAACCTAAGCGTTGGGATATTCACTTTATAAGGAATTTCATGATATCTTTAGGACCTATCAGCTCAATTTTCGACTTTCTAACATTCTTCATAATGCTGCTGGTTTTTAGAGCAACGGAACCACTGTTTCAGACCGCATGGTTCATTGAGTCACTGTGCACGCAAACCCTGGTTATATTTGTTATAAGAACAAAAAGAACGCCTTTCTATAAAAGCAAGCCAAGCATACTTCTGCTATTAAGCAGCCTAAGCATAGTTGCTTTCGCATTAATTTTGCCATTCACGCCATTAGGCGATTTATTCCATTTTGTAAAGCCGCCGCCTACATTCTTTATCGTTCTAGCGCTTATCATCGTAGCTTATTTAATACTAGCTGAAGGCGCAAAGAGATGGTTCCACAAGCGATATGGCTACCGTTTAGAACAAGTTTTGATTCCGAAAAAACCAGCAGGGTTCTATCTCAGCACCACGGCTAGGCTTATGCAGGACATGGTAGCCATCATTTGTCTGCGCGCTGAAGAAGAAATCTCTATAGACGCTTTACTTGATGATCTAAAAGGAAGCGTAAACTATCCTATTGATAAAGAATTATTCGTTCATAATCTCCAACACTTGCGCCGTGCAGGGCTTATTAGCTTCAATTGGCAGAAAAGAACAATAAAACGCGAGAAGCCAATAAAGGAATATGTAATGCAACAGGTCGTTAACAGCAAGTTTTGGTCAAGACTAGTTGACGATTGGCGCAGGATCAGCAATACTATCCAAAACAGGCATGGCGAAGTTAACATGGAGTATCAGAGCATTCTGTTAGCACAAAACAAATAGAACCATTCAATACATCGCATAACTTTGAAAACCAAGCGTTACGGTAAAAGCAGGATACATAACAGCCGTAGGAGATGACAAGTCACAGTGCATACAAGTGCAAAATTCTGAAAGAAAACATGGTTAAAAAACTTAAAAGCACATAGAAATATTTACATAGCTCAAACAGGTCTGGATTTAGCAATGTCACCCGTTAAATTTGAATCAAGAAAATTCGTTTCAGTTGACCCAAGCAAATGCACCGGCTGCGGCATCTGCGAATACGCTTGCACGCTTGAAAAGAGTGAGGCAGCCTGTAACCCTATCAAGTCGCGGATACGTGTTGTCCGCATGACGCCACTTTTCAATTTCGCACTGGCATGTCGCTTCTGCGAAGACGCCAAATGCGTGGCTGCTTGTCCAGAGAAGGCATTGGTGCAATCTGAGAAAACTGGTATTTTGACGGTTAATGAAAAGAAATGCAAGGGCTGCGACTGGTGCATTCAGGCTTGCCCACATGGCGGCATAACGCTTCACCCGGAAAAGGGCATAGCCATAGCCTGTGACTTCTGCAGTGGAGAACCCAAATGCGTTGAATTCTGCCCAGAAGAAGCACTTGAAGTTGTATCCACAGACGAGGAAGCAGAGGAACGATTCAGCCGAGCGCTTGAGAAGCTTCCCGCAGAAATTGAACGCTTAACCAACGCCGTTAAGAATAAGGATTGGAAGCCGCTGCTGGCAGAAGCTGAAAAGAGATCGCTAAAGGTAACAGAGAAGCTTGAAGCGTTAAACAAGAAGGCAACAAAAGAGAAGAAATAAAGGCGCACAGTAAAAGTCTCAGAAAACCAAGCCTGTTTTGGCTATAAAAAGAGAGGGTTAGGGTTCTCCTTCGTAGCCCCTTAACAGTTGGTCAATGTCTTTTCCGTTCTTCTCGCCTGCGTATCCTCCTTCCAAGACGAAGAATGTGGGTTTCTTTAGTGCAGCAATTCTTTCACCTATTTTCCTGAAAGCCGGCTCAGTCAAGCCGAGCGAAGCTAAATCCCCAAGATGGGTGTCAAACCCTGCTGAAACCGCTACTACCTCAAATCTGTCCATCTTCACCATGCCTAATGCTTGATCAAGCGTCTCCAAGTAGCGTTGCTCGCCGCAGTCAGCTGGAAGCGGAAAGTTCAAGCAGTTCTCCTCGTGATGTAGTCCTGTGCCAGGATAATGCGGATAACGATGGAGCGAAATGTAGACTACTTTTTCGTCGCCTCGGAAAATCTCCTGCGTGCCATTTCCATGATGCCCATCAATGTCCAGTATAAGCGTTGGCCTATCAAGGGCTTTCACGGCTATCGCAACATTATTCAGGTAACAGAACCCCCGCGTGTAAACGCCAAGTGCGGCGCCATGACGCCCGGCGTGATGACCTGGCGGCCGCATAAGCGAGAAACCATTAATCTTGGCGGCTAAGAGCGCGCCGCCGGCGGAAAGCCGTGCATACTCGTAGATGTTCTCGTATGCTGGCGTGTCTGGGTCTTCAACTAAGCCTTTTTTTAGGTTCCAGATGTAATCGGAATCATGAACACGTAAAAGGTCTTCTTCGGCTGTGGCTTCGGGTTCCACGAACTGGTAACTTCGGGTTTTTAAGAAGTCATAGGCTGTTTTGACTCGTTGTGGGCTTTCGATGTGCCAGCCGCCGTAGCTTAGGCATTTTTCTGAGAAAACTATTTTTGTTTTCATGCCAGTTGCATCCATACATAGATAAGCGACGCTTTTCAAATTAAAATATACCTTCCCCTTAAAGATTTAGCGCGCGCTTAAAAGTTTGGAGAAGCCGCAGATGATAGCCGAGAACCCCTTTGCCAAGTTCCGAAATGAATGCGAAGAAGCATTAGCCCATGCGCTAAAGAAGATTTTGCCCGAAATTAAGGTTGAAGCTTTCGCGTTTAATAAGCCGCCGAACCCTGAGTTTGGGCAGCTTGCGTCTTCTTTGTGTTTTGAGCTTGCCAAGAAACTCAACCAGAAACCAGTGGAATTAGCGGCGCATCTTGCTGGAGCCATTGACAAGCGAAAGTTCACGTTAATAGAGGAGGTTTCGGCTGTTGGCGGCTACGTTAATTTTCATGTTGACTTCGCAAAGTTTTCTGCGTTAACGCTTCAGTCGATAAGGCAGTATGGCGCAACGTACGGATTCATTAAAACGGAAAAACCATTGAAGATAATTGTTGAGCATACCAGCGTTAATCCGCTTCATCCGATTCACATTGGACAGGCGCGAAACCCGATGATAGGCGACGCTGTAGCGCGGATTCTCAGGTATAGAGGGCATACGGTTTTCTGCCACTACTACATTGATGATGTCGGCCGTCAATCTTCGGTTGTTGCCTACGGCTATGATAAGCTTGGCAGGCCACAGCCAGATGAGAAGGCAGACCATTTTGTAGGCAAGATTTACACGATAACCAGCTGCTTGGTTGAGCTTAACCGCTTACGCAGAGAACTTGAACTTGTAAAGGCGACTGCGCCTCCCGATGAAGTGGCGAAGATTAATAGGCAGATTGACGAGTGGATGTCAATTGCCGCGGAGCTTAAGGAAAAGTTTCCATTGCTCTTTGAGAAGCTCTTGGAGAAAATAGGCAAAGCTGAAGACGCCGAGGATGAGATAAACAGGCTGAATCTTGCCTACGAAAATGGTCAGTCAGAGGCCATGAAGCTTGTGCGTGAAGTAAGCGAATTGTGCCTTAAAGGTTTCAGGGAAACACTGGAGCGCGTCGGAGTCTGCTATGACTCTTGGGATTGGGAAAGCGACTTGGTGTGGAGCGGGCAGGTTTCTGAAGTTCTCCAAAGGCTAAAGGCAACGCCCTTTGTTTATACTGAAGGCGGCGTTTTAGAGTTTGACGCGGAAAGGGTGGCGCGTGTTTTTAAGCTTAAGGCTAAATTGGGTTTAAGGGAAGATTACGAGGTTCCGCCTTTGACGCTTACGCGGGCGGATGGCACATCGCTTTATACAACACGCGACGTCGCCTATACATTGTGGAAATTTGACCGCTCGGATAAAGTGATCAATGTTATTGGTATGGAACAATCTCTGGCGCAGTTGCAGTTAAAGTTGGCATTACACGCCTTGGGCTACGGCAAATGCGCGGATAATCTGGTGCATTTCGCTTATAACCTTGTCACGCTGCCTGGGTACAAGATGTCTAGCAGGCGAGGGCGATACATAACCTTCGACGAGGTGCTTGACGAAGCGGTTGAGCGCGCCTACGCGGAAGTTTCGAAGCGCTCTCCGCAGTTGTCGGAGGAAGAAAAGCGTGAAATAGCCCGCTTCGTAGGCATCGGCGCCGTGCGCTACGCTCTTGTAGATGTTGACGCGGCTAAGCCTGTTGTTTTCACGTGGGATAGAGTGCTGAACTTTGAAACTAACAGCGCACCTTACGTGCAGTACACGCATGCCCGCGCATGCAGTATCCTGCGCAAAGCGGCAAGAGAGCCTGTTGAAGCTGACTTCTCGCTTTTGAAGGAGCCGCTGGAACGTGAACTTGTGCTCTCGTTGGCGGGCTTTCCAGAAACCTTCATCGACGCCGCGGAATACTTGAAACCGAACTTGATCGCGGATTTCGCTAACGCGTTAGCAGACAAATTTAACACCTTCTATAATGCATTGCCAGTCATAAAAGCTGAGCCGCAAGCGCTCAGCGATGCCAGACTTGCGTTAACCGACGCAATAAGAATAGCGCTCCATAACGCGTTAAACATAATTGGCGTAGTAGCACCAGAAAAAATGTAGAATGCGGCGCGCTTTCCACTGCTTTAAAGAAGGAGAGATTTGTCGAGTTAATAGCCACAGCAAGTGAGGATAACGGCTGACCTACCCTCTATAGGTTTCTGCAATAAACCACTAATAGGCGCCAAATAGAAGCGGGGTTAGAGATGATAAATTTCATATACAAGGCGCCTAATCTACAATGCGGGTGCAGGTTAATGAGCGCATCATACTTCAATAGGAAATTGGAGCCTATAAGGGTTAGAGAGAAAAGCGTTTCGCAGCTTCTGGCGGAAATGAGCAGAACTGCCTATCAAGGGCGGAAGCTGGGTGAAGCCGTGGACATTTGGGAGAAAATGCTTCAGGAAAAGGATTTGACTATTGTTATGGGTTTGGCGGGTTCGATGAGCACTGCTGGCCAGTGGACCATTGTGAATTGGCTTATGGAGAACCGCTTCATTGACGTGCTGGTTTCCACAGGCGCTAACGTCTCCGAGGACATCGTTGACGCCATGGGCTTCGGCTACTGGCAGGGCAGCCACATGGTGAACGACGAGGAATTGCTGAAAGCAGATATTAACAGGTACTATGATGTGTTCGGAAAGGAAACTGACTACCGCAAAATGGAAGAGCTAATAACGGATTTCATCATGACCTTGAAAACTGATCATGTATATTCATCTGCAGAATTCTTCTACCTCCTCGGCAAATATCTCAGCGAAAGGAAAATTCCCGCTATAGCCGCGGTTGCCTACGAAAACGGTGTCCCAATTTTCAGTCCAGCCATGGTTGACAGCGCTTACGGCGAAGCGTTCCTGATGGCGAAAAACAGGGGCCACAATATAATCCTCGACAGCGTTAAAGAATTCGATCAGTTCGTTACTATCGGCACCAAAACACAGGACATCGGCGTCGTCTACATCGGCGGTGGAGTGCCTAAAGACTTCACACAGCTGATCGCCATATCGGTTTCGCCGAAGACAAACGACCAAGGCGTCAAACACAGGAAAGGCGGCTTACGCAAAAGCTTGCAGGAATACTATTACCCGCACAAGTACGCCATACAAATAACCACTGACTCGCCACAATGGGGCGGCTTAAGCGGTTGCACGCTGGAAGAAGCCATTAGCTGGGGAAAAATTAACAGCCAAAGCGGCACCCGTGCCGTCTGCTACTGCGACGCCACCATCGCCTTGCCGCTGATCTCGCACGCGTTATGTGAACGGGTGAAGACTAAGCGTAAAGGGCCAGACATGTCTTGGCTCTTCAAAGAAATAGTCTAAGCTCTGCTAAGCCGGGTTAGCAACGCGCTTGCCATGAGGGGCAGTATCAGCGAAGCGTCGCCTTCAATCATGACGCGTTTCGCTTGCGCGCTTATTTTTCCCCATGAAACCGCCTCGCGCGGTCTCGCGCCGCTGAGGCTACCATCCCACTCGTCCGCGGTGCTTACGTAAACGACGTAGTCTAAGCCGTCTTTAAACTGGTTCCACCATATCGTGTGGTGCTTTGAGATGCCGCCGCCAACGATTAGCGCTCCTGTTTTTTTAGCTGTGAAAATTATGTCGTTTAGTTCTCCTTCGTCCTTCAGCAGGTTAAGCCTAAAATCGTGGTCTTGGCTGAAAAGCCATGTTTGATAGCCGACGGCGCCGTCTGTTATGCCTGGCACGTAGACGGGTATGCCGTTTTTCGCCGCCCAATAGAGTATGGAAGTCTCGTTGCAGCAGCGTAAGCCTATTTCGCGGCACAGTTGGCTGGCGGAGACTTCGCGTATGCCCTCTTTCCAGAGGCTTTCCAGCAACAGCTGCATCTTCTTTTCGATTATTGTTCCGTAGCTGTCGTTTGGAACCAGCACGTTGCCTAAGCGGTTTATGCCCAGTTCATGCAGCTTAGCATCGTTCATGACGAAGGAACCCTTGTAATAGTTTCGCCAACACCTTGCCATATCATGATCCAGCGTTCCACAGGTTGTGATGATAACGTCAACGAGTTTCCTTTTTGCCAGTTCTTTGAAAACGCCACGCGCGCCCGTAGCCACAAGGTTGCCTGTGAAAGAAAGAAACTTGACACAACCAGTTGCGCGAATCATGCGCGCCATTATGTCTACGCCAACGGCGACTTTGCCAGCTGTGAAGCCCCACGCCTCTTTCATTTGATTGACAAGCTCGTTTGCCGTCATGTTTTCGCTGAACTCGTAATCTTTGACAGTGTCCTTCAGCATATGTGCTGCTCTCCGCTTTACCCTTGTTACTTGAGTAAATAAATATATGTCGAATGGGTTGTTATTCGGCTAAGTAGGCGATGATTTTTTCGTATAAGTCCTTATCTCTCTGGTCTTCGTAGCCAGCGTAAATGCTCGGGTTATCATTAACCTCCACCACGACATAGTCGCCATCAACTTCCTTGATGTCCACGCCGTAAAGACCTTTCCCGACGACCCGGCAGGCTTTCAACGCCACTTCCTTCAGCCTCTCGGGCGCGTTTCTCTTATTAACAGCCACGGTTCTGCCCCAGATAACCGTAGGCTTGCCTCGGAGTTTTGCGCCGTGCTTCCATCTGCCCTTCGGAATCATGTACTTGCACACGTATAAGACCTCGTCGTTTAAAACGCCGACGCGCCAGTCAAAGGCTGTTGGCACAAATTTCTGCACGGCTATCACGTCGGATTTTCGGAAGAAGCGTTTGGCGACGTCTCGGAAGCTGGTTTCGCATGCGGCTTTTTCCACGTAACGCGAGAAGCTGGTGTAAGGCGCCTTTATCACAACGGGCTTTCCCAAAGTGTCAAACGCGTCTAAAATTTTCTTGTGATTAAGCTCATACTTGCTTAGGAACAGCGTGGGAATACGGGGTATATTGAATTTCTCAAATAACGAGTATTGATGGATCTTGTTCGCGCAGACCTTTATCGATTCTGGGTCGTCGATTACCTTCAGCCCCAGCGTCCAAGCAGTTTTGGAAACCACGTACGCGGTGTTAAGCGGGTCAGTGGTTGCTCTGATAAAAACAGCATTGTATTCGGGTATTTCTGGTATGTCTTCTTTGAATAGAAACTTGAATTCACGTCCCGAGTTTTCTGCGGCGCGTTTAAAGTTTTGAAGGGCCGCTTCTTCCGCGGGATCAGAGAAATTATATTTCTCTACGAAACAGGCAATTTTAGTCATTCACTGGATCATCCTGCTTGGAGAGCAGCAAAACTTCTCGAGATATTTGTTGTACATCGTTTGGAGAAAGTTCATTTCTTTTTAAGGGTTGAAAACCGCAGAGATACGCTTTCCCTTCAACTTTTTGGATGTGTAGTTTACAAACTGGAATCTTAAAGACCTCATAGACCTTTTCCAAAATTTTCCTTACTTCCTCGTCATCAGTTTCGCATTTGCCAAAAAGCGATTTAAACGAAAACATTTCTCCCTTAAGCGGTTGAGCACAAACAGCGAACTTGTAGTTCATGCTTAAGCTCTTGATTGCCCTGTACAACGCGCTTTTGTTGTGCGCTATTTTATAGCCACTGTAAATGAACGGGTTAACTGCGAAAACAGTTACTGGAAAACCAAGTTCAAGAACTATTTTCTTCACAGAATCAGTCACAAGAAAGGGTATCGTGGGAATCCCTGCCTTGGAGGCTCTAAGCAGCAAGATTGGGGTGCGGTTAGCGTCGATTATGTTTTCACTTGATGGAATTACTGGGTTACCGATTACTTCTGCATGCAAAGATACGTAGTATCCAATTTTCAAATAACGATAGTCACTGTTAACGTTGAAAATGAAGTCTTTAATTGTTGACTCAAGAAACTCTGAAGGACGCATTACGCGAATAGTAGCAGTTAGGTCAAGGTCAGAGACGACCAACACCCATAGGACACCAGACAATTGAAAGGTCGTTATCACTTTAGCCATATTTAAAATTAACTATCTACCTCTCGCAAACACTTCAAAAAGCACAAAGGATATCCCATGTATGGAAAAGCATGTAGCCACCAGCCGCAGAATAGACCCTCTATAGGTTTCTGCAATGAACCACTAATAGCCGCCAAATATGATGCACTTTTTGTGAGTCATTATGTTGAGGGAGCAGCGGGTTGAGTTTCGCTTCCCGTGGCAGAAGCAGTTGGTGTCTGCGCAACTGTGCCAGCAGACTGTGTTGTTGTGGGCTGCGCCGGTTGTGTAGATGCTTGCGGAGTTGCAGTTTGGCCAGTTCCGGATTCAGATTTAGGCGAGGCAGGTAATATTTGGATTTTTTCTGCCATGGGATGCAGCAAATCCGGCGGTGGGTAAGGTGTGTTTAGAATAGATGCGAGAATGTAGATTGAGTTAAAAACATGCTGGTAAACTGTGAAGAGGATTTGGGGAATATTTGTTTTCGGGTTCGCTTCCAACTTCTTTTTAACGTCGGCAGGTGCGCCTTCCAAGGTTACGACGCCAGCGGTAGAGTATTTCACAACATTTGGTTTGGTAGTTATAGACAAGTTGAAGTTTAGGTCAACTTGGTTACCGCTTCGCTTTTGCTCTTCAAGCTTGGCGCTTACATCAAAAAATAAATCTTCTGTAGGCAGATATTGGCTGGTTCTTTCAGCTTGGAGGCTGTCTATACGGATGGAAACGATGACGCCTGTAACAGAATATTTTGGGCAGATTACCGATTCCCCTAACTTAATTCATTTATTTCATATTTAACTTTTGTAGCTTCTGAAATCACATTCATTAATGAGGAGAGAGCCGTTATTTATTGGTGAAATCTATAAAGGCAGCAGGAACCGAAAGTTCAGTGGCAAATTTGAAAACCTCATCGGTAAGTGAACCGCTCTTTGCTCGCAGCACTATCTTTTGAGGAATGTCATCTTCAATGTAAACCATGTAATTGACGTTTTTTCCTAAACCGAGACGCTCGAACTGCTGAACTGCGGCTCTGAACTTTTCGATGCTCTGAATTTTTTCACCGATTTTCTCGATTGCCTCGAATAGCATTTCTGCTTGTCCCTGCTCAGTTGAAGACAGCAAAATGTCACCTGATTGGATCCAAACTGATGTTTCAGTCTTTCCTTTTCCGCCTTTTTTGCCAGAAGCCTTTTTTTCAGTAGTTTTTTTTGGAGGACCACGCAGGTTTTTTTGCAGCGCAGCTAACTTTTGATACCACTCGTCATTTTTGTGGTTTTCTTCGCAGCTTCGTAATAGCGCGCCTAGCCATTGACTGTAGTCCTCATATAGCAGCTTATACTGGTCTAACTGCTCGCTTATGTATTCGTTCATTTCTTTTAGGGTAGTAAATGTCCGAATTTCAGTTCCCACTGCATATCACCCTCATGGGGCTATTTTTTGCCGCCGTTAGCAACGGCCAGAGACTATTTTTGAGCAGCTAAATTCAGTGTCGCCATTGTATCGGAGACCCTTTGGATTTCCTTAGTTACCGTTGACAGGAATTGAATTCTGTTTTCAATTTTGGTTTTCTGTGCGCTAGTAAGTGTTTTAAATTTCGGCATCACGTCTTGAATTACCAGAATCATGAGTTCGCGATTTTGTTCATCTGCCAGATTTCGCAATTCCATATTTCCATCTTCGTGTATCAGTGCGATGTGGCCTGTAGGGTCGACATAAGCTTGCTTGATGTTGCCAACTTCAGCAGGCAAAACCGCGTTTGAAACGGGTATTGATGTTGCCAAAGGCTGCATTAGTTTGAGGAAGGACTTGAAGAATTCTGCAACTAAAAGTTTTTCTTCAGAGGACATCTCGCTTATTTGGCCGATGTCTTCTGCTAGGCTTCTTATAGTTTCTGCGAATTCTTGGAGAGACATCTGGGTGGGTTGTGTTGGTTTTCCTTCTATTTTAGTTGAGTAGGTTTGTTGTTCAATGATTTGGCTCAAGGTTGATCGATATGGCTTACGTTGTTCGCTGAAAAAAGTGCTTGTATGTTTCAAGAGTTACACACATGAAAATTTAGCTTGGGGCTTTTGGGGAAGTGGATTGTAGTTTTTGTAAACAAGAGAGCATATAACAAGTCGTAATACACAATATTTATATTCATTTTTCAAAACAATAAATAACGTCTCCGGAGGCTACTCCACATGAGTTATGGACATCAAGGTCTAAGAGAAGAGCGTGCAATCAGCAGAATTGAAGAAGTCTCCTCCCTTAGACACGACAGATTCAAAGTAACGGTGTCCATAAACAAGGAGCGCCCAATGTCAAAATCACCCTTATACGAAAAATATAACATTCAAAAATACGATCTCCATCCGAATTATAGTTTTGCACACCTCGAAGACATGATACCCAAAAACACGCCAGAGTACATAGACAATGGCCAACATTATGTGGAACGCATAGTACGCGCGCTCTACTACTTCAAGCAGTGCGCCTTAATAGGTCCCTCAGGAACGGGCAAAACACACGTAGTTTACTTAGTAGCAGAACTTTGCGGTTTGCCCCTCTGGGAAGTAAACTGTGGATTACAAACATCATCCTACGACCTCATCGGCCGCTTCATCGGTCTCGGAAAAGAAAACTGGGTTGACGGATTACTAACACAGTGGCTCAGACTCGGCGGAATAATGTATCTCGACGAAGCCAACATGATGAAACAGGATGTGGCTACGAGACTAAACCCTGTTTTAGACACCAGAGGCCACCTCGTGCTTAACGAAAAAGACAACGAAGTAATAGAACGGCACAAATACGGCTACCTCATCATCAGCATGAACCCCTACTCAGCCGAGTTCGCAGGAACCAAACCATTAAACGCCGCTATGAGAAGACGCATGGCAGTATGGATAAACTTTGACTATCCAAGTGTTGGCGAAAGGATCGCGCCAAATGAAGTGAAAATGCTTCAAAAGCGAGCAAAAATAGACTATGACACAGCCTATAAAGTTATACAGGTAGGCGCTGAACTTAGGCGGCAATATAAAGTTGGAGACTTGCCCTACGGTCCATCTCTTGGCGATTTAATAAACTGGGCTACGTTGATATATGATGGGAACACACCGCTTGAAGCAGCGGAAGAAACAATCATAGCATTGACGAGTGATAACGCAGACATTCAAGATGATGTTAGACGTGTTATAGAAACTGTATTCGGCAACTCACGGTAACCTAATATTTCAAGGTCCATCTCTATGGGATTCATTGATTACGCGTGGAACATTTCACTTCAGAGGGACTGCTTAAAATTAAGAATGCTTATGGATTCCACGCTAAATCAGCCTACACTTGAACCAGACACCTTTGGCTACACTATAAAACTGCCAACTGCACACTCACAAGATCCGGAAAAGATTTCATATTTATGTTATAATTTTCCATTCAACAGAGGTGGAAAAGTAAAAATTGGGCGGTTGTTCCGCGCTTCTGTTCTGCACTTAACAACACATACAATGTTACCTTTGTCGAAAGAAAGAGTTGCCCCAAAGTTTTCATCAAATTCTATTCTTCAAGTTTTTGCGAAAACTTTGGCAGTGGACATGTGCGTGAACGCTTACATCCAAACAGCGCACAGAGATAAACTTGCTGACATAGCATATGCAAACACTATGTTCTTCATGAAACTTAAGCCATGCGAAAGAATCATGACGCCTTCAACAAGAGCAATGGCTGCATTACTTGCAAAAACCAGCACAGGAATCATTAAAGGCAAGCTTGACATGGAACTGGAAAACACCGTAAACGAATTGAACGATAAATTGATGACTCTGAAAAAAGCAGCGGCATCATCATTTGCTGGAAACACGGTTAACATTGAAGGGCTATTTGACGAAACAGTAAACGGCATAATCGCAGAGTTGGAACCATTTGGCCCTTTTTTGGAAACGCCGTCTTTGCCGCACACAGAATATATAGGACCATGCAGCATCATAAATCAAATGGATGTACAGCAAAACCATGAATTTTACGAGGTTTTTTGTAAAGCCATCCAAACATTAGGCGGCTCGATTCTAAATGAAGTTGATTTTGACGCGTTGTGGCAAAAAGAACAGGAAATAGAGGCTCTACAAGCTTTTGATTCTGAACAATATCAAAAAACGAAAAAAGAGAAAATTCTTTCAAGAATCCAACCGTTTGCTGCATGGACAAGATTCAAAAAAGTCTGCTTTCCAGAGGAAGATTATACGCAGTATCTGCGAGCTAGAACACTTATCCAAGGAAGCAGCAAAAGACTTCTAGACAGCTTAAGGGTAGCGCAAAACACTCTGGATGATGACTATGGCAAGGACATAGGTCAACTCGATTTGCCCGCCGTAATTCAGGCGATTGCAAGCAAGAAACCGGCGACAGACGTTTTCTTTAAAGAAGAGTATCTAAAACAAAGTTTTGCATGGTCAATCGTTTTTGATACAAGTGCTAGCATGCAAGTGAAAGGCGAGTACGCAAGGGCGTTGCTCATATGCGTTGCCGAAGCAGCAAAAGAATTACTGATGGATCCAGGTTCATGGTCACTTTTCGGTTTTAACGATAAATTTTACATACTAAAAGACAGCAGCGAAGCCTATAATCGGCAAGTACGCGCTAGAATTGGTGGGCTAAAATTTGAAGGACTATCTTACTTGCCTGATGCTGTTCGTGTTGCAGGCCAGGTTTTGACCAAGCGTTTCGAAGAACAACGCGTACTAGTAGTAATTTCTGACGGTTATCCATACGGCTATGCAAATATGCACCCTGCATTAGCATCGACAGTTAACCGGTTGCAGAAACAAGGGGTAATAGTGATTGGCATAGGAGTCGAAACCGAAAAAATGAGCACGTTATTTAAGCTGAATGCGGCGATTAATACTCAAAAAGACTTGATCAAACGCTTCGCCAAAATATATACAGATGCCTCTGCCGCGTTGCTTGAAACTTAGCTGACCAGAGAGAGAAATTTAGCTGATTCTACATTCGAGCCAAGCAAGTTTGCCTGTTGGCACATACGCTGCAAATATGGATTTGTAATTCAGATTTGGAGGTCATAATTATAAAATATATAGCCAGTCAGAATTAGTCGCTAAAAATTCAGAAACAGAATCGGAAGGAGAACTTGCCTGCATGGAACTCGCAATGGAAACCCATACTGACATGATGAAAATCTACAGCGAAAAAAGCCAAACATGGAAATACATAAAAAAAGACAAAAACTACACCAAACAATTATCAGCCATTGAAGAAACCCTTTCACGCTTCGGTCTTCTGAAAAACGAGATCAGAGTATACTTGTATCTTGCAAGATCAGGTGAAAAAAAGGCAAGCGAAATAGCTGAAGCAATCGCCCTGCACAGAACTGAAACTTACCGAATACTTCGCGATCTTGAAAAGAAGGGAATAGTGTTTTCGGTTTTCGCAAAACCACTAAAATTCACAGCTGTACCGCTAGACAAAGCCATAGACATGCTCGTAGAAGCACAGAAAATGAAAATTAAGCTTCTGGAGAAAGAAAAAGAAAACCTTGTGGAACTTTGGCTATCAATACCACAGCCTAAAATGGAAAAAACTCCGAAGGAACTTTTCCAGATGCTGCAGGGCGAGCAGCAAGTAGTGCTAAAAGCTGAGGAACTGCTTGAAAAAACAGAGAGAGAATTACAGCTTTTTGCACCCGCAGAGTATCTGGCACATCTCTATTACAGCGACTTCACCGACAAGCTGAAAAAGAAACTCGGAAAAATCAACATAATCTTGCTGGTTGAGAACTCTCCTAAAAGCATATTCTTCATTGAGCAAATGCAATGGCCGAAGCACAAGTACAAATTGGTAAACGCCCAAAAATTACCATGCTTTATGATCTCCGACAAAAAAGAACTATTAATCGCTTTTCAAGACGAAGACAACGCAGGTCAAGACGAAGAAAAACGAAGAGACAAGACAGCGGCAATTTGGACAAACTACAACGCATTCATTTGGACGCTGCAGATGCTATTCCTTAAACTGATGGAAACAGAAGCACATGAAACCTTAATTCAAAACCGAGTTTAAAGCACATTTTTCGATTTATGCCGCGTTAAAAGCAATAAAATCGCAATTAACAGCAAGACTGCGGCTAAGCATACCGCTACATAAACTATCCATGCTACGCCGCCGCTTCCAACATTAATTTTTACGATGTAAAAATCATAAGCGCCGCGGCCAATTGAGTTTGTCCATCCAGCCATAACATATGTATCTTCCGCAACCTCTACGACACCATAAGCTTCTTCATAGTTGCCTTTGCCGACAGTAGCCTGCCACAAAACATTACCTGCATCATCTATTTTGAACAGCCAGAAATCTCTGCAGCCTTCGCCAAAGGAGAAAGTGAAGCCGCCGACTAGGTAGCCACCGCTCGCCGAGTTGGAAATGCATGTTGGCATATCAAAACTTGAACCGCCAACGGTTCGCTCCCAAATTAGGTTACCTTCGAAGTCTACTTTTATTACCCAAGCATCACTATCGCCTGCTCCTTTTGATCGTGTATCGCCCACAAGTAAAAGACCGCCATCGGCATCCAGCATTGCATACGCTTTATCGCTTTGGGCGCCGCCATAAGTCCTATTCCATAACAAGTTACCTTCAGCGTCAATTTTCAACAGCAGAAAATCATAGTCATCATTCCCAGCCGAATTCTTGTAACCAACTATAAAGTATTGATTGCCAGCCGAAGACAGCACAGCTCTGCCTGCATCATCCATGCCCCAATCATACGTTTTACTCCAGACTAAATGACCGTCTTCGCTTATTTTTACAACCCAGACATCGGAGCCGCTGCCGCCAACAGGGTTTGTTAGACCTGCAAGTACAAATCCGTCTTGAGTTTGCACCGCAGAGAATAGCTTGTCCACTCCACCGTTGCTAATGGAGAATTGCCATAGCGGCTTGCCATCGTGATCAGTTTTGACGACGTAGCCGTCTGTGTCGCCGGATGTTAAAAACGTGTTGCCGACAAACAGAAAGCTATCATCTAATATTAGCACATAGCGGAATTCACTGTTTTGAGTGTCAGAAAACGTTCGATTCCAAAGCATATCGCCCTCATCGCCAAGTTTTAGAGCCAACGCCATTGTCTTATTTGGCTGAAGCGACGTCGTCGATCCGACAACTAGAAAGCCTTCTGGAAGAGCAGCCGCGTAAAAAGCCCGATCATCGCCTGCTCCGCCATACGTTTTCTCCCAAAGCGCATCTGCCTTGTAAACGCCAGATGCTGCAACGCTAAAGTTTGGAAGCATAATTACCCAAGAGCCTGCCAGCAGGAGATAGAACAGCAGCGCAATTTGTCTTTTTGCTAACATCCGCGTGCCTTTCTCCATAGAGTGAAATTATTTGCTTTTTTTGCGCTAAAAGTCTTTTTAACCTTACCGTAATTTATGGCACCGACTTCCTATTCACAAAAAAGCAAGCGATTGAAGATCATTCAAGTACACATGTAGTATAAACATTGAAAAATAGAAAGAAGCACAAAAGAAGGTGAAAATGCCTAAACTATGTATGAAACAACCTGGGGAGTACTGACCAGCTCGTCTCTTGCGTGCTTCAGTAGCCAGTTAGAAAGTTTCGCGCATGAATTTGGACTGCAGGAAAAACTTTTGGTTTCCTGATTCCACGACAAACATTTAGCACATGGTATAATATCATCGCTTTTCATATCCATCGATAATTAGTGGATTCAGAATTAATTTATCGCTTGTGAATACATAATCATTATTAGGAATACATATCCGCTACAGCCACCATTGCAACGGCTAAAATTGTGTAGTGCTAAAGTCTAGTGCAGGTTACGTTTGTCCTAACGAATATCCCGCGTAAGTCGTGGCAGTGCACCGAAACTATTACCGGATCATCCGGGTTTGTTGTTTCTGCGGTAAACGTAATGGAATATGTACCGTTGCCGTAGTCTGTTATGCTTGGCGCTTTAACTTGAATCCATTCTTCCTGTGTAAGCGAGCCGTCTCTTTCAAAGTAAACAGTGAAGTTCTCCGCTGAAGCAAGATTGCCCTCGTTACGAACCGTACATATTAAAATTGCAGACTTCAAATTATCTTGCCGCATCCAAACGCCGCTTACACTAAGCTCTGAAGTAACATTAACAGAGTATTCTTCCCGATAACTTGTTGACAGCCCGGATGCGTTTATGCGAAAGCCCACGTAGGCGCTTGAAATCCCTTTTCCGTTAGCTGCCCAGTCTATCCAGAAGCCATTCTGATAAGGCGCAGTATTCGATGGCGCAAATTCCATGCTGAACATTACATTATACAAGCGCTTTTCAACCACAGCAACAAAGCGATTTAGATTTGTGGCTAGAATATTCGTGGAGCCTCCATTAGAAACGTTAGCCAAAGCACTTACGACCGTATGCATAATACCTAACTGATACGCTGACAAGGCGTTGTTAGCGTCTTCCAAGCTGTAAAGTACTCGGTTCTCTTCAGTTTTAATAACGTATACAGCGGTGGAAAGTATCAACAGAGTTATTATTAGCGCGACAATGATAAGCACTTGCCCCGAATTATGATGACGAAAACCGTGCAGTGACATCAGGCTAATTCACCACAGATAGTTGTAACCTGATGATGTAGACGGCATAGTTGCGTGCTGCCGATGCGCACACGTAATTCACTACCACAACTTCGTCGGCGACCGCGCTTCCACTGCAGATTGGCACGTCATTAAGGGCCGTCATGTTTTCATCAAAAACTGTGAGGTTAAACCATACTGTAGGCGCAAGCAAAGATTGAACCGCACTTTTTAAGCCTGTCCAGTTTTGGTTCTCCACCGCATTAGCTAAGTAACCGTCACTGTCCAAGCTTATTAGAAGGTTATACGCTGTCGTGGCAAGATTTCCCGCTGACTCCTCTAGACTATTCTGAGTAACTTGTATAAGCGAAAGCGAGGATAGCAAAAGAAAAGCGGCGAAAACAGCTTCGATTGTGTGTATTTGCCCTCTACGGTTTCTCAGCAAACTCATCCCTTTACATCTCCAAAGCTTATGGTTAGCTTATAGAAGGTTTCTTTGATGGTTACAACGTAGGAAAACACGTTTTTCTCGGCATTGGCAAAGTTGGCGCCAAAATCAAAGGGTACATTGGGATACGCAACCCACTCGATAAACGGCGTAGTATCATTATATCCGCAGACAACAAGGACCAAAGGGCTTTTGTCCACCCAGTTCGGTATCGCATAGGATGCCGATGAAGCGGCAGTCAAGTTAGTTTGGTAATTGTAAGAAAACGCGTAAGCATTAGTGACGGTAACATTTGGGAAATTGTAAACTACGCTCAGCGTGTAATTCAGCGGATTCAGTGTCAAAAAAGCAGAGTTAGCCAACTGCTCCTGCCACAGATGAGTAAAAGAATACGCTGCATAGGAGGTGATTCTATCATCAAACGCAGCACGAGCAAACACTACTAGAAGCGCAGGCCCGCTGGCACTGTTAGGTATTTGCACACTTACATAGCCTAAGCCTGTTCCTGATGTTGTGTTATACGCTTTGCTTGTGAAAGCGCCAGCTACAACATAACATTGCAAAGTTGCGTTTACCGGCCCGGATGCATGCCTCACGGCAATCGTAAACGTATAATCTGTTACACTTTCTGAAGGTTCAATCTTGGCGAGTGCAACATCGATGGACAAAATCTGTGATACAGATATACCTAACGCGATATTTCGCAGTCTCGTCGCATTGAGTACTTGAACATAAGAGAGAGCATAACTGCTTTGACTGTTTAGTCTACTAATTTTATCGATGTCCACTTCATAAAGGAAAAGGGAACCATTACGGGACAGGCCGAAGACTGATGGCACAGTACTGCTTGCGCCCCAATCTTCTGGCGTACCGCTATTTGTTATTATGTACTCGGCTATTGCATTCAGATAATCATTCTTATTCAGGTCTGGCAAGTTGTTTATTCGTGCCTGCATCGTACCAGCTAAAGACGCCATAGCCAGCAAAGCAACCGAAACTAGTAGGGTACAAGCGAAGAATGTGTCAATGGACTCGGTGGGCAAGCATCCCCCTCCATGTCAAGGGACTATAGCTGTTACGTCAAACATGCCTGAAAGGAACTGTTGAGACAGCACCAGCGACAGATACGCCACTGCTGCTAACACGGCGGAATGTTGGAAGCCGGCGCCGAGATTGCCCTCGCTTATTTTCCCTATGAAGAACCCTGAGATCCAGCATTGAAGTATGATGCCAACGGAAAACATCCGCAGTTGCTCCTGCATAGCCATGTAAGCTACTGGCGCTAGGCTCATGCTTACCGCACTGGACATCATGTAAGTTGTTAAAGCTACAATTGTTGTTGTTACGGCAATTAGTATGCTCCAGATAAAGGCAAGAATTATGTAGGGCTTCAGCAGCGCCCGCTTGTTAATTTGCAGTTCCCGCTCTTTTTCGCTATAATCCGAAAGTATCTCAAGCGACTGGGTTGAGCTACCACCGATCTCGATTGTTTCAACCAGCATCGCAAAATTTACGGTGACAAACCAGCTTCTTATGCTCCGCCGCAAATTATCATATGTTTTCCTTAATGGTGTGCCCCATTCTATCTGGCTCCGCAGCAAATCCAAGTATTTAGAGAATGAACCCGGATACCTGCGCTTGGTAGCGTGGATTATGCTTTTCTCTGGGGAAAGACCGATTTTTCTGGCTTCGGTGATTTCTCTAACAAGGCTGGGAACAGCGTCTTCAGCGTCATAGTTCATTTTCGCAATACGCCAATATTGAACAGCTGGAATTGCTGAAGCAGACACCAAACCCGCCGTTACAATTTCAGGTAACCCCACTGGCTTTATCAGCTCAGCTAACGACGGAAGCAAGATAAACAGTGAGAGAGCTATGCCAGTAGCCATGAAGATGATAGCTGCTTTTTTGTACAAGTCCTGCAGGCTTTCAAAGGAGCTTTGCTGCATATTATGCGCGATAAGTATGAAGAACAACGATATTACGGGCATAAGCACAAAAGCCACTATGTAGGACATTAAAGGGGAAATAGTTATTGACGTGTTAGTTAGCAGCTCCAGCGTATTGGTCGAAGAAAAAACGACGAAAAGAATATAGGCACACAGCACAACGATAAGCATCACCGTGTAAGCCTCAACCAAAGTTGCTATTCTCTCGACTGAACGGGACATTGAATTATGTCTGAGCTCGAAAATGGCGCGCAATTCACTTTTCATGTAATCAACTGTTTTTCCACCACTTCTTATTGACGCCGCAAAGCCGCTTATGAAGTTCCTGTAAAGTTTCGAGTTTGTACTTTCAGCTCTCTGAGCCATAGCTGGCAGCAAGCCTTTTCCTAAAACCTCTACTTGCCGAATTATTTCTTCTGCTTCTTTCTGGAACATGGGGAAAAAGTTCATTTTCCGCACTTTTTTCCAGCTGTCATAGGGTGAAACACCGCTTGCAGCCAAAAGAGTGAATATCATAACTACGAAAGGCAACTCACGCTCGATTTTATCTTTTTCTTCACTCGCAATTTTCCGCAGGAATCCTTTAATCTTGCCAACGAAGCTGCTGGAAGATTGAGCCGTCATCATTCGCTACCCAACTGTTTTATCTAAATCTAACGTGTTAACAGAACTGTTCAATGCTTTGTGTACGCTTCTGAAGTCCCGAAGTCCCTTTTCAACCAGCATAAGCAGTATTTTCTTTCGCCGCTCCAATTCCTGAGCAACAACGCTAAAGGGTATCTCTAGGTTCTTTGCTATTTTATTTAGTAAATAACTTTTTTCGAGATTCTGCTGGAACGTGTCAGTTGATGGATTCCACGTGAACACGTCATTAATAGCGCAGGTAGAGTCTATTTCTGAAATTCTAATGAAGCGCCGGCTGCTGGACATCTTGCGGTTCAATGACACAAAAGTTGGCATCTTCACCTGTTTAACAACAATCACGCAGTTCATCAGCGGTATTATTCCCCGTGGGATGTTCATTGGCGGCTGAGTTAACCGCGTAATTGCTGCTTCCACATCCTCGGCGTGCAGCGTGCAGAGTCCACCGTGACCTGTAGCTAAAGCTTGAAATAGTACATAGGCTTCTTCACCTCTAACCTCGCCTACAAGAATTAACGTTGGACGATGTCGTACCGCTGATTTGATAAGGTCATAAAGCGATACTTCACCTTCACTCTCGCCGCCGAAGCCGGGACGTGCAATGGTTGAAACCCAGTTTTCCTGAGGCAGGTTAATCTCGGCTACTTCCTCGACGGAGATTATCTTAAAGTCAGGTCGTGCAAGACAAGCGATGGCGTTAAGCGCTGTGGTTTTGCCTGCGCCTGTTGCGCCGACTATCATCATTGACATTTTATTTTCCATCAGCAACCACAAGTAGGCGCCTATTGTTTCATTGATGGTTTCGTTCATTATTAGATCTACAATGGTAATCGGGTCTTCTCTGAACTTTCTAATGGTGAAGCTTGTCCCTGCAGGTGTAGTTTCTTTCCCATAGGCTACCGCAAGCCTGTGCTTCCCCGGAAGGGTTATGTCCACAATGGGATGCGCGATGCTGACGTGCTTTCCTTCCCGGTGAACCAATCGAGCCACGAAATCGTCAAGTTCCTCTTCAGAGCTGAAGATTATGTTTGTTCGCATGCTTTCGTATTTTCTATGCCATAGGTAGACGGGTTTGTTTACGCCTAAACAGCTTATGTCCTCAATATAATGATCGCATATTAATGGGTCTATCTTGCCATAACCGACGAGGTCCCTTTCTATATAATAAAGGATTTTCTTTAAGCCTATTTGGTCGATCTCCGCTAAGGCCTTTGCGTGCTCATCCATTATACTGGGCAATTGCCTCTTGAAGGAGTCAGCGAGGGTTTCATCTGCGCGTGGCGCTTTCAACTCGTATTCTAAAATGTTCTTTAACCGCTTGTACGCCTCACGCTCCTCTATAGTCATGGCAAGCTCATCAACAACATAGAAGAAGCTGCCTTCCGTTTCTTCTTGGAATATCCATGCGTATGCAAAAGGCGGCTTAAGCGGATAACTTTCTATCTGTACGTAGCCTTCAGGTATACGCGCACCCTGGATTCCCAGGTACCCGAGCAATTCTTCATCTTGAATTTTCGGTTTTTCTTCCTCTTCTTCCTTCTTTTTCTTTCCAAACAATATTTATGATCCTCCAATAAGCGTTAGATACACGGCGTCTGCCTCCACGCGGCATTCCAGCACGGCTGGGCCTGAGCCGCTTACGTAGGCGCCTGAAGCAGAAACCTCTGCGGGAATATGCACTACATATTGGCCCTGCTGGATGCTTGTGCCGAAGCCTACTTCAACCCATGCTGTTGCAGAGTCATTCGCGATTTTAATCCAGTAGCTTTTTTCTCCTATGAAGGTGGGGACATTAAGCGAGAGCTGCGCCGTTGCATTATTTCTTTTTGTGCATGTAACCAGCGCTAAGCTTTCTGTCGAAACATATCTTGCCAAATTGAGCAACTGCTGCTCTTCGGCTTCGGCGCGAATGTTCATGGCTGAAAGGCTGCATGCGCCGATGATTAAGGCGCCAACGATGATTGTTGCAAACAAGGTGTAAATGTAGCTTGGAACTATGGACGGCATGTCTTATCTTATCCACCTTTGGATTGTTATATTGCAGGTGACAAGTTCGATGTTTATGATTGCGCCGCTGGGAGTGCTTATAATTGGGATGTTAACACTGCCGCTTGAGCCGCCGAGAATTGAGGTTACAGTCAAAGTTTCTGGCCCATAGGAAAGCTCATACGTGAATGATGCTACTTCAGTTGATGAGCATGCCATTCGAAGAGGAACTTTACCGTACAGCGCAATTGACTCAGATGTGTTCAGGTTGACTGTGTATATGCGTATGTTGTTGACCGCCCTGCCGTTTTCCACGCCTGCGGCAACATAGGAAACTTTGGGGCGATAGCGCAGCAGGATTTCTGCATTCTGATCACCTCTTGCAATAAATAGTTGGGTTATTGTGGCGCCGCTTTGGCTGACTATTGTTCTGCTGTCGCCTTTCAGGAAAACGCCGGTGTCAGCGGTTTCAGAAAACGGCAATTCATAGATTATTTGCCCTACTGTCTCATTGAAAATTGTGTCTGCGATCTCTCCGCCGTCATTGACGCTTAGAGTTAAGATGTTTGAGTCGGGTTGAACGTTTATTCTGCCTCCTGAATCGCTGATCTCAAATGTCCGCGCTGATACTGGAAGCCCGATTAACTGCAGTATATTTTCATTTAGAGCCAACATGTCCTGTCTCGCAGTGGCTATTTTCAACATGCCGCTACGCGAATTGACCTGCTCGATCGCAAAGTAGTAGGTGACAGAAATTACACCCAGCATAGCAACGAATAATGTTAAAAAAGTGACTGGGATACTTAGCGCGCTTCTTGATGGGAGAAACTTGCGCTTGAAGATTTTGAGCATGTCACCTGCCTCTCCAATAGTTGTGCGCTAAAAACGGATTAAGCCATTTGTGTGTAAAAACAGATACACATAATTTAAAGGTAAAATTAGAGCGCGCCTTATGTAGAACATGTATTTGTTTTCTTCAAAAAGAAAAAAGGAAATGTTGGGGGGGTAGGGTTTTGCTTAAATTTTTTCTTAAGAGGCTTCTACGTTGGTCTCTTTATAGTACATGGCTTGTGACGTGAAGACGGTTATTGCAACGGTTAAACCAATGTCGTTGACAGTAATGCTGTCGGGGCTAGCGATGTAAATTATCATAGTTTTGCCTGATTCAAGCGTAAGATCGGTACTTGCCTGCTCGAATATGTAATCAGTAGTGCCGATGGTTATTTCTCCGCCATCAACTAAGGTTGTGTTAAATGTCAAATCAGCGGATACCGAGTCTGTGGTGACGTTATAGAAAACATTGCTCCATGATATCTCCTGGCCTCTAACAGTTAGTTTATCGATGACAACATCGCGGCCTCCAGTATTTATGATCATGATAGCTGCTTCAGAAGAGTAACTTGTGCCATTTGCTGCGTACCAGACATGCTGCTTTGTTAGGTGTAGGCTTTCTTCTTGCACACGCGTGCTCGTGACGTTGATAGCAAAGTAGGTGACGACTCCAGCGAGTAGCACTGAAACAACGAGGATGATCAGCGTGGTTACGACTGTACTCAGAGCCCAACGATTCTTCAATATGTTCTTCATTTTTATTCGCCTGAGCACAAGTAACGCCAATTTTGGATAAGTAAATTTGTGTGTAGAACAGAGCTACACACGAGATAGAATTCGCAGAAAGAAAGAGAGGGATTATTTATAAAAAGCGCTTAAAAAAAAGATTTACGTGGAAGAGTCCGTTACTGCTTGCACGTTGGCTTCTCTGTAATACATCGCTTGGGCTGTGTAGAGCGTTATGCTAACGGTTAAGCCAATGTCGTTTATGGTTATGCTGTCTGGATTGACTATGTAGATGAGCATGGTGTAGCCTGAGGGAAGAACTAGGTCATTAGAAGCAACTGTGAAGGTATGTTGACCAGTGCCAATTGTGACAGTGTTTGTAGTTGTGTAGCTGAAATTGGCCACGTATGGCATGTCTTCAGGTACAGGTTCATTTGTTATGGAGAAGAGCACAAATTTTTTGTTGTCGGTTGTTGTGTCGTTCCATGCGCATTCTTGGCCTCTAACGGCGAGTTTGTCAATTACGATGTCTCGACCGCCTGTGTTGATGACCATCAGCGAGGCTAAGGAGTATGAGGGGTCTCCTGGAATTGCGGTTGAGTTGTGCCATATGTGTTGTTTGGTTAGGTGTAGGCTTTCTTCTTGCACACGGGTGCTGACGACGTTTATTGCGAAGTAGGTGACGACGCTTGCGAGTAGCACTGAGATTACAAGGATGATCAGCGTGGTTACGACTGTACTCAGAGCCCAACGATTCTTCAATAGTTTGTGCATTGTTTTTTCTCACCTTTAACGTTACATTCAGCTTCTCCTTATAAATATATTCTGTCGCAAGATTCAATATTTGGTTTAATGCTTGAAACTAAAAAACAACTCTACATCTTCAACATTAGAATCCAAAATACATTCCGAACAAAAACACACACAAACGAAACAAGATTGGAAAAAAGCCTAAAAATCGCGGCATCAAACCAAAACCACATCCGCAGCAAAAAGTTCACACCAAAAATTCGGATGGTGCGGTCGCCGGGATTCGAACCCGGGATCGCAAGCTTGGAAGGCTTGTGTCCTAAACCAACTAGACGACGACCGCCAAACATTAGTTTCATAAAAAAAGCCTATTTTAAGCTTCTCCATCAAAGCGCCCTCAAATTTTCTTCCGCAAAAACGTCTATCCGCAAATGCACATAAACAGCAATCACCACCTCCAGCGCTATTACAATCACCAGAAAAACGGCAAGCACCCGCACCAAATCCAAAAACATTTGCAATGCTTGATAATCTACATGGCCATCTACGGTGGCTATCCAGCTCCAGTAACTAGGCATCTGCGCTGCAATGGACACCTCCAAATCCACGGAGATCCACCAGCAAAAAGCCATCATAATAACTGCAAGCGCACTGCCAATTACCGTTAGATTCTTCCAGTCAGAAGACAACGAGGAAGAATAAGAGATGCAGGTTCCAGAATCAGATTGAGAAAGGTGGTAGCACAGGGTTTTCTTGGCGGTTTCAGGTGAAATCCCCCACAGCGAACCATGCTGGACATAAATAGACGTCGGCGGTTCCTCAGCAATTATCTTGCAACCCTTCCTGAGCAGAATAGCCCTCAAATGCGCGTAGGCTTCAGTCATCTCCAAGCTAACGACATACTCGCCCATACGCGACGCCTTTGCCGCATTTTATGCCTCAACAGCTTATTGGGGTTTTTCATCAGGCTTGAAAAGCTGCTTCTCATGCGGTGGGCGTGGCTTGAAACCGCGAATGCTACGGCTTGCCGCACGCTGGCGCTCCAGATTCTTAATTCGCGCGTAAAGCTTTGATACTTTCGTCTTTGACGGCGGCTTACGCTTTGGCGCGTGAACAGGAACAGGAGTGAAGGGTTTAACCTCGTCTCCTTTAGCACGCTTGAGCTTTTTCGCGGGCACTTCGCGGACTTTCTTGAAGACCACGTAACCCTCCTGCAAGTTCACTTCCTGCACCTCCCAACCTGCATCCAACCAAGCCCGCGCATGAGCGCTCGACGGCGAATTGCACCACCAAGCCTCATCTCTATATGCGCTCATCGGCAGATTACTGCCAATCAAACCGTCTATTCGGGCAAAAGAAAGCTTCACGAGCCTAGTAAAGGCGCCGCGGAACTTCAAATGCGACGTAAGCCCGCCATACTTAGACCGTGAAGGCGGCGAAGCCACGCGTCTCGCACAGTGTAAGCAGAGCAGCATGGTTGGGTCTCCGGTGGCGACGTCGGGCACCATGCAATCTCGGCAAAAGAGCCGCTTGCACCTTTGGCATTTTCGCATGTAAGCAACGCTGAGAACCCTGCCACATATTCCGCATTCATCTTTAACCAATTTTAACCACACAGAAAATCTTGAAAGATAATAAAAGGGGCGCTTGAGATAAAAATCTTCACTTTTAACCTTTCACAACTGCTATGGGCACGAGCCTTGCAACCTTCGTGGCAATGCCAACTTGGTGGCTGACTTCCGCAACGACATCCACATTTTTATACGCAGCATCGACTTCTTCAGCTAGAACCGCGGGGCTTGCTGCTCTGACAACTATGCCGCTTTTCTCCAACGCAGTTCTCACGTCGCCGCCCCAGTATTTTCGCTTAGCCGCTGAACGGCTTAGCAGCCTGCCCGCGCCATGTGCTGTGGAGCCAAAAGTTAAATCCATAGCCTTCTCAGTGCCCACCAGAACCCATGAGCTTGTTCCCATGCTGCCCGGAATAAGCACCGGCTGCCCCTCGCTGCGATAATCCTGCGGCACATCCGCGTGCCCAGCTGGAAACGCCCGTGTGGCGCCTTTACGGTGTACCCAAACCTTCTTCTGGCCGCCGTCAACTTGATGAGTCTCCACTTTTGCGATGTTATGTGCTACGTCATAGACAAGTTTCAACCCGAACTTTTCTGGATCAGAGTGGAAAACCTGCTGGAAACTCTGCCTGACCCAGTGCATTATCGCTTGCCTGTTCGCGAAGGCGTAGTTAACCGCGCAAGCCATCGCTTGAAAATAATCTTCGGCTTCTCTGCTTTTGCCGGGCGCGCATGCCAACTCGCGGTCTGGAAGGGCTATCTTGTACTTCTGCACTGCGCGTTCCATAACACGTAGGTAGTCAGAGCATACTTGATGCCCGTAACCGCGCGAACCACAATGGATCATCACTGTAACTTGACCTTCCTGCTCGATGCCGAATACCTTTGCCGTTCTCGGATTGTAAATTTTATCAACTTTCTGAATCTCCAAGAAATGGTTTCCTGAGCCCAACGTGCCTATTTGCGTTAGCCCGCGACTTTTCGCAGTTGTTGAAACCTTGTCGGGATCCGCGTTTTTCATGCAGCCGCGTTCTTCACAGTGCTTTGCATCATCAGGCCAGCCTAAGCCCTTGCTGATTACCCACTGCACGCCTTCAACTACCAGCCTATCAAGGTCGCTGGGCGTTATTTTGAAATCTTTTCGGCGGCTCCCAAGCCCGCAAGGAACATTCTCGAAGATGGCGCTTGCAAGTTGACCAAGCTTCGGCCGCAACTCTTTCTCGGAAAGGTTTGTTGTGATTAAGCGGACGCCGCAGTTGATGTCGTAGCCAACGCCGCCTGGGCTGATTACGCCTTCCTCATAATCTGTTGCAGCTACACCGCCTATAGGAAAACCGTAACCCTCATGCCCATCAGGCAAAGTCACAGAGTACTTGTAGATGCCGGGCAAATGTGCAACATTAGCGCACTGCCAAAGAGTCCTGTCAGTCTCCATCTTCTCTAGAAGGCTTTCATTTGCGAAAACCATGCCTGGCACACGCATTCCCGACCGGTATTTTGGAATGCGCCATACGCAATCGCTTACTTTTTCAAGAGGAACTTTCTCTGGTGGCGGACGCCCTTCTGCTTCACCCATAATTTTTGCCTCCAAACAAGAAGTAGAAGCTGAATATAAAACGGTTTTGACCCTTTCACGCTAAAGCAAGAGCAACAGTTGTTGCTAACCGTGATGCCGGCCTGCGTAATACATGCATTATTCCACTCGTTAATATGCTTACGATTGCGTAACCACGAAATGGATCTGACGTATTTTTATTGTAAAGTTTTTTTAAATATGGCTGACATTAGGGTATTCCGTAATTAGCCTAAGGTTGTCTTTGATTGGAAAAGAATAGTTTGGATGCAAGTGAGAGAAGCATTATTCCAGATAACCTTATTCGCACCTTGGCAATCACGCTAGTTATACTGCTTCACGCAGCAAATACACCGTTAAAAGCATCTTCCGTGCCAGAGTCATATTGGTGGACCGCAGTTGTTTACAAGAGCATAGCATTGCCGTGTGTTCCGTTGTTTGTCATGCTAAGCGGAGCATTGCTGCTTAAGCGCACAAAACTCAACGAGCCCATAAGAGTATTCCTCAGGAAAAGATTACGCCGTATTGGATTGCCTATTGTTTTCTGGAGTGCAGTTTATCTTGCATGGGCTTTTTTCGTCAGCCAAACACCAGTAACATGGGATAACATTGAAAAGGGCATACTTTACAGCTTGTTTGGCGGCGCGTACTACCATTTCTGGTTCATCTACCTCATAGTGGGCATTTACTTGATTACTCCAATTTTGAGGGTGATAATAGCCCATGGCGATTTCCGGGTTATTCGGTACCTATGTCTGCTGTGGTTTATCAGCGTCGCCTTTGTGCCGCTTATGGAATTGGCTACTGGCCACACTGTAAACCCCATCGCCTTCGTAATCAGCGGTTGGGAAGGCTACTTTATTTTAGGTTCATACTTGAAGAGAGTAAAAGTGCAGTCTGCAATTTTATACGCTTTATTAATCATAAGTTTCGTTTGGACGATATTTGGCACTTGGCTAATGAATTACCCGTTAAGCGCCATGCACCAAAACAACTTCTTTTTTGATTACCTAACAGCAAACGTAATCATAGGCTCAATTGCGCTGTTCTTGATTCTATTAAGGTTCCATCGAGACTGGCCGGGAAGCAACCACGCGACTGCAAGCCGCATTGTGCAAGCGATAAGCAGGAACACTTTGCCTATTTTCATGTTGCATGTGATAATTTTAGAGTCATTTGAAAGAGGCTTCTTCGGCTTCACATTAAGTTATACGACACTACACCCGATTATTGAGATTCCATTAATCACTGCGCTAACGCTTTTCATCACGCTTGGCTTAATCCTGTTGATGCGGAAAGTGCCGCTCTTAAAGAAGATGATAGGCTGAAATATGATGATGGCGCTTATGGCTGAGTAGAAGTGATGGCGTTATAGACTGTATTAGCGATTATTTGCGCGCCTTCAGTATTGGGGTGAACTCCGTCTGGGAAATATTCCGGATGATTGGCCAATGGTGTATAAACATCGATGACAGGTAAGCCAAGGGTTTTTGCGACTTGTTCTATGCGGGAAAGCACTCCTTCCACGAAACTGGTGCCGTTCAAATCATATGCATTGTTGAAGATTGGAGGAGGTTTCACCAGAAAAATTTGCGGTTTACTACTTAGCGCTTGGAGGCTGTTTATTATTCTCGTGTAATCAGTTACGAAATTGTCTATTTGCTGGTAATAGTCTGTGCGGGCATCGTTTGTTCCAAGCATTATAATCACAGTTGTGGGCTCGAAACGCTTAGCTCTCTCAAATGCCGCTTCAAAATAGTATGGCTTATAACTGTTGAAGCTTACCGTGGCTCCGCTGACGCCGAAGTTGCCTACAACGGAATTCGCGCCAAGCAACGCTTGCAGATACTCTGGGTAACCGCTGGATTCGGTGATGCTGTCGCCAAGGCAGGCTACATGGGCTAATTTAAGATTAGCACTTTCGTTGGCACGGTTTCCTGAGAAAAACGCAAGTAAAACTAACGCTGTCACAAGAAGGAGTATGCTGACGGCTAAGAGGCACTTTCTTTTTCTGTTCATTCTGCATCCTACGGTGCAAGAAGTTTAGTCTCTACTTAAAGTAATAAAGCTGTACTTAACAGATTTTTGCGTTATGGTCTTTATGCGCAACTATTTTGCTATACCCCCCTTGTTTAAAGGAGAAAAATAGTTATTTGGCCGTAAACATTTTCTTATGATTCTTTGCTTTTTGGAGAAAAGATATGGAAATTTTAATTACACACTTTGCGCCTCTAAGAAGCCAAGAAAATCGGGGGAGAAGATAAAGTGAACGCCATAATATTCGGCGCGCCAGGTTCTGGAAAGGGAACTTACGCGTCAAGACTGCAGGCGAAGCTTGGCGTCGACGTCATCGCGATGGGTGACATTTTCAGAGAAATCATGAAGGAAGACACTGCGCTTGGAAGGAAGGTTAAGGGTTACGTGGAGAAAGGCCTGCTGGTGCCTGACGAAATCGTCGTAGACGTCTTGAAGCATCGCTTAGCCAAGATTCCTAAAGGGAAGGGCTTCATTTTGGACGGCTATCCGCGAACGCTGGAGCAGGCAAAGATTCTAGGCGGCATTGCCAAAATAGATGTCATCATCCTGCTGATGGTTCCTGACTGGATAATAATTGAGCGCTTGTCCACGCGGCGCATATGCAAGAACTGCGGTGCGGTCTACAACATACGCTTCTTGAAGCCAAAAGTGGAGAATGTCTGCGATAAATGCGGCGGTCCATTATATCAGCGCTCAGATGACACGCCTGAAGTTATAAAGAATCGAATCCAGATTTACGAGGAACAAACCAAGCCGATTTTGCAGTTCTTTGAAAAGCTTAAGGTGCCTTTTGTCGTGGCCCGCTGCGACGCCTTAGACATGCCGCCGGAAAAAGTTGTAGATGCCATCTTAAGGGACTTGGGCAAGCTGAAACTGGCTTAGATGTCGAGGATAAATTCCAGCGTAACTTTCTCTATTTCCTTAATAACCATCATGCGATGATACGTTACGGCTTTTACGGCTACTTTCTGCGTGTGCTTCTCAGGCTGGAATTTTTCTCCCCACACTGTCGCCTTAATTTTGAAGCCCATAGGCGTTTCCTGTATGCTTGCAATTTTAAATTCTGAGTAAAGCATGCCCTGGGTTTCAAACTTTACAAGCAATGTTTCAAGCCAGCTGTAGAGTAGCGCGTATTCGTCTTCAGCTTCAACTTCTACGGTCTCCTCAATCGCAGGCGCAACTTTCTCCGTGTCAGTCATAACCTCGAACATTGCAAGTGCAGCGTTTTCGTAAGCTTCCTCCATGGTGCTGCCGTATGCGGCGATGTAGACGTCGGCGGTGTGCTCCAGAAACTCGAATTTCTTATCCATGACCAAGCGCCTTCAATAAAAATGAGTGAGAAAACTAAAAACAATTTCGCATCTGCCTGAGGCGCCACTTGTCATCTAAGAGGGTTAGAATTGCTTTTGGATTTTCTGAATCGCCGCTGCCACCAGTTTCGCCGCGTTCTCCGCGTCCTTCAAGCTTAGCATGCCCGTTGGGCTATGAATGTAACGCGTAGCCACCGACACGGTGCCGCTTGGAACACCCTGCCTCGTAAGGGATATGCGCGCTGCATCTGTTGTACCTGGCAAGCCAGTCTCAAGCTGATAGGCAATTTTGTTCTCTTCAGCCACGTCAAGAAGCAAGCGCAGGATTTTTGGGTGTGTAATCAAGCCGGCGTCTGCAACTGTCAGCGCGGGTCCTTTGCCCATTTTCATGTTTGACTCGAACTCCTTCACGCCAGGCACATCGCCGGCCACAGTTACATCTAGGGCTATGCCAACGTCGGGGTCGATGCCGAAGGCAGATGTTGTCGCGCCTCTTAAGCCCACTTCCTCTTGCACTGTGCCGACGGCGTATACTGTGCAATCGGTTTGCTGCAATATTTTCAGGATTTCAAGCATTATGGCGCAGCCCACGCGGTCATCAAAAGCCTTGCCAATTACTACGTCATCGCTTATCTTCGCGTACTTCACATCGAAGACCACGGGATCACCTATTTTCACTCCTTTCGCTTCGGCGTCTTCACGGCTTCCCGCGCCTATATCAATGAAAAGCTCGTCGTAATTGACGATTTTTTTGCGTTCTTCTTCTTTTTGTATGTGAGGCGGCTTGGAGCCTATTATACCATGTAACGCGCCCTTTTTAGTGCACACCAGCACTTTTTGTGCCAGCAGTATGCGGTCGTCTATGCCGCCCATTTTCACGAACTGCAGGAAGCCCTCTTTGGTTATTGTTTTCACCATTAAGCCTATTTCATCCATGTGCGCTGCAAGCATTACTTTCGGCGAGGACTTCTTTCCCTTTTTTATGCCAATAACATTTTCCAGCTTATCCACGACGACTTCATCTACGTAAGGCTTCATCAGCTTAATCAGCAAATTGCGGACTTCATCTTCTCGGCCGGTTACACCGTAAGCGTTTGAAAGTTTTTCTAAATTCTCAGATAACGACATACCACATTCACTTCGAATGGTTATAGGAACAAGTCTGTGCTCACATTATTAAACGGTTACGGTAGCATCAACAGCTTATTTGTAGCAAAAGGGCAGCGAAATTAAAAAAATAACTGTGGTAGCAACAAAATTTTTGGGAAAAAGGCCCATTTTGCCCTGTTAATGCAGCTCGGCTACTTCGCCGTTCTGTTTCCGAGCTTTTGCTATCCGCGAATAGACGATGTATGCTGGAATTATGTTGATTAAGGCCTGTGTTACGTTGAAGAGGGCGATTGGAGCAAGCAAGCCAACCACGACCGGTTCAGGTATCCTATAGAACAGTTGCAGCAGATAGTAATTAGCCACTGTCATGACAACAACGCGCGATGCAATAGCAAGAACGGATTTCCAAACAATATTTCTCTTTAGCAAGGCAAAGCCTAAGAGTGTGGCTAGCTCGGCAAGCAACTTGAAGACGCCGCCGGGCACGTTGCCTCTCAAGAAAATTATTGAGCAGCCAATCAGGCTTGTGTAGATGCCGGCTATTGGCCCGTAAAAGAGGACGCTGACCATTATGGGTACACCTGTGAGGTCCCAGGAGATTTTGGGGTAAATTGGAAATGGAATGTCGAAGGGTGGTCCTGGTATGATTTCCCATAAAGTGGCCAAGGCGCCGAGTAGGCTGGCGGCTGCAACGGCTTTCGTCTTAATTTTCTGGAAACGGTATGGAGGCATACATTGGAATCTCATGATGGGAATAAAATTCTTTCGCAAATAATTACTCCCGCCCGGCGCGCTTCGCCTTAGGCGCACTCTTAAGAGAAAAGGGTAAATTGGGCAGTCAGAGTGTTTTGGAGATTTAAAATCGTGTAGGCTTGTGATAATTCTTAAATTGCTAAACCGCATTCAAACACAGCTATGGTGAAAAAGTTTGACTGAGCAACCAGCTTTCAAAAAAGTTTTCGTTTTTCTGGACACTGACAAGTACTGCAGCCCGTTCGACATGCTTGTGGCTCTGGACGCCTTTCCAGACGCAATGATATTCAAGTACGAAAACGTCACCGACGAAGACGCGCCGAAAATAGTCTATGACCTGCTGTTTCCACGTGGACCTGAAGGAGCGAAGCACACTAAAATATTCATCAACGGCAGCAACTTCGACATGGTCAACAAAGTTGTTGAGGCAACATTGAAATGCATGAAAGCCGCGCCCTGGGGGAACTCGATAATCGTGGATCCAAGAGGCGGCTACTCAACCGCAGCGGCCGCAGTGGCGAAAACGCTTGGCTTATCACTTGAGAAGGGCTTCGGAGACTTGGGAGGCAAAAACGTAACGGTGCTTGCTGGCACAGGCCCAGTTGGTCAGACAGCAGCCAGAATCTACGCTTCGGAAAAAGCTAATGTGACCATTTCCAGTCGCTCGATGGCAAAGGGTCAAGCGGTTGCGGATAAAATCAACAAGGAAGTCGGCGCAGAACGAGTTAAAGTTGTCGAAGTGGCAAGTCCTGAACAGACAGCCGCAGCCGTGAAAAACGCTGAAATCATACTCGCAGCAGGTGCAGGCGGCGTTCAGCTGCTCTCCAGGGCAGATTTGGATAAGGCGTCAAAATGCAAAATAGTCGCAGACATCAATGCCATCAAGCCGCTTGGTGTTGAAGGCTTAGGCTCAAACGACGATGGCAAAGAGCTTAAACCGGGACTCTACGGGATAGGCGCCTTGGCAATTGGCAAGTTGAAAATCAAAATTGAAAAGGAAATGATTACGCGTGCAACGCTTGAGCCTCAGGGACTCTTCGACTATGCGGCGGCTTATGAGATAGGCAAAAGCTCGATACTGAAGAAACTTGCTAAAGCCGCAAAATAAGGCGGCTTCAACCTTCCACTTTTTCAGCTGCAACGTTTTTTCTCTTTTTCTCCGAGAGCTTAACCAGCAAATCTAATGCCTTATCGCCGGTGTCTAAGGCTTTAACACGCAGAAACCCAGCTTTCTCCGCGCCTGAAAACATCTCCTCGCCTTTCTGAGTGCGAATTATCACGAGAGTCCAGCCGTCTAAGCCTAAGCCGCCAACAGAAATGTCCGCAAGCTCAGCGCTGAAGTCTCCGCAGGCGCCGCAGCTTTTCTGTTGAAATTGCCGTATTTCCGCTATGGGGAAGCCGATGACTCCTGCGGCCGTTGTTAGCAGCAGTTTTCCTTTAACGTTAATCTTCTTTATTCCCCTTAAGTCCATGCCTTTCTCTCGATGAATGTATGTTTCCATCAAACCTTCATACGTGAAACATCCAGAACATAATAGCCCAACCAGAAAGCTTAGGCAGCCTGTCTGCCTCGTTAATCCCGCAGCCTGCATCTTTCTGATAGCCTGAATTTGACATGGCGTTCCAACAAAGGCGATCTGCGCATTTTTCTGCTTGCATACGTCAGCTAAAAGCAGCATATTAGGCGAGCACACGTACTTTGAGCCAGCGCATCCTAAAACTTCTTCAAAGGTAGACGCCAACATGGGTCTGGGATAAAACGGCTTTTCAGTGCTTGATGCTACAGCAATGGCGCCACTTATCTGGCCAGTTTTAAGCGCGTAAGCCAGCAGCGCCGTGGCAACGCCGCCGTCTTGGCAAGTCTGCAGTATTCGCCCGTCTGTTGCTTGTGCAATCGCCAGTCTGAGGTAGACGCCAAATGGCTCGTCTGGTTTTCGGCTTCTTCCAAAAACGAAATTTTCAAGCGCCACATGAGAAAAACCGTAGCGGGGGCAGGCCTGCGCGCAAAGGCCACATGATTGGCACTCTTTCACTAAGACAGGTTTTTCCTGTGCAAGTTGGAGGCAAATGTAGGAGCAAACGGCGACGCATGCACCGCAGCCTACACATCTGCCTGCCTCGAGAACATCTGTGGCTAAAGACGCTTGAAAGCCTATTTTGCCTGTGCCCATGCGACTAGCATGCGCTGTCGACTGTATATAAGCTTACAGCCATCGCGTTTATTTGCACTTGAAAAGCGCCGCCATTCTTTTGGTAGCCTCAATTATGCGCTCTTTCGGCTGTGTTAGAGAGAAGCGTACGTAGTTTTCGCCATGAGCGCCGAAGCCTATGCCGGGCGTAACTGCCACGCCTACGCTGAGCAGTTTAGTTGTGAACTCAATGGAGTTGGATTGGCAGTTTAGCCAAACGTAAAATGTGGCTTTAGGCTTATCGCACTTGAAGCCCATGGCACGAAGCTGGTTGACCAGCACGTCGCGTCTTTCAGCGTAAATCTTGTTGTTTTCCTTTAGAAAGTCTGGTTGCTCGCGGCCCTTGTAGCTTTCTAAGGCTTTAACAGCCACTTTTTGTATGTAAACGGGCGGTCCAGAGTCTATTTGCGACTTAACCTGCGCGAGCCCGCTGATAAGCTGCTTGTTGCCTACCGCGAATGCTATGCGGTCGCCTGTCATGCTGAAAGTTTTGGAGCAGGAGTGAAACTCGATTGCCACGTCCATGGCGCCGTCGATTTCGAGGATGCTGGGCGCCGTATATCCGTCGAAGGTTATCTCTGAATAAGCGTTATCGTAGCAGAGGATTATGTTGTTCTCCCGTGCAAACTCCACAGCATGCTGCAGGAACTTCTTATCCACTGTTGCGCTTGTCGGGTTGTTTGGGTAATTCAGAAACATCATTTTCACTTTTTCCGGATGCACCGCTTCGAAATCGGGTTTGAAGCCGTTTTCCTCCAGCAGAGGCAGTGGCACGGGAACGCCGTCGTTTAGTATGGTGCTGCCGTTGGCGTAAACGGGATAAGCTGGGTCAGGCACAAGAACATGGTCTCCAGGGTTAACGAATGCCCTGGCGATGTTGGCTAAGCCCTCTTTCGAGCCTAAAAGCGCAACGACCTCATCTTTGTCCACGTCAACGCGGAATCTCTTATTGTACCATGCCGCAACGGCTTCGCGAAATTCTGGTTCACCTTGGCTGAAGGAGTAGTTATGATTCTTCGGGTTTGCTGCTTCCTCTTTAAGTGCCGAAATAATGAAAGGCGGCGGCGGAAGGTCTGGGTCGCCAATGCTTAGCGAGATGAGGTCTACGCCTTGAGCCTTCTTTTCCTTGATGGTTTTCTCTATTTCAGCGAACAGATACGGCGGAAGCCTCTTAACCCTATCCGCAACCTCGAACATGCCTACTCACACGCTCTCCTTAAACAGTGTTCCCTCAAAAACTTTCTCCGCGGGACCACGCAAGAACAATTGGGCGCCATTATATTCCACTTCCAAGTCACCGCCCAACAAGTGAACTTGGACTTTGCTGCCGAGTTTTTTGAGCAAGTTCCCAGCGACCACCGTAGCGCAGGCGCCGGTGCCGCATGCAAAAGTTTCTCCGCAGCCACGCTCCCACACCCGCACCTTCACCTCGCTAGTGCTTAGGACTTGTGCGAACTCGACATTGGTTCTCTGCGGGAAAACATGATGATTCTCGATTTTCGGGCCGATTTGCTGCACTGGGAAAGCATCCACGTTGTCAACAAATATGACGCAATGAGGATTTCCAACTGAGAGGCAAGTTACCTTATATGTGCCGCCGTTAACCTGCAAATCTTCGTTTATGCATGTGCCTTGTCCAAGCATGGGAATCCGGCTGCGCTCAAGCACTGGCTTGCCCATATCAACCGTCACCGAGGTAACCACATCGTTTTCCACGGTTAGCCAAGTCCTTTTTATGCCAGCTAAAGTTTCCACGGTTAACTCGCTTTTTCGGGCGATGCCGTTTTCGTAGCAGTACTTGGCGAAGCAGCGCATGCCGTTGCCGCACATTTCCGCCTCGCTGCCGTCAGCATTGAAAATCCGCATCCTCGCATCAGCCACTTCTGAGGCGCAAACCAGCAGAAGCCCATCTGCGCCGACTGAAAAGCGCCTTTCGCAAAGTGCCTTAGCCAACGCCGCAGCTTTCTCGCCGCCTATTTTTCCATCACGGTTATCGATTACGATGTAGTCGTTGCCTAAGCCATGCATTTTCCAAAACTTCATTGCAACCACTCAGCCATCTGCTGCGCCGCAAGCAGGTCATCCAAAGTCTCGCGCCGCCGTACTAAGGCGTATTTGCCGTTTTTAACCAGAACCTCCGCTGCACGGGGCCTAGCGTTATACTGAGAACTCATGGCGTATCCGTATGCGCCGGCGTTAAGAACCGCCAGCAGATCGCCTTCCTGAATCTTCGGCAGCCGCCGGTCCTTAGCCAACACGTCGCCTGACTCGCAGATAGGCCCAACAACATCGTAGGTTTCAGCGTCCTCCGCGTCCAGCTTATTCGCAACCAGAATGTGATGGTATGAGCCGTACATGGCGGGTCTAATTAGCGTGTTGAAGCCTGCGTCGACGCCGACAAACTTCTTGAACGGAGTCGTCTTCACAGTGTTCACTGCTGTTAGTAAGATACAAGCGTCGCAGACCAGGTAGCGCCCAGGCTCCACGCAGAAGAACGGCTCGCCAAGATTATACTCCGCAATTTTTTGCTTGAATAAGGAGAGCACGTTTTCAGCAAAAGCGTTCAAGTCAAGCTCTTTGTCTTCTGGCTTGTAGGGCACTCCAAGCCCGCCGCCCATATCCACAAACTCGAAGCTTACGCCGAGTTCGTCGCGGACTCGTTTGGCTATCTCCAGTAGCTTTTCAAGTGCCAGGACAAACGGTTCAACGGGGAGGATGCCGGAGCCTATGTGCATGTGTATGCCAAAGCGCTTCACGCCTGCTTTTCTGGCTTGCCTGTAGGCTACTAACGCGTCGTTTTCCCATAGCCCAAACTTTGTGCTTTTGCCAGCGGTGATGCAGTGGTCATGGTGGCCTGCGCCTATCTCGGGGTTAACGCGCACAGACAAAACCGCCGGCGTTGCAATTTTCAGTAAGCGCTCTAACTGGGATAGGGAGTCAACATTTACGGTTATCTTGGCGTCTGCGAGAAACTTTAGTTCGTCATTTCTGACGCTGGTTCCGGTGAATAGGATTCGTTCTGGCGGGAACCCAGCCTTTAGCGCCATGGAAACTTCGCCTGGGCTGACAGCGTCAAGATGCGCACCCTCAGTTGCCAAAATTTTCAGCACCGAGAGGTTAGAGTTGGCCTTTGCAGCATAGAGAACCCTAATCTTCCCGTAATAACGGGTTAAAGCTTTGTGGAGACGCCTATAGTTGTCTCTTATGCGGCTTTCACTGATTACATAAAGCGGCGTGTCAAACTTCGCGGCTAATTCGCTGGTTGATACACAGTCAAAGTATAGCCTTCCCTCTCGATTTTCTAAAGGTTCCCGAAGTTTCTGTGTGCTCTTCACTGTAGGCGCACTCCCATTATAGATTTGCACGTTTCCGCAAGCAGCGTGCAAGTTTAGCATAAGCCCTTTGCTACCATGAGCTCGGCGCTGAGGATGCCGCCTCCTGCGGCTCCGCGGATGGTGTTATGGCCCAAACACATGTATTTAACAGACATAACTGGGTCTTTTCTGATTCTGCCGACGACGACGCTCATGCCTCGGCCTTCGTCGCGGTCATACCGGGGTTGAGGCCTGTTCTGCTCTTTCCGAACCACAATGGGATTTTCTGGGGCAGAGGGCAGTTTCAGCTTTTGCGGCTCGCCCTTAAACTGGCGGAAAGCTTCTTCAATTTCCTCTATGCCAGGGTTTTCTTCAAGCTTCACGAAAACAGCCTCTAAATGCCCGTCCTTCACGTTGACGCGGTGGCAGCTGGCGCTGAGCACGACATCTGCGGGGCATATTTTTTCGCCGTCAAACGTGCCCAATATCTTCAGCGGCTCGCATTCCATTTTATCTT
This sequence comes from Candidatus Bathyarchaeota archaeon, assembly GCA_026014545.1. Lineage (GTDB taxonomy): Archaea > Thermoproteota > Bathyarchaeia > Bathyarchaeales > Bathycorpusculaceae > JAOAIV01. The sequence continues at coordinate 79,106 of JAOZIH010000004.1, forward strand.
CTTCATTAGAAATGAAGGGAATAACGTTGTCTATTATGTCTAGTGAGGCGACGCCTGGATACCCTGCGCCGCTGAGCGCCTGCATGGTTGACACTACAACTTGCTTGAGGCCGAATTGCATAAGTGGCTTCAGCGTCATTGCCAGTTGGATTGTGCTGCAGTTCGGGTCGGTTGAGATGAAGCCCTTCCAGCCGCGGCGCTTCTTCTGGATTGGAATAAGCGCTGTATGCTCAGGATTAACTTCTGGGATAATAAGCGGAACATCCTTATCCATTCGGTGCGCGCTTGCCTTGCTGAAGACCGGGTACAATGCGGCGAATTCCTCTTCAACAGGACCAGCCAAGTCGCCTGGCAACGCTGAGAAGACAAGGTCTACGTCGCCTGCCTTCTCCACCGACTCCACGTCAGTGTGCACTACGGGCATTTCTGCGATTTCCTTGGGTAGAGGCGACTCCATAAGCCAGTTGCACGCGGCCTTGTAATTTTTACCCGCTGACTTTTCCGAAGCCGCAAGCACCTCAATCTGGAACCACGGATGCCCCTGAAGCAGCTGGATGAACCGCTGTCCAACGGCTCCTGTTGCAGCTAATATAGCTACTTTACGTTTTGAAGGCATTACTTATCGCTTCCTTTGCTTTTTTGAGTTGGTTTTCTTCGATAAAAACGTTAATGGTTGCTTTACTAGTGGTTATTTCAATTATGTTTATGCCTTCGCGGCTAAGCGCATTGGAGATTTTTGCGACGCCGCCAGGCGAATCGATGAAGTCAGGGTGGCTTATCTGGAGCAAAGCCACATTTTCCCTGTGGCTTATAGCCTTAAAGCCCTCTATGCGGTGAAGCCTGTTTATGACTTCGCGAACGTTACCGTCGGAAGTGAAGACTGTGACTGACTTTCTTCCTGAGCTAACGCCGTAAACAGGGTTTTGGCTGAGCGCTTGGAAAATCTCTTTCAAGTTTCGCGTGTTAACATCGCAAACCACGTTGATAGCCAGCAAGCCTTCTTGACTATTCATCTCTGCCGAGTTGATGGCGAAGAAACCCGTAATTTCTGTGCCGCCCTCCGCCAAGCTACCGGAGGCAAAGTCCACTATCCTAAGCGTTTGGCTGGGCAGCTTGTACTTCAGCGCTTCGGGCTTCACTATTTTCGCGCCTCCCTGCGCAAGGTCGAACATCTCGTGAATATCCAGCTTGCTCAGCGGCTTAGCATCGGGAACTATTTTTGGGTCTGCAGAGAGAACACCGCTTGTCTCCTTAACAAGCACCACTTCATCAGCGTTTAGGCAATGGGCAAGCAGCAGGGCAGTTGTGTCGCTTCCGCCGCGTCCAAGCGTGGTAACTCTTCCTTTCGCGTCTTTGCCGAGGAAACCGCAGACCACGGGCACAACTCGGCCCAGAAGCGGCGCTACAAATTTCTGTGTAAGCCCTGTGGTTTTCTCAATGTCTGGTTCGGCATTGCGGAAGTTAGAATCAGTTATTATCGGCCAGTTATCGCCTGCTGGGTCAAAAACTTCCGCCTTGACGCCTACAGCTCTTAGCGCGCTGGCGAATACGCGGGCGCTTGTGCGTTCTCCCATGGATATGATTTCCGCATAATCAGCATCGCTAATTTCGTTCAGCTGCGAGATTGTGCCGATAAGGTTGTCGGTTGTTTTGCCCATCGCGGAAACTACGACTACCATTTCCTTGTAGGGCGCCTCTGCAACCATTTTAGCTGCTCGCTGAACCTTTTCGCCGGTTGCGAGGTCAGCACCGCCGAACTTGATGACTACTCTCTTACTCAAAACTTCCACCTCGATAGCTATTAAAGTCCGAGAACGTCTTCCATGCTGAAGATTCGGGGCTGCGTCTGCTTGCTTAACCACTCGGCTGCGTACACGGCGCCTTGAGCGAACACGCTCCGCGAGAAGGCAACATGCTCGATGCGCAACATTTCATATGAACCAGCCACTATAAGGTCGTGAATTCCAGGCACGCCGCCTGCACGCAGCGCAGTTACCTCCAACTCGTCGGGTTGCCGTGGGCTTATGCCTTCTCTGCCGTACACGGTTCTTTTGTAGCCTCGGGTTTCCGCGATTATCTGCGCCAGTTTTTTCGCTGTGCCGCTTGGCGCGTCCTTCTTGCCTGTGTGGTGAATCTCGCTTATGCTGAAAGAGTATTCCTTTGGAAACACCTTGAGGGACAGAGCAAGCTTGAAGAGTATGTTTACGCCTACGCTGAAGTTCGGCGAGAAAACAGCAGGAACCTTGCCTGTAACAGTGTCGCGTAGCTGGCGGTTCTGCTCTTCAGTGAAGCCCGTTGTGCCCATAACTATACGCTTACCCAGTGCTGCCACAGCGGGAATATTCTGCATTTCTGCTGCTGGCGTTGTAAAAGTAACGTAAACATCTGCTTCGCGCAGGGCTTCAGCGAGTTTATCTGCGCTTACGATGCGCACATCAGAGCTGCAGACGCCAAGCTCGCGCAGCGTCTTACCGACGCAGGGGTTTCCTTGAGCTTCAACAGCGCCGGTTATCTGATGTCCCTTGGCGAGGGCTTCTTGAATAACGGCATTGCCCATTCTGCCTGCGGCGCCTGCTACGCATAGCTTAAGCATAGTATAATCCCTGCCAGAAACGTTCATTATACAAGCGCTCGCTCAAGTCCACATCAAAGAAGTCTTCTATGGGCTGAAGGACTTCAGGATTATGCTCGTAAACTTTGCGAGCACTTGCCAGAACTACGTCTAAACCGTTACGAGTCATTTTCCCCAGTGGTCGTCTGCATGGCCCAGAAGGCATGCCTAAAACATTCATCAGCGTCTTGCACGCTAATGGGTTCCGCGCTCGGCATGTTACAGGCCCGTAGGGCGTCTGCTCCTGTGTCTTCACGGTGACTATGGCGAAAAGCGGCTGCAACGCCTGAGCAAGCTTGTTCGCTTTGGCTAAGTCGCCACTGAGTATAGCACTTGTCATGTCATTTACAGCTCGTGGCGCGACATTACTTGCGACGGAGATGACGCCACTCGCAGCAATATCAGCCGCAGTCATCATAGCATAGGTTTTATCATCGTCGCCGGAAAGTATACTGAAGCTAGGGCCACAGAATTTTCTGGTTAAGCGCATATTTTCCAAATCGCCCGTTGCTTCCTTCACGGCGCTAACGTTTGGGTATTCCTTATGAAGTACGGCGAGATCCTGCGGCAAAAGCTGCGTGCCGGTTCTTCCCGGAATCACGTATGGGATAATCTGGACTTCTGGGAAGCGCTTAGCGATGGGCTCTACGTATTCTTTTCGTATTTCAAGCGAGCTAGGCCCATTATAATACGGATCCACCAAAAGCACACATTTTACACCCACGTGCTGCGCGTGTGCTGTGGCTTCAATGGCTTCTTGAGTGGAGTTACTTCCAGTGCCGGCGATGGTCAAGCACTTTTCGCCTGCATACTCATGCACACGCTCAATAACCTTGTTATGCTCATTCCAGTCTAGGGTTGGGCTTTCGCCTGTGGTGCCTACGGCGAGGATGCCACTAACGCCCTCTTTCACTTGGAATTCCACTAGGCTACGTAGTCCTTCGTAATCTACTTCGCCAATATGGGTCATGGGAGTAATAATTGCTGTATAGCAACCTTTGAATTTCATTTCGTTTCCCGCACCTTAAACGCTACACATTGGCTACTGACTTATTTAAATGTTTCCGTTTTCCTGAATAATTTTACGATTTACGCAATTAACAGTGTTTTAGAAAAGCAAAAACCCAATTAAAACCACGTTTTCCGCAAAAAAATCAGCGATAATTAGAACAACTAATCAGCTATGCGTCAAGTAATTCAACGCCCTCTATTGCTTCACAAGTTTCGCAATGAAGAAACCGTTACTTTCATGAAGATGCGGATAAAGCCTCTGACACTTGTCAAAGCCTCTGAGACCTGGCATGCCGAGTTTAGGTTTAATTTCCGCTAACGTGAAATCAGAATGCTGCTTCAAAAAACGCTCAATGACAAGCTCATTCTCCTCAACTGTAATGCTACAAGTCGAGTAGATTAAAGAACCACCAGACCTCACATTTCCAGCACAATTATCAATCATCCGCCACTGAATATCCGCCATTTTGTCGATTGACTTTGGAGTAAGCCTCCATTTAGCTGAAGGCTGCTTTGCGAAAACACCCGTACTCGTACACGGCGGATCCAGAACCACAACATCCGCATTCGATAAAACAGGCAAACCCATGCAGACATCAGCAATAATCGGCTCAGCTATTTCCACACCCATCACTGCAACTTCTCTTTTCCAAGTTTGCATGCGCCGAATGGAATAATCCACTGAAAAAATGCTGCCTCGATTCTGCATAAGCTGCGCGAGGTAGGTGGTTTTAGCGCCTGGAGCAGCGCAAACATCTAAAACAGTCATGCCCGGCTGCGGCGCAGCAACTTCAGCTGCATAACAGCTTGCCTTGTCTTGAATGTAGAACAAGCCTTCTTTGAAGCTTTCTGTTTCCCGCAAAGGCCGCTTTGCGCCCATGACTTTATAGGCATACTTCAGCGGCTCAATTTTTTCCACTCTAACACCTTCTGCAGCAAGAGATTCCAAAATCTTCTGCTCAGACGCCTTGAGAGTATTTATTCTGATGCAAGTAGGCGGAGGCTTTAGATTTCCCTCTAGAAACGCTGTGGCTTCACCTCTCCCCAAAAGGTTAAAACAGTACTCCACGAACCAAGTGGGATGAAAGGTTTGAAGCCCTACACGTTCCATTTCGCCGGCGGCGCTGAGAACAGGATTTATCTCACGAGTGAGCAGAAAACCAAGAAACGGCTCCACACAACGCAGAGTCTTCCAGCCAAGAATTGCGCGACCAAGCCGAGCAATGCTTTCTGCTTCTTCCAAATCCAATTTAGCCCAATTTTTAGTGACGCGCGTTTGATAAACGTAAAGCCGCAGAAAAGCTTGAACACCCATAGAGAACTCGCTGATTTCCATAGGCTTTAGAACACTATTAACAAATTTATCTATCAGGTTTTTGCGCCGAACAGTCTCAATAACCAAGCCATAAGCGTAGCGAACAGCATTAGGGTCGCTTACGCCCAGCTGCTTAACCGTCCTAGCAAAAGCCAAATGTTCGCTCAGCTTCTGCAGCTCCATCCAACTCAAAGTCTCTATGGCAATCGTCCATGCATCTTTAAGCAAGTTCGTCACGCAACATAAAACATATCAGCGGCCCGAAATAAAAATGCCGCACGTACCCCATTAAACACAACCAAAGCATCAGCCCCGAGCCTTCATATTTGGCGGCTATTAGCCAATCAATGCAGAAAACAGTAGAGGGGGCCCACTTCTGCAAAGTAAGACGCACTCAAGTTTTCTCGTTCAGAAGCTTCATCATACCTTTTTTATCCGCTTTAAAGTTTATATAGGAATAAACCTCTGTTTCAACATGTTTGGAGCGCTCTTGGAGGGTTCTAGTTGAGTGAAGTTCGCGAAGTTCAATTACGTGTAGGCGATGCACGCCAAAGAGATGTTGGTAGAGGCATCGCTCGTATAGACCAGCGCACCATGCAGAAACTGGGCATAAGTGCTGGTGATGTAATAGAGATTGTTAATAAGAGAACAACAAGCGCCATAGCTTGGCCAGCCTACAGTGAAGACCAAAATAGAGACATAATCCGTATTGACGGTTTCACTCGCAAGAACGCTGGTGTAGCTCTAAATGAGTATGTGATAGTAAGGCCGGCGAAAGTTAAGACTGCATTGAGCATCACACTTGCGCCAGTTGATATGCGGCTAAATGTTGATGACGATTTCACTAACTTCGTTAAAAACCGCCTCATGGAGAGGACGCTTGTTGAGGGCGACACAACGCTGGTTATGATGCTGGGTCATGCAATCCCCTTCACAGTTTCGAAAACTCGCCCTCACGGAATAGTTAAAGTAACCGCGGAAACGCGACTCACAATTCTCAATGAACCCGCGCCAGAAGCAAAAGGACTTCCGAGAACAACTTATGAGGACATCGGCGGACTCCACGAGGAAATTCAGCGCGTTAGAGAGATGGTGGAGCTTCCCCTGCGGCATCCTGAACTGTTTCAGCGCTTAGGAATAGAACCGCCGAAAGGTGTTCTGCTCCACGGGCCTCCTGGCTGCGGTAAGACGCTGCTGGCACGCGCAGTGGCTAATGAGTCTGAGGCAAACTTTTATTCGATAAACGGTCCTGAAATTATGAGCAAATTTTACGGCGAGTCCGAGGCTCGGCTGCGGGAAATCTTCCAGCAAGCCCAACAGAACGCGCCAAGCATAATCTTCATTGATGAACTTGATGCGATTGCGCCTAAACGTGAGGAAGTTACAGGCGAAGTTGAAAGACGCGTCGTAGCGCAACTTCTCGCCTTAATGGACGGCTTATCTGGGCGTGGAAACGTTATAGTAATAGGCGCCACTAACAGGCCCGGCGCCCTTGACCCGGCGCTGCGGCGGCCTGGAAGATTTGACAGAGAAATTGAGATAGGCGTTCCAGATAAGCAAGGCAGATACGAAGTTCTCCAAATTCACACAAGAGGCATGCCCCTAGCCGAGGACGTTGACCTCAAAAAGCTTGCAGAAATGACTCATGGCTACACAGGCGCCGACTTGGCTGCGCTAAGCCGTGAAACAGCCATGAAAGCCCTCCGCAGATATCTGCCTCAGATAAACTTGGAAGAGGAGCGTATACCGCCAAGCGTGCTTGAGAAGATGGAAGTGAAAATGGAAGACTTCATTAACGCTTACAAAGAAGTTACGCCGACGGCCATGCGTGAAGTTTACATTGAAGTGTCCACGGTTCACTGGAATGACATCGGCGGCCTAGATGACGTGAAACAGCACTTGAAGGAAGCGGTTGAGTGGCCAATGAAAAACCCGGAAATCTTCAAACGCCTCGGCATAAAACCGCCGAAGGGCATACTCCTCTATGGACCCCCTGGCTGCGGTAAGACGCTGCTGGCACGCGCAGTCGCCACTGAAAGCGAAGCTAACTTCATATCCATCAAGGGTCCGGAGGTTTTCTCCAAGTGGGTAGGCGAGTCGGAAAAGGCTATACGAGAAGTTTTCAGGAAAGCTCGCATAGCCGCGCCTGCAGTAATCTTCTTGGACGAGATAGACTCGCTTGCGCCAAGGCGAGGTTTAGGCTTCTCAGACAGCGGAGTCACCGAACGAGTCATAAGCCAACTGCTCACCGAAATGGATGGAATTGTAACGCTGCAAGACATTGTTGTCATCGCTGCCACCAACAGACCGGACATGGTGGATTCGGCAGTGCTAAGGCCAGGCAGATTCGACCGGTTGATTTATGTGCCAGAGCCCGATGAGAAAAGCCGCCTTCAAATATTTCAGATTTACACGAAAGACATGCCGCTTGCCAAAGATGTGGACTTGAACCAGCTTGCAGCCGCAACCAAATACTACTCAGGAGCAGACATCGAGTCTCTCTGCAGAGAAGCAGCAATGCACGCGCTTAGACGAGACATTAACGCGCAACAGGTTACCATGAAAGATTTCCAGGACGCCATGAAGGAAGTAGGGCCATCCATAACGCCTGACATGGAAAAATGGTACAAGAGCTTCATGCAGCAGGTTCGCCAAGTGCAAAAGCCTGCGACGCCAGTTGCTTAGGAGTAAAAATTGATGCCGGCAGTGAAAACTTGGAAAACGCGGCCCGCATACTTTGTGGTGCTGGACATCCTTAGCAAGAAAGGCGATATGACTGATGAAGACTTGTTCGAGCAACTGAAAGAAGAGTTTGAAGACTTAGGCTACAAAGACTTCAACAACATCTTGTTGCGGCTGGAGGTCAGCGGCAAAATCCGCACCACCGCTATGTCTCGTGGAAAGAGGCGCGTCGAACTCGTCCAATAGGTTTATCGTGTTCAACGTGCAACTAGCGAAAGAACATATAGACGTCGCGGTTGTCGGCGGCGGGCCCGTAGGCTCCTTTGCCGCATTACACCTCGCCAAACTACGCACTAACGTCATGGTTTTCGAGGAGCACGAAACTGTTGGCGTACCCTCGCACTGTGCAGGTCACCTAAGCATTCTTAGTCTAAGGAACCTTGGATTGCATCAGCTTCCAAGCTCAATGGTTGAGAACATTTTTTCTCAAGCCAACTTCTATTCGCCTGCAGGTTTCAAATTTTCTGTCAAACTTGCCAAACCAGTTACGTGCGCCGTTAACCGTGAAGCCTTTGATAAGTACGTCGCAAGCATGGCGGAAGCCGCTGGGGCACGCTACTCTTTAAACTCGCGTGTTGAGTCCCTATTAATGGACGGCGGCGCCGTTAGAGGCGTGAACGTCACGCGTGGCAGCGTACTTGAGATGGTGCCAGCTAAAATTGTAATTGACGCAGAAGGCATCTCATCTAGGCTTCTGCGACAGGCAGGCTTGGCGGGATTTAACGGCGATGGGCTCGTTTACGGTGTGGAAGCAGAAGTGGAAAACGTCAGGGACTTAGAGCTGGATGCGGTTGAGGTATTTTTGGGCAAGGCGTATGCGCCGGGCTTTTACGCGTGGCTCATACCGCGACGTGATGGAACCGCTAAGGTTGGGCTTGCAGCAAAAAGAGGCAACCCTAAAATGTTCCTGCGAAGGCTCATACATAGGCATCCAGTGGCTTCGGAAAAGCTTCGCAACGCAAGAATTCAGCGTATAACCTTTCACCCTATAACCCTTGGCGGGCCAATTCCTAAGGCTTACGCGGATGGCTTCATGGTTGTGGGTGATGCAGCTTCGCAAGTGAAGCCAACCACTGGTGGCGGAGTAATTTTCGGGTTGGCATGCGCCCGTATCGCGGCGGAAGTTGCCCACGATGCCATCCGAAGAGGCGATGTTTCCTCGGCTTCCTTGCAGTTGTATCAAAAACGTTTCACTGAAGCTTTAGGCTTCGATTTCCACGTTATGTTGTGGGCGCGACGTTTTCTTGACTCCATTTCCGATGAAAAATTAGACTCGCTTTTACGGTTTTACACGTGGATAGGCTTGGATAAAACCTTGGCGAATGTTGAAGACATAGATTTTCAGGGTAAACTGCTTCTCAGAATTCTGAATAAGCCTGCGATGTTTGCGGCATTGGTATATCTTCTTAGGATTTACTTATCGGCAAATCCTTAAAGCCATAAATAAGCAACCTTATAGCGGATGCCGGAGAAAATTAGAATGAGCCAATTCGAGTACAAGCAGGTTCTTGTTTTCCGAAGCGATTTGAAGCTTAGCAAGGGAAAAATTGCGGCTCAAGCGGGGCATGCCGCGGTTTCCGCAGCGCAGGAAGCACATAAGCGCCACAGAGAGTGGTGGGAAGCTTGGTTATTTGAGGGGCAGCGTAAAGTGGCCGTTAAAGTGAAGGATGAACAGGAGCTTATGGTGCTTAAAAAACAAGCTGAAGATTTAGATTTACCCCATGCCCTAATCGTTGACAGCGGCTTAACAGAGATTCCGCCTGGCACAATCACTTGCCTAGGAATTGGCCCTGCCCCGGCGGAGAAAATTGACCGCTTAACAGGAAAGCTTCCCTTGCTGTAGAGGAAGCCGCATGCAACTCTGCACTTCGGAAATTGATACACTGCTTGGCATGGAGGTTTACGCCACTGAAACCACCGGCGTAGGCGGCGTTATCCGCAAGTCTGTTGAGGATTTCAAGGTTGAGGAAGTTCTTGTTGACGGCTCTAAGGCGATGATTCGAAAAGTTGCTGAAGCTCATGCTCTGGGTGCTTCCAACTCCAAGCAGCGTTATCTGTTGTGCGTTTTGGTTAAGCGGAATTGGGACACCTTTATCGCCATAAAACGCATAGCTGAACAGTTGGGCATAAGCCCGAGGCATATTAGTATAGCCGGTATAAAAGATGCTAAAGCTGTTACTGCGCAGCATGTTACAATTGAAAATGCCTCAATAGAGGATGCTGCAAAAGTTAACGTTAAGGATATAGAAATTCTCCCTGTGGGCTATGTCCGCGAGAAGCTATCGCCATATTACCTTCTTGGCAACAGCTTTACCATAAAAATTAAAGCGATAAAACTTTCTGAAGTAACCGCTGCAAAACGGATAGCTGAAACAGCGCAGGCGCTGGATGCGCTTGGTGGGATTCCAAACTTTTTCGGGCATCAAAGGTTTGGAACGGCGCGGCCAATAACGCACATCGTTGGAAAAGCTTTGGTTAAAGGTAACTTCGAGGAAGCGGTGATGCTGTTTCTGGCTAAGCCAAGCGACAATGAGCATCCTTCCTCTAGGCAAGCGCGTGAAGAGTTGCAGTTAACAAGAGACTTTAGACAAGCGCTCCAAAAGTTTCCAGTGCATTTACGTTATGAGCGGCTAATGCTGCGGCATCTGGTTGATACACCAGCGGATTTTGTGGGTGCCTTCAAGCGGTTGCCCATTAAGCTCCAAGCCCTTTTCGTTCAAGCCTATCAGTCCTATCTATTCAACCGCTTCCTAAGCGAGAGAATCAAGCAGGGCCTATCCTTGAGCAGGGCGGAAATAGGCGATTACGTGCTTCGTGTAGACCGCTTAGGATTACCTATGCCTAATACCGCTAAAATAGTAAACTCGGAAAACCTTGCCGAAGCTAACGAGTTGATTAAAGCGGGAAGAATGCGAATTGCACTGCCACTTATTGGGTCGAAGCAAAGACCCGCGGAAGGCATCATAAGCGAAATCGTGCAGCGGATTCTCGAGGAAGAAGGCGTCAGGGCAGGCGGTTTCAAAGTCAACGCGATGCCCAGCATAAGCGCAAGAGGCGGCTTTCGCGCCATCATCGCACCAATCAAGAATTTCAGTTTATCTGCCATCTCGGCATGCGCCAGCAATAAGCAAGAGTGCGAGGCGACTTTAAGTTTTATGCTTCCACGCGGTTCCTACGCAACAGTGCTCCTCAGGGAGATAATGAAGCCACGTGATCCTCTCAGCGCAGGATTCTAATCTTCCAAAAAACACGGCGTCTAATGGTCGGCGGCATCCTACCGTTAACTCGCTAAGCTTGGCGCTTCCAGCATTAAAAATCCACTTACAGTAAATTTCAGATTCTGTCTGTTCTATTCAAATCTCTGAGTCTGTTAACCCCGTCTATTTCACTTATGAATTCTGCGACGCTTTTCGGAACCATCGTAGTCCAGTTTTCGCCTTTAAGCATCTTTTCTCGAACAAGCGTTGACGTATAAAGGTCTCTTTGAAAGAACCGTATGCCTTTTACTTTGTATCCGGCTTCCATGAAAAGCCTGCGCGTTAAAGGCTCATTAGAATAGACGACATTGAAGCGCGGTGTATACCCTTCTACAGCGGAAACCCATAACATGTGCAAGTGCACATCTGGAACCGGAACAATCCAAATTCGCGCTAAATCTACACTTGCCTCCTGCAATGCCCTGCGGATCATGACTAACCTTTCGCCGGCGGTGAACGGGTTGCTGAGGTTGTGGCTGTACTGGGCGCTGCCGATAACAATCACTAGCTCATCAACTTCCTTCAGAACCTCTTTTGTGGCTTCGAGATGCCCAAGATGGAAGGGCTGAAATCTTCCCACGTAAAGTCCGCGAGTAACCATTTATTATGCCTCTTGCACCCTTTGAGGTTGAAGGCAAGTGGCTTTTATCATTTGCGATTTCGGAAGCACTTATATGCAATCGGAGCGTATTTTCTGTCTATGCCGTTAAAGAGGGAAGGCTTAATTTTTCTCCTTGGAATAGCCGCTTTAGCCGCTGCCATAGCAGTGCTGTTTCTGTCTAGCACCACTGAAGCGGAGCCTGCACGTCTGGCTGTCAGATTCTTTGGTCTATATGGCTACCTGTTCCTCAGTGTCGCAACATTAACCACACCTTTTCTGAAAGAAGTCACGCAAGCCTTCGGCAAGTCCTTCCTCAAAGTTCACCATACATTTTCCATATTAGGCATTGCCCTTATAACCTTGCACCCAGTCTTCAACGCGGTAGAACGCTTGAGCTTATCAGTGTTCTTGCCCAACTTCAGTTCATGGGATACCTTCTGGAGATTAGCCGGCAGACCAGCCTTCATCCTATTATACGTAGCAGTATCAGCTGCCATATTAAGAGCCAAGGCGCCAAAATACTGGCGCTTCTTTCACTCTTTAATGTACGTAGTATTACTTTTTGGCATAGTGCATGCCAACCTTATCGGCACAGACTTCGGAAACATGGGAATATTACTCATCTATAACGGATTGTTTGCTGCGTCACTCGCGGGTTTTGTATTAAAAAGATACAGAACGCACATTATGAAGAAAAGATAATAAATCAAAGTGTAAAAACGAAATTTGCTTTTCCGCCGCGCTTTGCCCATCACCATAAACATTAATTATCTGTTCCAATAAACTCAAAGGAGGGAGCGTAGCCGCATAATCAGCTCAGCCGTTGTTATCCATGAGCTAGTTAAAAAATTTGAGGATGTCACCGCAGTTGATGGGGTAAATCTGCGGGTCGAAAGAGGAGAACTTTTCGGGTTACTGGGGCCAAACGGCGCTGGCAAAACCACGATTATAAATGTTCTCTGCGGCTTGCTAAAACCCACAAGTGGCTCAGCCACAGTTGGCGGTTACGATGTACAGCGGGACACGGCGAAAGTTAAAGAGCTCATAGGAGTCTGCCCTCAAGAGACCGCGCTATATCCTTACTTGACAGGCCTAGAGAACGTTGAATTATTCGGAAACCTTTACGTGATGAATAAAGAGGCGCTTAAAAAGAGGTGCGGCATTCTGCTCAAGAGGATGGGGCTTGAGTGGGAAGCTAAAAGAAGAGTCGATAAATACAGCGGCGGCATGAAACGCCGATTAAGCCTCATTCTCGCGCTTATTCATGATCCAGAAATAGCATTTTTGGATGAACCCACAGTGGCTATGGATCCGCAATCAAGGCATGCGGTATGGGATTTTATAAAAGAACTGAAAAAAGAAGACAAAACAATCATTTTAACTACACACTACATGGAAGAAGCTGAAGAATTATGCGACCGCGTGGGCATCATAGATCATGGAAAACTCATCGCGCTCGGCGTGCCTGAAGATTTAGTTTCAAAGAATAACGTCAGGAACTTGGAAGAAGTGTTCATCAAGCTTACAGGAAGGAAGATAAGAGAGGAGATTTAACTGAAGCCTCAGCGAGTTTTAGCCTTAACCAAAAAAGAAATGAAGAAAACCTTTAGAGAACCCGCGGTTCTGTTCATGATTTTCTTGTTTCCCGTGGTCTTCGTTTTCGCGTTCGGCGCCTCATTTGGCGGAGTTGGAGTCGAACAAACCGCTTACAACCTTGGCGTAGTTAACATGGACCAGCCCACTTCGATACATGCCTCGCAGATACTTATAGCCGCGTTGTCTGACACGAAAATACTAAAAGTGCATGTTTACGTTGACAATCAAACTGCACAAAACGATCTATTACAGGGAAAACTTCAAGGCGTGATGATAATCCCAAGCGACTTCAGCCAAAGCTTTGCATCGTATCAAGCAGCCTCAAGCAACCCTGGCATGTGGAAAAACGCCACCGTAGCCCTATACCTGGACCAAGGCTCCTTAGTCGCAACCCAAGCTCTGCCGCCAATTATCCAGCAAATCTTGACAGCAATCACTGGCCAGAGCCAGCAAGCACCCTCAACCCCATTCCGCTTAGAAATCGCCTCTCTAGTCACTGTGGAAGCGCCTTCGGCATTTGCCTTCATGGCGCCTGGCATGTTTACTTTCGCATCTATTTTCCTCATAATGATGGTAGCCCAATCGTTTACTCAAGACCGCGAAAATGGCATGATGAAAAGAATTCGAATTACACCCACAACGCCGACGGAATTCATGACTAGCCAAATTATCTCTTACATGCTGATTGCGTTAGTTCAAGCAGCCTTAGTCTTCATCATGCTCTACCTGATGGGATTTAGACCAAATGTGGGAATGTCTATCTACGCCTTTGCCTTCGCGCTGGTGCTGATTTTTTCTTTATCCAACATTGGATTCGGTTTAATAACAGCCACAATCGCGAAATCATCCGGTGCAGCAACAGGCCTCTCATTCCTCTTTGTACTCCCACAACTCTTCCTCGGCACCTTCGTCGGTGCTTCACTCTCTTCAGCAGCCCAAGTTGCCGGCAAATTCGTGCCCAGTTACTACGTCACGGACGCCCTAACATCTCTATTCTTAAGAGGCGCACCCATCACTAGCCCCACTGTGCTGCTGGACTTCGCGGCAGTTTCCGCATCCTGCATAACCATCCTCCTAATCGGTATTCTTCTTTATGGCAAATACTTCAAAATCTAAGCAGAATTAAGAAAAACTTGAAGAAGAAAGCTACGCATTAACCGGTAAGGCGCTGCGTAAGCTAAACAACCGAAAAGTCCTACAAAACTTGCCAATAATCAATTAGAGAGTCAACATTCAATGCGAGATCATCATTCAACTATTTTTCTTCCATTCTCTGTTATGGAAATACCTTAACCTTTGCTTCAAATTAGCCGCAACGAATACGAGTGCACTGCAGTCAAATCGATGATTAAAACACACTTCGGCAGTTTTCTGCTCATTTAAATAAGCGGCTATAGTCCGTTCCAAGCATAACAATTCCGTTTTTCCTCAGCCATCAGGAGTTTTCACCGTTGGCTATCTGCGCAGAGGAATTCCAAACTTCCTCAACCAAGTCTTGCACTCCTTGCAGCAGAGACGCCAATCTTACGCCTTTAGCGGTCAAGCCATAAGTTTTTGGCGCCCTTCTCAAGAATACAAGCTTTTTCCCTTTCAGCCGACGCAAATACCAGTAGGTTCTCCGCAGGGAAAATCTTGTTTTCTCGGCAAGCTTTTTCGCCGAAGTTCCAACCTCAGGAATAGCCTCGTAAACTTTCCGTTCAGCTACTGAAAGCTTTTCCTTTTCGGGATTACGTTTCGTCTTGAAGAAGAACACGTAATCCCTTTCTTCAGAAGTTTCTACTAAACCCGCTGTTTTCAATCGCTTCAAAATGCGCGCTGCAGCATTAGCTGAAACAAGCGCTGCCACGTCTTTAAAGGTTTTAGGACCCGACAACAGGGCAATCAGCAGAGTTTCCTCATAGCATTCTGAATGTGTTGGTAGAAAGCGGACTAAATCGGCAAACCCCTCAAGCTGCTTGGCAAGTCTGCACCCGAAAACTGTTGCGTAAAACCGCTGATTCATGGTTTCCGCCGCCAATCCAACAGCGGTCAATGGATGCAGATACTCTTCATAAACAGTGGTTGCGGTATGCATGCGACCTGCCTCTCTAAACTCCCGCTCGATCTGTTCCGCAGAATAGCACTTTTCCGCGATGGCTTTCAGAATCTGCAATCGAGTTTCATTTTTTAATACATTAAAAAGATCTTTCATGAAATTCGGGTTTTCCATAAGCTCGCGCGTGTTTCTAAACTCATTTTTCAGTCTCCAGACGCCGCAGCGTGTTATGCACTCAAGCGGCGTTAACGGCGCACAATTTCGGCACTCGGCATCTAAAGTTTTAAGCGCCTCTGTTAAATCGCAGTTTTCTCCTGCAATCTTACAAGTTATCAAGGGCCTTCTCCCTTTATGGCATGTTTATTTGACGTGTGCCTTGCTGGGTAAAGGAGTGAGAGATTGGGGTGCAAAAATTTGGAGGAGATGACCCAGCCATGACACACGTCATAAAAGATATGACGTGCGTCATATTTATATACATTTCTAACAGAAATTAGACTAACTGGTGAACAAATGCTGCTACCCTGCGAAGTAGGAGTAAAAACAGTTTTACCCGCCATAAAAGCCGCAATAGCCAGAAACTTCGTGGAAAAACAAGGAATGAAAGAACAGCAAGTAGCTGAAATTCTCGGCTTAACCCAATCAGCAATAAGCAGATACACAACAAAAAACAGAGGAAACATCATAACAATCGAAAACATACCCGAAGTTCAAGCGCTCATAGACCAAATGATAAACATACTTTTACAAGAAAAAACCCAGCGAAAAGAAATCCTAGAGCTTTTCTGCCAAACATGCAAAATAATCCGTGAAAAAGGCCTAATGTGCAAACCCTGCCGAGAAAAGACGCCGCAACCCTCAGCGGAAACATGCGCCTTCTGCCGGTCAATTTAACACCGCAACACAACATAGCAAAAACCAACGCTAAACTATTCAGAAAAGTTTCCCATAAAACAATGATAGACCAGTAGCTACTCCAAAACCTCGCAGGCTCGGCAACAAAATTTGAGGGGGAAAATTCTAGCTCTTTTACTATGCCGAATTTGCTTCTTATGCTATGCCGCCGAGAAGTAATGACGCAACAGTCGCAATGAAAACTATGGCAATGGTTTCAAAGAAGGTTATTTTCCAGTTGACCCGCGTCCTTTTTGAGCGGTAACGCACAAGGAAGAAACCTACAATAAAGGCAACTATGGACAAAGACACGATGACGTCTAAAGGACTCGGTAAAACAATGAAAGCTGCTATGGGTATGCTGCCTGCTATGAATGTGGTGACACCGCAGATTATCGCTGCATAGAGATTGGAGCGATGAATCTCCTTATTCAACACGGTGAAAAGCTTTTTCAGCAAAAGCAGCGATTTGTCACGCTCTTTTTTATCTGGAATGTCGCTTAAACTGTAATTCATCAAGTTCTGCAGAGTCAATATGTCCGCCAAATCCTCCGTTATGCCGCCTAAAAGGAAACTGGAAAAATTAGTGATAGCCACAGCGCTTAATGTTAGAAAAGCTGCAAAGATCGCCATCTGCGTAGTTAACGCCGCTATAAAAGCGGACAAAATTACTACAAGCCCAGTTATTGAGCCGTCAACAAGCCCAGCGACAACCTCGAGAATAGGCTCTTTTTTTAATAGGAGGCTTTCCCATTCCTTACTTAACCTTACACCTTGCGGTGTCAACTGAACCATGCCATCTTGCTCAGTAATCAGCTTTTCAGCTTCCATCTCCTTCACAGTTTTTTCAAGCTCACTCATCTCGATACAGGTAAAACTTGCGCAGACGCGGTCAAGTCGCCGCTTCAGCGCCGATTTATGCAACGGCCTGCCTTTACTAAGATTCAGTAGAACGATTATTTTTATGACGTCAGGTAATTCTTGGATTTCAAAGGCCACTTAATAATTCACCGACAGACGTTAAACATTAAGTTTGCGAGGCTAATAACTTTTTACGCGCTCGCGTATTTTTGAAGCCGCATCACCACCGAGAAAACAAAAATTTAGAAGCACACATTTCTAAAGACGCTTCGCCAAAAGTTTATGCATCCCAATTTGCCAATAGACCAAAGTGACTTCTGGGAATGACAGGATATGCGGTGCCATTTTATTTCAGTTTTTCAAGTTCCTCCTCTATCTCACGGTAATTCGGCTCTAAATTTGGATTCTCTGTTGCCCACATGTAACGAAGCACGTCGTTTTGGTCTATAATGAAAATTGCACGTTTTGCAGTCGCATAGCCCTTGAGACCCGCAAAATCAAGCATCTCAACGCCATAGGCTTTTATGACCTCACGCTTGTAATCGCTTAATATCGGAAAAGATAATTTGTTCTTTTCTGCGAAAGCCTTGTTCGAAAACGGATCATTCACGCTTATACCTATAACCTGAGCTTTTAGGTTAATTAATCTGGCCGTTGAATCCCTAAAGGCGCACATTTCCTTAGTGCAAGTCGAGGTGAAGGCGCTGACAAAGAATGCTAAAACCACCTTTTTACCAACAAAATCTTCCAAGCTTACTGGTTTCAGATCTGTATCGGGTAATGTGAAGCTAGGAGCCTTGTCCCCAACCTTTAGTGTAGTTGCCATTTTTCAAAATCTTTCATAATCCTAACATATTGCCATTATAAATTAGTACCGCCTTCAGCCGAGAGTGAAGGCTGAGGGACAAAACTTGTTTAGCACACATGCTGCGCAGTTAGGCTTTTTTGCCGTGCACACGCGTCTGCCATGAAAAATCAGCAAGTCCGTGATGCGCGCCCACTTGTCCCGCGGAACAATGCTCATCAAGTCTTTTTCAATTTTGTCTGGATCATCAGTATCAGATAAGCCAAGCCGCTGAGCAAGTCTGCGGACATGTGTGTCCACCGCTATGCCCTCCACGACGCCGAAAGCGTTAGACAGGACAATGTTGGCTGTTTTCCGCGCAACGCCTGGCAACTCAAGCAACTCAGCCATAGTTTTCGGCACTTGCGAATCGTACTTTTCAACCAGCATTTGGCAGCATTTTTTCAGATTCTTTGCCTTGTTACGGTAAAAGCCTGTGGATTTTATATCCTGCCCCAGCTCCTTTAAATCTGCTTGCGCATAGTCTTCCGCACGCTTATACTTCTTGAACAACGCCTTTGTTACCATGTTAACGCGTTCATCAGTGCACTGCGCAGAAAGCATTGTCGCCACTAGCAGCTCCAAGGGATTAGTATAGTTCAAAGCAATTTTGGCGTCTGCATGCACTTTCTCCAGTAGCTCAATGATTTTCAAAACGCGCTCTTTAGTTTCAAGATAAACTTCAGGCTTCTTCAAAGCTACACGCCTCTTCATATAGGTTCAGTTTTCTTTCTACAAAAACTTTTACTACCAAAAACGAAAGCATAATATGAGGTGACTCTTTATGAGTTTAAAGCTTAGGGTTGACGGCAAAGAAATTCCACTCAACGAATTCGTGGAAAAAATATTAAGCGGCACAATAGTTGGCGCTGTAACTTCTTTGAAAGGCATAAAAGACGACTGGAAAAAAATTGAAATAGAAATCATGGCAAAGACCTAAGAAATGAAATTTACTTAAAGCAAGATTACGCCCACTTTTATGCCGATTTCCTTTTTCAGTTCCCCTCATTTTGTTTTCTGTTGCGCTTGAATCCGCCCAAGCTGGATAAACTAAAAAAAAGGGAAGTGGAGTTGCGCGGTTTTTGGTTGCTTACCGTTTTCGGAGCATTAGGATGATTACTAGCCCGATTATTACAATTGCGATTATTGCTCCTGCGCCTAAGCCTAAGACGTATGTATCTGTCATTGGTGCTGGCGTTGGTGTTGGTGGTGGCGTCGCTGGTGGTGCACTTTCCACGTATATGGCGGTTTCTGCACTGGAACCATAATATGACTCTGACCCTGAGAACGTGGCATAAATGGAGTATTCGCCTGGCACTGGAGGAGTGAACGCAAGCTTAAAGAAGCCTTTATCGTCAGTTGTTGTTTTGCCCACGTCGTAGCAGTTGTTGTTGGGATCAAGCACTGTGACCGTGACTTCAACGCCCTTCACGTCTGTGGGCTTGACCTGCTGCATGTACGCGTACTCCATCCACGCTTCCATGCTCTCATCAGCTACAGCTGGAAGTCCATCTGGAAAACGTGTTGTGATGACATCCTGCTTTGTGCCGCCAGATTTGTCCATAACCGTGCCCGTTACTAGTACGCTGCTGCCTTCCACCGAAACCGATGGAGACGCTGTAACCGTGGTAGCGGTTGGTCCCTTGCCAAAGCAGTATATTTGGTTGTCAAAGCTGTTCCATGAAATCAAAAAGCCGTCTGCAATAGGACCGACACATGTAGAACTGTATTGTAATATCTTCCATACTAGAGTTCCATCAGTGCAGTTTATGGCAAGTCGATAAGCTGGATGCATCGGCGGAGTATACATATGTCCTTCTGAAAGGAACAGTTTTCCATCAGCCATACTCTGCGCATTATAGCCGAAAATCGGGTAACTTTCAAAGGGAGTGTCGCCTTGAGAACTGCCGGCATAAAAGGTCCACACGATTTCGCCTGTTTCAAGATCTAGTGCATTCACGTAGCCGCCGAGGTCAGCGATATAGACTTTTCCGTAACCGATTATGCCAAAGCGGTAGACGCCACTATAGCCGCCGCCTTTCAGTTGAACTGGACCCCATAGCTTTTGTCCGTTCTTTAGACTGAAGCCGTAGGCTAGATTCCTATCCTTGTTGTGCAGCACGTAGTAGCCGTCTCCGGCGCAAATTAGAGCTGTGTCTTCATATGGATTCCATATCCCTGTCTGATTTATTGGTCCCCACAGTAGTGCGCCGGTCTTTGCGTCGTAGCCTGCGTCATATGAGAAGCCAGCATTGGTTCCTTGCCACGAAACTGCACCGGGTACTTGTCGCATAAGTATTACATCAGGAGTTACTGCGGCAATGCTTAGACTGATGGTGGCGCCGTTGAAGGTGGTTGGCAGTCGCACAGACCACACTATAGGATTACGTGTTGAGGCGTTAATGGTGCCGCTTGCAGAAACAAATATTGATGTAGCTGGTTGGAATATTTTGGTGTAGTTGTACATAGATAGATTGCCGCCAGAAACGTAGTAGCCGACTACTTCTCCCCTCAGACTTGCATCATAATTGATTATCTTCGATGTGTTTGGAACGTCAGTGACGTTTGCGAGCCATCTTCCAGTAAATGGATCGTATACTCCGAACCAGTTCGCTGCGCCGCCCCCGAAACCGCCAGCTCCAACCGCGCTGTATAAGTGCGCGAGTGATCCGAACTCCTGATAGTTATTGTAGTTGAATACTTGACCCCAGTCAATTCTTTCGTTGCCTGTTTCGCCTGGTGTCCGCTCCCACACTATTTCTCCTGTGTGAATGTCCACAGCTCTCCAGCCTATGAGAGTACCCCTATACATAAACAGATTGTAGTAGAGTATTCCGTTGAGGATGCATTGTGGCTTAAAGTAGTTTTGAAGCAGTGACGTCGAACTATACTCGCTCACTGTATCTGCAGGTATGGGTGCTCCTGGTTGACCTCCAAATTGGGTTGGCATCGTCCACACAATGTGAGGCGTGTTTGGTGCTGTACCGAACGGCTGGAAATTTCTGTTGGCATCGTATGCGCCAGATCCGCCCAGCCCAAACCAGTTGGCTCCAAGCTCTCCCCAGTTCCAGTTGGTTCCGTATATTGGGCGAGTCCAGAATTCAGTTGGAAGCGGTGGAGTCTTATATAGCGGTTCTACAGGTTCTTCCTGTACTACCAGCGTAACTATTTGGCTATCAGCGGGCAACATTTTACTACCCCATAGACTCTGCATTTGGCCTCCCGGGGTAGGGTTCATAGAATTCCTGCCATCCAAGATTTCTCCGGGGTAATGGGCTTGGATAGTGTAGTTACCGACTATCGTGGGCGTTAAGGTGAACTGTACGCCTGCGGCTGAGCTTGCAGTGTATGGTCCATAAACGGTCTTTTTTCCGTTTGGGTCTATTATGTCGATGGTTACATTTTCATACAAGTCTCCAGTCCAGCCTGTAGTCGTAGGTGGCGGTTTACTGAACTGGGCGCCAATGTAGCAGATTTGACCTTGACCAACGGGGTTAGGTGAGGCTGTCACGGTTAAGAAAGTTGGAAAATCAATCGCATGCGCTTCAAATTGTACGGTAGCAACGCTAATCGTAGC
This sequence comes from Candidatus Bathyarchaeota archaeon, assembly GCA_026014545.1. Taxonomy (GTDB): domain Archaea; phylum Thermoproteota; class Bathyarchaeia; order Bathyarchaeales; family Bathycorpusculaceae; genus JAOAIV01. The sequence goes on from JAOZIH010000004.1 coordinate 100,450, forward strand.
AGATATTGCTAACAGCAGAATCAAAACAATTGCAACTTTTTTTCTTTTGCAAGATTCATGCATTTTTATTCTCCTTCCATTTTATGGAAAGCGATAAAATTTTTAAATCGTGGACTATTTATTACCTAGTCATAACACTTTGCGGCGACAAAGCGCTTGTTCCGCGCGTGTGATTCCCATAGAAATCTTTCCCGGAGACTAAAAGGGTAATGGTTGAGGAAGAACTTTTTCAAATTCTAAAACGGTTGGGGCTTACCACTTCGCAGGTGAAGGTCTACCTTGAACTTCTCGAATTAAAAAAAGCCTCTGGAAAAATAACTGCGCAGCATTCGAAAATGGCCAGACAGGAAGTCTACCGCGTGCTTGCTGAACTGCAAGAAAAGGGTTTGGTTGAAAAAATAATAGCGAGACCAACAGCGTTTAAACCCGTCTCAATAGCGGACTGTTTATCCATTTTGATTGAAAGCAAAAAAGCAGAGATTTCTGAAAGCCAGAAAAAAGCAACCAGCCTACTTCGAAAATTAAAAAAGGAAAATTCAAACGTAAAAGCACAGCTTCAAGAGGAAGCTTCTCAATTCATTTTGGTTCCTGAAAAAGAAGTTCCTAAAAAATTAAAAAGAAAAATTGAGAATATTCAAACAAGTTTAGATGCCATTACTCCTTTGAACAGATTTAAAACAATGTTTTTTAATTTTTACGAAGTGGGCGAGAAAGCATCGAAGAGAGGGGTAAAGTTTCGATTAATCATAAATAAACCTGATGACGAAAATTCATTAACACAAATAGCAAAGGTTATACCGAAAAATCCCCTTTTCGAACCCAGGTACATCAGCGCGCCCCTTTTGGCTGCATTAGCGATTTATGATAAGAAAGAAGTAAGTATTGCCGTATCAGCGACAGCGGCTCTTAATGAGACTCCTGTTTTAATGTCAAATAACCCTTCGCTTCTTGCAATAGTTCAAAGCTATTTCGAAACACTATGGCTTACAGCAATGGAATGTAATCCTAAGATTTACTCGCAAACCTAAGAAACAGCTTAATTGAAACTAAACTCTTAACTGGGCAGATAACTAAACAGAAATTTCAATATAAAGGAAAAAAGAGGGTTATCCCACAAAGTCGATTCGTGTTTTTATTTCCGCGAACATTTCCCTTTTCGCTTTGCAGATAGGGCAAATGTAGGGTGGTTCATCCCTGAAAACAACGTAACCGCATTGCTTGCAATACCACAGCTTCGGTTTGGTTTCAGCTATTTCTTTCTCCGCAGCCTTAACCGTAACAGTAGTTTGCCCTACTGCTGTCTCCGCTTTAGATGTTGATGTGGCCATGTAAGCCCTACTTTGCTTTTCCAGTGGTCTACGCTCTGGAACCGTTGGCAGCTCTTTTTTGCCTTCAAAAACATCTTTGCTTACATAAAGGCGGCAGTAACACGCGCCGAATTCGGCGACGTCTGGATCCCTGTAGTCGCATGGGCAGATTATGTCTCGGTCGTACTCAAACTTGCCTGATGCTAACCTGCATGGGCAAGAGGGATAACCATAGCGTTCCTCGTTAACTTTTAGTCCCTCAAGAAGTCCTTGAAGAAGATTAGGATCAGGAGTTAAGTAATAGCCATAGGTTTGAGCATCTGCCTCGGCTCTTTTAAGCACCATCTCAATTGTGATTTCCGTCATATTCCCAGCGCCTCTTTCAGCTTATCTTTCCTAAAGCCAACAATCACTATTTTATCATCCACTATTGTTGTGGGATAACTTAAGCCCCCGCTCTTGTTTTGGAGCTCTTCACGAATTCGCGCTTTCTCGCTTTCCTCGCATAGGTCTACATCTATATACTCGAATTCCACATTGCTGTCTTTCAGAAACTGCTTAGTCATTTTGCACCATACACATGTGCTAAGGGCGTATACTACAACTTTATGTGCATTGTTTGTACCTGAAACTTTGGAAAAAGGCATGATTTCACTCGCTATTCCTTTCGTGTTCGTTAATATAACTTTTGTGAAATTTTATATATCTGGCATTTTTTAAGAATAACCTGTTATGGCGTGTTCTTTCATGGAAAGCGCCGAGTTCCCATTAAAGCTAAACTTGCGGGAAGTTATTCCTTATTTTGAATTGTCTTCGAATAAAGGCGGGAAGCTTAGTGTCTGGGATTTTAAGCAACTACGTCATTTAGTAATAATTCTCCATCATGGCAGCAAATGTTCTTCTTGCAGAAAAAAACTCAAAGATTTGGCCGGCGTTTATGACAAAATTCAGAAATTAAATGCTGAGGTTTTAGCGGTTGCTTTTGAAAGCGTCGCCAGGCTCAAACAGCAAGCTAAAGAGGACAGCATCTCATTTCCAATGCTTGCAGACACCAGCGGGGAAACAATTAAATTATTTACTTATTGGGATGAAAAGAAAAACGGCGCTTGCCCATCAATTTTCATATGTGACAGATTTGGCGAGTTGCGAAAACAGCAGATAGTAACAGAAGCTGATAGGCTTTTAGAAAAAGAAGAAGTGCTCAGCTGGCTTTTGCTGTTGGAAACAGAGTGCCCTGAATGCTCACATCTATGATTATACGGCTAAGCAGGCCTAAGGTTTCCGAATGCTTGCTGAACGACTTCTGATAATGCTGGGTGAATATGCATGGCTCTGATTATCGGCGCAAAACTTCGGTCTTCGGTAACCATTGCATTAACGATTTCCTGAATAAGTATTGAGGCTTCAGGGCCTATTATGTGGCCGCCCAAGATTTTTCCAGTTTTCTGTTCCACAATAACTTTCACGAACCCTTCGGGGTCGCCCATGGCGCCGCCCATGGCGGTATCGCGGTAAAAGGCTTTGCCCACCATTACCTTGTATCCCTGCTGCTTAGCCTCTGTTTCTTTCAAGCCTACTGAGGCGACTTGTGGATGAGTGAAAACCGCATGAGGCGCTGCTGAATAATCCATTGGCACCTTATGGTCATGAACGGCATTGTGCCAGGCAACTTCAGCCTCGTAATTGGCAACATGCTTGAACATTTGTTTGCCAATGGCATCGCCTAAAGCCCAGATATTCTTTTTACCAGTCTCCAGATACTCGTTCACTTTTATGTAGCCACGTTCATCCAGCTTTACGCCTGTCTTTTCAGGCTTCAGAATATCCGAATTGGGCACGCGACCGGCAGCAACCATTAAAGCGTCTGCAGAGAACTCGCTTAGACTGCCATCTCCGCGGCTCTTGGTGACCACGGTTTTAACTTTTCCCTGCTGCTTGACTTCAACAACTTCCAAGCTTGTGTGAATTTCCATTCTTTTTCCCATTTCCTTCCTCAGTAAATCGGAAATTTCAGGCTCTTCCTCAGGCAAAATACGGGGTGCACGCTGAATTATGGTGGTTTTTGTGCCCATGCTTGCGAAGAAGTGGCCGTATTCAGCGCCTATGTAGCCGCCGCCGATTATTATGAGGCTTTTTGGCTGCTCTTTCAGCGTCAGCGCAGTATCGCTTGTCAGATAGTCCACGCTGTTGATTCCCTTAACTGGAGGGATTCCTGGTCGCGCGCCTGAAACGATGAAAATTTTCTCTGCGGTTATAACGTGCTCGCCTACTTTTATTGTGTAATCAGAAATGAATTCGCCTGTCTCTTTGAACCATGTAAGGTTTGGAGTGTTTTCCACCGCATGGGCTTGGGCAGCGGAGTCTCCGTTGACGAGGCGGCGCATCCGCTCCATTATACTCTTGAAATCTATGGATGTAACCGCGGCGTTTACGCCTAGCTTCGCTGCTTCCTTGATGGTGGCGGCGACATCAGCGGGGTAAATGAGCATTTTTGATGGGACACAGCCTCTGTTTAAGCATGTTCCGCCCATGGGGCCGCTTTCTACAACCGCGGTTTTGAAGCCTTGGTTAACTGCCGCGGAAGCTATAATCATTCCTGAACCTGAGCCTATAACCAGAACATCAAATTTTTCCATAAAGAAGCCTCTATAATGAAGAATGTGATGATGTCAAATAAACTTTTCAATTTCGGCTTCTTGGGCAATCTTTTTATTTGCACGGAGGGAATAAGAGCCAATGGGGAGTTTTATGTCGAAAGCAAAGAAAGCAGAGGCTGAAAAGAAGAAAAAGTATTACTATTATGGGGAAAAGGAGAAAAAAGCCAAAGAAGTCAAGAAATAAGCTTGGTCTCGCTTAGAAACTTGGGTATGCACTTTTCGTCATGCACGGGATCGAAGCGGGCAAGTTCGCGTTTCTCTACTGGCAACACAATACGCGACACTAAGCCGTGCAAGCTATAGGGAAGCCGAATCAAGCGCATACCACCAGCAGTTACCCACTCGTCAATTTGGAAGCCTTTTTCTTTTACTTCATGTGCAATTTGGCGCCGTTCTTTTCTGCTAAGAGCATAGGCCTCAGCATCGAAAACGTGAATATGAAAACCTCTTCCTAAATAAACAATTTTCATGTTCGAAAACCGTTTTGCGAGATACTCGTAAAGGCTAGCTGCTTGCTCCTTGACCATGTTTAGCTCTATCTTGCAGAAGCTTAAGCCTTGGCGCCGTTTCATCTTGTCCGCGAGGCTTCCGTGAATGGGGCAAGTGATGTTTTCTGGGTCAAGATCGAATGCAAGCTCTTGTCCCTTTCTGTGGCCATTTTCATAGACGCTTCGATCATAATATGCTGCTTCAGGCAGAAATTCAGTTAGATAATTTCGCAGATCGCTTAGGCTTTTGTAGTCGTCTATGATTATGGTTGTGTCGGCGTCTTCCCTGTACTTCTCTGGGTAAATCCGCGTGTGCCTGCCGATAACAACGGCAAATTTGATTTCGCCCTTAAGCAGAGCAAGCCACTCCTGCACCTTTTTGAGGCTAAACTCTTCAGTGTAAAATCTTTTCCGCTCTTCAAGAGTGGCATAGCGCATGCCACGGGGCATATGATACTTGCTCATGCTAATCTGCATTGACTATAGTTCACCAATGAATTATGGTTTTTGAAAACACTTGTATGCAGCGGCAGTAGAAAGCCTAATATTTACAGTTTAATGAGAAATATGGATAGGTGAAACACTTTTGCCAATAGATCCTGATTTTCAGAAGAAACGGCAGATTGTAGGTGAACACAACGGGCATAAAGTTTGGGGGCCAGTAGAACCACCGACCAAGTTAGGCATTCATGGAACCAATGTTGCGGTGGATTGGGACGTATGCACCGGCGACGGCGTATGCATCGATGTTTGCCCTGTGTCGCTTTATGATTGGGCAGAAACGCCGGGTCATCCTACTTCAGAAAAGAAATCTGACCCAGCTAGGGAGCCTGATTGCATACAATGCTTAGCCTGCGAGATGCAGTGTCCTACAGCAGCAATAAAGATAACTCCACCATAAAACAATTCAAGCACTAAGCCAGCTAGGCCCTTCATTTTTCTTTATTAGCAAAACTCTTCGGCATAAGTAATGCAAGCGTTGCCTGAAGTGCAACTCCCACAAAAACGCGGTATATTTGGCGGCTAATAGAGATTCTATGCAGAAACCTATAGAGGGTCTATCGGCCATCATCTTTATTGCTTAAGTAGTTTAAAGGCGCGGTAGAGACTATAAAAAGGATTTTCACCTTTTGCACAAATTATTTGCATTTCTCAGTTAAACAAATTTTTGTAATTTCTTTAATCTACAGTGCGCGCAGAAAAGTGCGTCTTTGCTTACTCTGTTGGTTGAATAACAAGATTATTATCTTTTAATTTTTGGTTTTCCAGCGGGATTAATCTTATATTTGCCATATGTTATATTGCTAATATGGTTGTGGAGGGAAGGTTTTGAAGCTTGTAACAGTGCTGTTACCAGAAGCTTATCTTGAGGGTTTAGATGAGCTTGTTAGAGCTAACATGTATCCAAGCAGAAGCTCAGTTATCCGCTCGGCAGTGCGAGACTTGCTGAGGAAGGAACTTTGGGAGAAACGCGGAAGATAACGCCTTTTTGCTGCTTACTTTGCTTGAGCATTCCTTAAGCGTCTTATTTTCTCACAGAGTTTCTTTGCGGTCTCGGCTGGGTTTTCTGCAAGAGTTACTTCTCGCCCAACAATAAGGTAGCGTGCACCTGCGTTAAGTGCTACTTCAGCAACGCCGCCCTGAGCGCCGATGCCTGGCGAGTATATTGGCACTTTTTCGCCTAATATATCGTGGACTTCCCTTATTTTTTCAGGATACGTGGCACCTACCACTGCGCCGTCAGCGTTCCATTTCAGGGCTTTTTCTGCAAAGGAAAGATACTGCAGTGTTACCTTGCTTGTTTCTTCTTCGTATATTTTCTGGCCGTAACCTTCTTTGGCGCCTTTATGACTCATGTAAGTTAATAGTATCACTCCTCGCTGCTGCTTATGTGCTATTTCGAAAATTGGCTTCAAGCCCTCTTCCCAGCCAATAAAAGGGTTCGCTATCAGTGCGTCAAATCCCGTTGCAAAATAATATTCCGCTATCACCTGATTAGTTGAGCCGATATCGTTTACTTTGCAATCCATTATCGCCGGAAGCCCCTTCTCGTGGATTTGCGCTACAAGTTTCTGCACTCCGTCAAAAGTGCCGAGAGGAAGAACTAGATGATGATTGATTTTTACGGCGCAGATGTATGGGTGAACGGCCTCCAGAACCCTTTGCGCTTTAGTGAGTAGCCGTGTTCTTTCTTGTGGTGCATGAAACGGAAAATCAAGCGCTAAAACAACGGGCGATTGCTTCTCCTTCGAAACTGTTTCCATTTTAACTTTAAATGACAACACGCATCCTCATCTTCTATTTCCATGAGGCACCCATAACTTTTACTGTTCCCGCGGTTTCCTCGCCTCATTTAAAAGTATTTTCATGAAGAAAATCTACGTGCTTCTACGTGAAATTTAAATCTCCGCTTCTGCATCACTTGACTGAGAATCAATAAGGCGATTTCTCCCAAAATTTAAGGAGAAAGAAAGTTATGGGTCAAACTCTTGCCGAGAAAATCATCGCTGCACATCTGGTTGAAGGAAAAATGCAGCCTGGCGAGCAAATCGGATTGCGCATAGATCACACTCTTACGCAGGATTCCACCGGTACGCTGGCGTATCTCGAGTTTGAAGCTATGGGCGCATCGCGCGTCAAAACGGCGCTAAGCTTAAGCTTCGTTGACCATAACATGCTGCAGAACGATTTTAGAAATGCTGATGATCATCGCTACTTGCAGGATGTGGCAGCCAAATACGGCATTGTTTTTTCGCGGCCTGGAAACGGCATATGCCATCAACTTTATCTCGAACGGTTTGCGCGGCCTGGTTATACGCTGCTTGGAAGCGATAGCCACACGCCTACTGCAGGCGGCGTAGGCATGATTGCCATAGGCGCAGGTGGGTTTGACGTTGCTGCTGCCATGGCTGGTGAACCCTTCTACTTGGATATGCCTAGCATCCTGGGCGTGAAGCTGACTGGAGCCCTTTCGCCTTTTGTCTCAGCCAAAGATGTGATTCTGGCTGTTTTGAAAAAATTAACCGTTAAAGGCGGTCTTAACAAAATCCTGGAGTATTACGGGTCAGGCGTCAAAACTCTAAGCGTTCCTGAACGAGGCACAATAGCCAACATGGGAACTGAAACAGGCGCGACAACCTCGATTTTTCCTTCCGACGAGGTGACAAGAGCTTTCTTGAAGAGCCAGAAAAGAGAAGACCAGTGGGTTGAGCTTAAGGCTGATGACGACGCGAAATACAGCGATGTTCTCGACTTAAATCTTAGCGAAATTGAGCCCCTAATAGCTTTGCCTCACAGCCCAGACAACGTGAAAGCCGTAAGCGAAGTTGAAGGCACACCCATAGACCAGGTCTGCATCGGCAGCTGCACGAATTCTTCACTTCGCGACTTGAAAATGGTGGCCGCACTCTTAAAAGGCCGGAAGATCAGCGACCACGTGAGCCTCACTATCTCTCCAGGCTCGAGGCAGGTGCTGGAAAATCTGGCGGCAACCGGCGAGCTTCTGGACATTATTCGCGCAGGCGCTAGAATCTTGGAAAACGCTTGCGGACCATGCATCGGCATAGGCCAAGCGCCGCCAACAGACGGCGTGTCCCTTAGAACTTTTAACCGAAACTTTAAGGGCAGATCAGGAACACAAAGCGCCAAAGTGTATCTGGTAAGTCCTGAAACAGCAGTGGCCTCGGCTATATACGGAGAAATAACCGACCCAAGAAAACTTGGGGTTTATCCGAAAATAACTTTGCCAGCGGAAATCACTATTGACGTTGGCATGTTCATCTTCCCCAAAAAACGCTTTACTGGCGAAGTTAGACGCGGCCCAAATATCAAGCCTTTACCAGACTTTGCTCCGCTTCCTAATAAGCTGACAGGCGAAGTGCTGCTGAAATTGGGCGACAATGTTTCAACTGACGATATTTTGCCTGGGGGCTCCGAGATTATGGCTCTAAGAAGTAACATTCCTGAAATAAGCAAGTATGTGTTTTGCAATGTTGACCGAGAATTCGCAGATAGGGCTCTTAAGAAAGGCGGCGGCTTCATCGTTGGCGGCGAAAACTATGGGCAGGGCTCTTCAAGGGAGCATGCTGCGTTAGCGCCCAAGTATCTCGGCGTCAAAGCTGTCATCGCCAAGTCGTTTGCGCGTATTCATCTTGCCAACTTGGTTAACTTCGGAATTGTTCCCTTAACCTTTGAGGATAAGCAAGATTACGCGCGTGTTGCTCAAGGCGATGTTTTAGAGATAGATCTCACAGAGTTAAAGAGTAAACTTCGCGTTAGAAATTCCACGAAAGGCGAAGAATTCCAAGTCGCGCTTAACCTAAGCGAGCGAGAAAAAAGTGTGTTGAAAACTGGAGGAAAACTTGCCGCCATCAAAGCTAAACAAACCAAAGCTTAATCCCAATTTTTGCTCTTTCCCGCTCTGACTTTTATGTTAAAGAATCCTTTTTTATTTTTGTGTGCTTCTGGTGAACTATTTTGCATGCTCTTCCTTGTTTTTATTGCTGCATTTCTCACAGTTAACATAGAGATCAAAACGTTGCTTTAATGGTTTTAAGCCTGTTTCCGCGATTATCTCATCTAAGAATTTCTTAACACTTTTAGCCTCGTAGTCAGAGATTCTGCCGCATTCTGGACAAATGATATTTATGTGTGGCGAAGTGTTGGGGTCGTATCTTGAGCTTCTGTCGCTGAATCTAAGTTCTCGGACTAGGCCTATCTTCTTGAGTATGTCTAATGTTATGTAAACTGTGGCCAAACTGATTGTGGGGTATACCTTTTTCAATTCTTGATATAGTTGCTCCGCTGAAGGATGATCTTTGCTGGAAAGCACTAGTTTACAAATTGCTAAACGTTGCGGTGTAACTTTGCAGCCTGCGCTGCGAAGTTTTGTTATAATTTGCTGATCGTTCATAGCATCACAGGTTAAAGTGTATATGCCTTGCTTTCTGCTTAAAGGGTTTTCTGGTTTAGCATAATTCTTAAATAATAATTATTATTAACTAATAACAGTTATCATTTTTTTCTTTAAGCAACATAAACCAAAAAGGAGGTGAAAACGCATGAGCCAAAAATATTCAAAGAATGTCGGAAGAGAATTGGTGGAGAAAGCTGGAGTAAACGTGGATCTTTTGATAGATAAACTGAAAAAAGCTGCAGCCGCCGAGTTTACAACCTATTATTATTACACTCTGCTGAGAATGCACTGCACAGGCCTTGAAGGCGAAACAGTTAAGGAAATTGCAGAAGATGCAAGGCTTGAAGACAGGCTTCACTTCGAAACTCTCGTGCCCAGAATTTATGAATTGGGCGGCGAGCTTTACAAAGACCTCAGAGAACTACATGATGATGCTGCATGCTCTGCTGCTTATCTACCTAAAGACCCAAGCGACTTGAAAGCTATCCTCAAAGTTTTGCTTGAAGCGGAGCGATGCGCCGTGCGCGTTTACACGGAAATATGCAACATGACCTTCGGAAAGGATCATAGGACCTATGATTTGGCGTTAGCTATACTCCACGAAGAAGTAGAGCATGAGGCTTGGTTCCAAGAACTACTTGAAGGAAGACCCTCAGGACACTTTAGGCGAAGAACGCCGGGAGAAGGGCCATACACCCAGAAATTCCGCCACATCGAATAAAAAGAGAAGATAAAATAAGAATGCATTTCCTCCTTTTTAAATAATTTAAATTGCCATAGAGCATTAAGTGAAATCGATGAGCATGGAGATCATTTGGGTTGGCTTCGCCGCCAGCATGCTAGCTGGGCTCGCAACCGGCGCAGGCGCCTTACCCGTATTGTTTACGAAGCGAGTTTCGGCTAAGTTACTGGATGTCATGCTTGGGTTTTCAGCAGGGGTCATGCTGGCAGCCACCGCTTTTAGCCTGATAGTTCCCGCCATCGACCTAAGCGGACCATTTGTCGCTACTTTAGGAATAATTCTAGGCGCGCTGGTATTACATTTGATTGACCGTTTTGTTCCACATTTTCATCCTGCTTTAGGGATAGAAGGCCCACCTTCAAGATTGGCAAAAGTATGGCTTTTCGTCCTCGCCATAACAATCCACAACTTTCCTGAAGGCTTAGCTGTGGGAGTAAGCTTCGGTAGCGGAGACATAGCTACTGGCCTTGTAATAGCTATGGCGATTGGACTGCAAAACATGCCTGAAGGGCTTGCGGTAGCTTTGCCGTTGGTAAGGGAAGGCTATAGCCGACATAAGTCCCTGCTATATGGGGCGCTAACGGGGCTTGTTGAGCCTTTGGGTGGTTTGCTTGGTGTTGCCTTAGTTTCCATTTTTCAGCCGCTTCTACCTTGGGGACTCGCCTTCGCTGCTGGTGCCATGCTATTCGTAGTTAGCGATGAAATGATTCCTGAAAGTCACAGAAAAGGTTTTGAACGGGAAGCCACGTTCGGATTGATTGCAGGATTTGTTGTCATGATGCTGCTTGATACCCTATTTGCCTAAAACTTATTCATAACCTACCACGAGAAAAGGTGAATGACAATGAAAGAATACGTCAAGATCGCGGAAACCAGCGCTATTTTGAAGAATCAAATGCAAGTTTTCAACGTGAAGGGGCAAGAAATACTTGTGGTAAATGTTGACGGAACTTTTTACGCCTTTGATAACAAGTGTCCCCATATGGGTTATCCTCTTTTCTTCGGAAAACTCGAAGGAGACACATTAATATGCGGCTTTCACAACGCCAAGTTTAACGTCAAAACTGGAACACCATTAGACCAAGTTACAGAAAAGCCGCTACGCGCTTTCCCCGTTAAAATTAAAAACTCCTTCATATTCATTGAATTTGAGTCTTCAGCGCAGGGTTGATGGAGTTTTGAGTAAGCAAACAGACGGAGTGCTCGCTTGTAAAGGCATTTATATTGTGGGCGTCTTCTTTGTACGATAAATCTTGAAACATGGCTCTAGCATTTGATTATAGGTGGGAAAAACATTAGCTAAGAAAAAAGATGAGCAATCGCTGGCGTTTGGTGGTCAAGCGCTCATTGAAGGCGTGATGATGCGGTCGCGCCGGCATATGGTAATGTGCGTTAGAAAATCGCGCAACGAAATTTTGACGAACGTGGAGGAGATACACTCTCTCTGCGATAGATACAAAGTCTTGGGGCTACCGTTTCTGCGAGGTATCGTAGCGTTGTTTGAAACGCTTTATCTTGGCTTTAAGGCGCTCTTTTTCTCTGCAAATGCTGTTGCCGAAGAAGAAGGCGTCAAGTTCACTTACAAGGAACTTGTCGTGGTCGCCGTATTGGCTTTGGGGCTGCTTTCCTTCTTTTTTGTAGTGCCATTCCTCCTGACTTCACTGCTAAATTTAACAGGAGTGCTCTTCAACATTGCCGAAGCCATAATCCGCCTCGCCATATTCATCCTCTACCTGGTGCTAGTAGGCACGTGGGGCGAATTTAGGCGCGTGCTGCAGTATCACGGCGCAGAGCACAAGACCATTAACGCCTACGAAGCCGGAGCACCATTAGACGTTGCCAGCGTGAAGAATTATTCGCGGCTGCATCCGCGCTGCGGCACTTCTTTCCTATTCATCACGGTTATTGTAAGCATCGTATTGTTTTCGGTTATGCCCGACTGGGGCTTTGCCGTAAGACTCTCCTACAGGCTGCTGCTAATTCCCGTCATCGGCGGCGTATCTTACGAGCTTTTAAGGCTCAGCGGTAGATACCGCGATTCCATTGTCATGCGAATCGTTACTTTGCCTGGCTTAGCCTTTCAGCGGTTAACGACTAGAGAGCCAAGTGACGACATGATTGAAGTTGCAATCAAAGCAGCAGAAGAAACAATCAAACTCAAAGATTCTTTAAAGGAATAGGCGTTGCTGAGTATTCACAAAGCGAAAAATTTAACTCTGCAAAGAGAGTCATAACCATAAAATTGTGGAAGCGCTGGCAAATGCAGACTCATTCGTGAGATGGAACCTGCTGAGAAAGTGGCTGTGGAGAAACTCTTCGCGAGCAGCCTCAGCATAATAGATAGAATCGTCTTCAAGCTCTCGTTTGACGGTGCACAGAAGAGCGCGCTGAAGCAGAGCGGTGGCACCTTAGTCGCTGAGCAAGCTGGCAAAATTGTTGGCGCGGTTTCCATGCGGATTCAGAGCATAAAAGCTGCGCAGGCGGGCTTCATAGACGCATTGGTTGTGGCTAAGGAGCTTCGGGGAAGAGCTATTGGCAAATTGCTGGTAGACAGCGCTATATCCTGGCTGGAGAAACGTGGCTGCACGGTTATTTACGCTACAGCCGACCGGTACAATTCTCCTTCATGGAACATCTTTATTCACAGAGGCTTCCATCCTTACGAGATCCCACATCAGCGTAGAGATTACGGGCTTAAATTCCTCAGGTTGTGGCTTGTAGAATTTCACTTCATAGGTTACGGCACATTCTTAGACGCGACAAAAACCCGAATGCGCCAAGGGCAACAAGCGACGCATGGCATTGGTTGGCTGCTCTGCTGGGTGTGTCAATGGTATGGTGGATACAAATTCTGCGCAGCCAGGGGCCCTTAACTCTCGTACCAGCGGTTTTCGCGGTTGTCGCCCTAAGCCTCATGGCGCATGAGTTTGCCCAGAAGCTTATGGCGCACAAGCTCGGGTTTGCAACAGAATTCAAAGCTTGGGGTTCAGGAATCCTCTTCAGCTGGCTCTTAGCACTGGCAGGCGGCTTCTTCCCAGCATACGGCTTAACATACTTGAAACAGCTGGACTGGAAGTATGCTCCTCAAAAGGATAAAACTGGCATCTTTTTCGCCATTGGACCACTTGTCAGCCTGATTCTTGGCTTTGTCTTCTGGGCAATAACACGCCTCACAGTAGGCAGCTTGTTATCGGATGCGGCGCGAGTGGGCTACGCAACCAACCTCTTGATCGCCCTTTTCAATCTGATTCCGCTGCAAGCAGCGGGCGGCTTCATTTGGGATGGAAAAAAGATACTAACGTGGAACAGAACTGTTTGGGTTACCCTTGTCGCCTTAACTGCTGTCCTAATCATAAGAGACATTTTATCATAAAGAGCAAAACGTTGGTTGAATCAAGCCGTATTCTAGTATGGTCTCAATGTATTCTCAAATTTTTTCCACTTTAAGCTCCTCATTCTCGTCGATTTGGGCGAGAATTTTCGGGTTGCCAAGCACCTTGCCTATCACGTTTACGGGGCTATAGGGTTTTATAACATCCGACGATGGACTGCAAGGTGTTGGGCCATAAAATAGACACAAGGCGGGGCCTTCGGGCCAGTAGGCTACATCACCTAAGCCCACAACCTCTTTAGCATTTTCATAACCCGCTACAAAGGGAACCGAGAAGTACAATTCTTGCCCCCAGAAATTCGCTCTAGATTTTAATGGTAAAGCTTTCAGCAAAGCGGCAACAGTTTTAGGCGCCGTATTCAAGTCCAATTCGCATTCAACAAAGACTCCTGAATTAGAGGTAATCCGTATTTTCGTCTTTCCAGCCATAAGTTGTCCTCCGATTTTTCTTCTCAAGTGCTTAATTGCCCACTTAATTAAGGGTTTTATCTTAGCGCACTGCACAGCATGAAGGGTTAAGCGTCACTGAAAGAATCAAGTATCGCTTTTACATCAAGGCTATGTGTTGTAATTACTGGTAAAGTAGTGCGGGGGGTGGGATTTGAACCCACGAACGCCTACGCGACAGGGTCCTAAGCCCTGCTCCTTTGACCAGACTTGGAGACCCCCGCTCGCCGGGGCACTTGGAAAGTGAAAATACGTTACCCATTAATATTTATTTAACCCTCAACGTGAACCGTAAGCATTTTATTTCCTACTGCACGTTTTGTTCACGAAGACTCCAGTTGCGCCTCGGTAGCCTAGCCCGGTGGGGCGTTACCTTGGTAAGGTAATGGTCGCGGGTTCAAATCCCGCCCGAGGCTTCACGCTGTTTTCTTTTGTTTCTTTAGGGTTGTTTTGTTGGTTGATGCTTTCTATTGCGGTTATTAGTTGTTTTAGGTAGTTTTCGCATGCTTTTGAAACGTTGATGCCTAATTCGTGTGCTTTTTGGTATGTTTCTTTGTCTATGCTGATGCTCACTTTGGTTTTCATCCCTGTTGTGCCTCACACATGCGTATAAAACCGCATGTGTAAGTATATGTAACTTTTAGGTTTTAAGAGTTACGAATGTACGGTTTAGCTTGTTCCCTTCCAAGATCCAAGACAAGTTTAGCATTCGGAACCTTATCCTTCCATTCTTCTGCTTTCAGAATCCACTTTTTGCGCCATTCTT
>JAOZIH010000034.1 GCA_026014545.1 Candidatus Bathyarchaeota archaeon
AAAGAAACAAATAAATGAAAGAAAGAATGTAATGGGTGGGAATTTTAACCCCCCTTCTATTTTGGGCACTTAGTGCGAAGAATAGAAGGGGGGTGCTGTTTTTTTGGTTGGGGTTTTTGTTTTTGTTGTGTTTTGTTTTTGTTTTTTGTTTTTGGTGTGGTTTTTGGGTTTTTATTTGTTTGGTTTTTTTGTGTGTGGGTGTGTTTGTTGGTTAAGCGTCGTGTATGCGTGTGTGTTGATGATGCTTTGGTTGCGGCGGCTCGGCGTTTAGGTGTTAATGTTAGTAGGGTTTGTGAGGATGCTTTGCGGGCTGCTGTGTTTGGTGGTGGCTGGCATGGTTTGGTTGATGCGCTTTTGGGT
Source organism: Candidatus Bathyarchaeota archaeon (assembly GCA_026014545.1). GTDB lineage: Archaea > Thermoproteota > Bathyarchaeia > Bathyarchaeales > Bathycorpusculaceae > JAOAIV01. The sequence goes on from JAOZIH010000034.1 coordinate 361, forward strand.
TTTGCGCGGCGTGACTTCTTTGACGGGTGGGGCCGCGTGTTTATTGGCGAGTTTAATAGGGAGTGTGGTTTAAATGTGGATGCGCGTGAGGCTGCGGTGCTTTTGCGGTCTTTTGGCTATGAGTGTAGGCTGCATGACGGCGATATACTTCTTGTTAGGTGTTGATTGGGGGCTGTGATGTGTGGATGCCGCTGGCATGTATGAGGGTTTTCTCAGCCTGTTTAAGGAGCAGCGGTATCGTGAGCGTATTCAGCTGCTTGGGATACGTGGCTTTTCAAGCTTAACTGTTGATTTCTTGGATGTGGCAGCGTATAGTGGGGAGCTGGCTGATGCTTTGATTTCTCAGCCTGACGTGGCTTTGGAGCAGGCTTCCGCGGCTGCTACTGAACAGTTGAATGTTGAGGCATATGACGCTGCGGGGTGGTTGAGGAGGCATGGCCGCGTACGTGTCCGCGTAGTTAACTTGGCGGATTCCACGCGGCTGCGGGAGCTTGGCGCGGCGCATATTGGCCGTCTAGTGTCGCTGTCAGGTATTGTTGTGCGGCAGACTCCTGTTAGGCCGCTTGTCATGGAGGCCGCGTTTAGATGCCGCAGATGCGGAGGCGTCACGCGGATACAGCAGCATGGCGTTTTTCTACAGGCGCCTCATGAATGTGTGGATCCAAGCTGCCGCGGGCATGTCTTCGACTTCTGCGAGGCTGACTCCAGCTTCATTGACAGTCAAGAACTGCGCCTGCAGGAGTCGCCTGATGAGCTGCCGCCAGGCGAAATACCACGTTCCCTCAGCGTACACGTCACTGAGGATCTTGTTAACAAGGTTAGGCCAGGCGACCGCGTGATTGTTGTAGGCGTGGTGCGCACTGTAGCGTCCCGTGTTCCAAAAGCGGGGGTGCTAAGGGCTTTCCAGCTTACCGTGGAAGCTAACAGTGTAATGTTGAGGAATGAGACGCTGGAGCCCGGCGACATCACATTTGAGGAGAAGCAGCGTATTCTTGAGTTGGCAGCGCGGCCTGACATTCACAAGTTAATAGTGGATTCTATTGCGCCAAGCATCTACGGCTATGAGCATGTGAAGATGGCGGCTGCATGCTGCCTCTTCGGCGGCGTCTCCAAAACTCTTGATGACATCAAAACAAGGGGGGAAGTGAACGTGCTGCTGGTGGGTGATCCTGGAGTGGCGAAGAGCCAACTGCTGAGGCGTGTATCTGAGATTGCACCCCGTGGAATATGCACTTCCGGCCGCGGTTCAACAGCAGCTGGCCTAACAGCGGCTGTCGTCCGAAACGAGAAGGAAGGCGGCATGGTGCTGGAGGCGGGTGCAGTGGTGCTTGCTGACAGGGGAATCGCCTGCATCGACGAAATAGATAAAATGCGCGAGGATGATAGGGTGGCGCTTCACGAGGTCATGGAGCAGCATACAGTGTCAATCGCAAAAGGCGGCATAGTCGCCACATTAAACGCGCACACCAGCATATTCGCAGCTGCGAACCCCCTGTTCGGCCGCTACGACGAGAAACACTCCATCACAGATAACATCCCGTTGCCAGTCACTATACTCAGCCGCTTCGACCTCATCTTTGTCATACGCGATGTCCCAGAGAAGGAGCGGGACACCAAACTTAGCAGCCACGTGCTCTCAATCCATAAGAAGTCAACTGCCGAGGCAGCGCCGATCCCGTCAGCTCTCCTGAAAAAGTATATTGCCTACTCTAAAGAGGTAAATCCGAAACTCACCGAGGAAGCAGTTGCCAAGCTGCAATCCTTCTATCTTGAAATGCGCGGCTTAAGCGAGAAAGATGACATGCCAGTAGCTATAACAGTGCGCCAGCTGGAGTCGCTTGTGCGGCTGGCGGAGGCGCATGCGCGAATGGCGCTTCGCAGCGAAGTTACAGCTGAAGACGCTGAGGCAGCTATAAGCTTAATGCGCCGCTCACTAAACCAGGTAGGCGTAGACGTTGAAGCAGGAAAACTTGACATTGACACCATAATGACTGGCAAACCAAAAAGCAGCAGAGACAAAGCAAGCATTATACTAGGAGAAATCGAAAACATAGAGAAGCAGGCAGGCGTCGTAGACAAAGAATACCTGCTTGACATTGTCGAGAAAAGCTACGGCATCACACGGGGCGAAATAGAAAAAATTCTGGAGCAGCTGCAACGCAGCGGCACAATATATACGCCACGTGAAGGCCTCATAAGAAAGGCAAATCTAAGCTGACTACGCAACTGCGTGTTTCAGGAAAAAAACTCTTTATATTTATTTTCAGCGAAAAAACTGACATGAGCGTAACTGACATGAGCGTAACTGACATGAACGTAACTGACATGAACGTAACTGACATGAACGTAA
>JAOZIH010000035.1 GCA_026014545.1 Candidatus Bathyarchaeota archaeon
AATATTACATGACCTCGGAATTTGCGGATAATGAATATTTCATGCCTTATTCGCTTGTTCATTTGACTTAAAGGGTTTCTACTATCATCATGTATTCCAGCTTCATCCAGAATGAACAATTTTCTACCTACTTGGTTTTTGAACCAGTAATCAAGGCGATCCAGCGAAGTGATCCTCACACCTGAACCATAAGTGTTAATGTTACAAGCAAAATAATCAAGCACATTCTCATTTTTCGCTATTTCCGCAAACAGCAAAGCAGTATCAGTTTTTCCAGTATCAGGGTTTCCGTAGATAACGCAAACTGGATATTTCCATTGTTTGAAAAACGTACATACTAATTCAGCTAATTCTTTGCTATAATTACTCTGTGCACTTTCCACTTATTTCCCTCATTCCAGTTTTACCAACCTTCAAACCCAGATTAGTGAGAACATCAGCATTCATGATCCAGAGTGCTTCACCTTGTAACTTAATTTGCTCACGAATTTCCTTTAACCATGCTACAAAGTCGGCATCATCCCCATACGCCTTAATCAGCAAATCCAGATAAGCAAGTTTATCCGCATTCAGGTTACAAGCGTAATCTGCAAGATCTGATCGTTTAGAAGCAAGTTTTTGGCTAAGAGTTTGTAGCGTCTGAGTTTCAATATCATACTTTTTCTTAGGTAAACTCATTCTTTCACATCCCTAATAATTATGATTGGATAAATTGCCAATCCAAGAAGAAAACCGCTAATGAACCACAGCAAATTAGCGATTGCGTCATTCAAATTCTTCCACTTGCCACCTTCTCTTTTCTTCATTACGCTTGAATAAGCGACCTAACAAACTGCGCCTTTCCTGACGCACCTTCTCAGTTGCAACTGCTACGATCTGGTTTGCTCTCCAACCGTTTACACTTGTACGTAGTTTCAGTTTCATCCTAACAAGCTCTTGCAACCAAGGAATGTCATAGCGCTTAGCAATTATTGCCATTAAGGCAATTTGATCATCTTCAAGAGGCGCTAAATTACTAAAATACTCAAGTTTTTCTTCATCCGAGAGATCGCTTATGCCTTTAGCTATTGCTTCCTCTTTACTGCTTAAACCGATTTTCTGCATTATTTCCTTTTTCAGCTTTGCAGTTTCATCCATTTTACTTCACTCCAAAAATTGGAAGCAAAATCTCACGGATAACGTAGAATATGCCGCATCCAGCGAACAGCATTATCAAAACTGTGCTTAAAGGCAATTTTGCTTTTTGGATTATAGATTTCCAGAACTTTTCTTCGATTAGGTAATCCAAGGTGTTTTTTATGTTGCCATTAATAGGTTTCTCTGAATGAATAACATGGGCTTCAAGCGTGTCAATGCTTTGCCTCGTAGCTACATCAACATAACAAACAAACTCAAACTTGTTTCGTTTAGTTTGCTGTTGGTAGATATGATCTGGATCTATGATAAACTTGGATGGAAAGTTTTGCCTCAAACTACGCTTAGCTGTTGCAATTCTTGTTTCAGGATCATACTGCGCTTTAATTGGAAAGATTTTGCGTTTATCTACAAGGTTTATTTTTAGTTTTATGTTTGGCATTTTCTCACGTCCAGAAAGTTATTGCATCCCAGATTAATTGACCAAATTTGACAAGTACATCCCATATTTTTAGCAGAAAATCCCAAATCATTAAAGCAAATTTTCCGATTGGTTGAACAGAACCAACCTGTACACTTGTAATGATCACATCAAGCAAATAGAATAAAAATATGAAAGGAAGAATTGGGATGAAAAATCCCATAAAACTACCTACAATTAAGGCGATCTGATATAGGAAATTAAAGGCATCCGTAACCCATTGAAAAGGATTACTAAGTTTTGGAGGCGCTTGATCTTCTAAAACCGCAATCGTTCCAATGTAAGGATCTGCAAAGCTAACAGAGAATTCTCCACTACCATCATGACCGACATAAAGCACAAGCTCGGGATTTTCCCAAACGGATGGATCTACGGTTAAGGTTTCTGTGAATGTTTTGAGTGCACCTTCAACGTATTCCTCAAGTTCTGCGCTACCACCAGCTAACAAGTTAGTAGCATAAACAACTTTCAACGTAGTACTATTCAAGCGAATAAGTTGAATGTACCATAATGCGTTATCAGTATCAACAGTTTCGCCTATTGTTGTCGGGAATGGTTTGCCTACGTTATACTGTAATTGCGTTCCAACTTTAGCCTCTGACGTTCTAATGATTATGCCTTGTTCGTGTCCTATGTAAAACAAAGCGTAACCTGAACCACCAGAACCATGCAGTCCCAAAGCGAAATAGAAGCGTTTAGTTCCTTCCCACCAATACCATTCACGTCTATCGCCTTTAATAGTGACAGTATAGTTTAGCTGTATTCCTTGACCGTCCTCAAGATTGCCGATGTGTCCATAAGTGAAATTGGCAAATGCGGGATCAACATTCCAACCTTTATGACTTAGCAAAGACGGAGAAGCTACGTTATCCCAAGGTTGTGTATATCCTGTTCTTGTCCAAGATGCATAAACTTGGCTAACTTGCAAGGCAAACAGAATTAGCATGGGAACGATTAGCTTTATTCTCGTGGATAATCACCATCCACAAAACCAAACTCTACCTTTGAGATTCCAAGTGTTTTCTTCAAAACTTTGAATGCCTTGTAATCATC
>JAOZIH010000005.1 GCA_026014545.1 Candidatus Bathyarchaeota archaeon
AGATTCGAATCACCAACTTCTACAATGTAACCTTTGATTACATAGGAATAGACGTGACCCCGCAGCGAGATATTAAAATTCAGAAAATTAACGCAACCGCTGTTCTTCATCAAAACTTTACAAGTCTTTCTATGTCTGCTGGCGCTTTCACAAGATACGGTGACGTAACACCATTAATCCTTAACGAAGATGACATGTTCGTGATTGGCCGCCAAGGCGATCAGGTGTCTCTGCGCTTTCCAACCACTAATCTGGCTCCTCTTGAAGAGGGCATGGAACGCGACTACTTCCTGTTCGTTGCTTGCTGGTTCAAGGATCCGCCGGGAAACTGGGGCTACGGATTCGATTTCACAGTTGAACCGCTGCCTTTCCGAAACATGACAGGCTTTCCATATCCCGCTACAGAAAGCTACCCCCACGACGAAGCGCACCTGCAGTATCTACGAGAGTACAATACTCGAATAATAAAACCGCCAACTGAAATGTTAACGTTGGGCTCTTTCGCGACATGGGCAATTATAGTCGTAGCGCTGATAGCAGTTGTTGACTTAGGCATTCTAGCCTACTTCAAGAAACGCAAGCACTAAGCAGCATTTCTTTCTCACTAATCAAATTATGAAGCGGAGTAGCTTGATTATCAAGAATGCCAATTTTCAATTAGAGTTATCTGCGCTGCGTTTTGTTTTTCTAGCCCATAACGGCTTAGAGGCTTCGTCAAATGCCTTTGCGATCTAGTTGCCGTCGCATATAAGCCAATGTTTAGTCGTCTTTCCTCCACAACCTGCACTTTATTAGCGTCGTTAAGTCTTGTCTTGCACTTCTCACAGCGAAAACCCTTGCTCTTCCCCATAGATTTCAACCTTTTGCCACATCGGGGGCATAGCGGATTTTGCAGGATAATTTTTGGGACAAGCGACAGAATGTTAATCTTCTCAAGGTTTATCGTCAACCGCTTTCCAGCCGAGGGCTTGCGTACGGCACCATAAACTTCTACAATGTCGCCCTCGATTAGTTCTCTTGCTATTTTGCGAAGGGCCCCTGTCGGCTCATAAGCGGCGCAATCAACTTCGCCTGTTTCATCCTTAATGGAAAAGATTACATGGCGCAGCGGAACCACCTTGGGGTTCCGCGATACTGTCCCACGTACAATAACTGAGCTGTAGGGTTCGATTTGGCTTAAAGTTACCACTCGCTTAAGATGCGCGTCTGTACCTTGATTAGTGCGGAAAATCACCCACCTTTCAACTGGCTCCATTGACTTCACAAGCGCAAAGGCTTTTTTAACCACTTCAGGCGTTTCGCCTCTGATGCCAAAAAGGATGGGATCTGGACCACGCGGTGTGATGATAACTCTGCCTCTTTCCCAATCCACATTATTAAACGTGTACGGCCGCGTCAGCTTATCCATTTCAAAAATCGAGCGCACATCCACTTTCCGCTTTAGCCCGTAATTCTTCGCCGTTCGGTACGCGATTAACTCGTAAGTGTGATCAGCTTCAAGCGTCTCGCCAACCGCCGCTAACGCGCCGATGATTCCTCGGCAAGTATTAAAGCCAACCGCTTCGCCTTCGAACTTTTTGACAAGCTTCAAAGCTTCCTTCAAAGTTACAATACCCGTAATGGCGCTTTTAGCGAAAGCCTTGAGCTCCGCAGGGACCCCACGCTGGGTAATGAAAACTATTCCTGGATCAGTGCCCTTGAAACTTAAGTCAGAATGCTCCTCCACCAAGCTTAGCGTAACCTCTTTTATTTTTTCCTCAAGCTCATCGGCGTGGCTAATTCGGAGGCAAAGCGCGCCGTTGCCTCTTGTCTTCCAAGGCACGTTAGGATTAAGCCTGATCAAGTTTGGATAATCCAGAAACTTGACCCCTAATTTTTCAAGCTTTTCTACAAGTAAGGCGGCAACGTAAGTCGTACAGCCCTGCCTTGTTGAGTCAGTGTCATCAATTCCGATGTGCAATATTTGTGGATTTGTCAACTATAACTTAGCTCCAGATGTTAGAGGGGGCATGCAAATAAAAAAATATTTTTTAGCTCACATAATTATTGGCACATAAGTTTCAAGAAATTTTTCTAAACGCGCTTAGCACCGCAGTTAATCGTTCTGCTAATTAAAGAAAAGGGAATTTGGAATGATTATTTCTCTTCTATGACAATCATTGTTAGTGTCGATCTAACCTTGTCAAGTCGGCGAATGCGCCAAGTTACTATCTCTTTCAATTTATCCATTGTTTCCGCTTTAACTCTTGCAACTATGTCATAGACTCCGTAAACAGCAGAGGCTTCATCAACACCTTCGACTTTTTTTAGTTCCTTAAGCACATCTGACTCTGAACCTATTTCAGTATTTATCAATACAAACGCGGTAGGCATACAAACTCCCCACTTTAATGTTGTCTCACTATGCATTAAAATTTTTCCCCAAACCCAAAATTAAATTTTAATCCAACCCATCACTGTGCTAAAACGTTTTAGTGCCTATGACGCTGACCCTGATGATTTATTGCGATGGTGAATTCGCCGAAAAATTACAATCAACAAGACAACACTAGCAAGAGCTACTAACAGTATTACAACAACCTTGAGAGTTGTAAGTAATGTTGGCGTCAATTTAGAAGATGAAGGTGAACCTAAAGCATAAACGCTACCTGCTTCCGTGCCCACGTAGAGAACGCCATCGGATACAACAGGGGATGACCGAATAGGACCATCAGTGATATAGTTCCAGATAACCCCTCCGTCGGAGGCGTTTAAAGCATATAGGTTTCCTGCTTCACATCCAAAGTAAACAACCCCATTAACAACGGCAGGCGTGGATTGAATTGGAGAACTAGCATTAAAAGACCATAATTCCGAACCATTATGGGCGTCCAAAGCATACAAAAGATAATGATTACAACCGACATATAACTTGCCTTCTACGATGACTGGTGACGAATCGATATAACCCAAACCGTAATAATCTCGAGCGACGGAAAAATTCCAAATCTTACTTCCGTTTAAGGCATCCAAGGCATAAACGTTGCCGTCGTATGAGGAAACATAGACTACTCCTTCTGAAACCGTGAGGGGCGCGTAAACTTCACCACCCGTGGTGAAATTCCAAATCTTGTGCCCGTCAACGGCGCTTAGAGCATAAACGCTATGATCTTGCGAGCCTATGTAAATAACTCCATTTACTATAACTGGTGACGTGAAAGTAGCGTACCAGGGGTAACTTTCTTTTGCTTTACGTATAGGATACTTACATAGTATGGCACCACTGTTAGAATTGAACGCAATCAAGTTACCGTCGTCTGAGGCGGCATAAACTACTCCATTTGAAATTGCTGGCGAGGCATGGAAAGCCGCATTGTAAGAGGGTTGATAGGCTCTCCTTTGTTGGTCGTAATACCATGTCTCGCTGTAGTTCCATAATTTATTTCCTGTTAAGGCATTAAAGGCATAAAGACCTCTGTATGACCCTATATAGATAATTCCATTGACAACAGTTGGAGGACTGTAAATATTATAATCAAGTGAGTAATTCCAGAGTTTTTTGCCGCTGTGGGCATCAAAGGCATGTATGCCTGCATCATGATCGCCTGCATCACCTCCACTTGCACCGATGAAGACGACACCGTCAGTCACGTTGGGAGAACCGAAAGGTTGGGTTTCATTATAAGACCAATAGTTATTGTGGAAATCATGTGCAGTAATAACGTATGTTGGCAAAGTATGTTTCCAAAGCAATCTTTTCTCAATTACTGAAGTACTTGTGCCAGCGCTGCCAAATGAAATTAACAATAAACAAAATATTGCTAAGATAGCGGCTAAAGCTATTCCTGCTTTTCTCATGGTCCACCAAATATCAATTGTGATATTTTATTATAATACTTTTTAAGGATTTCTTGACAAACAGAAAGTAATGTTGGGGTTTTTCATTAAAATTTAATGGGTTTGGGATTAAAATTTTTCTCAAAACTAAGCCTCATCGTAGCACTTGTTAGGTAGCCGCCTACAGAAAAACTCGCCATTCACCATTAATCTTTTCCAATACGAAGGCTATCCACTTCAGCTCGTGCTGGAACCTTTACAATTATCGACTTCTCTAGGCGCTCTCGACCGAATTTAACCATGACTTCGCTGCATTTTGCATCTGAGTAAAATGCTGTAAGTGCAGCAGCCGCTTGAATGGCTTTTTTGGTTTTTGCGCCTTGAAGAATAGTTATCGGGCTACCGACATTAGGAACTTCAAAATAATAGTCACTTCGCGACTTATGCGCAACTAAAAGCTTGTTTTCCTCCTCGTTTCTTCCTACAATTATCTTGTTTTTGCCCAATCTAAAGTGCCGCCCCACCTTAAGAAGAAATATGTCATTCATAGAGCAGCGTTTCTTGTGCTTGAAAAGATCCCGCAGCTTATCCGAGTACTCCTTGCATGTAAGCAGGCAACCGCCAGCTGGCGACGGATACTCTGTGATGCCGAATTCCTTAGCAAGTTGAATCTGCTGCTTTCTAGATCTGCCATGAATCGCTAAGAGCTTCGCTCTGTCAACTAAGCCGCGCTTTTCCGCCTCAGTTTCAGGAAGCAGCTTTGCCGACAGCGGTCGCAAAATTTTGCCCCTTAACCCAGCCTCTTCCTCGATTAGCTTTAGCGCATTAAAGTGCTGCGACATGGGTCTTTCGCCGAGAACCTCGCCTGTAACAATGAAGGACGCGCCTATCGCCTTGGCGTGTTTCTTTGCTTTACGCAAAAAGAAAATTTTGCAGTCAATGCATGGATTCATGTTTTTGCCATAGCTGTACTTTGGATTTCGCAGCATCTTCAAGTAATCGCTGCCGACGTTTACAAGCTTAAGCGGCACGCCCAGCTGCTTCGCAGCTTTTTCAGCGCTTGATTTGCCTGTTTTACCCGTGGAAAAGGGTGTTGCAAAACTTATGGCTTCAACATCAATGCCTTGGTTAAGGAGCAGCTTAGCCGCTAGGGTGCTGTCTAAACCGCCTGAAAGCAGAACTAACGCCTTAACCTTGCTCATACAGCCATCACACTATTATACGCGCAAATAAGCGCCTATAGATGCCATGCCCGCTTTAACGTGTGATTAACAACTGAGCAGTACGATGCTTTTTTACGTTTTTCTTCATTATAATCATTATAAACATGCAAAATAGAAAGATTAGTTTTTAATACATCCGCAATTTTCAAAGAAGCCATGCTTGGGGCCTCTCTGGCGCTGTTGGCAGCAGCAACCTCTGCCCTATCGGTTATATTAGTGAGGAAACACTCCGCCGTGTCCAGCGCCTTTAACATCAGCTTAATTATTTCATTATCTGGTATGGCTGTTCTATGGCTCCCAGCGTTTCTTTTAGCCGATGGCGAAACAATTAGCTTAAGCAGCTGCTTATTTTTCGCCGTAAGCGGCGCGTTATCTCCCGCACTTGTGCGACTGCTTTATTATAGCGGATTAAAAAGAATAGGGGCGCCAGTCAACGCCTCTCTATTTTCGATTTATCCGCTTTACAGCTCTCTTCTAGGCGTGCTCTTGCTGAGCGAGCACCTTTCTCCAAAAAATTGGGTAGGTATCATAATAGTTATATTCGGTAGCATACTTGTAGCCGCAACATCGCCTAAAAATGGTGCAAACAAAGTTTTTTCAAAGAAAAATTTGATGCTTCCATTAGCTGGCGGCGTGGCACTTGCAGGTTCCAGTATAATCAGAAAATACGCTTTGAATCTTTACAATGCGCCAGCATTCGGGGTAGCAATAGCATATGCATCTTCGCTTTTCATTTATTCCTTAGCGCTGGCAACTCATGCGCCAACACGGAAAGAATTATCTATTAAAAAAGATTTCCAGCTCTTTTGGAAGGCCGGAGTTGGGCAAGCGATTTCTTGGATACTGATTTTTTATGCACTTAGCTACGAGCAAGTGTCCACTGTGACTTCGCTACTTGTTACGGAACCGCTGTTTGTGGCAGTATTCGCTTATCTCTATCTAAGAAAACTGGAGTATGTCTCGCCTAAACTTATCTTTGGCACTGTTCTCACAGCTTTTGGCGTTGCGCTGATCACTGGGATTATTTGAATTTTCTGGGCAAAGCGGGCTTTTTTGGGAAAATAATAAATATGGATGAAACAAACAATGAGGGAAATTGGAGAGACGGCGAGAGGCCAGATTGTGACGGATATCAGTGTTTTCATCCCCGTCTATAAAGAGTCACAGCAATTGCCGAACATACTGGCGAAACTGGTTTCGCAGGATGCTAGTAAGGAAATTTTTGTGTCCATCGACGAGCCTGAAACGCAATTTTTAGAAAAAATTCAAGGCTTTGCAGATGTAAAATTCATAATTAATAAGAAGAGAATTGGGAAGGCAAACGCGCTTAACAATTCCGTGAAACTATCCTCAGGCAAAGTGCTATTATTCTTAGACGCAGACGTAGAATTGCCAGATGACCCAGGTTTTCTGAAGAAAATAATCGATGAAATGAGACACACGGACATTCTTGACATAAAGAAGCGGGTGATTCGAAACTCCTTCCTGTCAAAAATGACATATTATGAATACTTCACCTTCAACATTAGCGCTTGGATAGCCTCAGAGTCTCTGCACAAGTGCCCCGCCACCAACGGCGCCGCGTTTGCCATCAGAAGAGAAACCTTTGACGCAATAGGCGGCTTTAGCAATGTGGTAGCTGAGGACCTAGACATTGCCACAAGAGCTTTCCTCAAAGGCTACTCTTTCGCTTACACCAAAGAAGTTGAAGTGCAAAATGTGGTGCACTCGAGTTGGCGTAAATGGTTTAAGCAGAGACGCAGATGGGCGATAGGTCAAGCCCTATGGTTAAAGGGCTGCTACAAGGAACTATTCAAAGAGTGCATGAAGAAACCGCAGATATTCCTTCCAGGCTTGTTTTTCCTCTATCCGTCGCTTGCCATGTTCTTTTTAACCGTGATAGTACCCAGTAACTGGCTGCGCGAATCGCTCGTGATGTTCTCCTTCCTCTTATCAATGAAGTTTAACATTGCATTACCAGTGTTTCTCGCATCCCTCGCCATTGCAGACTTGCTTAAGGCTCTGTTGATTTCAATGGCCAGCTTCGTAGTGACCGCCATTACCTTCCATATTTTCGCCCGAAAGCTTGAGTTCAAAATGAGACTCCATGAGCTCTTCATCTACTACTTCTTCTACTCCATCGCATGGTTGGCAATAATCGCTGCCGGCTACATTCAAGTGCTGGTCTTCAAGAAAAAAGCGGCGCCAGACTGGGTAACCTAAACACCCAATATTTTTCAATGTGCATCCATAGCAAGCAATAGGTAAAATTATATCTTTATGCGTTTACTATTGAAGGCGCCGTTGGAGGGTCCGTGGCGCAGCACGGATAGCGCGTCAGCCTTCTAAGCTGAATGTCCTGGGTTCAAATCCCAGCGGACCCGCCAATCCGCAAGCGAGTTTAACCCACAACAATACTTGAGCTTAGTTATCTTCAAAAGAAGGTTTATTACGCCGTTTTTTCAGATGAAGTGCGAGGCCTAAACCAACGATTGCAACAGTGGCTATGGTGACTGCGGCAATGGGTAAGAAATCGGAGAATTCAACATTAAAGAATATTGTTTCGGACACAGCGGTGTTTCCAGCTAAATCAGCCGCATACACGGTTAAGTTATGAGGCCCCCTTGGTAGACCTGTCAATGTGATGTTGCCTGGCGTTGTCTGATTTTCCATTCCGTCTATACTATAGAGAATCTGCGACGCGGGTTCATTGACCACGAGAATCAGCTCGATGGCCGATGTAGCATATGTTTTGTTTTGAAGCGACAGAACAGTTAGCTGAGGGGAAACTACGTCTTTGATGAAGCTGACGGTTGAGTAGCCAATCAGCTGGAACCTGTCGTAGTAATGGTATGAATACAGCACATTATTTTCTCTGCGGTACTCTTCTCCGGTTTGAATGTAGCCTACGCCCACGGCGTAAATTGTAACTGAGAGGTTGCCTCCACACGCATCAGATAGGTCTATTGAACGATGCACGCCTACATATCCGCCAGTATACGTGATTTCGCGTGCTTCCCAACTGGCTTTATAATAAATCTCAGTTATTTCATAACGAAAATTGCTATTGTTGCCTTGCGGAATTGACACGTCAAAAAGCAGTGTAACATTCCTCGGGCAAAATGAGCCGTTTGCGGGCGCATAAATGGTAACTATCGGCGATTGTGCGTCCTCTGGAGGCAGCACATCTCTATAGACATTAATTATTGGATTTGCCTTAGTTAACTTCGCAAGAGACGCCTCGGCCATTGAGAATAGAATCGCCGAAAGGATAACTGCCGCTGCAAGCCTCTTCTTTTTCAATGGCAAACCCAGCATGCTAAGTAATACTTGTTTTGCGTTAAAAAAGTTTTAAATGTAAATGGGTCAAGAAAACTCCCTGAAGAAATGCTGATTTCTTGTCTTTCAGCATTAATGCTTTAGTCAAAGTTTTAATTACATCAAGTAGGAAGGATAATGCAACCGCAAACAGCAGATGGCAACACTGCCAGCAGCAACGTTAAAGTTATTATTTAGAATTCTATGTTTTGTTGGCGTAGGTTGAAGCCCGGTGGTGTAGCGGTCAAGCATAGGGGCCTCTGGAGCCCTAGACGAGAGTTCGAATCTCTCCCGGGCTACCAAAAAAGTTCAATTTTCCATCTCCAAGAGAAGCACCTTCAAACAGTTAATCCAGAGCATGTCGAAGTGACAGTCGAAGCTAATTATAGAGAGAGCTACAGACAAAAACACGCGCGAAAGAAACACTCAAAGAAATCCAAAGCCCACTAAAGCACTTATTCTAACTTGAAAACTATCGCCAGTTTCTTCCGCTTCAAATCCTCAACCACGTGAACCCACGCTGCAGGCATAGCTTCCTTTTCATCCTCAGTCAAGCGCCGCACCGTCAAGTCCCTGTTAACATAAAACGCTTGTTTGCATGCCTCGCATATCTGATATGGGAAAAGCTCATCCAACGGCTTCGATACTTTCTGTGCCGCGCCGCAGTTAGGGCACCGACGCACCGCAAACTTTTCGCGCCGCTTCTCTCTCGCCGCTTTAACCTCGACATGTCGCTCCAGCTCTTCCCAGGAAGAGTATATGCGGTGTAGCGGCGAGTCACCTCTCTGCCAAATCTCCCTAAGCATGTTTAACAATATTTTTCGCTCGTTCACCACTTACGCTTCCACCGCATACACATTAGCGCAGCATGACGCTGCGCTTAGAACCGCACTGTAAAGGCTATCCGCTAAAATAAGTGAAACACCAAAGGCAAAACCATCATCGCTTTTCCCGCCTATTTGCACAGGAACGCCGCCTAACAGTAACTGTATATGCCCATAGAAAGCTTAAACTTTTCCCGTCTCTACCACTTAAAGCAACCAGCATTTTTAACAATGAAAAAGAAAGGGAAATTACGCTCCAATACAGCTTAAGCGCAACTCAGGTTTTCGCGAACCTTATCCAAGAATCTATCGCTTCAACTGTTGGCTTATCCTCTTCAGTCATCTTACCTTCAGCAACATATGCCTTCACAATCAAGCTTATTTTCTTACCGAGTTCAAAAGGGTCTTGCGCCGCCAGCTCTTTCCTGTTCGTTACACCTGCTTCCTCCAGCAAAAGCAGCTCTTTCTCCTTTATTCCAGGAATCATTGCAAGCTGTGCTCTTCCCTGCAGCTTCTCCACAGTTTTCTCAGATATACCTGTTTTCGCCGCGATTAAGGCTGGATCCGACGTAACTAGATCGCCAACGGTTGTTATCCCTATTGCCCGCAAGTCTTTTCCTGTGCTTTCACCTATGCCTCTAACGTCTTCTATGTTGTTTTGGCTGGATAACTGCGGTTTAGGTCCTACAAACTCTAATTCTAATCGATCTATCTTCGATTTTATATCTGCAATCTCGTTTTCTTGTTTTAGGATGGCTTTTTCGGTTTTCCTATTTCGCTCCTCATGCTTATCCATGAAGCTTTCTAATCTTGCAAGCTGCCCAGCTAATTCGCTCTTTGCATCAGCCAAGTTTTTAGCAAAGGTATTAGCCAAGCTTGCATTGCTCTTTTTTATCTCCTCGCTTTGCTCAGTGAACTGCCGCATAACACTTGCCTTTACAGCCGTTAATTCAACGTCAAACTTTTTAGCTAAATCCTCCTGCGCTTGCTTGAGCAGTTCTTCTTGTTTGCTAAATGCTTTTGAAACGTCTTTTCGCATGCTGTTTAAGCTTTCGTCAACTAGGAAAACTCGTGCTTGCAGGCTTTCCAAATTTTGTTGCTGTATTTTCTGGCCGCTCTCTATATTGTTCATTCTTGTATCCATTTGCGCAAGCAACGCCTTGGTTGATAACTCATCTATTAGCTTATGTGTGGTTGCCCCAAGGAAAGCTAATGTGGCAACGATGGTGATTAAGAGATAAGCCCACACGGGGATTCCCAAAGTTATGCCGCTGCTCAAGAAAGGCTGGAACACGCCGCTTAGTCCCAAATCAGCCCAAAGGATTATTGCGTGAACTGCGAAGAGTCCAGCGAGAAAAGAGAAGAAGCCTAATATCCAGATGGTTTGCCCTTTCAAGTTTCATTCCTCAAAGGCTTATAATAATTAGATGTGAACATTTAGATTAACTTTGTTTTTAAGCTTTTTCTTTAAAATCGCCAGCGTTGGCATAAGATTCATTTAATCAAACTAATTTCGTAAGCTAAAAGCGAGCAGAAAATGGTTGATTTGACTTGGAATTTATTTATACATTGCTTACACTTATTATTCACTTGCCGCATAAGGGTGAACCGCTTTGACGCTGGATCACTTCTTACTTCCCAAAGAAATCGTGATAGACGCTGCAGGCTGGAGTGATCTTCTTCTGGGCGTGGTGGTTGGGGCGCTTAAGCCGCCTGATAGAAGGTACCTGGAACGTCGAATTCCTACGGCTTCTTTTCAGCCACCTAATTTCAAGAATAAGCGGTATTTGCAGGATGCGGTGAAAATTGCTGATGAAATAATTGCGGTTATGCGTCCTGATGAGGAAACGCACTTCAAAATTTCCACGGCTTATGTCCTATCAAGCGTACGTTTGCATCTGCAAGAATTGGGGTTTAAAGTGGAAAAAGCGGAGTTTACAGGTGAGCTTCGCCAGATGGTTGAAAGGGGCTATGTGCGCTGGTGTAGTGAGGTCGGCGTACCTGAAGAAGTGGTGAACAGCAAGAAACGTTTTTGGGCTATGCTGAGATGGGTTGCTGAGAAGCCCCGTTTGCGAGAAAGCCTTGTGAAGACGGGTTGGGCGAGTTGGGCGCAAAAGTGGCGGAAAGAAATTTTTAAGCCTATTGATTTGCCTGGTTAGGAAGGGGAGCTACTGGTTTTTCTTCTGTTTTGCTTCTTGTAGTTTTTCCCATTCTTGTTTGGTTTGTGTGATTATTGCTTCTAGGTTTTTTGGTTCTTGGAGATCTTGTATCACGTTGTCTAATTCATATTTTATTAGCGAGATGACTTCTGCTGGTCGGAGGGGTTCAATTCTTGCTGCCTGATATGTTTTCAGTGAGCGCAAGCCAAATTTTACCATTAAACTTTGCAATTGAGCTCTCAAATTAACTAATTCATCTCGGCTTTCTTTCATCAGCTGATTGAAATCTTCAGATGTCGACATTTCTTTTGCCTCAAATTGACGGTTAATTTAGAGCTAATCCATGTTTTTCGTTTAAATATACCTTTCTTTTTTCACTTGCAAATGCCGTCCTTGCTGTTGCGTGTTTTTGTCTATACCCTCTATAAATTAGCTTTAACTAGAAATCCACTTAACCCCTCAGAATTCACCCAAAAAATGTACCATATTATCTTTAAGCATAATTGTACTTAGGGGGCTTTGACGTTAACGCCTTTTCTCCTTGCTCCTCCAACTTGGCTATTTCGTTTCTTAGGAGGTGATCCGGCCGCAGGTTCCCCTACGGCCACCTTGTTACGACTTTTCCCCCCTCACGAAACTCGGATTCGACGCAGCCAACAGAGACCGCGCCTCACCCAAGAGTCGCTCGGGTGGAACGACGGGCGGTGTGTGCAAGGAGCAGGGACGTATTCACCGCGCGCTAGTGACACGCGATTACTAGGGATTCCATGTTCACGAGGGTGGGTTGCAACCCTCGATCCCAACTACGGCAGGCTTTCGGGATTGCCTCCCCCTTTCGAGGTCGGAACCCATTGTACCTGCCATTGCAGCTCGCGTGTGGCCCGGGAGATTCGGGGCATACTGACCTGCCGTGGCCCGCTCCTTCCTCCGCTTTATCAGCGGCGGTCTCCTCAGTGTGCCTGGCGCAAGGCCAGTAGCAACAGAGGACGCGGGTCTCGATCGTTGCCTGACTTAACAGGACACCTCACGGCACGAACTGGCGACGGCCATGCACCTCCTCTCAGCTCGTCCAGCAAGACCTTCAATCTGGCCTTCATTCTGCTGTCGCTCCCGGTGAGATTTCCGGCGTTGACTCCAATTAAACCGCAAGCTTCACCCCTTGTGGTGCTCCCCCGCCAATTCCTTTAAGTTTCAGCCTTGCGGCCGTACTCCCCAGGCGGCAGGCTTAACAGCTTCCCTGCGGCACTAGAGCGGCCCGTGACCGCCCAAACACCTAGCCTGCATAGTTTACAGCTGGGACTACCCGGGTATCTAATCCGGTTCGCTCCCCCAGCTTTCATCCCTCACCGTCGGGCGCGTTCTAGCAGACAGCCTTCGCCACTGGTGGTCTTCCCGGGATTATAGGATTTCACCCCTACCCCGGAAATACCGTCTGCCTCTCCCGCCCCCTAGCCGAACAGTATCCCCCGCAGACCAGCGATTAAATCGCTGGGTTTAACAGGGGACTTGAACGGCCAGCTACGGATGCTTTAGGCCCAATAAACGTCCCCACCACTCGGAGAGCTGGTATTACCGCGGCGGCTGACACCAGACTTGCCCTCTCCTTATTCCCCCAGCTTGCTAGACTGGGTAAAAGCCATCCTCAGCGGACGGCACTCGGGATAGCCCTGTCACACTTTCGTGTATTGCAAAGGTTTCGCGACTGCTGCGCCCCGTAGGGCCTGGGCCCTTGTCTCAGTGCCCATCTCCGGGCTCCCGCTCTCACGGCCCGCACCGGTTATAGGCTTGGTGAGCCGTTACCTCACCAACAACCTGATCGGCCGCGGCCCCATCCTTGGGCAGCGCCTACGAGCATGACGTAAACGCCCTTTCGGCGAAGACTCATTCCAGAGTTCTTCACCTATCGGGAATCAGCCCCAGTTTCCCGGGGTTGTTCCCGTCCCAAGGGCAGGTTAGCCACGTGCTACTGAGCTGTGCGCCGCGTCCCTCTCATGGCCGAAGGACGCACGACTAGCATGTCTTAGTCCTATCCCGATAGCAGTGGGGTCCGGCAGGATCAACCGGAGTTACGCACACTGTGCGCCTCCTGCTGATCATGCACGACGTT
This sequence comes from Candidatus Bathyarchaeota archaeon, assembly GCA_026014545.1. Lineage (GTDB taxonomy): Archaea > Thermoproteota > Bathyarchaeia > Bathyarchaeales > Bathycorpusculaceae > JAOAIV01. The sequence continues at coordinate 13,448 of JAOZIH010000005.1, forward strand.
TATTTCTGGAGGGTACTTCCGCAATAGCCAAGTTGGATTTGGAGGGAGAATACCCACATTAACGTCAAAGCCCATTTCAGACCTAACAGCGTCAGGTCCACATACATGTCCCCGCAATTGGAGGCCAACTCCGTCATCCCTATAAGGCAAAGCGCCGTTGTGGTTGGGGTTGAGCCGCCGCCATGTGAAAATTGCGGGGCTAGCTAATTGTAGCTGAATTATAGCTGAAGCGATTTCAGCAGATATAAACATTGTGTTCAGGGAGAAATAAATGTTGCTCTGTACGCTTGATGTTGCCCGCTTGGCCTTTGCAGTTGATGTTGACTGCCATTGGCCATAAGCGCTATAGCTAAAGTTTAAACTGGGCTTCTGATAATTAGGATATGCTGTGTTTGAGGGAAACGGGCATTGTCGAGTCTTCCGCATCGTGCACGTGGAGTTAAAGTTCTGAAAGCCGTTTCGTCACCTCTTAGACTGCAGATTCTAAACTTGCTTTTCGATAAAAGCGCCCTCTCCTATACGGAATTAATGAATGCTTTGAAAATGAACCCTAGCAGAGATGCAGGGAAATTCGCGTACCACTTGAAGTTTTTGCTCAAGGCGGACTTGGTTGAGGCGAATGCGGAAGCCAAAAAGTACTATTTAACTGAACTGGGCAAAATGGTTCTTGACATAGCTGACAAAGTGGAAAAAAAAGCCGTCAAGCCCCGCGGAATGTTGGTTCGCACATCGCATTTCACGCTGGAAGAATTTGACGCTAACAAAATTGCTAACTCGCTTATACGGGAAGCAATGGTTCCGCCTGAAATTGCGCAGAAAGCAGCCAAAGAGGCGGAAAAGCGGCTTTTCAAGTCGAAAATTAAGTATTTGACTGCACCTTTGGTCAGGGAAGTTGTAAATGCCATTTTAATCGAGAAGGGCTTTGAGGATTATCGCCATAAACTCACGAGGCTAGGCATGCCTGTTTATGAAGTAAGCGCCTTACTGGACATAAAAGAAACTGGTGGCGGTTCATCCGCTATGCTCTCGAGGGCAGGAGATGCTGTGTTCAGGGAATATACGCTTTTGAACGTTTTCCCCCGAGACATCGCGGATGCGCATGTGGCGGGTGCAATTCACGTAAACGACTTAGGCACATGGATTTTGAAGCCAAACGAAGTAATGCATGACTTGCGATTTTTCTTTCAAAATGGCTTCAGAACGACGAGCCCCTTTCAAATCTCGCATGGTGCACCTCAAAATTTTGAGGCTACGTTATCTGTTGCCTTTAATGTTCTTGTGCATACTAGCAAGGAAGTAAACGCAGCACAGACTTGCGATTACTTCAACGTGTTTCTCGCTCCATTCATAAGAGGGATAGACCCTAAGCAAGTAAAAGAAAAACTCCGAATATTCCTACTAAACGTTCACCATCACGCGGAAACCGCGCTTGGGTTAACACCGGCAATTCCAAAATTTATTGCAGACAAACCCGCCATTGGCCCCGAAGGAAAAATATGCGGCAAGTACGGCGACTTCGGCGAAGAAAGTCTGTTGCTTGCATCGCTCATAATTGAGGTTCTCGAAGAAGAAAGCTTGCCTAAACCTCTGCTTAACCCCAAGATTGTCATTAAGATAAACAGTGAGGCATTGGTGGACAAGCAAGCAAGAGATGTGCTTCTAAAGGCACACAGGTTAGCCGCAGCGAGAGGGCTACTTTACTTTGCAAGCATGCTGCAAAAAGAAGTGAAATACGCTGTTTTTTCTGCTTCAGGGATTAATCTCAAAGCAGATTTGACTGGCGACTGGGAAACAGATACTCTGCGAACAGGCTGCCTCGGCGCTGTAACTATTAATTTGCCGCGGATTGCCTATGAAAGTGGGAAAGATAAGAACAAGTTTTTTGAAATCTTGAAGGAAAGATGCGAATTAGCTGCGCGTGCATTAAGAGTCAAACATGCGGCGCTTAAGCAGCATGGGAAAAACTCCTTGCCCTTTATGATGCAAAGTTCCAACGGCGACACTTATTTCAGGCTTGAGAATTGTTCGCGCCTAATAAATTTCGCTGGACTACGGGAATCGGTGGAAATTTTCTGCGAGAAAGATTTAAGTAATGAAGAAGCTGGCAAGTTTTCAGAGGAAGTCATCAAGAATGTTTTGGCTTTCAAGCAAAAATTTAGCAAAAAGTATGGAAAACGCTTGTTCCCCATAATGCTTAGTAGTCCCGAAGCCTCTGAAAGGCTTGCGCAGCTGGACATCGAAAAGTACGGTGTTGCCAAGGTGAAGTTCTCAGGAACACGTGAGAAACCTTTCTACTCAACCACTAAGCGGCTGAATTTGGCTGTTGACAATTTCCCGTATATTCCCATGGAAGCTTTGGAGGTTGAGCAGAAGCTTAAAGGTTTTGACGCTGGAGGAACACTGCATGTTATAGAGATGGCAAATAACGATTGCAAACCTGAAGAGCTCATGCAGTTAACTGAGCATCTAATTAAGAATCAAGGCTTAGAATTCTTCACCTACAACCGCATAAGCACATACTGCGATAACTGCAGAAAAAGCTGGATAGGCTTGCTACACAAGTGCCCCTCATGCGGCTCCATAAGCACGCTGACAACCTTTAACAGATTTGCCTTCACTTGAAGCTGAAGCCTACTTAACGGCGCCCAGCACTAGCGCTAAAAGCGCCATTCTAACTACGATGCCGTTCCAGACTTGCTGGAAGTAACGCGCTTGCGGCGTAGCATCAACTTCAGCGGCAATTTCGTCTAGCCGCGGAAGCGGATGAAGAATTATCAAGTCCTTTTTTGCGTTTTTCAAAAGTTTCAAATCTATTTTGTAAGTGCCTTTAACTTTAGCGTATTCAGCAGCATCTGGAAAGCGCTCCTTCTGAATTCTGGTCACATATAAAACATCTATTTGGGGGATTACCTCCTCTAAATCTGTGCCTTCGACCACGGAAATCTTGTTTTCTACGGCATGAATAACTTCCTTGCGCATCTTCAAAGATTCAGGCGAAATCAGATACAGCTTAATATCATAGAGAGAAAGCGCATACGCAAGCGAATGAACCGTGCGTCCGTATCTGAGGTCACCCACCAACGCAATTTTTAACCCGTCAATTTTCCCCTTCTCCTTTTGCATCGTATATAAATCCATAAGCGCTTGAGTTGGGTGCTCCTCTGAGCCGCTACCCGCATTTAATATAGGCACCTTTGAGAATTCCGCGGCTAATTTTGCGGCGCCATCAAGCGGATGCCTAAGCGCGATAACGTCTGCGTAGTTCTCAACAGTTCGTATAGTATCCGCGAGATTCTCGCCTTTCCTAACTGAAGCAACTTCCGCTTCAGCAAAGCCTATGACAGCACCGCCGAGCTTAAGCATAGCGGTTTCAAAACTTAAGCGCGTGCGTGTGCTCGGTTCAAAAAACAGCGTGGCGAGAATTTTCCCTTTTAGCATGTCTGAACCTTTGGAGGCAAGCGGCTCCATAGATCGGCTGATGTTGAGAATATAGTTGATTTCTTCACGCGAGAAATCTTCTATGGATACTATGTCTCTTCCTTTAAATTCCAAATTGAGCACCAGAGACAAGAAAGTTGCCAACTGCTAAATAACATTTTTTATAAATAAACGCCTCTGCCCGAAACAAGACGCTGGAGCCTTAGGCAACGGTGAAAACTGTGCGCGAATAGCCTTTTATTTTCTTTTTTTTGACGCTGAGTCAGCTTCTAAGTCTTCGCCGCTTAAAAGGGCGCGCAGCGATTTCACTTCGTCTCGCAACATATTTATCTCGCTTTCCAGCGCTTTGGCTTTTGCATCAGCCATCTTTTTGAGCTCCTCAATTTCAAGTAACAGGTTTTTTCTCTCATTTTCTAGAGCTCTGATTCGTTCAATCGTGCTTTTGAAGCTACTCATAAGCGTTCCCTTTCTGTCATCATTGAATTTGTTGCATCAGCACTTAAGACTTTTGCAGTTCCACTCCTGAAGGGTTGACTACATGCAAGTGTTGCTAATTATTCGTAAAAATAGCTAGAACACTTTCTTTTCCCTAAACTTTAGGCAACTTTGCATAGGAGGTTATTTTTTATATAAGTAATTGACAAATAAAAATGCATCAATCATAGTGATTTAAGGTTAGGTCTTCAATGAGAAAAACAATATTCAAGAAACTGGAAGCGGAAGGATTAATTGCGAACTATAATCGTTTGAGGAAAAATTTGCCTCCGCGGCTTCCTGACCGAGTTTTCATTTGGGATGAAACTTTCCGCGAGAGTCTAAAAGTGCCTACAGCATTTTTGACCTATGTGGAGCAGGTTAAGCTTGCCAAGTTGATGGACGAAGCAGGAATAGCCGTGATTAACGTTGGTTTTCCCGCTCTTTCTGAAAGCGAAAAGAGTAATGTTAAACGGTTGGTTAATGAAAGTTTTAAGAACGTAACGCTTACTGCATCAGCGCATGCCACAAAAGATAGCATAGACGCGTGCTTGGAGTGCGGTATAAAAGAAGTAACCATTGAGATGCCTTTTAATGGACTTAATCTTAAGTATAGACTGAAGATGACCAAAGAACAGGCGCTGCAAAAGGCCGTGGAGAGCATCGAATATACCATAAAGCATGGTGCGCGCGTAAATTTTGTTCTTATGGATGGCTCCAGGACGCCGCTGGAGGATATTTTGCAAATTTTTGAGGCTGCAGCCAATGCTGGTGCGCGCAGGTTGGTTGTAGCTGATAGCTTGGGCTTCTTAAGGCCGCTTTCGATGCATTATCTTATCTCTCATATCCGAGAAGGGTTGCCAGATGCTGTGAAAAATAAGGCTGAGCTTTCAGTTCACTGCCACAACGACTTCGGGTTGGCAACAGCGAACACGTTGGCTGCGGTAGAAGAAGGCGTGACCTGCCTCCACACTTGTGTTGCAGGTCTTGGCGAGCGCGCTGGGATAGCGCCCTTTGAAGAGGTTGTCACCGCTTTAGAATTGCTCTATAACATTGACACTGGCGTGGATCTGGGAAAGATTTATAGGATTTCGCAGTTAGCTGAAAAAGCCTTTGCGTTGCCGATTCAGTTCCATAAACCCATAATAGGCGACGGCATATTTGCCCACGAAGTAGACCAGCAGCTTGAGGAGTTACAGACGCAACCCTTGCTTTTTGAACCGTTCCCGCCGGAAATTGTTGGGCGCGAAGCCACCCTTTTTATTGGTAGAAACACAGCGCAAACGTTGATTCAGCAGATCATGGAAAAAGCGGGAATAAGGGCTTCGCCGCGTCAGATGGATGAGTTATTTAGGCGTATAAAGGGTTCGCAGGAAAGCTGGGATAAAGGCGAAGCTCAGATGACGTTTTATCAAGTAAAGAAGCTTTTGAGGGAACTGCAGAAAGGCTACCTGATGTCTGAATTTTGGCTTTTAGTTGAGCAAGTAACTCGGCAGAAGCCAAAGTTACAGGAATTAGAAAAGAAGCAGCAAGAAGCAAACGCTAAATAGCCTGCAGCGGCGCCTTTGAATCAAGTTTTCAAGCGTAACTGTCGCTTTATTTTTTCAATCTCACTTGTAGATAAGGCAGTAGGGTAATTATAGATTGGGCCGCTTGGCTTTTCATTATAAAACGGGCGGTTGCAGTCAGGGCAGCCAGAAGTGAGAAAGGGCTCGCCTGTTTCTATAATGTTGGTAAGTATATTTGGTTCGACACCGTAATCCGTCAGGCATCCTGCACCATCAAAATCCATATCTTCAGAACGCGCTTTCCCTGTGACAATCAGATATCTAGCAAGCTGCACTCGCCTATATGACTCAATTAAGGGTTGAGGATGCTTTTCTAGGCGTGTCCCGCGGACTGGGGTGAACGCGAATAGCGCAGGCAAAACGCCCATTTCAACGCATCTTTGGATTAAGCTGATGATGTCGTTTTCCGTTTCGCCTAACCCAACAATCAAGTGGGTACTTACGTTTCCTCTGCCGAATACCTCAAGCGCCTCATTCAGTTTTCTAAACTGGCTTTCCCACGTGTAAGGACCAGACACTCCGGCACCTTTAGTCTCATCGAACAGTTTCTCGTTTGCTGCATCCAAGGCTATGCCAATTCTGTTTACGCCAGCTTCAGCCAGCCGCAGCAAGTCCTCGCGACTTAAAGGTTGACATGAAACGGAAATAGGAATAGCTGCATGCTGCTTAACTGCTTTGACAAGCGAAACCAACTGCGCGGTTACATTGGGATAGTTTAGGGCTTGAATGCAGACACGCTTTATTCTTCGCTGGGCATAGGCAATTTTAATCGCTTTAAGGGTATCTTTTGTTAGAAAAATTGGCCAAGAGACTCGGGAGAGCATTTCATCTTTGCTTCGGCTTCCCCGCGCTTGAGGGCAAAAAGCGCAGTTTGCAGTGCATTTGCCTGTTACATACGTCATTAGATAAGCAGTTGTGGGTTCAGCGGTAAGTTTGCCTTTCAATAGCCCTAGAATTATCGCTGAGCCTATTGAAACTCGAATTTGCTGCGGTAAATCTGCTTCGTTATGGCTTGGATGCGTCGACAAATAATTTCCCCGATACAGGTTGTAAAGAGATAAAATGAAAAGAAGGTATATTAGCTTAGAGCTAAGTGCCTAAACACCTGAAAATGCCGCTCTATATGCGTATGTTTGGCCTTTTTAGAAAGGCGTTTCAAGTTGTCATGTTTGGACGAAACAGGCATTTTTGACATGAATAGTGTTATTAAACCATTTGCTGTAAATATTGTAGCGGGCTTGTTTCGTATGGAAATGGACGAAGTGCTCTCCGCACTTGAACGCTTTGTGGAAACAAACTCCAATGTTGTTGATGTCCAGTGGGATCGGCGAATGAGCCCAAAATTACTTGTAAACCCCTACTCGGAGGACTACGAAGAAAGGAAGACAGCCGCGCATTATTTCTTGCTGGCTGCGTCGATACTTGAGGAGGAAGTTGTTGGCTTCTCTGAAAATGCCAGGCGTCTGCTAGTTTATCTTCACGAGAAATTTGGCAACCGCCTCTTTGAAATTCGCAAGCCCCACCTGTTTGAGGAGGAAATCATAAAGTGCGGGTTTTACCATACTCTGGGACCCTATAGGGAGGTTATTCCTGAAGTTCTGGTTCGCGTCAACAATTTCGTCAAAAGCAAAGCTGAAAGAAACCTTATTGAATACGCCCGAAGCTTCAGCAAGCCAGCCGAGCTTGTGGAAGATCTAATAGAAAATATTGAAGTACCCAACATGCCGCATAAGGATGAAATGTGGAGTTACCTGCGGTGGATGGTGCGTGGTAAACCTGACTTAAAACTTTTTGAACACTTTTCACCCGAAGACCTCCGCGTTCCCTTGACTAGGGAAAATGCAGATGTCGCGGCGAGTTTAGGTTTGATAAAGTCATCGGCACCTTATTTATGGAAAGACAGGAACTTGGCAATGAGGGCTCGCGAGACAATAACGGCTTTTGCTAAGCAGCTTTTTCCAAAGGATCCAGCGAAAGTTGATTACCCGTTTTTCTTGCTGGGCCGGTGGTTGAGGCAAAAGAGCCTAAATAAGAATACGTTGAAGGAGGCGCTGCAGTTTTTTGATCACATGCACGAGGTGACTGGCCAGCCGCATGCTTACTATCATAAAATGAGCCGCTATAAGAGCGGGTGGGAAAAGAAGACAGCAAGCATTCTCTCTAAAATGAAGATTCCCTACGGCTACGAGACCATCACTTTCCCGCTTCCTGGCGACACTTACACACCTGACTTCATCCTTGACAAGTCAATTCAGGGCAGACGTATCATTTTGGAGCCTCATTATGAAATGAGCAGAAAACAAGCGCAGAAGTATGCGTTATTTAAGCGAACTTATGGGCATGAGTTTCTTTTGATTTTGCTGTTAAAAAACGACCTCATACCCTATTATCATGAACGAAAAGTGCTTGCAGATGACGTATGCGATGACGTGTGGCCCATCGAATTCGTTGATCTACTTGTTGAGCGGATCAGAACGGGAACCTACGGCCAATAAGAATGACGAATTGCTTATTCTAAATTATGCTATCAAAAGCTGAGCGCTTACGCAAAATTCTACGTTATTACGCAATTTTTGCTTTCGTCCCTTTATATAGCTGAACCGATGCCGCGGGATAGACCCTCTATAGGTTTCTGCAATGAACCACTAATAGCCGCCAAATATGAAGGCGCTGCGAAACTATGCTGTTTATGCTGAAGCTTTCAGCAAGTGGTGTGTGGCATAAAAGTTAATAATCGTACCGTTGTTTAGCAATGCTGTTAATGGGTGCGATTGATGCGAGTTATCGTTCACTGGAGCGGCGGTAAGGACTGTTGTACTGCGCTTCACAAGGTAATTGAGCAGGGGCATGAGGTTACCCATCTTGTAACTTATGTTTACATGGAACCCTACGTTTTTCATAGCTTGCGCGTGGCTGAGCTTCAGTCTAAGGCGCTGGGGATTCCGCATCTCAAGGTTAAAGTGGAAGGCAACAGGTTCAACGCCATCATCGACGCGCTTACGCGCCTGAAGCGGGAGGAAAATATCGAGGGAATCGTAACTGGCGACATTGACAATGTCCACCACAAGCGCACGTGGGACTATGCTTGCAAGAAGCTGGGCATGAAACTGCTTATGCCACTGTGGGATAGGCGCTTCTTTTCCATTCTTCCCGGCGACCGGTACCGCAAACGTGTTTTGGAGATAGAGCTTTCAGTGGGTATGAAGCCAATCATCAGCTGCGTTGACTTGAATTACCTCGGCGCAGAATGGTTTGGTCGCGAGTTTAACAGGAAATGCGTTGAGGATATGCGGCCACTGGTTGGTCCTTGGCATAAGGGCATCGACGCTACTGGCGAGCCAGGCGAATTTCACACTACGGTGCTGGATGCGCCGCTTTTTAAGCAGTCAATTGAAATCACCAAATTCTCCAAGAAAAATGAGGAAGTAGACTTCGGAGGCTGGCCAAACCGCGTGGGCAACTTTCTCTATATGGATGTTGAAGAAGCGGTTCTGAAACCTAAAAAGTCATAAAGCTCCACAATCAGCTTATGGTTGCGTTCCAGAAGTAGATTGCTGAATATTTTTCGCGGTAATTGAATCTTGGGTCATTGTAGATGATGTCAAGTTTTAGCCCATACTTGTCTAATAGTTTTTTCATGTTTTCTCCTATCGTCGGCGTTTTTTCGTCTTCTGGCCAGAAGCCCCAGATTCTGTCTTCTATTATGTTTTCTGAGCGGCGTGTGCCCCAGCCGTAATCTTTTGGTAGAACAAGCGCTGCTTCCGCTTTTACTTGCCCATAGAGTTCTCTGGGGTACGCATGAATGTACTGCCAGAATCGCTTCATTGCAGCGAAGTGCTCTTCCAACAAGATGCCATAAACATTATCTTCTGGATACTTAGGGTGGTTGAATACTATGATGTATTTTGCTCCTGAATGGTACGCCATGAGCATCTCACGGTATATTTCCGGGCCGCTTGCCAGATACGGCGCATCATAATAGGTCCATGTTATTATTGCGCCCCAATCTTTGCCTTGAACGTTTGCAGCGCCACGACATAGCGCTATCTGCTGTGCCGTATTAGTTTTCCAACCTAACTCAACGAATATGGTGTCGTAGCCTGCTAAGTAGTCGAACCAGTAAAGCGCGTAATCCGACGTGAAGAGTGGAATGCTCACGTTTAGGCTTTTCAGGTTTCGCCAGCTGAGGCTTGCGGGTATGCTTGTTGTGAACTTGTTTGCGGCGTCGCTGTAGTCCGTTGCGTTTGCCATGGCTTCTCGGGCGTATCTGCCTGTTTGCCACTGGTTCATATCGATTTGGTGTCCTCCTGGCTCATCGTATAAGTAGATACCGAGGAACTTGTCGCCCCACCTGCTTGGTGCGTTTTCAAGCCATGCGCGAAGCCACGGAAAACTCGCAAAAGCCACGAAGTCAAAATACACTATAAAGCTCATTCCGGCGTCTGCGGCATAGTCACAGACATCGTTAAGCGCTGTTTCGTTTATGTTTATGTCCCAAGAGCCCATAATGAAGAGGTTTGTGTAACCCTTTACCCTGTCTATTAGCTGCTTGACTTCGCTCGTTGAGTTGGAGCCATACATTACTCCGAAAAAGAAATCTCCACAGGAGTCTTCGCTTTTGTTTTGGTTATAAATGTATGCGGTTGGCAACACTGCGGCGAAAAGGATGATTATGGTGAGAAAAAGCGGCCATGCTGGCTTCATGTATTCTCGTCATTTATCCATGCTGTTGGATGCATAAATAGGTTCTCTAAACCTACCTCGATATGGCTGCATCGTTTTTCTTTGCTCGCAAGCGTGGAATAAACCCTGGAACCCTGCGCTTGTATTCGAGGAATTGCTCGCCGAACTGCTCTTCCATCTCTTTGTCCTCCATTTTAGCGAGACGCCAGTACAGCACCACCAGAACAGGCCACAGTGCAAACGTGATTATCGATAGCCACTGAACGTTCAAGCCAAGCGTGATGAGCAGGAATCCGAGGTACTGTGGGTGGCGCACGTACTTGTAGATGCCTGTTGTCACAAGCGTGCCTTCTTTTCTGGCTTTGTGGATTTGTTTCCAACCGTAGATGATTAGGAGTATGCCTATGCCCATGATTATTTTTGATGCGGGAAACACGTAATAATGATGAATATAGTAAAGCGTTTCTTCGCCTAATAAGCCTGCCAAAAGGAAATCTATCGAGTACACGTTATAGCTGAAAATGCCCGATAGCATGTACATTGTTAGGGGGATTCCGAACATTTCCACGTACAAGGCAACGAGGAAAGCGATGTAGACGCTGTTAGGCAAACGTGAAAGCTTCCTTTTAAATGGAAGGAACAGGACGAAGAGGGAGAGGAAAATCACGTTTAAAGCGATTAGGAGCCACTTGTCTGGTGTACCGAAGCCATAGGCTGTAAAAGTGCCGAAATGCAGTGGAATCGCTATTATCACTGTTATGATAATGAATTGCACGATTTCCTTAAGCTTCACCATTGTACTTTTACGCTCAGTTTTATGCCTTAAAATAAACTTGCCAACATATTTTTCTGGTTGACTGGATATAAATAAGTTTGCCAATTTGAAAAAATGGCCAAGTTTTTGCAGTACGACGCTTTGGCGCCGTTACTGCACGCTGCAATCTATAGCCACTTATATGGGTGCCTTTTTGCGATTTTTTTTAACATTCATTTGTTAGGTTCTGAGTATACTCGTTTAAGAGCCGTTGAAATGATGGAATATGAAAATTATTATATCCAAATTCCTTACTAAAAACCGTGAGGAGAATGGAGAAAAAATCAATTTCTGGAATAATTTTACTGTTACTTTTAGTTAACTTGTTAGCATTCGCGTTTAACACTCAGCTAGCTGAATCTGCTAGTACTGTTACTATCGCGGCGGACGGAGCAATAGACCCTCCGACTGTGCCGCTGAGGCGTGATGGGAGCCTCTACGTTTTTACTGATACCATCCGCGCTGAAATCATAGTGCAAAAGAGCAACATAATACTGGATGGAAACTGCTATGCGCTTCAAGGTTCAGGAAGCGGCCACGGCGTCCGCTTGGACGGCGTAAGCAACGTTACAATCCGAAACATGAACATTAGTGGCTTCACGTGTGGCATCCACATTGAGGGCGCATCAGGCTGCACTATTTCTGGTGGCTTCATAGCCAATTGCAGTTACGACGGCATTCACCTTGTCTCTTCATCAAACAATGCTATTGCACGCAACACGTTAGCGAATAACTACCACAGCATCCGCATACATGAATCTTCAGGCAACGCCTTCTCCGGGAACACGATAACCAGCAGTTACCACGGCATCTTCATGCACAGCTCTTCCAGCAACACAATCTCTGAAAACAACTTGACAAACATTTACCTACGAGGCATAGAACTCTACAGCGCCTCAGATTCCAACATCATATCAGGAAACGTGCTGTCAAATGTTTTCCGCGGAATCTGGCTCTCAGTCTCCGCAAACAATCTCATCTCAGGCAACACGATAGAAGAAAATCATTACGAGGGCATCTCGTTCTATGGCTCTTCCAACAACACAATATCGGGCAACACTTTCAGAAACAGCCATTACGACGCCATCTCCATCTATGGCTCCTCACAATCCAACAAGATTGTGGAAAACACCATAACAGACAGTTACTACGGCATCCACCTACATGACCATTCAAAATTCAACATCCTCTCCGAGAACATTATCAGCCGCAGCGACCGAGCCATCCACCTTCACGGCTTCTCAGAACTCAACACAATCTCCGGGAACACTATAACCGACAGTTATGACGGCATCTATCTTGACGGCTCCTCAGCGCTTAACACCATTTCCGAGAACACTATAAGCCGCAACAACCGCGGCGTTTACATTGACTGTTCCTCAAATAACACTGTTTCCGGCAATAAGGTAACTGCTAATCGCGACGGCATCTCCATCTGTGGTAGCGCCAACTTTAATACGCTTTCAGGAAACCTTGTAAGGAACAACAGCGGTCACGGCATCTACGTTTACCGCGCCGTCTACAACGTTATCTCTGAGAACACTGTAGCCGAAAATTATCACGGCATCTACCTCGCCGGCTCCGCCAATAACACTGTCTCGGCGAATACTGTGGAAAGAAATGGCTACAGCGGCATCTTCATGGATGACTCCGCCGACTTTAACGTGGTCTCCGGCAACCGCGTGAAGGGCAACGGCTACGATGGCATCATAGTCTATGATTACTCCAACTTTAACTTTATCTCCGACAACATCGTAGACGGCAACAGCTATGATGGTATCTTCCTCTACTGCTCCTATAACAACACGATTTCTGAAAACAATATAACAGGCAATTTCCGCGGCATCTTTTTCTGGAACTCATCAGGCAGCGCTATATTCGGCAACGCTATAGCGGACAGCGGCTACGACGGCATGTGCATCCACGGCGCATACAACACCATCTTCAGCAACACAATAGCTGACAGCGGCTACGATGGCATCGGCATTCACGGCGCCTTTAACGTCGTCTTCGGAAACACCATAAAAAACAGCGCCTACGACGGCATTCACTTCTACGATTCATTTTACAATAGTGTCTTCCACAACAACCTAATCAACAACACCCGCCAGATTCGCCTTTCAGACAGCAGCATAACGCTGGATGACGGCTATCCCTCAGGCGGAAACTACTTCAGCGACTACAGCGGCCTTGACGGCAACGGCGACGGCATCGGCGACACCACGTACATCATTAACGAAAGTGCCCAAGACAATTATCCACTTATGGCGCCCATCCATATTTTCCCTGTGGACGCATGGAATGGGACTCTGCAGTTCGTTAACGTAGTAAGCAACGCAGAAATCTCAGACTTCAACTTTGAATCTTCGGATGGTGCACTAGTACGTTTTACTGCCAAAACGCCAGATGACGCGGTTTTCTGCCGAGTCGCAGTTCCTAAAGCCGCCTCAAGCAGCGTCAGCGTTTGGGCGGTCAAGCTCGACGGTCAAGCTGTTATAGCAAACATTACCGCGACAGATGAGGCAACTTACCTGTACTTCACAATTGAGGCTGGCACGCAGATGATTGAAGTAAAAGGCGAAGCTGTGAACGAGTTTCCAATGTGGATTCCTCTGGCCTTTGTGTTTATCACAGTAGCTACTGTCTTGACCGTGCTTGCCTATAGATGGCGCCTCGCTAAATCATCACGACGCTCACACTAAGCATTAACCGTTTTCAGCATGTCTCCTGCTTAGTGCTATTTAAAGCCAAGCCGAAACATTACTGCCCTTCGGAAATGCGCCAGTATTGTACGTAGTATTGAGAAACTCCAGAATCTTCCCCTGCCAAATATGCTGAAGAAGTATCCAGGCCGCAGATAGAACCGCTGGAAAGCCAGTTCCCGTAGCTCCCGCAGTTCTTCTCCGGTCATTGTGCCCATCTTGAACACTGGCGTAGCAGTGTCAAACTTGTTGAAGTCGTTTGTCAACAGTAACCCTTCCTTCACAACTTTCTCGTACAAAGGTGTTCCAGGATAAGGCGTGGCAATGTAGTAGCCGATGTCGTCGGGCTTTAGCCGCTCTATGAAGCGTATGGTTTCCCAAATTGTTTCCCTGGTTTCTCCAGGAAAGCCCAAGATGACGTTTGCAACCGTCATAAGCCCAACCTCTTTTGCCCATCTAAACGCTTTAATCGTCTGCGCTGGCGTGATCCCCTTACGCATGGCGTCTAAAACTGGCTGTGAACCAGACTCAACGCCGAGCCATACGGCGAAGCAGCCAGCTTCCTTCATGGTGCGAAGCAAGTCCTTTGTAACCATGTCCACACGGGTTTCACAATCCCACTTTATCTTCAAGCCTCGTCGCTTTATCTCGCGGCATATCTCCGCTGCTCTCTCCTGATCTACAGTGAAGGCATCATCATAGAATGTGAATTGATATGCACCAAACTTTCTATGCAAATATTCGATCTCGTCAACCACGTTTTTCGGGCTTCTCATGCGATACCGGCGCCCAAACATGCGCACCGCAGTGCAGAAGTCGCACCAGTAAACGCAGCCGCGGCTTGTCACCAGCGGGAATATTACTGTTCCATGTTTACGCAAGCGCTCAAGCGGCCACAAGTGATGCGCTGGGAAGGGCAAGGCATCTAAATTCTCGATGTATGGCCTGTCCGCGTTCTTCACAATTTTCCCATTCTTTCTACAAGTGGTTCCAAGGACGTCATAGTAGTCTCTGCCGGCTTCCACTCGCTCCGCAAGCTCCAGCATCGTGTTCTCCCCTTCCTTTCTTACAATAACATCCAATTGCGGGCATTCTTGCAGTGCTTCCTTATCCCAGAAGGAAACATGCGAGCCTCCCATGGCCGTTAGGCAGTTCGGGTGAACTTCCTTGGCTATCTTGGCTATCTGCAGCCCAGACTTGTACGTAAGCGTAGTCGACGTGATGCCTACGATGTCGGGCTGGCGCTTCGCAATCTCGCTTCTAAATCCTTCATAAGTTAAGCAGAGCGCTTGGCAGTCAATAACGTCCACTTTATACTGGGCTCTTTCTAAAACAGCAGCCAAATACCCTAGACCCAAGGGAGTAAACGGCGGATGCTGATGGGACCCACTCGGGTAGGGCGGGTTCACAAGGGTTACATGTGTCTTCATTTCTTCTCCCTAAGCACCTGTTCTTGCATATCTACATGAAGGTGTGTGCTTAATATCTTTTGCATAATCAGAATGTTAAAACGCAAGAGCATGGCTCTGAGATGCACGCTACCGGCTTCCCGTTCAGCAAAAGTATTTAAGCGCATTATCATCTTAAAGGTGTAACTCATCAACATGGTAAGCCACAAAATGCAGAGAGAGGAACAGAATTGATTTTTCTCATGACCACGGCTCCACCTGAACATTCGCCATGGAGTGTGCCAATGAAGCTTCCGCCGCTGGGCTTATCCTACGTCGCGGCGGCTCTTGAAAAAGCCGGCTTCAAGGTGGAGATGCTCGACAATTACTTGCTAAGAAAACCAATAAACGAAGTCAAAGAAATCGTTAAGCATGCCAACCCGGAAATTGTGGGAATGACCTGTAGCTCCGCATCGTACCCGCGATGTGTTGAAACCGCCAAAGCCATCAAAGAAGCGCTGCCTTCCTGCAAAATTGTTGTTGGCGGCTGGCACCCATCTTACGTGCCTGAAAGCATGCTCCAGCATCCCGAGATAGACTATGTTGTTATGGGCGAAGGTGAACAGGCAATGGTGGAGCTTGCAACATGTCTCACAAAAGGCGACGAAGCGGCTGCCAAGCAAGTTGCCGGCGTAGCCTACAGACATGGCGGGAAAATAGTGCAGACAGTCCAGAAGTTCATAAAAAATCTGGATGAGCTTCCTTTTCCCGCGCGGCATCTGCTGCCCATGCACCTATATGAAACAGAAATTCCCTATCTGAAGGCGAAGCCCTTCACCACCATGAACATAGTGCGCGGCTGCCCATTCAACTGCGTATACTGCGAAACCCGGCGACTGTGGGGACAAACATGCCGCGCCTTCAGCCCACCGCGAGTCATCAACGAAATCAAGCATTTAACAGAGAAATATGGCATAAAGGGCATCTACTTCGTAGGCGACAACTTCACCATAAACAAAAAGCGAACAATAGACCTTTGTGAACTGATAAAGAAATCCAAATTGGACATCGAATGGGTCTGCGACACACGCGCTGACATGATCTCGCGGGAGCTACTCCAGGCCATGAAGGAGGCTGGTTGCCGAACAATCTGGTTCGGGGTAGAGTCGGGTTCACCGCGCATTTTAGAAAAAATCAACAAGGGCATCACTAAGGAGCAGACAGTTCAAGCGTTTAAGCTATGTAGAGAAGCAGGTATACAAATTGCTTCTTCATTCATAATGGGCATTCCTGGCGAAACGTTTGAAGACATAGAGCTGACCTACAAGTTTGCCAAAAAACTTGACCCAGACTGGGCTCAATTCAACATTTACGTTGCAGTGCCAGGCAGCGGCCTATACGATGAAGTAATGCAGAAGGGCCTCTATGACCGAGTGGAAGGCTTCTTAGCCTACGTTAAGACCGACGAATTCAACTACGAGTCTTTGCTAGCAATCCAAAAGCGTTACCAAGCCGACATGGACTTGGCGCCAAGAAGGATTTTGCGGAAAATGAGGCGTGAAGGCTTCTGGACCGTTATGAAAAAAGCCCCACGATACCTTCGTCGTTTCCTTTAATTCTCTCTCAGTTTTGTTCACGCTTAAATTACTGTGGCTTGTTAGAAATCACTTAACAATGAAAGTGGTCTAGCAATGAGCGGCGACTTGCAGGAAAGAATTCACGCGGCGAACGTTACAGTTCATCGGTTTGAGGCAAAATATTATGAGCTGCTTCATCCCGAAGTCTATGGTAAGCAGGAACAGAAAAGAGTAACCGAAGTTCTTAAAATGGCAGATAAGCTCATCACAGATAACAGAAAAAGAGCGTTGGATTGCGGCGCTGGCACTGGAAACTTGACAAGTAAACTTCTCAGCATGGGCTACCACGTAACTGCAGTGGACATTTCCCCGGAAATGTGTGCTATTTTAAGAAAAAAATACCTGGCACACATACAAGCAGGAAAACTTGTCATCATTAATTCACCTATAGAAGACGCAACTTTTGGCGAGGGCGAATTTGACTTAATTGCCTGCTATTCTGTACTACATCATCTGCCAGACTACGCTGGAGCATTACAGCGGCTTACTGTCTTTTTGAAGAAGGGCGGCGTGCTCTATGTGGATCATGAAGCATCACCGTTTTACTGGAAAAGCGAGACAAAAATGGCGGCGCACCTCGTGAAGCACCTTTATTTTCATTCTGTTCCAGCAATTAATGCCTTCCACTTTGGGCTCATAGGCCTAAACCTGCCTTCTCTTGATTACACGTTATCCGATTACTGGCATAAGAAGGAGCACCATTTAAACCACCAGACAATACAGCGTATATTTGAGAAAGAACACTTTGTCTTCTTCAAACGCGTGGACTATCACCTCAACGGAACATGGCTCTTCAACCCAATTTTCCCGCTGTACAAACACCTCTGCAAACCTGAAATGAGCTTTTGGATAGCAAAAAAATAGCCAACATTTTAAATGCTAATTAATATTAGTTGAAGCATATCCAATAAACGTTTGAAGATAGGCGCGACGCAGCCTTATTTTATTAATTATGCGAGATTAGCACGGCTTGCGGCTGCGTATATTTGATTTAAAAACTTATAAAGACAGTTATCATAAGATAATGGCGTTCTTGTGTTTTCCGCACAAGAATTAAAACTACTGGAGAAAGAAGAAGAGAATGCAATTTGCACGAGGTAAAGCTGTTCTTAGTGGCTTGATTTTGATGGCAGGTATGATTGTTGCGCTTGTCGCTTTGCCAACTGTCCATGCACAATTTGGACCACAAATCAATACGATGACGTCTTATGCCTTTGTCGGCGCTAAGCCTAACCCAGTAGGCGTCGGGCAACCAGTTTTGATTCATTTCGGAATTACCGCATCGCTTCAAAACGCAAGTGAAGGCTTTACAGGTGTAACTGTAACTGTGACAAGACCTGATGGCGTAACTGAAACGTTAGGGCCGTTCAGAACCGATTCAACCGGCGGATCAGGCACCACTTATATGCCAACAATGGCTGGCAACTATACTCTGCAGACGCATTTCCCCGAGCAATGGTACAATTTTAGTGGCACTACTTTGTTTGGCCCCATTGATAGTCGCACGCTTTATAAGGCTAGTGACAGTGAGAAACTGACGCTTGTTGTGCAAGAGGAGCCAAGACCGTATTATCCCGGCGTGCCGCTTCCAACCGAATACTGGTCTCGTCCAATAGATGCACAGGCGAGAGAATGGTACACCATCTCAGGAAGTTGGCTTGAGGATCCTGAGAATCGGTTTGCACCTTATAACGATGGTCCAGAAACTGCTCATATACTCTGGACGAAGCCGCTTACAATAGGCGGTCTAGTTGGAGGAGACGTAGGGTTTAATGAATCAATAAACCAAGGACCCGTTGGATTCGGAATCGGCGATGCTTACGAGGGTATATGGAGCAGCCGATTTATCCTTGCAGGAAGACTTTACTACGCTGTCTATTCAGCGGGCTCATTATCGATGGGTGTCTTCCCCGAGCCAGTTGAATATCATTGTGTAGATTTGCATACCGGAGAAGAGCTGTGGACTAAAACTTTCCTAAACAATCAAACGATATCCTTCGCTCAAGAGCTGTATTTCCAAGGTTTCAACTATATGGGCACTTTCGCATATTTATACGTTGCAACTGGCGGCTATAACTTCTTTACAGGTCAATATCTGCCTGGAACATGGACGGCCTTCAACGCTTACACTGGCAACTGGGCGTTCACCGTTAAGAATGTGCCCGCAGGCACCACTTTGCGCGATGGAAACGGCGGGCTTCATGTACTAGTAGTTGACCAAGCGCACGGCTGGATGGCTCTTTGGAATATGAGCAAGTTCATAGCAGAATCAGCTACTGGATATTATGAAGGTGGTGGCAGCTGGGGAAACGTAGTTAATGGCATGACATTTGACGCGGGAGCAAGCACTGCTGCAGCTAAGGCTGCATATAGCTGGAATAAAACGATACCCACAGGCTTGCCTGGAAGCGTCCAAACAGTATTCTTTGGCGACAGGGTTATAGGCTCGAACCTTGCAGGCGGTTTCATGGGCGGCACTGTGCCAAGCACTGTTGTAGTCTGGGGCTTGAGCTTGAAACAGGGCGAGGAAGGACAGGTATTATTTAACAGCGCGTGGGCACCACCTTCTGACTGGATTCTAGGTAATCAAAGCATCAGTTGGGCTGCTTGGAGCGCAGAATCCAAAGTCGGAGTTCTATGGTCAAAAGAGCTCAGGCAACATTATGGCGTCAGTCTCGAAACAGGAAAGCTAATCTGGGGACCAACACCGTCACAGAACTACTTGGACATATACGAGGGAACAATGCTTACATCCCACTTGATCGCTTATGACAAGCTCTACGCTTGCGGAGTTGGCGGAATACTCTACTGCTATGACGCACAGACAGGCAACCTACTTTGGACATATCCTGCCACTGACCCCTACACTGAAAGCCCATTTTCAAGCAATTGGTGGCTTGGCATAGTATTCATCACTGACGGCAAACTCTACGTAGGCTCTGGAGAGCACTCACCCAATCAGCCTTTGCCACGTGGTGCACCCTTCCTCTGCCTCAACGCAACAACAGGAGAGCTAATCTGGAGAGTTGATGGCTTATTCCGCCAAACAGGCTGGGGCGGACTGGCAATCATTGGCGACAGCATAATGGCTACAATGGACACCTACGATATGCGCCTATACGCCGTTGGCAAGGGGCCGAGCGCCATAACTGTTTCCGCGTCACCGAAGGTTTCTGTACATGGCAGCAAGGTGCTTGTAGAAGGTATGGTCACTGATATTTCGCCAGGCACGGACGACATTGCTTTGAAGAAGCGGTTCCCGAATGGTGTTCCTGCTGTTGCGGACGAAAGCATGAGCGACTGGATGCTCTACGTCTACAAGCAGTTCGCGAAGCCAGCAGACGTGAAGGGCGTTGAAGTAGTCATCGAAGTGCTTGACCCGAACAACAACTACTACGAAGTCGGCAGAACCACAAGCGATGCAAATGGCTTCTACAAAGTGTCGTTTGAGCCCCCTGTTCCTGGAGAATACACCATTATCGCCAAATTCGTAGGTTCAAAAGCATACTATGGCTCATCAGCTGAGACAGCCATAACCGTGGAGTCAGCACCTGAACCCACACCTACGCCAACACCAACACCAGCATCAATACTTGAGACATACGTAATTGGCTTTGGTATTGGCTTGCTCGTAGCCATAATCATAGTCGGCCTGCTACTCTATTTGCTCCTTAGAAAACGGTAAAAGCAGCAAAAGCGACTAACTATTCCCCTTTCTTTTTTTATTTCTGATGCATACGCCGCGGAGAGAAAAAAGGCAATGAATCTTTAAAATTACGCATTACGCTTGAGTATGCTCTTCAAAGCGTTTATGAGCTTAAGGTTTTCTTCTGCTGAGCGGACTGTTACTCTAAAGTAGCTGTCGCCGAGCCCGATAAAAGTGCTGCAGTCTCTGATGAGTATGCCTTCCTTAGCCATCTGCTCTTTCAATGCGGTGGACGTGATCTTCTTATCTATTATTTTCACGAGCAAGAAATTCGTTTCTGACGGGAAGACTTGCAAGCCGCCGATTTCGCTGAGCATTTTCGCAAGTTGCGCTCTTTCCCTTGCAATGGTGCGCCGGGTGTTCTCGATGAACTCGGTGTCCTTTAATGCTGCTGAAACGGCGTAGAAGGCTAAGCTGTTGATGCTCCAGGGTTGCCTAATCGACTGTAACATGTCTACGAGGTCTTCGGAGGCAATACCATAGCCGAAGCGGATGCCGGGCATACCGTAGAATTTCGTGACAGACCTAATCACGAAGAGGTTCACGTACTGCCTAACATAACCCGCCATTGTGGCATCTTGGCCTTTCTCTGCAAACTCGATGTAGTTCTCGTCTATGCTGAGGATGATGTTTCTTTTGTGGCAGAACTCGACAAGATCCAAAAGTGCTTCTTTACTGTAGAGTGTTCCTGAGGGGCTGTGTGGATTGCAGATGTAGATTATGCGGTTATCCGCCGTCACCGCCTTTTTCACGCTTTCTGTATCCAACGCAAAATTCTCTGGCAACTGAACGAAGATGGGCTCACCGCCTGCCCTTAAAACTGCCTTCTCATACTCGGTAAACGACGGCACAGGGATAACTGCCTTGAATCCACTTGTTAACGCGTCCGTAATCATGTATATGAGCTCGATGGAGCCGTTTCCTAAAATGATGTTCGATTCTTCAACGCCATGGCCCACATACCGCGCGATTTCCGTTCTTAACTCCACAGGGTTCGGATCCGGATAAAACCTTATTAGCTTAGCATGCTCCTTTATGGCCTCCACCGCTTTCGGAGAAGGCCCGAGAAAATTGATGGGACCGCTGAATTCAAGCACTTTTTCCAATGGAATGTTATATTTTCTGGCGAAGCCCCAGATGTCGCCGCCGTGGCTTACAAACCGCTTCTGCTTACACGGGTTTTTCAGCTCTTTTTTCCTCCATCAACCTAATTATTTCCTTTTCTAACTCCCTGTGTGCCTTGAAATGGGCGTTGTAAATGTTTATTATTTTATATAGCCAATATACTATGCCAACGCCTAATGTAATTATGGTTATCAACGCATATTTTTTTATTGGCACAGTCTGCGGCATGAAAATTCTTTCCGGGAAAGCTTTTGCGAGAAACGCATCTTGCTGCTTTTCATGTCGAATCAAGTCTTTAGAAAGTAAATAAGTTATTACAAACGCTGGCACTACCAAGATAATGGAGGCTGCCCACGCCTTCGCGTTTCTCTCAACGGCGCTCTCAGGAAGTGTAAGTGCCTCTTTCCCCTGTCGTCTTAGATGCTCGGCTATTTGCTCTTCCAGCGCGTGCTCGCGGCGAAAATGCCTATTTCTACTTTCAATAAAGTGGTAGAACATTGGGAAGAAAGCTAACCCGAAAGTTGCTACAGCAGATAAGAACCACATGGAAAACCAGATTCTTCTATCCTTTTCCAATATTGCTTGCATAGCCCTTTCCATTCTTTATGATAATTCTGCGTTTTATAGTGTTTCCAGCCAAAGTTTATAAATTCTTTTATTCAGCATCTTAGTCAAATGGACAATGATGATGTGCTGATTTCCGTGATTATTCCCGTATTTAATGAAGCGCTGACGGTAGGCAATATAATTGAACGCTTAAAGACTGTTATGGAAGGCTCAAACTTCAAATATGAACTGATTGTTGTAGATGATTGCTCAACCGACAATTCGCTGGAAATTTCAAAGCGGCATGGCGCTAAAATTTTCTCGCTGAAAGAACACGCTGGCAAAGGGTGTGCCCTCAGAACTGGCTTCGCAAAAGCAGGAGGCTCTATAATTGCAACCATTGATTCCGACGGCTCGCACTGTCCAGAGGAGCTTCCGCGTCTTTTGGCGCCTGTGCTGCAGAACAAGGCAGACCTCGTTATTGGGTCCAGATACTTAAGCCAAAAATTCTCGGCTACCAGAAAATTGAATGTTGCTGGCGTTCGCCTCTTCAATTTTTTAATTAAACTTTTAATTGGAACAAGTGTTTCTGATTCCCAATCAGGCTACCGCGTGATGAAATCCGCGATTTTACGGGGCATCCGTTTAAAGTCGAGAGAGTATGAGATAGAATCGGAGATGCTCGTGAAAATCGCCAAGCGCGGCTTCAGAATCATGGAGGTGCCAATAACTTTTGAGCAACGCACTTATGGCACATCCAACTTGGATCCCGTAGTTGATGGATTCAAGATTCTTCTATCGATAGTGTCTTCATGCATAAAGGATGGCCGAGCGTAGTGGATTCTGCATATCTGCCAAAGATTTCAATAATTGTGGCGACTTTCAATAACGAACAGACCATAGGCGAATGCTTGAAGGCTATTTTTGAACTGAATTACCCAAAGGATTTTCTTGAAGTAATTGTTGTCGACGGCTGCTCTACAGATGCAACTTTGCAGATTGCCCAGCAGTACCCGGTTAAGCTGGTTTCAGCGCCGCTTAATGCGCCCGCGGCCTATAATTATGCGCTTAAAACCGTTCAGAATGGTATTGTGGCATTTATTGATTCAGATGCGAAAGTTGAGCGGGAATGGCTGAATAAGCTTGTGGCTTATTTGCGTGATCCGCAAGTTGCAGGAGTAAGCGGCGGCATCGAAACATGGAACACTGAAAACGCTTGGGCGAGAAGCATCGGTTATGACCTTAAAAGCAGATATGCACGCTTGAAGAGAAGTGTCAAGCGTGTTGCAACCATGAATCTTTTGATGAAGAAGCATATCATCGAGGAGGTTGGCGGTTTCGACGAGAACTTGCCATCGCAGTATGATACTGACTTGGGTTATAGAATAACAAGCCGCGGCTACAAGATACTCTTCGACCCTAACGCTAAGTGTTACCATTTTAATAGGCCTACGTTGCGCAGTTATTTTCGGCAGCAGCTGCAATATGGCAAGAACACCGCCAAGCTGTATCTCAAGCATGCGCGACTGGCTAAGGGCGACGAAATCACTGATTTCGGCATGAACATGCAGCCTTTATTGCTTCTGGCCGCCATAGCCTTTCTTCTTTTAGGCATAATAGACATGCTACGCCCTTTATGGCTCGCTTCAGCCTTTCTTTTTACGCTCATGCTAATTTACTACGTTATTTCAGCAGTCAAACTTTCAATTAAGTTTAAAGATGCCACCGCCATGCTGCTGGTTGTGCTGTACTTCGTGCGCGCGTTTGCATGGTTTTCCGGCGCAGTCATCACCACCCTCAGTTTTCTCTGGGAGAGAGCAAGGTGAGCCGCATGGTTAACGTGTGCTTTATTTCGCCAGAATATCTGCCTCTCTCCGGAGGCACAGGCTCTTACGTTTACTACCTTTCAAACGAGCTTATGAAACGCGGCAATTCCGTATATATTGTTACGGGGTACGATCAAAGTGGAGACTTTAAAGTCAACGAACGGCACCGCGTCTTTTTCCTTAAAACGCTTAAAATGCCTATCGTAAAGTCGTTTCAGTTTGCTGCTTCTGCTTCAAGAAAATTAACCAAGATGCGTGGTCGTTTACCCGTAGATATTACGCATGTTAATCTTCCGCTTGTTCCGAGTTTTGCTGTTCCAAGCGGCTTCGGTAAAGCGTTAATCTCCACGGTTCACTCGACATGGAAGGGCGAGGCAGAGGCGATTAAGGGCGAGCCGTATAGCAGGCTTAACGCGAATGAGAAGTTTATGGTGAGCTTCAACTGGTTCCTGAGGTTTTTTGAGGAAAGAATGCTGGAGCGCTCAAACAAAATAATTGCTGTAAGCGACTTCACACGACGCGAGCTTCTGCAATACTACCCTGTGAAGGCGGACAAGATTCGGGTAATCCACAATGGCGTAGACACAAGCAAGTTCAGGCCTGCCGATGACAAGCTTAAAGCGAAAGCAGAGCTGGGCTTAAGCACCGTGGATAAGGCAATTCTCTCCGTGGGTCGCTTGTACGCGCGGAAAGGCTTGTTCACGCTAATCGAGAGCGCAGCTTTAGTTACTAAGAAATTCAGAAATGTTAAATTCATAATCGCAGGTAAGGGCCTGAGCAACGAGATGGCGAAGCTGGTTAACTACGCGGAGAAGCTCGGCGTAAAGGAAAATATTGTTTTCACAGGTTATTTCCCCGACAAGAAGCTGCCGCGGCTTTATCAGGCAGCAGACATTTTCGCCTTCTCCACGTTTTACGAGAATCTTCCGTTCGCTGTTTTGGAAGCCTTATCCACAGGCTTACCTGTCGTGACAACGCGGGTCGGCGGTATCCCGGAAATGATTGAAAGCGGCAGAAACGGCTTTCTAGTTGAACCCTTCAACTCGCGCGAATTGGCAGAAAAAATTTTGTTCTATCTGGAGCATCCTGCAACAGCGGCTGAGATGGCGCTTTCCGCCCGCGGAACCATCGAAGCAAGATTCGATTGGCGGCTTATCGTCAAAAAAGTGCTTGCCGTCTACGACGAGGCGTTAAGCTAACCCGTTTCTATGGGCTTGCCTCTGTAGGCTATAGTGGCCTTTTGCAGGAGCTTCACGAAGCCAAGCGAGCAAAAGAACATTTTTGTCAAAAGCTCATGCTTGTAAATCATTGCTTGCGCCTTGACGGGCAAATCAATTTTTGGGCGCTTAAACCTTTGCGTTGCCTCTGCGATTTGTAAGCCCTGCACGTTTATGTCGTTGGCTTGCAAGTTTTCTTTTTGGGCTATGTAGCGTAAGTAATCTACCTCCTCTATGTTTAGGCCCATGATTTTCGAGGCGACAAGGTCGATGGCTAATGCGCAGTTGCTGGTCAGCATCAAGCCCATTTTGACGGGTGTGCCCTTGGTTGGGCCGTTGCCTTCAATGGCTACTCGCGCGTCCATTATGGTGAGTTGCGGCTGGAGAATCCTGTAGAGCTGATAGAAAACCTCGTTTATGTAGGGATGAAGGTAAATGCGTTTGTTGCTTGGCACGCAGCCGAACAGGTTTTTTATGGCTCCGCTGTACATGGCCCACTCGTGAGTTTTCATAAGCGCCAAATCCACTATGGCGTCTGCGTCAAGCACGGTTTTCGGAAGAAACAGCGCTTTCAGGCGGCTGCCGCCAAGTTTCACCTTGACTATTTTGTCTTCTGAGAGATTGATTACTTTGCCGCCTGCTTTCTCCACGGCTGCCTCCATACCCGTTTTCTTGAATGCCATGCGGCAGGAGTAGTTGAAGCCGTCTGATTCGCCTACTATAACTTCTTCCGCTTGGTTGCGCAAAAGGCTAACAAGCTCGTATGCCAATGTGGGATTGGTTACAACGCCAGGCACGTATTCGGGATGGCTCAGGTTGGGTTTTATGAAAATCCGCTTTTTCCCGCTTAGCTGCGCGTCTTTTACCGCTTGCTTTAGAATTTCGCTTATGCGCTCGTTGGCTTTGAAGATTTTGACGGTTTTTTGCTGCGTCATGGGTTTTCTGCTTCCTTCGACAGCATACAGCCTGGGTCTGAGGCTAAAAAGTCGCCGTCGTGGTATGCGCTTGCTCTGGCTCTGCATCCGCCGCAGATGTACTTGTAGTGGCATCGGCTGCAGGCTCCTTTCAAGTTGGCTCTGTCGCGCAGCGCGTTGAATAGCTGGGAGCGTAGCCATATGTCGCTGAACCTTTCTTTTTTTAGGTTTCCAACATGTATGGGTAAGAAGACGCATGGGTGCACGTCGCCTTGCGGCGACAGCGAGCAGTAGAGTCTTCCAGCGCCGCATCCGCCTATGAAATCCGCTAGCGGCACGGCTTTCTTGCTGACTTTTACGGTTTGCATGTGCGCCATGGACATGGCGAGTTCTTTGCCGTTGCCTTGGCATTGGAGTGCTACGCGTGCAAGCTGCGGCGCAGTGGTGAGTATGGTGACTTTGAAGCCCTTTGACATTCGCTCGAGCAGGTGCAGCATGAGTTTTTCTCTTTCCTCTGGCGATATGTCTTGGTTGTAAAGTTTTTTTCCGCGGCCTGTTGGGACGAAGTTGAAGTAGGTGAATCGTGCTACGCCGATTTTCTTGGCTAAATCAAGGATTGCAGGCATCTCCTCAATGTTGTTCTTCGTGGCAGTGGTGGCGATGCATGCGCAGAGGTTGGCTTCCACGCAGTTCCTTAAGCCCGCCAGTGCCCTCTCAAATGCGCCTGGGGTTCCCCTGAATGAGTCGTGAGTTTCTGCGGTGGCGCCGTCAATGCTTACTTCCACGTAGTTAATCTTTGCCTGCTTAAGCTTCTGCACGTTCTCTTTCGTCAAAAGAGTGCCGTTGGTGGCCACGGAAACGTAAAGCCCACGTTTGGCGGCGTAGCCTGCCACTTCGAAGAAGTCTTTTCTGCTGAGCGGTTCTCCGCCCGAGAAGGCAAGCGCGGTTACGCCGGCATCCGCAAGCTGATCCACGACGGCGAGGGCTTCCTCGGTGGTGAGTTCTGGCTGGGCGGCTGTGCCAGCGTCGGAGTAGCAATGTTTGCAGTGTAAGTTGCATTTGTGCGTGAAGTCCCACACGACCAGAAATGGCGCGTAAATGCAGAGCGGCTTGCGTATTCCGTAGTGTATGAAGGATTTTACAAGGGTAATTATGGCTCTTCTCGCGTAGGGGTCTGCCAAAAGCTTTTCCACCTTCTGCCGCTTTATGTTGAGGCTTCGTCTGAGGAATTCTATCCAGAACCTTATGATGCGCGAGTACAAGCCGTTGCATTTGCACTTTGACGCTTTGTTGCCCACATAATCGTCCAGCGCGGCTTCAAGGATTGTTCTGCCGCATAAGCCGCATTTTTTCAGCGAAAGCTGTAGCATCTTCTTTGTGGTGGGCAAGCCAATTATGGCGTTCCAGAAGCTGTCGTGGCTCAGCAGACTCATTAGCGTTTCCCTTTCTTGGCGCGTGCAACTTATGCTAATAGAATTGGAGTATGGATAATGTTAAAGATTTCTACAAGCAGCTCTGATTTTACTTTGTGAGGAGAGAAGGGCAACTATTGCCCTGAAGAGCTAAAACGAATCTTTCCGAATGGATGGAGAAACGTAAAAGATAACCAGAAGCGTTCTCCATAACCAGTTTATTTGCTATCAACGCTATTTTTCGTAGTTTCTATTTTGAGAATAGTGACTTTTTAAAAGCCACAGCGGCAATAACAATAGCTTGTGATACTCTTGCCGCGCGAGTTTATCCTGTTTTCTCGTTTAGGAAGAACTGACGCTGCCTTCAGCAGCCTACACGATGCTGGACGCTTAGACATCGTACATGAATGCATAGTCGCCAGCCTCTTCCTCTCGCATGGCATACGCCGAAACGTAACTTTCCACGCTATCCTCAACGGGCCGCCAGCCCCTCCGCTGCACATCGAAATCGACGGAGCAAGGCTTTATGATGTGCGCACGGACGTGGACACTTGGCAGCGCATCCTCAAAAAGGTGCTTTCCGGAAAAGCGCATCCAGGCATATCCACGAGTAAGACAAGCTTCGAAGCGCTGTTGAAGGCTAAGGCGGAAACCGCGCATGTTTATGTGCTCGAAGAGGGCGGAAGAGACATCGCTGAAACAGAGCTTCTCGAGAACGCTGTGTTCGTGCTCGGCGACCATGTGGGCTTACCCAAAAAAGCAGAGGCGTACGCGCTCCGCTACGGCGAAAAAATCAGCTTAGGCAAACAGCCCTACCTCGCAGCGTCATGCATAACCATACTGAACTATATCTTAGATAAAGCCGGCTCAAGACATTGAAGTGCTCTTGCTTTTGAAGTGCTCCCAACCGCGCGGCTCAATCACGCCCTTTTTGCCGTCAACATTTAGCAGCACTTGTCGGTCCCGCGTAGCCTTGCCAATAGGCAACAAGCAGCCGCCCATTGCTTCCACAACTGTTTTCGCTTCCACCCACCGCTTGGGCTTAACAGTTACTACAAGCTCGTATTCTTCTCCGCCATAAAGCGCAAGCTCCAATGGATCAAGCCCATTAAACTCCGCGAATCTGCGCACTTCCTCAGCAACAGGCACACTTTCAATCACAAAGCCCACGCCGCTCATCCGCGCAAGCTCATGTAAGCTCCAAGCCAAGCCATCACTTGAATCGATTGATGCGGAAACGGCGCCTGATTTGCCAAGCGCCAAGCCTTCTCGAAGCCGCGCTTGCGGCATGCAAACTGCATTCAGAAGCACCTCACGCAGCTCTTTCGAAACCATAAAGCCGTCCATTAGCAGTCGCAAGCCTGCAGCTGTTTTGCCGAAGAAGCCGGTAACCGCCACGATGTCTCCAACTTGGGCGCCGCCGCGCAGCATAAGCGTTTTGCAGTCAGCAATTCCGAAAAGCGAAATTGAAATAACCAAGTCGGGCGCTTCGTTCGTGTCTCCGCCAACAATGTAGGCGCCGTACTCGCGTGCTCCCGCATTCAGCCCCCGCGCAATCTCATCCACGTCTTTCCGCATTATCCCTCGCGGTAGCCCAAGCGACGTGAGCAACACTGCGGGCTGCACGCCTTTTGCTGCAAAATCGCTAACGTTCATGACCACTGCTTTACGTGCTGCTTGCCAAAAGCTCATGCCACGCGGCATGTCGGTGCAGCCTACAAGCATGTCTGTCTTCAAAACGGCAACACGCCCTTTGTCGATGTTTATAGCAGCGACGTCGTCGCCAAAGGGCACAGGTAAATCAGTCATCATGTTTAGGCGGCTTCGTATAATCTCAATTATTTCGCGCTCACCCAAAAATTCGCCTGCGTCCCCTCTATCATGCTTATATTCTCTGGATTTACTCAACCGAACAAGCCTCCACCAAAAACTCTCCCCGCTGTTCACGTACACTTAAGGGTGCTAAAGCCTTTTAAAACTGACGCTTAACATGCTTTAAGCGATTCAGCGCCGAACATTTAAAAATAGGTTTACTACAGTGAATTAGCGATTGCATGTGCCTCGGTAGCTCAGCCTGGTAGAGCGGCTGCCTCGTAAGCAGCAGGCCGCGGGATCAAGGCCCGCCCGAGGCTCCTCAAGTTCAGAATAAGGGCCCTTCCTTCTTTTAAATGTTTCACACTTTCAAGTTTACTCAAATATTGCGACATAATATTTCTCCCTCGCCTACACCAATGCCAAGTTAACTTAAAAAAATATTTTGGTAAAGAACCTATAAAAGATAAATGAAAAACCAACCAAAAAATAACAGAAAAAGTTAGGCAGCAGGCGTTATGCAGTTGCGATTACCATTACGGCCTGCGTTGCCGTTGAACCGTCAAGTGTGTAAGCAGTTACTGTCAGGGCGTATTTACTGCCTGCTTTGAAGCTAAACGGCGCCGAGCTGCCCTCATCAAACGGAAGCCAAAGCACAAGCTTTCTCGTCAGGGACAGACCTGGATGATCAGCGCAGAACCTTGCCTCTTCAGGCGACAACGCTAAGTTAACGCAAACTTCAATAACGCCGTATATTTGCCTGTCATCATAAGCGTCTCCTACCCGTAGTGGCAAAGTGGAAGTTTGAGGATGCTTATTTGCAGACTGTCTTCCGCTACACCGTTAACATAAATTTTTAAGTATTGACCATCATAAATGCCATCGATGTGGTATCAAATACCTGTTGACGGCACAGTTGACGGGTAAACGCAACGCCAGCTTGTTCCATCATGAAATGCAGCCTCAAAGCGCTCAAATACCGAAACCTATTAGGTAATTTTCACCTTTTCTTAAGTACTGTTGATCTCCCGTAACTGTCTAATGCTTCACCCAGCACATTACAGCAAAATTGTTGAGATTGAGGTTTGAAGCATGTTGCACCTCGACAAAATTATTTGTATCGAAGCCTAACGCTTTGCCATATTTCCCATCAATCCAGCTTCCACCATAGATGATTCCATGGTTATTGTTGCCTGAGCCGTCCAGCACCATGTTTGATATGCCCAGCGGTATGATGAGCGTATTTCCGCTTATGTGTCCAGGCTCGGCTGGCGGCAAAGCCAGCTTAAAACACTTACCATTATCATCGTAGCCCGCCACGATTATACCCGCCAAAGGAGTGTTTCCAGCGTTCTTCACGGAAACAGTCAGGTAAGCCCTATTGCCTATGATGGCGAGGTTAGCTGAGGCAGACTGGATGCTTACCGCGCTGCCAAGCCTCCCCGTCAGGTTCATGGTTGCCAGGTAGATGGTTGCACCTGCCGAGACAACTATTGCGATGAGAATTAGAGTTGCAAGCAGCGAACTTAAACCCCTAATCTTCATCCACCGTATCATACAAAAAGAAATTTAAATCTTAAAAGCGTGGTAGAATAAAACTTCGCCCAAGACGCATATGCAAGCATTACGGCCTCAGACACTCTAAAAAATAAGCACTTATTTATGGAAGCGTAATTTTTGGCGTGTTTTCGCTATTACTCATAATCTTCGGCTGACGTTATTGGCTTGCTTCGCGAGGCATATTCTTTGTCGATGTCTCTGTGAGCATACGGTGCCTCAAGCACGGCTTGTTCGCAGCCATAAATCTTTCTCAATGGTTCAATTAGCAACTTTCCACCTCACAGCTTCGTTTGAGCAGATACGAAACTGGGTCTCCCTCAACCTTCTCGATATGATACTCTGGCAGCGGATTCCCGCTTGTCGTCACTATAACCAAGTCCTCAGGAGACAAGCCCTGCTTTAACGCTTCTTCTTTTGCGCTGCCCCGCAAACCTTAACCTTTCTGATTCTCTTATCCGCAGACATCTTTTACACCTACTAGACGCCACGTCCTATCATTAATTTTTCCTTCACAAAATATCCTTTTGTGAAACTAAAAATTGCTTACACTAACTACAATTTGGATGAAATTCTATAGCTTTATTCAAATTTTTACTATGTTACTGAGAAATAAATAGGCACTAAGGAATAAAATTTTTAAATCAGCTAAACGAATTCAACTAAACAGGGAATAAGATGCAGACAAAAAATTTTACTATTCATTTTTTATTATTAAGCTTGTTGCTTTATAACATTTTTCAAGCGTCTGCAACTACTCCTTTTGGTATTCAAGTTGTAGACTCAGAAGGAACAGTTGGCAATTACTCCTCACTTGCACTGGATTCGAAAGGTAATCCCCATATAGTTTATAGAGACCACTCTGTTGGCAGGATAAAGTATGCTAAATGGACAGGTTCAAATTGGGAAACCACCATCATAGGCGGCGACTACACTTGGATTAGCTTCGTTTTAGATTCAACCGATAAAGCCCACATCGTATACTGCGATTACACAAGTATAAAATACGCGAAGGAAACTGCTGGAAATTGGGAAATTACAACGGTAGATCAAGGCTATTCATATTATACTTCTCTCGCTTTGGATGCAAATAATAATCCCCACATAGCCTATAATGTTGAGGGCAGTGGTGTTAAATATGCCAGATGGGATGGATCAAAATGGATTGTAACAAATGTTACTTCTGGCGTTTCACATACTTCATTAGCTGTGGATTCAAAAGGTAATGCCCACTTACTTTACTATGATGATGGCTTAAAGTATGCCCGCTGGTCTGGCTTAAATTGGGTTGTGCAAACAGTAGACTCGAATGCTCATGTTTCCAATTTTAAGCTGGTTTTAGATTTTAATGGTCACCCTCATATTAGCTATCGTGGCTTCTTTTACCCATATGCTAAGCTTGAACTTAGATATGCCCGATGGACCGGGTTGAATTGGAGTATTCAAGTTGTGGATTCGACAGGTTACGATTTTTTCCAGCGTGGCGATAATTCTTTAGCGTTAGATTGGATGGGTAATCCTCACATATGCTACTTGGACTCTGGAGAAGGTGATTTGAAGTATGCTAAGTTGACTGGTTTAAGCTGGAATATACAAGTTCTTGACTCACAAGGATTTGTCGGCGAATCTAATTCTATCGCTATTGATTCTAGTGGCAGAGCGCATATAAGCTATTTTGACAACACAAATGGGGACTTGAAGTATGTTTGTCTTGTTGCTTCCCAGTTTCCTTCGCTTCCAAACATTGCAGTAGATGATTTGAACGTTGGAGAAAGCTCATATAAAATTATAGTTTCCAGTAATTCCACCATTCAAGATTTAGTAGTTGACCAAAACTCCAAGAAGTTAAGTTTTTATGCCACAGGTCCCGATGGTTCGCAGGGCCTTTGCAATTTAACGGTTCCTACAGCATTGATTCAATCTTTATGGCAGGGAAATTATACTGTTTTGGTCGATGGAAAGCCGCCGACATCAATTAGCAGTTTCTCAAACCAAGTTTACACCTATATATATGTTACATACTCCCATTCTACCCGTAAAGTTGAAGTTGTTCCTGAATTCTCACCTCCAAGCATGTTAATAATTCTCGTTATCCTTTCGCTTATAGCTCTTATTTTTAAAAAAAGACCAGGAGGCAAAATATAAAATATGGGCATAAGCAATAAGCGGGTTACCAGTTTATTCTTTATCGTCTTATTTTTCGTCTCGTTGAGGCTATATTGTGCGCCGGCCTATTCCCTAAGTAATGATTCTATAAACTTCTACAATTTTGACTGGGTTTTTAAAGAAGCGAATGTTACGAGAGTAGAGGTAGATATTTGTTGGCTTGTAAGTGGCGGTAATACCTTTGTGTTTTTGGATGGAACATTAGCTAATGGGTTATATGTGACCATTGGCTTGAGGGAGGTGTCTGGATTGAGATTGGCGTCGATGTCTGTTTTTAGACCTAATGTGACTGCTTCTCCTGGCGAGGGCTTTACTGTGCAGAATGGTTTTGAAGATGACACATACAGTATTGGTTTTTATAATTTCAGTTTAGGAGAAAAGTACAGGCTAATTCTTTATGCAGATGGCGTGAGCGTTAGTGGTTACGTGTTTAGGCATTCAACTGAAGATTTAACGAAGGTCTGCACTTTTTACACTGGAGCTAACTCGGTCTTTAGAGGTGACAGCTGGAATAGCGTTTCACTGGAGCATTTTGGCATGGAAGATCCAAGCGCCAATAAATCGGTTATCTCTATTAGTTCGCCTTTACGAGTCGACGTTTTAGGGAATAAAATTGGTGCAACAGGTGGATACGTTAATTATCAGGTTTTTTATGCGAAAAGCGATGTTGACAGTGATGCTAATGGCAATATCATCATTTCTCATGGTGGCGACACTATTAACGATGGAACTCCCATTGATAATGGCTATATTAGTTGGGCAGCTTCTATGCCGCCTGAGCCAATTTTAATTTCAGAGTTTCCGTCTGTTTTAGTGTTGCTTTTCTCTTTCATTTTAGCCTCTACGTTGGTTATTTTGCTTATAAAAAAGAAGAAATATATGTTGTATTAGGTAATTTTATGCACTGTTGAGTTTAACGATGTTTGTGAATTCTTTAATGTAAATTGCATTTTTGAATTTTTGTAGTGCTATTTGATTAAATCCGCAACAACTTGGAAATTTCAGATTTATTCAGCAAAAGCTTTAAGCATATTTTTCTGAGACTTACAAACTTTAGATATATAACTGGTTTATAGATGCATGTTAGTGCAAATGGGTTTTGCATATCGGTTTGATGCGGGTGAGGTAAAAAAGGGAGTTCGCGTTCAAAAACACTGATGAGCACCT
Source organism: Candidatus Bathyarchaeota archaeon (assembly GCA_026014545.1). Classification (GTDB taxonomy): domain Archaea; phylum Thermoproteota; class Bathyarchaeia; order Bathyarchaeales; family Bathycorpusculaceae; genus JAOAIV01. Next base: position 47,600 of record JAOZIH010000005.1, read on the forward strand.
GATGTGCTCTCTTTTTTGGTGTTGTGTATTTGTGTTGTTCTTGTGCTCAGAAATATTTATAAAATATTAATAATGCAGATACAAAACAAATGAGACGTGCAAAAGGAAGATGCACCATGCCATTGTTCCATTTTCACCATCACGAAGATAAACTCAAATGCCCCTACAAAGGCTGCGAAAAAACCTTTGAGAAGCCCACAATTATAACAGACTCATCTACCTTCCCACGGCAGTCCTACTACGCGTGTCCACACTGCATGTCCAAACTCGAAATAACAGTAGAAAACATGAAAATCGTAGACGTAAAACCAGCTGATTACCCCAAAGTATTCGAGTCACCCGCAAAATGCGCCCACTTCTCCAGCCTCCTAAACGCGCAACTACACGACGGCCTGCTCCCCGATGAATGCCTGCTCTGCCCAAAAGTGCTTCAATGCCGCGCCCGCAAATAGACCAACAGCTTTTTCTCCCGCTCAAAACCTCCAATTAACAACATCCTTTTCAGAATACTGCAGCAACAAAGCGTCTATGCGTCGTCTGATGCAAAACTGTTAAATGGCAAAAGCAAATTATTGAAAACAAAACTCTTAAAACCAAGTAATAACTGAAAATTGACGGCGCTTGCGTAGGGGCTGTCGGCTAGTTTGGTCTAGGCTTGTAGACTTGGGCTCTATAGACCCCGGTTCAAATCCGGGCAGCCCCACTACTAAATGTTAAATTATTGAAGTTTTTAGGCGACAGAAATTTAAGTATGTCTGTGCTTAACAGATAGTTATGTCAGACAAGCTTGCCGAGTACCTTACAAACTATATTCAGGAAAGAATTGGCGTATACAAAAAATACATTATAGCTGCCTTCAACAGCAAAGACCACTGTATCTGGTATCTAGAAAGTAGTGCAGGTATGCCTGTGCCTTCATCTGACCTGAAAAACTGTGAGCTCCTAAGAGACGCTAAAATCTTCACAGAAGACACGCGCATATCGCGAAATGGTCGTAACATCTACAAAGTTTTCTGCTTAACAGAATTCGGCAAGCAACTTGCAAAAGCAATTATGAAAGAGAACCAGATGCCTGAAATCGAAGAACTTGTTACTGATGAAGCAGCCAAAAAATAGAATGGAGCACGGCACAAAATTAACCTGCTCGAACTCTTTGTAAGCTGTAAAGCGGAAAAGTATCGTTTTCTTCTTTTTACAATATCTTGTCCTATGGCATGTGCTCAACTGGCTCTTTAATTATTTTGTGACATTTATCTCTGTAATTTTCGAAGATTCCATTCCATTTATGCGAATTAACTACACAAAAGTTTAAATCCAATGTTGATAATTTGCGTGAGTCGTTTAAAAATTAAAAATTAAACAGCAAATAATCCAATACGCAAGTGAGGTCTTTCAATGGCTAATGTGCTATCCCCCTTGGAATATGGAGCACTATATGCAGTTGTAGGCATCGCGATAGTAGCGCTCGCTTATGCCTTCTTTCTTCGAAGGCGAATACTTAAGGAACCCACCGCAACTGGCCGCGTAAAAGAAGTCTGGGAAGGCATACGCGCCGGAGCAAATGCATACTTGCGCGTTCAATTCAAATCCATGCTGCTGCTGATAGGCTTCTTGGCAATCTTCCTTTACTTTTCCGCCTCGCTTGACAATAGCCCACTATTTGTAGCAATCGGGCGTGTCGGCGCCTTCCTCATGGGCACCTTCTTCTCTGCTATGGTCGGCTACATCGGTATGAACATGGCTGTCCAAGGCAGCATACGGGTCGCTGAGGCTTCAAAGAAGGGATTCCGTGAAGCGCTCAAAGTTGCATACCGCACAGGCACAATAACCGGCATGCTCACTGACGGCTTAGGTTTGCTCGGCGGCGTAGCTATCTTCCTCATATACGTTGACCATTCCCCTGAAGTGCTATTGGGCTTCGGCTTTGGCGGAACACTATTGGCGCTTTTCATGCGTGTCGGCGGCGGCATCTACACAAAAGCCGCTGACGTAGGCGCCGACCTCGTAGGCAAAGTTGAACGCGGCGTCCCAGAAGACGACCCGAGAAACGCTGCGGTGGTCGCTGACCTCGTAGGCGATAACGTAGGCGACTGCGCAGGTATGGCCGCAGACATCTTCGAATCCTACGAAGTAACCATGGTTTCAGCGCTCATACTTGGTTTAGCCATCGCTACCCAAGGACCAATTTTTGAGGCAAAATGGATTGTTTTCCCCATTCTCGTACGTGGCATCGGTGTAATCAGCACACTCATCGGCACTTACATGGTGGCTAAATGGCCTGACAAGCTAACGAAAGGCGACGCATTCAAAGCCATGGATCTATCCTACGACCTATCAAGCGCCATTTCTGCGGCAAGCTTTCTTGTTCTATCAATCTTCTATGTGAATGACATACGCGTGTTCCTCGCAACCACCGTAGGCATAATCCTTGCAATAAGCTTCAATAAACTTGCAGACCACTTTACCAGCCCAAGCAGAAACCCCGTTGACGGCGTAGCAAAATCAAGCAAGACAGGACCAGCAACTGTAATTTTGCAGGGTCTCGCACTAGGCTTCGAAAGCACCGTTTGGACAATATTTCTCGTCGCATTAACCATAGTCATCTCTATGCTAATCTGGTCTGGCGCCGGCTTCCTGTTCGCATCTTATGGCATAGCTTTGGCGGGCATAGGTATGCTAACGCAGACAGGAAACAACGTTGCCATGGACACTTTCGGACCAATCGTGGATAATGCGAATGGCATAGGCGAAATGGCTGGCCTACAGGGCAACTCAAGGAAGATCCTCGCAGACTTGGATGCCTCAGGAAACACAACAAAGTCTGTGACGAAAGCCATCGCCATTGCTTCAGCCGTTGTAGCCGCAATCTCGCTGTTCTCATCTTTCACAGAAACTGTGCATGTGAGCCTAGACATCGCGGCTGACCCGCTGGTCTTCGTCGGTCTACTAATAGGCGGCGCGCTACCATTCCTGTTCAGTTTCATATCCATAAGAGCCGTAGGCAGAGCAGCGGGCAAAATCATCGAAGAAGTACGAAAGCAATTCCGCATACCTGGCGTAATGGAAGGCACCAAGCTGCCTGACTACGCCAAAGTCGTAGGCATATGCACAGCTGCAGCGCAAAGAGAACTTGCAAGCATAGCTATCATCGCAATACTAACGCCTCTAGCCGTAGGCCTAATACTTAGCCCATCAGCATGGGGCGGTTTCCTTGCAGGAGTAATCCTGACAGGCCAGCTACTTGCCGTTTTCATGGCGAACTCCGGCGGAGCTTGGGATAACGCTAAGAAAAAGATTGAAGACGGCTACTATGGCGGCAAAGGTTCAGAAAGCCACAAAGCCTCAGTCATTGGCGACACCGTCGGCGATCCCTTGAAGGATACAGCTGGTCCCGCGCTAAACCCAATGATTAAAGTCATAAACCTTGTATCTCTCCTCTTTGCGGCTTCGATACTTGCGTTGAAGAACAGTTTCCTTGTTCAAGTGCCCATACTTAACGTGGAAATTCCAGTTGCAGCAACAGCGCTTGCCGTCGTTCTAATCGTATTGATAGGCGTAGCAATCGTTTACAGTAAGCGGGAAACAAAAGAGGAGGAGCAAGTTCGAGATATAGACGCGCCAATATTCGAAAATGTCATTGTTAATCCAAATCCTGTGGCGGCTAATACCCTTTTCACATTAAGCGGTGTTCTTGATGACTCAAGGACAGGTGGCTCGCGGATCGTTTCAGCAGAATATAGCTTTGATGGCGCTTTATGGTTCCCGATGGCTGCTGAAGATGGTCAGTTGGACACGCAGCTTGAGCGGTTAGCCGCGAAAACCCTGATTGAAAAACCGGGTATATACCCGCTCATAGTGCGTGGCGCAGATGAAATGGGTAATGTAACTGCACAGGAATGCGGGGTAATCATTGTTTACGACCCAAATGTAGGTTCAGCAATCGGCGAGGGCTGGATTGAGTCTCCTGAGGGCGCGTACACAGAAAAGCCGCAAGCCAAAGGCAAAGCTACCTTCCAATTCACCGTCGGATACCAAAAAGATACAGGTGCCCCCGTGGGTCAGGCTGAATTTGTATTTCCAGCAGCCGAATTAACTTTCAGAAGCGAACGGCTCGAATGGCTAGTAATCACCGAGGACAAAATCCACTTAACGGGAACAGGTTTGCTTAATGGTGCAAAAGAATGTGCCTTCGCGCTAATTGCAATACCCGCTAAAACCGCAGAAATCAAACCGGCCAAATTCCGACTGACCCTATGGGAAAAACCGACAGGCAAAGTGCTCTACGACAGCGACTTAGGTAATCCTGATAGCGCTTACCCAATAACGAAAGTTGCTGGCGGAAACATAACCATTGAATCAAAAACGCAGACAACTGGCAAAAAGAAATCCCGCAAAGCAAATAGTGCCAACCAAAATACAAGTTAAAAATCTGAAAAAGCCAAAATTGCGACCAATAGAAATCTCCATTTTATCTTTTATACATCTCTTAGTTTAGAAAAAGGGCAGTAGTGCTTTACAGATGCACTTTGTTCTCCCGTAACTAAGATAATGAGAGCTTAGGTTTACAATAGAAGTGTCAATATTCGAAATGCAATTCCACCTAAGAGTATCGCGAATATTATTTCAAACAATGTTATAGTCAGCGCTTTTTTCCAGCCGAACTCCTTGACCAGCGCCGCTATGGTTGCTATACACGGTATATAGAACATTGCTACTAAAGTGAAAACAACCATCTGCATTGGCGTCAGCGCTTCGGCGAAGTTAGTTGTTCCTAGAAGCGTTGCCAGCATCACTAGTGCTAGCTCTTTGCGCAGTATACCAAATATCAGCGTTATCCCTGTGATAGCTGGCAAGCCTATCCAAGCTACCGTTATAGGGCTGAGCGCTGCGGCTATGGGCTCTAGCAATCCTGCAACTTCAGCAAGCTTCAACGCAAAGCTACCTGCAATTATTAGTGGAAAGGCTATCTTTATGAATTCAGCCACTCTGAACCAGGTCTGCTTTAGGATAGTTTTCATGTGCGGCCAGCGGTAGTCATGCATCTCCATGATTAGCGCCGTCGGCTCTCCAGGAACGACTTTGAACGCCAATCGTCCCAGCAGGAAGATTATTAGGAAGTTGAAGAGATAGAGTGCCAGCGCCCAGTGAATGCCTAGAAAGTTGCCTACAAGCCCCAGTATGATTACGGTGGTTGCAGCGCATGGCACAAGAGTCGTGACGAACGCGGCAAGTAGCCTCTCTCGTTGTGTTTCCATTATTCTGCATCCTAAGCAGGCGGGTACATTGCAGCCGAAGCCGAGCATGATGGGGATGAAAGCTTTCCCATGCAAACCCATTTTATGCATGATGTTGTCCATTAGGAATGCGATGCGGCTTAGGTATCCTGAGTTCTCGAGAAAGTAGAGTATGAGATAAAAAGGGATTATGTAGGGCAAGACTATTGTGATGCCTGCGATTAGCCCTTCCATGACGCCGCCCCAAACTAATGCGCCAATAATTCCCGTTCCGAAAGCGCTGCGCACAAGCGGCTCTAAGCCATAGAGTAAATCACTAAGTACGCTTGAGGTTACGTCTCCAAAGGTAAAGATGCCGTAGAAAACTAGTACAAGCGAAAAAATCATTGTTAGGTAGCCGGTGATTTTGTGAGTTGTAAAACTATGCACGCGTTCGCCTATGGTGGGCTTTATAGGCGGCACCATTGTTTGCACTGCTCTTGCTATGCAGCCAGCCGCTTCGTATCTCTCAGAGGTTATCACAGTTGAGCATCCGTGGCCATGGAGCTTCTCAATTTCTGATGCAAGCTTTTTGGCTGTAGCGACTACTTGCGGTGCAACTCGGTTAATCTCTCTTTCTATATCTTCATCCCCTTCCAGCAGCTTGATAGCCGTGTACCGACGTGGATAAATAAGTTCAGCGTCTTTCATCGCATCTATGAGTAGACTTATTTTTTCTTCTATCTCTTCCCCATACCTTATCTCGGCTGGTTTTTTATCTGGTGCCTTTTCGATTATTTCGATGGCTTTCTCTAGGAGTTTGTCAATGCCTACGCCTTTAACCGCGATTGTTGGCACGACGGGTACTCCCAAAATCTGCTCCATCTTCTTAATGTCCACATTGATGCCCTTGCTTTTCGCGATGTCCATCTGGTTCAACGCAACTATCATCGGTGTTTCCAGTTCCATAAGCTGTAAAGTGAAGAAGAGATTTCTCTCGAGCACCGATGCGTCCACAACGTTTATCACAATGTCTGGCTGCTCAACTGCTATGTATTTTCTTGAGACAATCTCCTCCAGCGAATAAGTGGACAGCGAGTATATTCCCGGCAAATCTACAATGTCTATTGTGTACCCCTTAAACTGAAGCGTTCCTTCTGCCTTTTCAACTGTTTTTCCCGGCCAGTTACCTATATGCTGATGCAATCCTGTTAAATGGTTAAAAATCACGGATTTTCCAACATTAGCGTTTCCAGCCAATGCTATCTTAAGGTGCCTTGCTTTCTGGCTACTACTTTTCTTGTTTAATGGACAAGAGTGGCATGACATAAAATTCACCTGTTAGTCAGCTACTGGGCTTTCTACTTCTACAAAAATCTTCGAGGCAACACCTTTTCCAATGGCAAGTTTTGAATCTCGCACCGCCAGCTCGACGGGCCCTCCAAGCGGCGCAATTCTGACGATGCAGATTCTCGTGCCCGGCGTAAGCCCCATATCCAAAAGACGCTGAACCATGTTGCGGCCGCCTCTGATGAACGCGATTTTACCGCATTGCCCTTCTTTGAGACTGCTTATGGCAATTAGCCTCTGATTATGCTTCCCCTCTTCCTCCAAGCCTTTTTCGTGTAGCTGTATGCATTTGGCACAACTTTCTATTTGGAGATTGCAGGGCGGGATCATTTTTCCGTCGTCTGGGCAGCTGTCAGGATGCCTCAGAAATCTGCACAGCGACTCTTCTGCCTCGTCTGAAAGGGAATGCTCCATTTCGCAAGCTTGACTGTGGACTTTTTCTTTGTCAATTTTTAAAACATCATGTAAAAAGCGTTCTAGTAAGCGGTGTTTGCGTACTATTTTTTCAGCAATTCGTCGTCCTTCACTTGTTAAGGTTGTTCCGTGATATGGAGAGTATGTGATGTAGCCTTTGTTGGCGAGTTTTTTCAGCATCTCGGTTACGCTGGCTGGAGCTATCTTTAATGTTTGCGAAATTTCTGTGGTGCCTACTGCTTTTCCGTTTTGAGACAGTTCATATATTGTTTTTAAGTAGTCTTCACTGCTTTTTTGCGTCATAAGTTCACCAATTTTAGGTGTGCCTAAATTATAGGCGTCTCCAGTGATCCTAATAAACTTTTAGGTGCGCCTAAAAACATCTGCAAATCAATTGCAAGTCTAACTAAAAGCTACATTCAATTCCTAAGTAATTTAAATTCTAAAAGCTCTAGTAAGGGCTAAATATTTCCAAGTCTATTTCGGTTGCGTCTAAAAGAGGGAACAAACCAGATGGACGACTTCGCAGACCTATTCATCAAGTTAATAGAAGCAAGCCGCAACCATGAACACTATCGAGATGTAGAGTGCATAAACCTAATTGCCAGCGAAGGCCTCAAATCACCAGCCGTAAAGCAAGCGCTCAGCTTAGCCTCTGATTTAGAAGGGCGCTATGCGGAAGGAGAAAACGACTTGGAGGGCCACGTGAAAAAGCGCTATTACCAAGGCCAAAAGTACATGTCACTTATCGAGAACTACTCCACCGACCTCATGAAAAAACTCTTTAAATGCACATGGGCTGACGTGCGCTTAGTTTCCGGCACGCACGCAAACTTGGCTACCTTCAAAGGCTTATCCACCGCGGCTAAAAACAGGAAAATGGTTGTAACCCCGCTAAGCTGCGGAGCACACATCTCTCATGATTACGCAGGGCTAGCAGGCTCCGTACTTGGGCTTGAAAACATAAATCATGTTTACAGCATAGAAGAATTCAACATAGATGCCGAGAAATCCGCCGACGTGATAAGAGCTGCAAAACCCGGCATTGTAACCTTCGGCGGAAGCCTATTCCTCTTTCCACATCCAGTTAAGGAGCTGAGAGCTGTGGCTGAGGAAGTCGGCGCTTACGTAGCCTATGATGCATCTCATGTTCTCGGGCTTATCGCAGGCGGCGTCTTCCAAGATCCATTCAGCGAAGGCGTCGACATCATAACCTCTTCAACCCACAAAACCTTTCCAGGCCCGCAAGGCGGCGTCATACTTGGAAACGCAAAAGATGCACGTATGGAGAAGGCAATAAAGGCGATTCAGTTCGCCATATTCCCACTAAGCGCTTCAAACACTCACTTGGGCAGGTTGCCTGCGCTGGGCGTGGCCGCGTTGGAGATGAACCTTTTCGGCGCGGAACTGGCGCGGCAAACAGTAAAGAACGCGCAGACTGCAGGGCAATATCTGTACGAGCATGGCATCAAAGTCCTATGTGAAAAGAAGGGCTTCACACGGTCGCATCAGATAGCCGTGGACGTCTGCGACTTCGGCGGCGGCAAAAAAGTGGCGCAAGACCTCGAGGACGCTAACATAATTGTAAACAAAAACCTGTTGCCCTACAATAATCAGAATGACCGGGATAATCCCTCAGGCTTGAGAATCGGCTTTCAAGACGTGACGAGACGCGGTTTCCGCGAAAGCGACATAAAACACCTATGTGATCTAATGATCAGCGTAATCAAGGGTAAACGTAAGCCAGCAGAAGTCAAGGAGGACGTCATCGCTTTTAAAAAGGAATTCAACCATGTTAAATACGGCTTTCAAAGCGTGGAAGAAGCGATAAACTATCTAAAAAAAGCCTAAAATAAACCGCGATGTGCCTAATTAAATAAAGGAAAGTACAAAAGATGAAAGTCCTATTGAACGATGGGTTAGAGCAAGAAGGCATACAATTATTCGAAGCGTTTGGAATAAAAACAGACACAAATAAACGCGATTCAAACCAATTGATTAAAGACATCGGCGACTTCGACGCCTTGATTGTAAGAAGCGCCACAAAAGTCACACGCGACATCATAGAGGCAGGCGCTAAAGGCAAGCTAAAGATAATCGGGCGCGCCGGTGTTGGTTATGATAACATTGATGTGGCTGCGGCGTCGGAAAACGGCATCGTTGTGAAGTCAGCGCCTTACGGAAACACAAACGCCGTGGCAGAATTAACAATCCTCCTAATGCTGGACATCTCAAGACATGTTTCGCAAGCCCATCACTCACTGAAAAACGGCATATGGGAAAAAGCCCGATTCAGAGGAAACGAGCTTTCCCACAAAACATTAGGCATCCTCGGCTGCGGAAAAATCGGGCAGCGGGTTGCTGAAATAGCTCGCCGCGGCTTCGACATGGAAATCATCGGCTACGACGTGAGACCCTGCTATAATACAATCATAAAATTCATGTCCAAAGAAGAAGTGCTATCAAAGGCCGACTACGTGAGCATCCACACAGGAGGCACCGACGTCATAGTAGGCGAAAAAGAGCTTCGGTTAATGAAGCAAACAGCCTACCTCATCAACACCTCAAGAGGCGCAAACGTTGACGAGGAAGCATTGTACCGTGCGCTGAAGGAAAAACGCATTGCCGGCGCGGCGCTCGATGTTTATGCAGAGGAGCCTAAGGTTAACGGTGCAGAATTCAAGAGCAAACTACAAGAGCTTGACAACGTCATTTTCAGCTCGCATTTAGGCGCTTCAACCATCGAAGCCCAAAAAGAAACATCTATCGAAATCGCCCGCGCTGTAGCAGGCTATCTGCTGGGCGGAGACTTCGTAAACGCAGTGAATGCAGGCGAAAGCATAGAGCTCGAAGAAAAACCAGTCTACACCCTATTTATTCATCATCGAGACGTTCCAGGTGTATTCGCCAAAATCGACAAGGTCTTAGCCGATAACAACATAAACATCCGCGCAAACTACTCTAGGCAAATTGGAAGCGGCGGCTACGCCGTTTCAGTTTACGTCCTACATCAACGCGTAACGCCCGAGATAATAGCGACACTGAAAAAAATCGAGAATGTCTGCAGCGTGAAAACATAACGGCGCCGAAACAAACCTACAAAAAGGAATACAGACTCTTCCAATTTCTCATAATAAAAAACTGCAAAGCTTGACGCTTTGCTTCTTATGTTTAGCTCAGCTCTACCTCTTGAATGAAGCTTCCATGCCATGTGTGATACCATATTTGCCCTGTATAGCCATTAACGCTGAGCATTCCATAGACTTTGCCGCCTGAGAGCACCGTAATATGATAGTAACCGTAGAAGGCTTCAGCTTTCTCAGCTGTGGTTCCTAGATAATAACTGTCCAAGTATTGCTGGGCAATGGCTTTTGCTTGCTGCGCAGTTATCGTCATTGGCGCTGTCGGGCTTCCTATGAACCAACCCATCATGCCGCTGTGCATGCCATATTTAGTGTTCCACATCATATTTGGACCCATTTCAGGATAGATGCGGCCGCTATACTTGTCAATGAGCATTTCGAAAGCGCCGACTCCCGTGCTTCTCTCGTAATATTGCACATAGAAATTCAGTGTGTACTCTTCAACTTCTTTCACGGCTAAATCTGGATTGTTCAGTTGTAGCAGATATTGCTGCGCAATTGTTACTGCGGTGTCTATTGGTATAGGCGCCGAAGTGGCTCCGCCGCTTTGAGTGGGTGGTGTGACGTAAGTGTTCCAGCCTAGTCCTCTGTGGCAGCCTCCTCTATATGCGTACGGCGCAGGCGTATTTGGTTGATTGGGATATTGCTGGTATCCATAAGTATTCCACATCATCCCACCCATCATTCCATATGGATAAGCGCCGTTAGCGTAGGTTCCATACAAGTGGTATGCATTTTGTCCGTTCACGTAGGCAAACACCGAAACAGTTAACAACGCTGCAGCTGCTACCGTGATTACTGCGGCAACGAGTATTTTCCAGCTTTTCATTCGATTTCACCTCTACCCTTTATTGCAGTAGCGGCTGGTAAAAGAGTTCGCTGAAACAATTCTGAAACATTTTTGAAACAGTTCGCGCATGGTAGAAACGTCAATTTTTGGACAATAGGTTTAAATTTAAAGTAAACAATTTTTTTGTTTAGAGTATTTATGCAGAAAATTCACGTATTTTTGCTCCTCCTATTAGTTTCACTTGTATCATTAGCAATCCTAAGCGTGGCAGGCTTCTACTTGCTGGCGGCATCGCCGTACCCATCAAGTTGGATGAGTGGCATGTGGAGTCACATGAGCGGCATGATGGGCGGTGCACCAGTTACAACCCAAAATCCAGCGGTTCTCTATTTCGGCGCTCTTTTTGTAATTCTAATAGTTATTATCATAATCAGCATCGTAGGCTTAGTATACTTCGCATTTCCCGCAATTAAAACAGCAACTCCCTCCGTATCCGTAGCCACCGAAAATCCTGCTCTACAAGGCACGATTACGCCATATGATTCTGTGATTAAGACTCTAACGGATGAAGAACGCAAGGTCATCGAAGTGCTGAAGGCGCATGATGGAAAATACTTGCAAAAGTATCTTCGGAAAGAAGCGGGGCTCAGCAGGCTTAAGACGCATAGAATTCTCGTCCGCTTAGCAGAAAGGGGCATAGTGAAGCTAGAAAAGTTTGGAAACACAAACCAAGTGGTGCTGGCAGATTGGCTCCGCGACTAACACCGCCAGCAGACTATATAAGTGAATTTAACCCTAACAATAGGCAATGAAACTCGGAGTTCTGTTTTCAGGCGGTAAAGACTCAACACTCGCGCTTCATAAGGCTGCAGAAAGCGCTGAAATCGTGTGCCTAATCACCATAGTTTCGGAGAATAAAGAGAGCTTCATGTTTCACACTCCAAACATCGACATAACCGCACTTCAAGCCGAAGCGCTGGGTTTGCCGCTGATAAGAAAAGCGACAAAGGGCGAGCCTGAAGAGGAACTTGACGATTTAGAAGAAGCTATAGCACAGGCGGTTAAGGACTTCAGAATCGAGGGAGTAGTCACAGGCGCCGTGGAATCTGTTTATCAAACTAAGCGCATTCAACGCATATCCGACCGCTTGAACATCTCATGCGTTAATCCCTTGTGGAAGCGAAACCAGAAAGCCCTTTTAGAAGAGCTTGTGGCGAAAGGCTTCGAAGTAATCATCTCTGGTGTTTTCGCTTATCCACTGGACAAAACATGGCTGGGCAAAAAAATAGACCCGCCGCTGATACAGCGGCTTGCCAATTTAAGCGAAGAGTTCGGCCTAAGCATGGCAGGTGAAGGCGGCGAGATAGAAACCACTGTTTTAGATGCGCCCTTGTTCAAAAAGAAAATTGAAATCTTGGAGTCGACTGTTGAAGCGCAAGGTAACTCGGGTGTTTTCATAATCAAAAAGGCGCGGTTGGCGCCAAAATAACTGAGTAGCGGCGGGTAGCTATGAACATTAAGAGTTAAATGTTTCCTCAGATTAGATTAGGGCTGACGAGGTTTAAGAAAATGATGGGCAAATTACCCCCAGAAAGCCTTAGAAAAGAATGCGATACTAGCCTCGTGCGCTGCAAGACAACCCAAGAACTGACGCCACTTCAAGAAATAATCGGTCAGGAAAGAGCCGTTCGAGCTTTAAGGTTTGGTTTAGGCATCAGAAATCAAGGATTCAACATTTATGTGGCAGGTTATCCTGGAACAGGGCGGAAAACCGCGGTTAAAAGCTTCGTTGAAGAAGTAGCTCGTGTTGAACCTGTTCCTTCAGACTGGTGCTACGTAAATAACTTTTCCAATCCATACGAGCCAAAGGCCATTCAACTGCCCGCTGGAAAAGGACGGCAGTTCCGTGATGACATGAAATTTCTTATCGAGAGCGTCAGAACAGCGCTTCCTAAAGCCTTTGAAAGTGAAGATTACGCTGCAAAAAGAGATGCTACCATCCGCGAAGTAGAAAGGCAAAGGAAAGAGTTAATTGACAAATTAAACGTGAAGGCCCAACAGGAAGGTTTTGTAATTCAAAGCACACCTGTTGGCTTGCTTCTTATCCCCGTAGTAAATGGACATCCACTAAGTGAGGAAGAACTGTTAAGGTTGCCGCCGAAGGTGCAGCAGCTAATTCAAGAAAAGCGCGAGCGTTTGGAGGCAGAATTCCGAAGCGCAACGCGGCAGTTCATCGATTTAGAACGGAAAGTAACTGAGGCGCTTAAGAAGCTTAACAGGGACGTAGCGCTATACGCAATCGGCAATTTGGTAGACGACTTGATAGAGAAATACAAGGATCTGCCGGAAATTACCTCCTACTTGAGAGATGTGCAAAATGACATTCTCGATAACATAACCCAGTTCGTAAAACAAGGGGAGCCTCAACAGCAACTTCCCTTTCCGTTGCCTTGGCTGAGAGAGTCGCCCTTCAAAAAGTACGAAGTAAACGTAATCGTTGATAACTCTACGCTTAAAGGCGCGCCTGTTATAATGGAGTTCAACCCTACATACCAAAATCTTTTCGGCACAACCGAGAAAGAAGTACAGTTCGGCGCGCTAATAACAGACTTCACCATGATCCGAAGCGGCTCTCTACACAAGGCCAATGGCGGCTACTTAATTATTCCCGTCGAGGATTTGCTTCTAAATCCATTTTCTTATGAAGGATTAAAACGCGCGCTGAGAGATTGCAAAATCGTTATCGAGGAGCCGCAGGAAAGATTCGGCTTTATTAGTACCAAAAGCCTTAAGCCGCAGCCGATACCCTTGAAAGTTAAAGTAATCCTCATAGGGAGCCCCTACATTTATCAGCAACTATATCTTTTAGACATGGAGTTCGCGGAGCTTTTCAAAGTTAAAGCAGAATTCGATACCACCATGCCGCGTACAGAGGAGAATATACGGCAATATGCGGCTTTTGTCTGCACATTATGCCAAAAGGAAAACCTGAAACACCTCGATAGCTCTGGTTTAGCCAAGATAATAGAATATAGTCAGCGACTGTCTCAAGATCAGCAGAAACTATCCACACGCTTTGCCGAAGTCGCCGACATCATCCGCGAAGCAAACTTTTATGCCACACAAGAAAACTCGCGCTTCATAACTGGAGACCATGTTAGAAAAGCCATTGAAGAAAAGATATACCGCTCAAAACTCATCCAAGAGAAAATCCAAGAAATGATCAACAGAGGAATACTCTTAATCGATACTGACGCAGAGAAAGTTGGGCAAGTTAATGGCTTATCCGTTATGAGCTTCGGTGATTTTACTTTTGGCACTCCCTCCCGCGTAACAGCAAGCGTTGGACTAGGCCAAGAAGGCGTAATTGACATAGAACGCGAAGCAAAAATGGGCGGGCCCATCCACACGAAAGGAGTACTTATTCTCAGCGGCTACTTAAACGAGAAGTACGCGCAGGATAAACCGCTCAGCCTCTCTGCTCGACTTGTTTTTGAGCAGAGCTATGCCGGCGTAGAAGGCGACAGCGCTTCAAGTACTGAATTATACGCTATACTTTCCGCGCTTTCTGGGCTGCCGATAAAGCAGTATATCGCTGTTACTGGCTCAGTAAATCAGAAAGGTGAAGTCCAAGCTATAGGCGGTGTGAACGAAAAAATTGAGGGCTTTTTTGAAGTTTGCAAGGCAAAAGGTTTTACGGGTAAGCAAGGCGTGCTGATTCCTGAGAGTAATGTGCAGAATCTAATGTTGAAAGAAGAGGTTGTGGAAGCCGTGAAAAATGGGCAATTCCACATTTACGCTGTTAAAACGATTGATGAGGGCATAGAAATTCTCACAGGAGTTAAAGCTGGCACAAGACTTCCAGACGGAACTTTCGAGGAAGGAACCGTGAATCACCGAGTAGACAAGACGCTTAAGGAGATGGCTGAAAAACTCAGAGAGTTCACTTCTGCCGCTGGAGAGGTAAAGAAAAGCGAAGATTGACGGCAACTTTACTTTCGCTCGATTAACTTTATTTCAAAAAGCTGCGTCCACAATTTTCCAGTTACGAAAAGCCTGTCAGCTTCTGCATCATAGGCAATTCCGTTAAGTACACTGTTTGGGTTCTGATTCGTTTGCGTGTAAATTCCTGCTAAGTCTATCCAGCCCTTGACTTGCCCTGTCTGCGGGCTAATTATTGCGATTTTTTCTTCACCCCAAACATTAGCGTAAACGTCTCCCTTAACAAACTCAAGTTCATTGAGTCTTGTCACAGATACGTTTCCATCGCGAACCTCAACTTGCCCAATCCTCTGGAAGGTTTCTGGATCCAAGAAGTACAGATTTGCGGTTCCATCACTCATTATTAGCTGCTTGCCGTCATGTGTAATTCCCCAGCCCTCAGTTGGATAGCTAAAATTTTGCAGTAGCTCAAATGTTTGCTTATCATAGACGAAGCCTACTTGATTCTGCCAAGTTAACTGGATAATCTTATCGCCGAAGATTGTGATGCCTTCACCAAAAAATTCCTCTGGCAAACTATGCATCTGCAAGATTGCGCCTGTTTCTAAATCTACTCGGCGCAGTGTAGAGTAACCCCACAACCCCGTACTCTCATATAATATGCCTTCATCAATAACTAATCCTTGAGTGAACGCAATCGGGTCATGTGGATAAGCTCTAACGACCTCGTAAGTATAGCTAATCGGCGTCGTGTTCGCAGGCGCCCTTGTCAGCAAAACAACTGCACAGACAATTAATCCTACAGTGAGTGGCAAAAGAATAATGCCCAATTTTTGCTTTTTCATGGCGCTTGCAGCCTATTTTTCCTGTGAAATACCCTCTTTAATGCTTTTCTCTTTCCATTTTTACTGCAGAATTGGATACATTTAAATTGAAATATCTGCAAAATATGTAATGCAAGCGCTTGTGGACGGTGCTATTTTTGGCCAAAAAAGGTGATAAATACAAGTGTGAAGAATGCGGCCTAATAGTCTTAGTTGAAGATCCCTGCGGATGCGAACCGCTTCAGATACTCTGCTGCGGAGCGCCAATGAAACCCGTGAAAGAAGCGGCGAAGAAACAAGCAAAAGAGAAGGCAAAAGCCAAGAAACAATAAATGCTGAATTCATCAACCGCCCTCTTTTTTTATTTTTTAAAGATCAGCAACTCCTGCATTGATGCCTTTAACGGTGTTGATTCTGCATCTATATTGTAAGTAAATAAAGCTTATTTTATCTCAGCAATTCTTTATCACTCGGGTGCAATTTTGAAAATATTGAGAGAAGAGCGTAAACGGAGCAGAGCGATTATCCTTTTGCTTCTTCCAGCTGTAGTTTTCATCTGGATAATTGGCTGGGGCCTGTACTGGATCGGCCATCAAAGGGAACATCAAACGATGAAGCAGTCAGAATCTCAAGAAGAGCATGTTCACTTGATGCCCATAGTGCTCGAGGAACCTTTAGAGGCAAGAAGTGACTAAGCGCTGTGGCACGCCAGCGTACCCGTTGCTTTCCGCGCCGAGTAAAAAAATTTGATTGACAACCGCTTCTCGGTTTTCTTCTAATAGCCTACTAAAGCCAGCAGTTATAATTTCGCTCATATGTTTTATCTGTTGTTACTTTAGAAGAATCTACGCTTCTTTTTTTCTTGGTTCTTGGAGCTTTCAGCTAAAACACTGTTTTCAACAACTGTTAAGGTAACCGCTTCTTCGCTCTTAGACTGCGTCGCCTCAACATCTTCCTCGGAGGAGAGCGCCTCTGCTGTCGCCTGCGGCTGCTGAAGTTTGGCTTCAAGCTCTTTCTTTTTTGCCTCCATTTGGTCTATTGCTTCTTTGAGGGCTTTATTGCGGTTTTTCATCTCTTCAATTATTGCCTTTTCTCTTTTCAGCTCTTCAAGGGCAACTTTTTCCTCAAGCGTCTTCAACGTATTCTCTAATTCTTTCTGTTTTTCCTGGAGAGAACGTGCTTCCGCCTCAAGTTCCATTCGCAACGCGCGTAGCTGTTCAAGTTCCTTTTGTATACTCATCGCCATCGGGCTTACAACGGTGATAAAGTAGAAAAATAATTTTATGAAAAACTAATTCATACTCCAAATCAGAATCTATGACAAAAGATGCCGCCTAAGCAATTTTCCCGCGCGCGCTTGCTGAAAGTTATTAAGGAACTGCTTATTCTCTAAATGCAGTCAAGTGATAAAGTTTGAACTTCAAAAGACACATGCACCCAAAAGTCAGTAACGCCGAGATGGAATTGTTCAAAGCACTAAGCGCCGCTGGCCTAACCAAAGGCATGGTAACACAGAAGCCAATCGTGCTAAAGGCGACAATTCCTGATTTCTGCTGGCTTGACAAACGCAAGGCTGTCTACTTGGATGGCTTACAAGCGCATTCAAGCGATAAACAGCAGGAGCGCGATGAGGAAATCCGCGTGCTGCTTGAAGAAAAAGGTTGGGAGGTGCTCCGGATACCATACGAGCCACCTTTAAGCGAGAAAGAACTGCAGCGAATAGTGGCATTAATAAAAGAGTTTTTAGGTGCAAATGAAGAATGAAGCCTTTCATATGCTCAAACTTTTAATGATTTTGGGATTTGGCAATTTACTTAGTTTTATAGTGGCGTTTCAGATTTTGAAACGCTTGTTTCGCAGTATCCCTTAACTATAATCATACTACTGTATTAGTTGTGATGTAAAGTGATAAACAAAAAGCAAATTATTATACTATTACTAGCAGCCGCCTTTATCATATTAGTTGCTCCAGCCTCCGCTGTGTTCCTGGGGCAAGCTCAAATTCAATTGCAGCCCGCTGAAGCGCTAGTTAAAGTAGCTGACAGAGCCGGGCAGCAAGTTAAAAATCTAATAGATCTTGTGTATGCAAATGAGACGGCGCTGCAAAAAATTGAAGAAGTAAATCTTATTGATGAGTTGGAAGGCAACGTCACGCTTTACGGCGAAGGCGTCGGAAACTTGACTGAAGCGCATGATGCGCTTGAAACAACTGATTACGAAGCAGCTATCGACTATGCAACTGAAGCGTTACGTATTTTCAGAGAAGTTTTCAGCTCCATACACATAATCCTTGAGAAAGCAGGGCTTCAGAAGGGGCAGCTAATTGACAATCAAGGATTATTGGAGGCTATCGCACGCCAACTGCAAAGAATAGACCGTTTGAGAGAGATTCTGCCTGAAGATGCGCCCGACGAGGTTAAGCAACTACTTAATGACGCTGAGGCGCTATTAGACATAAACGCTGCTAGAGCGTTGCTTTTGGAAGGCAATGCTGCTGAGGTTATTTCTAGTTTGCAGGAGGCAAGAGTGCTAATCTCTCAAGTCTACGATTACTTGAAAACACGGGCTGAAGAATCCAATGCGTGGCGAATCTATGGTTATTGCGAGGGAGTCCTTGAAATAATTAGGGAACGATTTAGACAGGGCAACCAAAGTGGAATCGACTTCACAGACGCTCTTAAATCTCTTGGTTACCAAAGCGAAAACCAGTTCATGGAAACGCTGGAGCACAGAATCCAAGAAGCGCAAGGCAAGGCAGATCTCCAAGATGCATTGCAAGAATTAGAAGCTATTGGGCAAATGGTTCAGGAAATGAATCACGCGCTCACACAAGAAATGAATCGATACCAGGGTGGTTCTGGCTCGGCCAGTGGTGGCGGCAGCGGCTCAGGTTCAGGTGATGGCGGTATGAGCGGCGGCTACGGATACGGTAGCGGCGGCAAGCCTTAAAGCAAGCTGGAAGCGAATGGGGTCGTCAATCTATTTTTTAAGTTCCACTTGGTTCTCCAGCCCTATCCTTTTTATTTCAACTATCTCTAGCCTCTCGAGCCTTCTGACCAGCCTCCAAAGGCTTGTTCGCGGCATGTCTGGGAACCTTTCTCTTATCTCTGCCTCGAAAGCTTTGCCGCCCTTTTCCGCTAGAAACTCTATTACTTCTTTATCTTCCTGCTTTAACTGGGGATTTGCTTTCAGTATTTTTTCAACATTAGGTCCTCTTCGCCGTATAATAATTAATACGGCTGAAAGAACAGCTGCAGTTACCGCGATTATGGCGACGATTAAGTATTCAATCGGGATGGCCGTAGAAGATGCATCTCTGCTTTCGTTCTCATCTTCTGGCAGTACTGGCAGAACATAGCTTATCTCCCATTGGCTGGGATGTAATGACAGCGCTATTCTCGTGCCACTTATGTCTATTGCAGATGGCATCTCACTTAGATAAATCAGCGTTGCATTTTGAGGTAGAAAAACCGTTAAGTTATACGGTGTATCAACGACAAGAGTCCACACTTCTGCTTCCTTCCTTGTAAGCGCAAGCGTATCATACTCAATTGAAATGTGCTTTGCTCCTAACGTTAAAATGGTCATTTCGTCGCCGTTTACTTCATAGTCCACCAGCGTTTGGTTTTCGTCAAGCACTATTATGTTCTCAATTGATGAAGATAAAAGAGGCAGGGTTATCTCTGAAGCCAGTTCGTCTACGACTAATGTTTGTGTAACATGAATCAAGCCGTCTCTGTATATAGTGAGCTTTACGGATTCTACTTCAAACTGCTCTTGCGCCGCGGCTCTAGTAATGGTAACTGCAAGTAACGCTATCATCATTAAAGCTGCGAGTGTAACTATTTTGCCGCGGGGCTTCATTTTTATTTCATGTTGAATTAGCCTTGTTTATAATTATAATTTTTGTGTATTACGTATACATAGTATTTTGAGGAAGTTGAAACAATCATTCCTACTTTTGAAATGCTTTTCTCACAGTGTCCCTTAAGCTAAACTTTTAGCATTATAATAGCACGGTGATTTAGAATGATAAACACGTGTTTCGTGAAAAATCGAACAAAACTCGGCGCTGCTATTATCGCTTTGCTGATGGCGCTGTATTTCGCACCGCTATGCATGGCGTCTGGCGGCGCTGGACGAGGCTCCGCTGCCGGCAAGATCGGCTTTCCAGGCATCCCTGACAACGCTGTACAATATAATAAAACTGACGTAACGCCTGTGGCTGAAATGGAACAGGTTAAGGCCGGAGAACCCGCGCTGTTCTGCTACAGAAACACAACTATGCTGATGAACTGCACGAGAAACTGCAGCGTGGTTGTTACTGTGGACCCTACGGTTAAGCCTAAGCTCTTTGGGTTTTCAATAGACCCGAACCAGACGATGACGCTTACAATGAATGTGAGTGGCTCGCCGCTTGAAGGCGCGCGGGTGATGGAGCGAAACCTCAACTTCTATTTGGGCGTCGAGCCTAATGCTACATTGCAGCTGCGTGCGCAGATACGCCTTTACATTAACCAGACAGAACTTAATCAAGAGCTTAACAGGGAAGTTAACGTTTCAAGGCTCACGTGGATGTATTGGAACAGGACACGCGCTGAATGGGAAGCCGTACCAAGCTACATGGATCAAGAGGGCTACCTGGTCTGTAACACGGATCACTTCTCCACATGGACGGTCGCTGAGGTTGAAGACACAGCAGAAAACGAAGATACAATAGAAACCACCGATACTGCTGCATCGGCACAGAATGAGCTGGACAGCACATACATTTACGCTGGCGTTGCAGCGGCGGCAATAATGATTCTCGCAATCGGCTTATATGTACGCGCAAAGCGCAAATGACAAACCTATAACATCTTACTTTTTTTATAATTTTATCGTGAAAATGGCTGTTATCTATCAAAGGCAGTATCGCTTTTAAGTAAGAAGGAGATAATTTACGGCGTTTGAGGTGAGACATTTTTGTCCGCAGATAAGAAGGCACAAATAAAAGAAGCGCTAAGGCAACTGCATGCAGGTGTCCCTCCAGAGCACATGCTTCAAGCTGTTTTATGAGGGCTTCTGGGCTGCCATTGTAGGCGATTTCTGCTCCGAGGTGGAAGTAGCCTTAAAAACGGCATATCAGGTAAATCCACCCCAAGAAACCCAATAGGCTTTTTCCGCCTTACTGGATTATTTTTAGGATTCCCTGTTCGGCGTTATAGCTTACTTCCTTGACTTTGTAGCCTTGGGCTCTGATGATTTTCGCTTTTTCCGCCGTTATTTCGCCTGTGTAAGCGACCATTTTTGCTCCGCTGAAGTAAACCGCTTCTGTTATGGCTCCGTTTTGGTTTTCGCGGTAGAACACTTTTCCTCCGTTTTTCTCTCCTGCCTTTATGTAGCCGTAGAATAGCTCCCAGTCTTTGACTTCGCCTTCCAGCCTAAAACTCACTGTAGCCACGCTCCCTCCGTTGAGCCTAAAGGCTTGGCGTGTTTTTCCACGAATTTTCTATATTCGCTTGGATGCCTCTCCATGTCTGCAAGTGTGCTGTTGGCTTGAGCTTCAAATATTATTATGTGCCCGTTGTTTTTGTCTATGCCACACAAGCGGAAAAACAGCTTGTAAAAGAACCCGTCCTTTGTTTTCCTTTTGGCGGCGTGGTGTATGGGTTTGGCTGTGTCAACTCTCTGCTTGAACTCTTCGAATTTGTAGAGGATTTCCTTCATTGAAAGAAATAAAGAATACGCTTTGTTACTTCTTTTCTTTGAAACGCTTGGCATATTCAGCTATTGTCATCCCTGTCCAAGCCTCAATACTATCCGAAGCATTCTTCGTCAAAGCTACTTTATTATCAGGAGTCCACGCTAAACTTGCATTCTTACCAACAAAGAAGCCTCCCAGTCCTCTCGCATCCTTACCCATAACCTTAACCCAAATCTCATGAAGCCTCTCCCTTGTCACAACACTGCCTTCATTGTAGATCCTGCACCAAAGCTCCACTCTATCCTTCATCCAATCCTCCAGCTCGCTTTCTCCAACCTCTTCCTCGATAAGACTGTTCAAAATCTTCGTTGCTTGAAGCAGAAGATTTCTTGCCTCTTCAATTTTGCTTTTATACATGTTCATCACCCATTACGCTTTTCATATTCAATTGAAATTTATTTGCAATTAAATTATAACTACATCAAAGTTAATAAGCTTTGTGGTTACTATATAATAGCATTTGAATTTAAACTTCAAAACCTTTCAAATTTCCATGAAGAATTCATACAGAAAAGTAAAAAAACGAAATGGCATGCCTTAAAAAGTTCACATGAAAAATCCGAAAGTCTGTCATATTTAAGTGAAATCCGCTGTTTTGAGTGCTTAAAATTTCACTTGCAAGCGATTCTAACCAAAATTTAGAGAGCGGCCTAATCTTCTTTTGAGGAAATAAGTATGCCTGAGCCTAAAACAAAAGGTAAATTCTGGCCTCAAGTTCGCCCGCTAATCTGGGAAAAAGCCCAAGAGCTTTACCAAATGGAACACGCCAAAACCATGAAAAACGACTTTAAAGGCTTAACAGCCACACGCAAAGAACTCCGAGAAGGCGGATACTTCCACACAGCCAAACTAATCATACTACGCGAGATATGGCAACAGAAAAAACGCTCACCAGTCTTTGAAGAGGAAGAAACCATTACAGAAAATTCTATACTGCCATTTAAAAACCCGAAACCACAAAATAATAAACGCAAAAAGGAGAGTGAAAAAGGAAAATGCCTAAACCTGGAATGACAGGCTTATGCCTAAAAACAGAAGTAGCAGAACTCCTAAGAGCAAAAGCCCAAGAAGCCAACCAAAGCCTAAACGAATACTTGACCACATTACTCTTGGGACCGTCCCAACCATGTATACAGGACCGTCCTGGGGCCGTCCCCACGCCTGTGGTCATACAACTCATCAGCCTCCTACAAGCCCTAAACCAACAAACAAGCCAAAAACAAACCCATTTCACTGAAAAGGAAGGTATCGGAAACGCGGTTTCTGATTTGGCGCGGGGTGCGGGATTTGAACCCGCGCGGCCATTACTGACCACAGGCTTAGCAGGCCTGCCCCCTACCAGGCTAGGGCAACCCCGCATTTATTCTGGACGCCTGACTACGTAAAGAGGAAGGCTGAGAAGCTGCGTGAAGTAAAAGCGCCGATGATCGTGCTTGTCGACGAGAAACTGGCAGCCGCAGATGCGCAGCTCCAGCAGAACCCCCACTTAACCGTGATAAAATACAAGCGGAAGCTTCCAATACATCAGGTGATAAACGTGCTTCAGCAGCTGTCAAGCAAACAGGAAGAAACACACTTAGACTTCCTGAAGAACATGAAAATACAGTTCACGGAGCCAATAGTCACGTATAAGAGCATAGCTGAACAGACAGGCTTCAACATTGAAGCAATAAAGAAGCATTTCTGCGTGAACACGCCGCAAGGCTACACTGCAGCAGCAAACTGCCTAATACGTGAAGACGAAAAGGCAAGACTCAAGAATACGCTGGCAACGGCGAAGCCAGCAAGCCTCAAAGACGCCTACAGTGTACTCCAGCGTGAAGGCGTACCTCTTGAAGCCGCTGAGGACATCCTCAAAGAAGCCGGATACAAAATACGCTACACAACACTTAACCCAGCAATCATCAGTGTATAGCGTAAATTAGCGCCTAACTTGTACGGTTTTATATAGACATATATAAGTAGATGTGTTGCATGGCGTGATTGAAGGGACCCTGCTGCAGCATCTGCTTTCAAGCTTCAAAATTCAACCTTGAAGCTGTACGCCTTTATATAGACATATATAAAGAAACGTGCTGCACGCGTCTTTCAAGGGGACCCCTGCACCGTGGAATTCAATATATAATCCTGTGGAAATCAGGGAGAGCGCGTTGCCGCTATGGATTTGCAGGCAGAAACGTTAGGCAGTAACCGGGCTGACAAGCAAAGATGCGGGGAAGGCTGAACAGCGGGCAGGGTCATGTGCAGGAAGTAGCCCTGTTTTTGTACGGTTTTAAATACACATATATAAGTGGACGTGCTACATGGCTTTTTCGAAGGGACCCGCCTGAAACAGAAAATCCTGTAAGGCGGAAACCGGCGCTTAAGCTGTAAGCCTTTATATAGACATATATAAGCGGGTGTGCTACGCAGCCCTTTCCAAGGGACCCTTGCCCCTAAAGCCTGAAACAGCACATGCCAAATTACTCCACGGGACCCCTGCACCTTTAAATAGACATATATAAACAAGCGTAACACAACAACTTAAATCAGCCACCACACCACTTCCATCCACAGCCACCACAGGTTTACATGAAGCTCCCAAACTGGCTGCGAAACCTCTTACATCTTCTCGGCTTAGCCTTACTAGGAGGCACAGTAGCCCTCCAAGCCATAGTCTTCTCGGACATAGTAATGAAAGGAAAATTCATAGGATACGAAAACAACCCGCTGGTGCTTGCGGCTGAAGCTCCCTTGACAGTTTACGCAGCAGTCTACTACAGCCACTTCTACCTAAACTACATCCGCAAACAAAAATAGCAACCACTCACGAATGGAAACCCAAATTATCCTTTTAAAGCTTCAGATAATTTCTAGATGATGTTGGGGAGACTAAATAGTGACGTAAACGCTGAAGTAAGCTCATTTATTCCCTGTCGAAAAAACCAAATCCACCACAACAAGGATAGAAAGGAAATGAAATGGGTAGAGAAATAGGAATAATTGTTTGACCCCCCTTCTTAATGGGACAGTTAGTGTCCCATTTAGACGGGGGGTGCCTTTTAGTGTTTTATGTGTTTTTGTTTAAGTATCGTTGGCTCAAAAATTTCTGTTTTGTTGTTAGCTGAATTGCTGCTTTTTGTGTCTTTTAAATTGTTATGGTTTATTTTTTTGTCGGTGTCGGCGTTGTCTAAGGGTGTGTTTGATAAGGTAAAGTTGTTGTTGCCTGCTAAGCGCAAGTCCGCGCAGGTTGACCTGTTGGATTTGCGGTTTAGAGCTGAGCCTTTGGGTGCTGTTGTGAAGGGCAAGGTTCTTAGTAAGTATAATGTGGATCAGGCGCTGTTTTTGTTGTTGATGAGGATGGGCGGGGCTTGTATGTTGTTAGTGAGCCCTCGTTGACGCTGGAGGAGCAGCGTGTTTACAGCCTGTTGATGGAGAACCTGTATTTTTCTCTTAAGCCGCTGGCCAAGATGGATGATCCATTGAAGTATATTGAGCAGTTCATTTGGGAGTCGGCTGAGGATTTGGGTTTGATGGAGCAGGTGCAGGCTAGCTTTCAGAAGCTTAAGTATTTTATTGCGCGGGATGCTTTCAGTTATGGGCCGCTTCATATTCCAATGATGGATCCAAATGTTGAGGAGATTTCTGTTACGAGTTACGCGGTGCCGGCGAATGTTATTCATAGGTCGTTTACGGAGTATGATTGGCTTGAAACGAACATTTGCTTTGGCAGTGAGGATGTGCTGCGTAGTTACGTGCAAGGCTTGCGTAGTGTGGTTGTAAAGGCGTGATTGTTGTGTGTTGAAGGTGTAGTTGAAGCCTCATCCATGGGATATCCTTCTTCGTTGGCTTTCTTTCATTTGTTGCTGCTTTTTATGACTGTGAATGTGAGTTTGCGGTGAATGGGATGTTTGAGGCGCTTGCTGTGGTGCTGTGGAGGCTGCTTGTGGATTTGCTTGTGTGGATGCAGCAATTTGAGCAAGTAATTGCGAGAGTGGTTGCTGACTCGCAGCGAGCTTAGTCATAGTCTCCTGCATCTGCCGGAATTGCCTTTTCAGCTTGGCTATTTCGTCTTCTTTTTGCCGCTCCAAGTCAAACGCGAATTGGCGGTCAAGCGCCAAGCCGCAGAAGCCGCAGTAAACCGTTCCAGCTGGGCTTTCGCGGCCGCAACGTGAGCATTTGACAAGCGACACCACGCCTGACGTTTCGCTTACGGGCTTCTTGCCATACAGCTCTAGAACTGCATCCTCTAGGTCGCGTGCGCTGAAGTGCACATAGCGGGCGCTCATTTTGCTGCCGTGTACCCAGCCCGCGTAGCGTTCCAGCTTGGCTTCAGTGAAGGTTTTGGCAAGCTGCGTGAGCGTCGAATGCCGAAACAGATAAGGCCACACCGCCTTGCTGATGCCGGCTTTTTTCGCGATTCGCTTTATTATTAGGCGGAAATGTCTGTAGCCTAATCTTGCGCCCTTATTGTATCGGCTCAGCGAGCACCATAGTGGCGCGTCTGGCTCTGCACGGTACGGATGCTCCTCCAGCCACTCAAGCAGCGGCCTGTAGCTGGCCACCAAAGGCAGCACCTTCAAACCCGTCTTGCCATTCACGCTGATCACGCAGTAGTCCACCTTCTCCTTTATGGCGGCGCCGTTCTCGACACGCGTTGTCTCCGCCTGCTTGAATTTGACGCTGCTTATGCGCATGCTTAGTAGCTCTCCTGGGCGTAGCGCGCCCTCGAATAGCGTGTAGAGCATGGCTTTGTCGCGTCTGTTCTCCGCCGCCCTTATCAATGCCTCGAAATCCTTCTGTGTTAGGAGCCGCTCTGGTGTGACCCGTTCGTCTTTTGCTTTCACTGTCAGCTTGATCCAGGCTACTTCAGGCGGCACCGGCGTATCACGCGTGCAGCTGCCATGCTTCGCGTACTGCACGAGCTTTCGCAGAATCAGCTTCTTGTCGTGTTTGGTCCATTCGCTCCAGCGTTGATTTGCATGTATAGCCGAGACCACGCGCTCAGCGTCTGTGCGGGTTGCATCTGCGAGTCGGAAGTCTATTAGCCTTAGTAGCGCTGGTATGTGGCTGGCGGTTTTGCTTATGCGTGCTTGGCTTAGGCCTTGGCTTGTGATGTGGTCTAGGAAGCGTAGCGCTATCGCGCCGTTAGCGCCGAACTTGGCTATTGTCCGTCGGTAACGCGTTATTCTCTTTGGGTAGTCGTATATCTCGTTCAAGTTTTCCCCTATAGGGGAAGGGTTGTGGATGTTAAAAGGCGGAGAAAAGGCGCTAGACCTTTGAGGTAAGCGCCGGGAGTGGGATTTGAACCCACGCGGCCCCGAGAGGCCACAAGCTGATTGGTGCTTTACGCATCTCCAGGCTTGCTCCCTACCTGGCTAGGAGATCCCGGCGTTGCGCGTTTACTCATGCCATGAGCTTTTATTATAGTTTCCCTCATGAAGCTTAAAAATTTGCAGTCATGTTTTCGAAGCTTAAATTACTGCTTCTGTGCCATCAACACGCGGTAACCGCTTTTTCTTGCGAGAACTTGGCAGTTGCCAAAGTTTTCTTTAAACACAGCGGGCAGCGTTTTCGCACCGATTTTGGATCTAATAACCATTTGGAACGTGGCTTGCTCCGCCATGACCTGCGGTGCTTGGGCTATCAGGTTTTTCACGGTTTCCATGCCTGCGCTTACCGGCGGATTCGTGACGACGCCGTTGAATTTGAAATCCTTAACCGGATCATACAGGTAGCCGTTTCGGACTTCAGCGTTATACACCTTGTTTATTTCCAAATTGCGTCTTGCAAGCTGGACTGCGCGCAAGTTCACGTCAGTCATGACTATGCGGAGCTGTGGATTTGATGCGGCGGCTGCTATGCCTACAGCGCCGTAGCCGCAGCCTACATCCAAAACGGTGCCCGCGTCTGGGAGAATCATTGCTTCGATGAGTAGGCGTGTTCCAGCGTCTATCCGCTTTTTGGAAAAAACGCTTGAGGAAGTTAGGAACGTTAAAGATTTACCTCTCAAGGTTGCTGTGATTAAGCCGAGTTTTTCCCGTGATTTTGGAGCAGCGGTGAAGTAGTGCTCCGTGCCATGTTTCGGCTTCTCGGTCATTTTGCAGTTCCGCTCTTCCACGCTTTTGGGTACGTGCCGCGGGGCATAAGTACTCGTTGAAGCAGCGCTACGGTTCCATGCTCCATGTCCAAAATTTCTTCCGTGGAAAAAAGCGCCTTCGCTAAAGCAATTGCTTCGCCTTTCAGAGTGAAAACTGCCGTCAGCGAGCCCTTTTTGATGCCCGTTTCAACCGATAGAATTCCCGGCGCCGTTAGGTTTGCACCATGGCACAAGGCGTCAACCGCGGAGTCTCTGACCACAATTTTGGGAACCAGCGTCAATGCTGTTTCCATGGGTTGAATAAATTTTCGCAGAATTTTCTCGTCTTTTTCCTTTTCCCACTCCGCGAACCAGTAGGCTACCTCATGCAGCGTAACCATGTCGTTGCTGCCTTCAATAAATGGTCCTGCACGTGTTCTGCGAAGCTCCTGCATATGCGCACCGGTGCCAAGGATTTCGCCTATATCATAACAAAGTTTGCGTATGTATGTTCCGCCCTCGCAGCCCACTTTGAAGAGCACATTGCGGCCGTCCTTTTCCAGAAAATCAATGTAGTATATGCGACGTGTTCTAAGCTGGCGCTTAACTGAAGCACGTAGTGGAGGACGCTGATATATAACGTCTTCAAACTCCTCAAGAATCCTTTTAACGCGGTCTTCTTCGGAGTCACCGTGAAGTTTCATGACACAGACGTATTCTTTACCGCTGTAAAGCAGCGCCTGCACAACTTTTGTGGCATCTTCAAGCGCGATGGGCAGGACGCCGGTGACTTTCGGGTCTAATGTGCCGCCGTGCCCTATTCTTGTCAAATGCATAATTTTCTTTAGCCAAGCAGCCACTTCATGGCTTGTAGGTCCAGCTGGCTTGTCCAGGTTTATTACGCCATAACGGATGTATTCTTCCGCTGGCCTTTCCTCTGGTGTATGACCATAAGCTGTATCCGTGGCGTCTTCTGCTTTTATGCGTAGTTCCCGTTTGATTTCCCATGGAGCGACTGTCCTAGGCAAACTTAGTTCTCCTTAAGGTTAGAAAAAGAGAGTTTTGGGTATTAAGAGTTTACATCTGCTTTGCCGTGGCAGCCATGTCTTTCAGTTTGCCGGCAGCCTCCAGCATTTTAATGACTTCGCCGTCAGAGGCGCCTCGTGTTATTGGGATGCTGTCTTCAGTGGGTGCAATGTGGTTGATGTTGACGCGTCTCCTTTTTACTCCCGTGACCTTTTTCGGACCAGTTACCAGCACGAAGCTCTTGTCAATGATGTCGACTATGACACATTTCTTCCCAGCTTCGCGACCTAATTGTTTCACACATATTCTTCCAACTTCAATAGCAGGCAACACTTAAGCCTCCTAAAGTAAAATGTGAAAATACAAGAACCCTGAGCGCATATTTAAACATGACACAATCCAGCCGCCAAAACAATGAAAAAGCCGCTTAGTGCACTACAAACGCCGCTGTTAAGTCATCGCATAATTTAGAAAAAACTATAAAAGGCAAAAATCGGAAAGTATTCTTGGCACCTCACGTACACCACTGCGTCCCAAAAGTGGGACATTGCGCACTTCGAACTGGCTAAACTAGTTTTGATACGGAAAGCCATATAAATCGCAATTGCGCTGTTGAATTGCACAGTTGGAGAAGATAAGAACATGCCAAAATGGGGCTACTCCATAATCGAAGAAGAGCTGGATCCTGAAAAGACAGCGAAAGCCAGCGGTCGAGAGCTCCGAGTATCTCATAAGGCATCTCGCGAAGTATGCCGAGCGATTAAGGGTATGATGCTTGCTAAAGCGAAAGCATACCTTAAGGCCGTTATCGCGAAGAAGCAAGCTGTTCCCTTCAGGAGATACAAAAAGAAACTTGGGCACCGCGCTGGGCTTGTAAGAGCATATGCAGGGAGGTACCCTGTGAAAGCTGCAAAGCAAATCTTACGTTTACTCGAATCTGCAGAGGCTAATGCAGAAAACAAGGGGTTAGATGTGGATAGGCTCCGCATAATGCATGCTGCTGCTTATCCAGGCGTGAAAATAAAGCGTTACATGCCCAGAGCACACGGGCGTGCCACGCCAAAATATGAGGTTACCACGCATGTTGAAATCGTTTTAGAAGAGAAGCCTGAGCAAGGGGGAGCGCTTTAATGTCCATTGTTAAACGTTTTATCAGTGAATCAATTAAACGAACCGAAATAGACGAGTTTCTGCAAAGGAAACTGGAGCGCGCTGGCTACGGAGGCGTCGACATCTCCAAGACGCCGCTGGGAACTCATGTGGTAATTTATGCCATGAGGCCGGGTCTCGTAATCGGTCGTGGCGGAGAAACAATAAAAGAACTTGCTACAACGTTAGAACAAAACTTCAAGATTTCAAACCCGCAGATTTCTGTTTCCGAAATTGAGGTTCCTGAACTTAACGCGTTTGTAGTTGCCTCACGCATTGCCTCAGCCCTTGAAAGAGGCGTCCACTTCCGACGTGCAGGCTTTTGGGCTATCAACCAGGTTATGGCCGCAGGCGCTTTAGGCGTAGAGATAGTTATAAGCGGCAAATTGCGCACTGAACGCGCGCACTTTGAGAAATTCCGCGCAGGATACTTCCCCCGATGCGGTGATCCAGCATTGAAATATATGCGGAAAGCCGAGTTTCATGTTCAACTTAAACCAGGCATTTTCGGCGTGAAAGTTAAGATAATGCCGCCAGACGCCAAGTTTCCAGATAAAATCGAAATTGTAGAAGCGCTTCCGCCTGAAGAGGGCGAGGAGAAAATCGAGGAAGCAGTGGCCAATGCTCCAGAAGCAGCGGAATCGCTTCAAGAGTCACCTGAAAAGCAAGCTGAGGCTGACGTGAAAGAGGTTAAGGAAGGCGAGGAGGCGAAAGAGTAAATGCCTATACTGCGGCTCAAAGATATCCGTTCCATGGCCTCTGCAGAGCGGAAAAGCAAGTTATCTGAGTTAAGGTTAGAGTTAGCGAGATTGAAAACTATGATCAAAGCTGGTGGCGCCGTGGAGAATCCTGCTAGAATTAGGGAGCTGCGCAAGGCAATTGCTCAGATACTTACCGTTGAGAACGAAAGCAAACTGGGCATTGGAAAGCAAGAGAAGCAAGAAGTGAAAAAGGAAGTTAAAAACAAAAAGGAGAAGAAGACCAAATGAAAGTAACGCCCGACATCATACGTCACGAATTTATAGGAACTGAAGGAAAAATCGTGGAAAGCCCACACGCCGGCTATGTTGGGATACACGGTATAGTAATTGACGAAACAAAAAACACATTTACAATTCTGCACGAAGGCACGCCAAAGCAAGTAGTAAAGAACACGGCGGTTTTCCACTTCAATTTTCCAGACGGAACTGTTGTCGAAATTGACGGCAGACTTTTAGTTGGAAGACCTGAAGATCGACTTAAAAAAAGCATAAAGAGGCTGTGGTAACATGTCCATGACTTTTAAGAAACCAAAAAAATCCTGTAACGATAGAAATTGTCCTTTCCATGGGACATTAGCTGTACGAGGCCGCGTTTTAGACGGCGTCGTTGTCAGCGCTAAAATGGATAAAACCGTCATCGTAGAGCGTGAGTACCTTCAATTTTCACCTAAATTTGTGAGGTACGAGCGGAGAAGTGGGCATATCCCATCGCATAATCCGCCATGTATCGATGCAAAAGAAGGTGAAAAAGTGAGAATCGCAGAGTGTCGCCCAATAAGCAAGACCGTATCCTTTGTTGTTGTGGAGAAGTTGGAGGAGAAGTGAAATGGCAGCTAAGGCAAAACAGAGAGCACTTGTCGCAAAGGGAATGCTTTCGCACGGTCAGAAGATTACCCGAGGCTTGTTAGCAGGTTCATTATTGCGCTGTGCGGATAATACTGGTGCCCGCGTGTTACGTTTAGTTCAAGCAATGGGCTATAAAGGCCGCCTAAGACGATATCCCACAGCTACTGTAGGTGATAGAGTAACTGTCTCCGTCAGGCAGGGCACGCCGGATATGCGGAAGAAAATCTTTCAAGCCGTGATAATCCGGCAGAAGAAAGCGTTTAGACGAATTGACGGTGTTTGGGTTCAATTTGAAGATAACGCCGCTGTAATCATAACACCTGATGGCGAAATGAAAGGTTCCGAAATCCGCGGTCCTGTAGCAAAAGAAGCTGCTGAGCGATGGCCAAGAATAGCAAGCGCCGCAAGCATAATAGTGTAGGTGAAAAATGGTATGCAAGTAACAAAACCCGTGAAAGCTCCAAGAAAACAGCGAAAACAGCTCTATACTGCGCCTGCGCACTTGCGCCATAAATTTATGACGGCGCCGCTATCGCCAGAACTTGCTGCCTCAAAGGGCGTTAAAGCTCTTCCCGTCAGAAAAGGCGACACTGTGCAAGTGATGCGAGGCGACCATAAGGGATTTGAAGGGAAAGTCAGCCGTGTAGACCTAGAGCGGCGGCGCATCTTTATTGAAGGCTTAACTCGAGAAAAAGTTGATGGCACAACAATATTCATTCCAGTGCACCCGTCAAAAGTAATGATTAAAAATTTGAAGCTTGATGATAAATGGCGGCAAGCAGTTGTTGAAAGAAAGAAGCAGGCGCTGCCTAAAAAAGAGAAAGCACCGAAGAAAGTAGAGAAGCTTCCTGAGAAAGCAGCGGCGGTTGAAGCAGAAAAAGTGGTTAAAGAACCTGAAATTGCAGCCGCTCCTGAAAAGCCGCAGGCAAAGAAGCCAGAAGTTAAACCTAAGGCAACACGAAAAACGCCTGCTGCAAAGAAGACGAAGGAAGAGCTTTCAGCGGAGGAAAAAGCGCCTACAAAAAGGAAAAAGAAGGCTGCAGCAGAGATTGAGGAAAAGCCTGTTGAAAAAGAAAAGAAACCTGAAAAAGTGAAGAGGGCACCTGCCAAACGGAAAAGTGATGCTTCTGCGAAGAAAGGAGGAACGTAGTTTTGGGTAAGAAAGGAAAAACAGGAAGATTAAAGCGTAAGGTTGCGCCAAGTTTCTGGCCGATTCACAAGAAAGAGTTCTATTGGGCAGTACGGCCTTCACCTGGGCCTCACTCGCTTGAGAAATGTTTGCCACTCGCGGTTGTTCTGCGTGATATTCTCGGTGTAGCTGAAAGTAGGAAAGAAGCGAAATCTATAATTGCACAAGGCAAAGTTTACGTTGACGGCAAAATCAGGCGTAGCGATGATTTTCCAGTTGGTTTAATGGATGTAATCGCAATACCCGAGTTAGACAAGTTCTTCAGGCTTTTGCCCTCTCATAAAGGTTTAATCCTTAACCCAATTAGCAAAGAAGAAGCCAGCTTCAAACTGTTCAGAGTCGAAGACAAAACTTTAGTCAAAAATGGCTTTACACAGCTTGCTCTTCACGACGGATCAACCTTACTAGTAAAAATGGGCGAATCAGAAAGTCCGCCAGCAGTTGCATATGAAACCTTCGACACTCTAAAGCTGGGGCTGCCAGAACGGCAAGTGCTTGCTCAATTGAAGGTCAAGGAAGGCAATTTAGCTGTTATAACTGGCGGAAAGAACATTGGAAAATATGGCAAGATAGTTGAGATCGAGAAGACCACTTCAAAGAAGCGGCGGCAAGCACTCGTGGTAATAGAAGACGCGAAAGGTAACCGGTACCAAACAGTTTTAGACTTCGTGTTTGTAGTAGGCGAAGCCGCCCCAATAATATCTTTACTGGAGGAATCTTCCAGTGTCTGAGGACGCGTTTGTTAAAATGTGGGAAGAGCAGCCTATGCTTAAACCCAGAATAGAAAAGGTTGTTGTCAACATCAGCGTTGGGAAATCAGGAGAGCCGCTAGAAAAGGCGGTTACCGTATTGAAGGCGTTGACTAATCAGACCCCTGCTAAAAGAAAAGTCAAAAAAACCATAAGAGATTTCGGAATAAGAAAAGGCGAATCAACCGCATGCATTGTTACTCTGCGAAAGCAAGCGGCAATTGATTTCCTCAAGAAAGTACTGCCGGTTGTCGATAACAAAATTTCCCGCTCATCTTTTGATAAGCAAGGCAACTTCGCCTTTGGCATTAAAGAGCACATCGAGATAGCCGGTGTAAAGTATGATCCCAACATCGGCATATTCGGTATGGACGTATGTGTTTCTGTGAATCGCCCTGGTCAAAGAGTTAAAACCAGAAGAAAGAAGAAGGCACACATTGGCCGTAAGCATCTGCTTACGCCTGAGGAGTCAATTACCTTTGTAAAACAAACCTTAGGAGTTGAAATCGTATAAAATCAGGTGGAATGAAATATGGCAAAGCAGCAAATTAAGAAAGTAAGAAAATTCGGCAAAGGTTCAAGACCATGCATTCGATGCGGCTCATATGGGCCTATTATCCGACGTTACAATTTATATTTATGTAGGCACTGTTTTAGGGAGGCAGCGCCGAAACTTGGCTTTAAAAAATATGAATAATGAGGGAAAGCAATGGATACGCTGGCAAACGGTCTGATAACAATAATAAACAATGAAGTTCGCAACAAACGCGAATGTGTAATTAGCCCTGCCTCTAAACTTTTAGGCCGCGTATTAAGAATAATGCAGTTAAACGGTTACATAGGAGAATTTGAATTCATCGATGACGGGCGCTCAGGCAAGTTCAAGGTACAGCTGCTGGGTAGGATAAATAAGTGCGGCGCCATCAAGCCTCGCTTCCCTGTTAAGGTTAGCGAATTTGAACAGTGGGAAAAGAAATTCTTGCCCTCAAGAGATGTGGGCATACTGGTTGTTTCCACCTCAAAGGGTGTAATCTCTCACCGTGAAGCTGAAGAAAAAAACCTTGGAGGAAAACTGTTAGCTTTCGTTTATTAACGGGTGTTTCTAATGCGGTTACCAGAAATCTCCAAAGTCATTCAAGTTCCAGATGGCGTCAAAGTAACGGTTGAGGGACGTAAGGTTACAGTTAAAGGTGCTAAGGGAACTTTGACACGTGACTTCTCTTTAGCGCCAGTATCCATCGAAAGCAACGGCAAATCCGTTAGAGTTTATGCTAAATGGCCCCGCAAGAAAGAAGCCGCGATGGTAGGCACGGTGCATTCGCATATTCAAAACATGATTACTGGCGTCGAAAAGGGTTTCTCGTACAAGCTGAAAATCGTGTTTTCCCACTTTCCAATATCCGTTAAAGTCCAAGACAAGGCGGTTGTAATCGAAAACTTTACTGGCGAGCGGCGAGCCAGAAAAGCCAAGATAATTGGCGACGTGAAAGTCAAAGTTCAAAGCGACGACGTAATTGTTGAAGGCATAAACCTTGAGGACGTAAGTCAAACCGCCGCAAACATTGAGCAAGCAACAAAGGTTAAGCGTAAGGATCCGCGTGTCTTCCTTGACGGCTTATACGTGTATGAACGAAATGAGGGAATGACATAATGGCAGAGAAAGATGTATCCGCAACACAGAAAGCACTAAAAGCGCGAAAACGCGCTAAACAGAATAAACCCGAGTTTGTCAAGTCGGAAAGTTGGCGATATATCAGAGTTAAAGCAAAATGGCGCAGGCCTCGCGGAATAGATAACAAAATGCGCCAGAAAGTTAAGGGCTGGCCGCCCTCCGTGAGTACAGGTTACAGAGGCCCTAAGGAAGCTAGGGGGCTTCATCCTTATGGATATAAAGAAGTCTTGGTGCATAGTCCAGAAGAAATAGCTAAGATTGATCCTAAATCTGAAGCAGTGCGAATTGCCCATACGGTAGGCAAGAGAAAGCGTGTTCAGATTTTAGCCGAAGCTAAAAAGCGAAATGTAATCATTTTGAATTTCAAGCCCGCCAAGGAAGTGCCCGAAGAAGAGGCTAAGCCAGCGGAAACAGCAGCGCCGCCGGCTGAGAAGGAAGCCAAAAAGGCTCCAGAAGTTGAGGGCAAGGAAATGGAAAGTAAGCCTGCTGCGAAAAAGAAGAAGGAGACTGAAATAAAGGAAAAAGAAGAGAAACCGAAAAGGGCCCGCTCGAAAGCTAAATCTGAGAAAGGAGATGCGAAGCAATGACTGACCTTAGTAATCAAAGACGCTTGGCAGCGCAAATACTGAAAGTGGGTCAAAATAGAGTATGGATTGATCCTCAGCGTATGGAGGATGTGGAAGCTGCCATAACCCGCGAAGAAGTTAGAAAGCTGATTCATGAAAAGGTAATTCAAGCTTTGCCGGAGAAAAGCGTAAGCCGTGCTCGAGCAAAAGCAATTCAGGAAAAGAAAAAGAAGGGACGCCGTAAAGGTCCTGGTAGCAGATCTGGTACTGGCTACGCAAAGATTTCCAAGAAAGAAGCTTGGATCAGCAGGATCCGTTCTTTGAGGAAGAGGCTTCGAGAGTTGAAAGCAACCCGCGCTATCACTGAAGAAACTTATAGAAAAATGTACAGGGCCGCTGGCAGCGGAAGGTTCAGCTCCGTCGCTGATTTGGAACGCTATTTGAAAGCTCATGATTTGTGGAGGAAACGTTGATGGCACGAAGTTCAATCTATCGAGTTCCGCTTAGGCGGAGAAGAGAAGGAAAAACCGACTATAGAGCACGCAAGGCGCTGATTCTTTCCGAGAAGCCGCGGCTTGTAGTTCGTTGCTCACTCAAGAATACTACTGTGCAAATTATCGTTGCTAAACCGCATGGCGACGAAGTTTTGGCTTCAGCGCACAGCCGCGAATTAGCGAACAAGTATGGTTGGAAGGCTCCAGCTGGCAATGTTCCTGCAGCTTATTTAACAGGATTGCTTTGTGGGTTAAAGGCAAAAACAAAGGGTGTGGAAGAAGCTGTTTTGGATATAGGCTTAGCTGCGCCAACCAAAGGCGCCAGAGTTTTCGCCGCTTTAAAGGGTATTTTGGATGCTGGAGTTGAAGTTCCTTGTTCTGAAGAGAAATTTGTCGTAGAGCGAATAGAGGGAAAGCACATAGCGGAGTACGGAAAGAGCTTAGCATCCAACCCAGAGGTTTATGCAACAAGGTTCTCCAAATATTTGGCGCAGAAGCTTTCTCCAGAAAAACTTCCTGAACATTTCACTAAAGTGAAAACTAACATTATTAATGCGTTCAAAAAGAAGGGTGAAAAGAAAGCATGAGCCGTAGCTATAGTGAAACTGAAAGAGGATCAAGTTTAGATAATTGGGTTCCTAAAACCCGCCTAGGGAAACTGATTCAAGAAGGCCGAATAACGTCCATGGATGAGGTTTTCTTAAGCGGCCTGAAAATCGCAGAGCCACAAATTGTTGACGCCTTAATTCCAGACTTGCAGGAAGAAGTGATAAACGTTAACTTAGTTCAGAAGCAAACTGACGCTGGTGAGAAATCAAGATTCAAAGCCATTGTAGCCGTTGGCAACAGAGATGGTTATGTAGGCTTAGGCTCCGGCAAAGCTAGTCAAGTTCGAACTGCAATAGAAAAAGCCGCCGCAGTAGCGCGCCTAAATATTGTTCCCGTCAAACGTGGCTGCGGCAGCTGGGAATGTGGCTGCGGCAAACCTCACTCCATTCCGTTCCAAGTTGAGGGCAAATGCGGCGGCGTACGCGTAGTCATAGTGCCTGGGCCAAGAGGCTTAGGGCTAGTCGCAAGCGAAGTCGCAAAAGTGATTTTGAACTTGGCAGGCGTAAAGGATCTCTGGGTAAGGAGCCGCGGTTCAACGAGAACAGTTCCTTCTTATGCACATGCTATCTATGATGGCTTACGCAAAACCTATAGCCTCATAACTCCGGAGGACTGGGTGAGATAATTGACTGAACAAGCTAACGAGCGCAAATGTTTAGCTGTCGTAAGAGTACGTGGCACAATCAGCGCTCAGCGTGAAGCCCGCGAAACCCTTGAAATGCTTCGTTTGGCCAGATGCAACCATGCAGTGCTCATTGATAATCGCCCCTCATACTTGGGCATGCTGCGTCAAGTGGAGAGTTACGTGACATGGGGCGAAGTCTCAAAGGAAACTGTGGCTCTACTGCTGAAAAAACGTGGTCGCTTGGCAGGTAACAAGAAACTAGCCGACGAGTACGCTCGCAAAGTCGGCTACGAATCATTAGATGCACTTGCCGAAGCCATAGTAGCATGTAAAGTGGAGTACCAGAAGCTACCTGACATCCAGCCTGTTTTCAAGCTGCATCCACCAAGCAAAGGATTCAAGGGGAAAACTAAGAAAAGCTTCAGCGCAGGCGGAGAAGCAGGCTACCGTGGCGAAGCAATAAACGAGCTCGTAAAGCGCATGGTTTAACTTAGCAAAGCCTCTTATTCTCTTTTTATAAAATATTTTGAAAACATAACTGAGCTTGCCTTTCTATAGAATTCTGTTGTATGCTAACATTCTACGCTGAAATTGCGTGATCATATTTGCCGCCTATTAGCCAATCAATGCAGAAACCTATAGAGGGGGTCTACTTCGGAGGCACTCGGCTTTTGCTGTGCTATGCATAGTGTATATGAAAAGCAAGCCTTCTTCATTGCGTCAGTTTTCGTGTGTCGTAGAAAAGCGTCTTACAAAGAATTTTCGTATTTCTTCAGCTGCAACGATGATTACCGCAAGTGAAGCAAGAAACGCCCAATCATAGACACTGAGCGCCGTTGTCTTGAAAATCTGCTGCATGAATGGAACATAAATTAGAATGGCTAAGATGGAGAGCTGCGCGATTATTCCTAAAATAATCCACTTGTTGGTTGAAATCTTCGTTTTAAACACAGAAACCTTACTCGTTCGGCAGGCAAGAACATTGCCAACTTGCGCTACAACTATGCCTGCGAAAGTCATGGTAACCCCTTTGATGTAGACTGGGCTATCAGGCGCCAGAGGCATTCCGAGGCGCCAGCCGCCTGCAGTCCAAGTTGTTAAACAACCAATCATAGCGCCAACGGCTATTATCACGCCGATATAAAGCGACCGCAACAGAACTTTACTTGTGAACAGCCTTTCTCTGATGCTGCGTGGCGGCTCCTGCATAATCCCTGCTTCAGGCGGTTCACGGCTAAGCGCTAATGACGGAATAACATCTATCGCCAAGTCTATGGCTAAGATTTGAACCACAAGCAGAGGCAAGGGAATACCTAGCAAAACATAAAGCACATAAGGAATAAGCTGCGCCCAATTATGCGAGAAAACATAAACAATAAACTTTCTAATATTCTCGTAGATGGCGCGCCCAGACTCCACGGCTTTAACTATCGACTCAAAACTGTCGTCCAAGAGGACAATGTCCGCTGCTTCGCGGGCAACATCCGTTCCAGAAACACCCATAGCCACGCCGATATCTGCTTCCTTCAGAGAGGGCGCATCATTAGCGCCGTCGCCGGTGACAGCGACAATCTCGCCACTTTCTCTCAGCGCTCTAACAATGCGGAGTTTCTGCTCAGGAGAAACACGCGCGAAAATCACATTTCCCCGCCTAACGCGGCTTACGATGTCCTGGTCGCTTAAATCTTCCAAGTCAACACCGCGGATAATTTCGCAGTTTGTAGCGTCAACAATGCCGACTTCTTGGGCGATGTACTGCGCTGTTGGACCGTAGTCACCCGTGATTATCACGGTTTTTATGCCTGCTTGCTTCGCCTTTAAAACTGCATCTTTGACCTCACGCCTTGGCGGATCACGCATGGCACATAAACCAACAAGAACCATGTCTTTCTCAACTTCATCGCTCTTTGTGTAAGTCTCGAGTTTTCTGTAAGCCACTGCAATTACCCGTAATCCTTCATTTGCAAACTCGTGAATCATAGCTTCCACTTGCATCAGAATATCTTCAGTTAACTTTTGCACTTTGCAATCCACGAGAATATAAGCGCAAATATCAAGAATGTTTCTGGGCGCGCCTTTCGTGTAAACGTGAATTCCATCTTTCGCCTTGTGCACGGTGGTCATCCGCTTTTTCTCGAAACTAAACGGAAAAACATCAATGATGGGCTTCTCAGCCAAAGCATCCTGAATGTTTAAGCCATACTTAAGCGCAGCAGTCAAAAGAGCGCCGTCAGTTGGATCTCCAATCACGCTCCAAGACTTGTTTTTGTCTGAAGGTGGGACAATCTTAGCACTGTTGCAGAGAGCCGCTGCCTCAAGAAGTCTTTCAAGAAACGGTGTTTCACCTTCACGTAATGGTTTGCCATTCAGGAAGAAGTCGCCTGTAGGGTCGTATCCTATTCCTGACACTGACACAACATGATTTTTTACCCATAGTTTCTCAACAGTCATTTCACCCTTAGTTATTGTGCCTGTCTTATCAGTGCAAATTACAGTAACGCTGCCTAAAGTTTGAACAGCCGACAACCGCTTGACTAGAACGTTCTGCTTCACCATTTTTAGAACATTAATTGCTAAAGCGCTTGAAACTGTAACCTGCAACCCTTCAGGAACACAAGCAATCATAACGCCAATCATAAAGAGAATGCCATTTGGAAGCGAGACGTCAAATAGGAGCACGCTAACCGCGAAGAAAACTGTGCCCACAATAACAGCGATTATGAAATCATACCGTGCCGTCAACGCGATTTCTTTCTGAAGTGGACTCTCTTCTTCCTGGATAGTCTGCGTTAAATTAGCTATCCGCCCGAACTGCGTGTTCATGCCCGTGGCATAAACGATGGCTTTCCCTCTTCCCTTGGCAACGCTGGTGCTCATAAAAACGAAATGAGGCGAATGCAAATCCGCCTTCTCAACAATAGACTCCACTTCAGCCACCCGAGGCTGAGGCTCAGATTCCCCAGTCAAAGGCACATTATTCGTCCACAAATCAAAGGCTTCGATTAATCTCGCATCTGCCGGCACGCGGTCGCCTTCTTCCAGCACAATAATGTCGCCTGGAACAATTTCCTTCACCAAGATTTTTTTAAGCTCGCCATCACGGATGACTTTGGCATACTCGGGCATCCAGCTTTTCATGGTTTCCATTGCTTTTTCAGCACGCGACTCTTGGAAAAGGCTAAAGAAAATGTTGATGAAAACCACCGCGAGAATAATTAGCGCCAATTCCAAGTTACCGCTCAATGCGGAAAGGCCACTTGCAAAGAGTAGCAGTATGCCAAACAAATCCTTAAAATGCTTTAAAAACTTGTAAAAGAAAGGAATTCGTCGCTTCTCAGAGAGCTTGTTATAACCATATTTTTTAAGTCGCTTTTTGGCTTCTTCGCTGGTTAACCCGTTAGGCGACGAAGCCAAAGCATCAAAAACTTCGCTGAGACGCAGAGAAGCAACTTTTTCCAAAAAACTCCCACCAAACCTATGCAGGATATCACAAGCCTCTGTCAGGCCTATGGAGGTAAAGCATTCCTGCTGAGAGGACGTACGCTAACAGTAACAGGTTGCTTCGTTCTTCAACTTCAATTCTGAAGTACATCCACATCCTCAGCGGTAACATCCTTTTTTATAATTGTAAAGATAGCATTTGCATTTTAAGGATGTTGCCTTTAGCCAGAAGGCAAGGTTAAATTTAAAGTAATCGGCTCAATGAAGGCTTTTTTTAACTCGTTGCTTTGGCAAATATGCGCTGAAGCATGTTAAACCAAAAAGCCCTTGGCGATAATAGACTATGGTTATGTAGTATAGATGCGACGTCATTAAATGGTCAAGTTGTTGCCATAAAGTTAATAGGTGACAGTTTTAATTTCCATGTAGCTTATCTCCTTTAAGAGAGAATTTAATATGCATAAATCAGTATCGGGTTTCGCTCCGAAAAAAATGTTGAATGTTAGCGTAAATAGATTTAGAAAGGTGTAGTTATGGCGCGCTATAAGCAAGTTGAAGACATCGTTAAGCTGATGAACACTC
Organism: Candidatus Bathyarchaeota archaeon; assembly: GCA_026014545.1. Taxonomy (GTDB): domain Archaea; phylum Thermoproteota; class Bathyarchaeia; order Bathyarchaeales; family Bathycorpusculaceae; genus JAOAIV01. The sequence goes on from JAOZIH010000005.1 coordinate 88,789, forward strand.
CAGAAATAATTAGGAACACAAGCATAATTGCACATGTGGATCATGGAAAAACAACCCTTTCAGATAGCCTCTTAGCAGCCGCAGGCATAATCAGCGAGCAAACCGCTGGACAAAAACTGTTCTTGGACTCTTGGGAACTTGAGCAGAAGCGACAGATGACAGTTTTCGCCTCAAACATCAGCCTAACGCACACCTACAAGGGAAAAGACTACCTCATCAACCTCATCGACACGCCTGGACACATAGACTTCAGCGGAGCCGTAACCAGGAGCCTCCGCGCAGTCGACGGCGCACTTGTTGTCGTAGATGCCGTAGAAGGCCCGATGACGCAGACAGAGACAGTGTTAATGCAAGCGCTCCGCGAACGCGTAAAGCCAATCCTGTTTATCAACAAAGTGGACCGGCTGATAAAAGAAATCAAGTTAACTCCTGAGGAGGTCCAGCGTAAATTCGCAAAAATCATCGTGCGCGTGAACACGCTTATTGAAAAGTATGCGCCGCCCGAGCATAAGAAAGACTGGCAGGTTAAGGTTGAAGATGGCCGCGTGGCTTTCGGTTCGGCGCTTCACAAGTGGGGTCTAAACCTTCCGCATATGAAAGCAAAAGGCTTGTCGTTTAAAGACATTATTGACGCTTACACGGGTGCTCCAGAAGAAATTGGCAAGAAAGTTGACGAGTTAAGCAAGAAGGCACCGCTCTACGAGCCCATTTTAGACATGTTCTGCGAGCACTTGCCAAGCCCGCTGGAAGCACAACCGTATAGGCAAAGCCAGATTTGGCCAGGCGATGCCAACAGCCCAACGGGCAAAAGCATGGCGAAAGTTGATCCAAACGGGCCGCTTCTAATGTGCGTCACCACAATTGAGGTTGACCCGCACAGCGGTGTTGTCGCCATAGGCCGTGTCTTCAGTGGTTCAGTAACTAAAGGGAAAACGGTGCAGCTTGTAAGCAGCCGCCAACGGGGCACCATACAGCAGGTTTACATGAGCATGGCCACCGACCGCGTAATCGTAGACCGTGTTCCAGCAGGCAACATCGCCGCGCTATCAGGTTTGCCCTCGATTCACGTGGGCGAAACTGTCGCAGAAGACGGTGTGGAAACGCCGCCATTCGAGGGCTTGAAATACGTGTCTGATCCAGTGGTGACTGTTGCAGTAGAGCCAGAAGACGTCAAAGACTTGCCACTCTTCGACAAAGTTATACACAAGCTGACCACGGAAGATCCTAACTTGCACTTTAAGATGGATAAGGAAAGCGGCGAATTCCTGTTAAGCGGCATGGGCGAACTTCACTTGGAGATCACCGCCTACCGAATGCAGGAAGCTGGATTGAAAGTAAAGCTTAGCAAGCCTATTGTCATCTACCGTGAAACTATCAGCCATGACTATCGAGGCCCGCCGGTGATGGGCAAAAGCCCTAACAAGCACAGCAAGCTCTGGATAACTTTGGAGAAATTGTCTGATGAAGTTATTGAGGCAATAAAGGCGGAAAAGATTTCAGAAATGCAAAGTCGCGATGAACGGCAGAAAATCCTCAGAGAATTGGGCTGGTCAACTGAGGATGCCCGAAACGTCATAGCAATCGAAGAAAGCAACATACTGGTTAACAGGATAAAGGGAAGACAATACGTCGAAGAAGTGTTAGATCACATAAAATCAGGCTTCCGTGAAGCAGTACATGCTTGTGTTCTCGCTAAGGAACCAGCTTACGGCTTGAAAGTTAACTTAGAAGACATTTTGGTTCACGAAGACCCCGTGCACCGAGGTCCCGCGCAGATACTGCCCATGACGTGGCGTCCAATATGGTGTGCTTTTCTGCTCAGCGACCCGAAGCTTTTAGAGCCATTGCTAAGTTTCGAGTGTAAAGTGCCAAACGAATTCGTCAGTCCAGTCATAGCTTTAATCCAGAAGCGCCGCGGCAAAATCTTGGATATGATAAACGAGGAGGACATGATAATTGTCAAAGCAGAGCTGCCTGTGGCTGAATCCTTCGGAATCTCTGATGAACTACGCTCATCCACGCAGGGCAGAGCTTTCTGGGCTACACAATTCAGCCGTTGGGCTCCAGTACCCGAGCAAATGCAAGCAGAAGTAATACGGCAAATCCGAGAACGCAGAGGATTACCGCCGACACCGCCGAAACCAGAAGAATTCTACGAAGCAGAATAGTCTCACTCTTTCATTTTTCCCTTTCAAACTTTTTTAAGTCTGCCGAAACAGAAGCACTTTTTATTTTGATAATACATCCAAACTGTCAGTTGTATATAATTTGCTTGTTAAGTAGTTCTGGAAAAGTTTATTTTTAAGCATGATGGTAAAATTCCGAAGCATAGGCGGATCATCATGGTCCGCTGGGATGTAGCCCACACAGGGCTGAACCGTAAACGACAATGTGAGGTGAAAAAGTAAAGATGGCCTACAAGTACATAGCTGAGGCATGGTCTAAGCCAGAGGAGTCCTTCGTAGACGAGATTATGCAGCAGAGGCTCGTTGAATGGCGAAAGCAGCCTGCTATTGTTCGCATAGAGAAGCCTACGCGTCTTGACCGCGCCCGAAAACTTGGCTACAAAGCCAAGCAAGGCTTCGTGGTTGTGCGTGCCCGCGTTAGAAGAGGCGGATTACGGAAGCAGCGTCCCAGATCTGGAAGGCGTCCAAAGCGCATGGGTGTTGCCAAATTTAAGCCGGCTAAAAGCTTACGGTTGATTGCTGAAGAGCGTGCAGCCCGCAAGTTTCCAAACTTGGAAGTGCTGAACAGCTACTGGGTCGGCGAAGACGGCCGCTCAAAATGGTTTGAAGTGATTCTTGTAGACCCGAATCATCCTGTGATAAAGGCTGACAAGGACGTGAACTGGATAATTGAGAAGCAGCACAAGCGTCGTGTTTTCCGAAGCCTAACAAGCGCTGGCAAGAAGGTCAGGAGTTTGCGTAGAAAAGGCAAGGGCGCCGAGAAGGTTAGACCCAGCAAGCGCAAAGGAGCAAAAGGTGAGCAGTAGAATGCATCATGTAAAACCACAAATTCTCAAGCCAAATGGGCGGCAGCGAAGCGGCAGAGGCTTCAGCATCGAAGAGCTTAAGAAAGCAGGCTTAAACATAGCAGAAGCGAAAAAGTTGAAGATACCTGTAGATAAGCGAAGAAAAACTGCTCATGAGCATAATGTCAACGTTTTAACGGCTTACGTGGAAAAGAAGAAAGCCGAATCCAAACCAAAAGCTAAACCTGCCGCGCAGGCGCAGTCAAAGAAAAAGGCTAAAAGCTGAAACCGCCCATAAAAAGAAGCGGTGCCCCCGTGAATTCTAAACTTCCCATAGGCTACATAACTATACGCGCTTTTGCTCATGCCACCGAAGACCCCGAAAAAGTTCTGACGGCAATACGGAATACACTGCCAAAAGAACTCGGCGAAAACGCGGTTTTTCAAAAAACAAGCCTAACAGGGCATCATAAAAACCCCATTATTCTTTTTGAAACCAAACTTGCCGATAGACAGCGGCTGCCCATTGTTCTGCAGAAAATTGCTGCGGGTTTAAGTGCCTTAGATAAGGAGAAATTGGCTCAAGAGATACGGCTGCATGTGGAGAAGCAGAACCTTTACTTAAGGTTCAACAAGCAATCTGCATATCAAGGCGAGTTAAGACTTTCTTCAAGCGACCCCATACACTTCAGAATTCACTTTAGGAATAAGACGCCCAGCGAGATAATGGAGATTTGCAGAAACGCAGGTATGCTTCCATGAGAAAAATCTTCGCAGATTTGCACCTGCGCCTAAACGTGAAAGATCAGGCCGCAACCTCGAGGATGATAACCAAAGCTGCGTCTCTTGGTTACCGCCTAATTGCTGTTCCTCTTCCGCCTGAAATTTCGGAGAATGAAATCGCACAGTTAAAGGCTGTTTGCAGCGGAGTAAAGATAGATTTCGCCTCACGAGTGGACCTGCGACCGAAAACGCCGAATGAGCTTTTGCGGGCGCTACGGCGGTTAAGGCGAAAATTCGAAGTTATTTGCGTGAACTGCGAGAACAAGCAGGTGGCGCGGCAGGCTGCGAAGGATAGGCGCGTTGACTTGCTGAATTTTTCTTCATTGGATTTTCGTAAAAGATTCTTTGATAATGCCGAAGCAGAATTAGCCAGTAGTAGCTTGGCAGCATTAGAGATTGACGTACGCCCCTTACTTGTCTTGGAAGGTGCTTCCAGAATTAGGCTTCTTTCAAATTTGCGTCGAGAGGTTGCTGTGGCTAGGGAATTTCATGTTCCAATTGTGATCTCAAGCGGAGTTTCCGAGGAGAAACTGCTTAGGAAACCGCGCGAGATGGCTGCGCTCGCGTTTCTTTTCGGTTTAGATGAGCCGACTGCGCTGAAAGCGGTTGTGGAGGAGCCGGCGGCTATTGTGAAGCGCAACCGTGAAAAGTTAAGTCCCAGGTTTGTGGCGGAAGGAATACGAGTAATCAAGGAAGGGAAAGACTCTTGAAACGTGTTAAACGGCGCTATTTAGCTTTGCAGGTTGATTCTGACGGAGTGCCCAGCCAGAAAGAGCTCATGGATGCCATTTGGAACGCTGTGGCAAAGCTCTATGGCGAAGTTGGTGCAAGCCAGACAAGCCTGTCGCTTATCGAGTATTATGCGGAAAAGAAAGTGGCAGTAATTCGAACGGCACATGCGACAGTAAATTTGGTTAGGGCTTCTTTAGCTTCGATTACAGCTGTTGCGGGTAAAGAGACAGCGGTGCATGTTTTGGGTGTTTCTGGTACTATTAAGGCGTTACGAAAGAAGTTTTTATGATATTTCTGTATTTTCATAAAGTAAACTTTTTTATAGTAATAAGTAAAAATAACGTAAATTAGAGTAACGTTATTTGCTGAACAAATTATCAAATAATATACAGAAAACTTTATCAATGACTATAATGCGTAATCTTAAGAGATTAAAGATAGAAACAGGATAACTAAACAGAGCTGTGCAAAAATGAAGCTAGAAGATTTTTACTTCAAAATGTCCCTAAAAACCGAGCCTATACTTGATGACACCACGCTACGCGACGGCATTCAAATGCCCGGATTAGCCGTTAAACCCAAAGATGCTGCTCAAATTGCGCAGCTTTTAAGCGAGATAGGTGTGGAGAGAATAGAGCTTTTCCATTATCAAAAACCCGACAAGAAAGCCGCTAAACTAATCCAAAAAATGGGTCTCGGCATTAGGGTGGCCGGATGGTGCCGCGCCGTCAAAGAAGACATTGATAGCGCCATCGAATGCGGCTTCAACGAAGTGGGCATTTCACATCCGGTTTCAGACATACACTTTAAGGCAAAATGGCCTGACAAGACAAGAGAGCAGCTGTTGGCGAATGTTGTTGAAGTGGTGGAGTATGCGGCTAAGACACATGGGCTGCGAACTTTTGTCCACGGCGAAGACAGCATGAGAGCTGACTGGAACTTTGAAAAAGAATTTATTAATGCTGTAGCGCAGGCTGGCGCCGAATGCTACCGTATCTGCGACACTGTTGGCATAGGGCTTTCAGACCCCAATGCGCCTTTGCCCAACGGCATTCCAGCTAAAGTGAAGGCGATTAAAAAAGAAACGAAAATTCCAGCCATCGAAATTCATGCGCATGACGATTTTGGCAATGCCGTGGAAAACACTATGGCTGCGATTCGCGCTGCATCAGGGGTATGGGACAAGGTTTACGCGAGCACAACATTCCTTGGAATAGGCGAACGAGCAGGCAACGCCGAGACAGAAAAAGTTCTCTTGAACCTCTATCTTCAGTACGGTGTCAAAAAGTTTGAGGGCAAAACCTTCAAGCTTAAGCAGACAGCAGACTTCATCGGCAAAGTAACTGGCTACGTGGTTCCACCCAATAAAGCGATAGTCGGTGATTACGGTTTCGCGCATGAGTCAGGGATTCACACGCACGGCGTCCTAAATGATCCGTGGACGTATGAGCCTTATCCACCTGAGCTTGTGGGTAATACGCGGCGCTTAACCATAGGAAAGCAGTCGGGGAAAGGCATAATCCGGCACAAGATAATTGAGATCACAGGGAAAACGCCGAGCGATGAGGAATTAATGAATGTTGTAGCAAAGGTTAAGGAAATTTACGCAAACGGCCGGCGTTCTTCGCTGAAAGAAGAAGAATTCAAAAAGATACTACGTACATTTAACCTGCTTCAGGAATGACGCATCTCTTTTTTTTAACATAAAAAAAGGTGCTGGGCACGTTTATAAGAGGTGTCTTGCTATGCTTACGAGACGTGGCTTTCGCATCAGCACTTTCGCTAAGACGGAAAGCTTTGCGCCTCTCGTGAAGTCGATTATGTCTTCAGGCTTAAGCGCGTCAACCAAATCATTCAAATCGGAGTCAGATAGCTTCTCTAAAGTTTCTCGCAGCTTTTCTACCTTCTTCAGGTGATTTCCTCTTTCCTTCCACCAAAGCTCATTGAACTTTGAAAGCGCAGTTTTTGAGACATCATTCTTTTTTAGGCATTCAGTGATGACATCGGCGGCCATCTGCCCAGATATGACAGCTTCTTTAATGCCTCCGCCATGAATTGGGTTGACATGATTTGCCGCTTCTCCGCAGAGCACAAAACCGTTGGCGACCATGTTTTCCACCATTCCGCCTACGGGAACGCAGCCAGCGTTAACTTCTAGAATGGAGCCTTTGCCTATTTCCGGATGCAGCTTCAGAAACTCGTCCATGTAGGCTTTCGGCTTCTTCTCTTGTGGAATAATGCCGAGGCCAACGTTTGCTCTATGCTCACCTTTCGGGAAAACCCAGACGTAGCCTCTGGGCGCTAGCACACTTGACAGGTAAATGTGAATAAGGTCAGGAACAACATCCACATTCGCCATTTCATACTGTATGCAGGAATCTACGAGGTTCACCTTTGAGAATACGCCTAACGCTTTAGTCCGCAGAGGTGATTCTGCACCCGTGGCGCAAACGATGACTTTTGCTTTTTCTTCGAATTCGTTGCCTAGGAACTCGCCTTTAACGCCGACGAAATAGCCCCGTGAATCACGTATTAGGTCAGAAATAAACGTGTTAGCCTGCACCGTGGCGCCTGCTTTAACGGCCTCTTCAGCAAGCCATTTATCAAACACTTTCCGCTCAAGCACAAAACCGCCCTCGGATAATATGGCGTCAAGGTATCTGCCGTCAGGCGCGTAAAGCCGGGCGCCCCTGATTTTCTGCGCGATGCACTTGTCCGGGATCTTCCCCAGCAATCGCTGAGAGGACTCGCTTATGCCTTCTCCGCAACGCTTCGGCGCGCCAATCTCCGCTCGCTTATCAAACACTTTAACGGAGAAACCGTTTTCAGCCAGCCGCTTCGCGCATGAAACGCCTGCTGGGCCAGCACCAATTACTATGACGTCATTCATTGTTTGATCACCTTTATGGCTTCAACTGGGCACGCTTTCGCACATACGCCGCACAGCGTACACAGCGCCATGTCATGGACAATGTTGTCTCGTAATTCTAACGCAGCGGTTGGGCAGACAGAGACGCAGCCGCCGCATCTGAGACAGAGCTTGCTGTTTATGCTCCAAGCCATGAAGCCATCAACCTTTGTGATGTATTTTGTATATCTTGTTGTATAAGTAAATCCTTATAAATTATGAAGTAAGCTAATCCACACCAAGTGTGAACAGCATGGCTACGCAATTGCCGCTTAGCGCGGAATTCCGCAAACTCGTGGAAGCGCGACTGGAGCAGACGCTTAAGGGTATAGAGGACACACTTAACCAGATACTTGAGAAGCAAAAGATGTCTCCTCAGGAATTGAAAGAAGAGCTGAAAAGCCTTGAAGAAAGCTTTACTGTCCTATTTCAGAAGTGGAACCTCGAAATCCTCTATACATTGTTCTTTAAAACTGCTGTCAGCTTCAGTGAATTTAAGAAGACTCTCGGGATAAACTCGCGCACCTTATCTGATAAGCTTAAGTTGCTAAAGGCATACGGCTACATTGACCGCGCTGTTGAAGCTGGACCACCGCTGAGAGTGGAGTATGCACTAACGGAGAAGGGAAGAAACACTGTGCTTCTCGCTTTGCCTCTTCTGTACTACGCCAGCGCCACTTGAGTCATATAAACCTCGTTACCGCTGCTTGATGCCTATTTAGCGCCTTTCAGCAAGGGCACCTTCGTCGTTTCCTTTACGGTTTCAAAAACCATGCAGGTAAGCGTCTTCTCAAGACCTTTTATAAGCCGCAGCTTATCAACAACAAATTTCCCAATAGCTTCCACGTTTTCCGCTCTAAGCTTTATCAGCAAGTCCCAGTCGCCCGTGATTATATGCACTTCTTGAACTTCTGGGAACTTGGCGATTTCTTCCGCTACAGCGCGCTGAGAGACAGGGCTGTCGTCTGCTTTTGCACGGTAGGAAACTGATGCTAAGATGAACGCAGTGGTGTTTATGCCTAGCTTTTCTGCCGCCAACATTGCCCGGTATTCACGTATGATGCCCAATTCTTCTAGGCGTTTTGTCTTGGCGAAGACGGTGGTTATTGGCGCATTTACCCGTTGTGCGATTTGTCTAGCGGTGAGTTTGCTGTTCTCCTGCAGTATCGCCAATATGGCCAAGTCTTTTTCATCAAGTTTTATGCTCATAATTGTAATAATTATAATTATGTGGTATAAAAGCTTGTAGTTTTTGGAAAATTTCCAATAGATATTATAAAAAATTTATTACACACGAATTGCATTTGCCTTTTCAATAATTACGCATGCAGAGAGGAAAAACTTGGCAAGCAAGCAATTTACAATTCAAGACAGAGAAGTAATAGAATTGCCTAAGCCGTTAGACCAACTTTCCAACAGCGAGCTTGAACGAAAATCCTGCATAGGCAGAGTAATGACCTACACGCTTAGAAGCCTTACGAACCAGCTTGTGGACAGAGGCTTCCAGTGGCTGCTGCCTGTTGCGCTTTCGCAATCTACAGATCCACTGTGGCCCGACCCTGGCGCGTCAATTGAGAAACGCGTAGAAGTGGATATCTATGGAAAAACGGTCCGGACAACAACAAGCATGATAATCCACAAGCTAATTGCGGCGTCGCTGGTTTATCAGAAACTATTCATTTTATCTCCAAACATACGCATAGAAAAAGCGGAGCGTGCTTACACGGGAAAGCACATCTACGAGTTTACACAGCTCGATTTCGAAGTAAGAGATGCATCCTCAAAGGACGTAATGCGCACCGTAGAGGACGTAATCTGCAATTTGCTGACACAACTTAAACGCGACATGAAAGAGGAGCTAACCGCGCTTTGCAGATGTGATACACTGACTTTGCCGAAAAAGCCATTCAAAGTTTATGATAGGGCAGAGCTGGAAGCCAAGTACGGTGCATGCTGGGAAGAGGCCATTTCAAAGGAAATCAGCGAGCCAGTGTGGATTACGAATATTCCACGCGAATTTTACGACTTTGAGGATTTCAAAACTGGCAAATGGGACAACTATGACCTGTTTATGCCGCAATTCGGAGAAGTACTCTCCGGCGCCAAGAGGGAATGGGATTACGAGAAGATACTTAAGAAAATAGAACGAGACAAAGTTAACAAATCCAACTATGCATTATTGCTAAAGTTGGCGAAAGAGGGCAAGCTGAAACCCAGCGCTGGCGGCGGCATCGGCATAGAACGTTTAGTAGGCTGGATAAGCGGCGTAAAGCATATTGCTGAGACACAACCGTTTCCAAGGGTTCCAGGAACAGTTTACGAGTTATAAGTGATCTAGGATGAATGGGTATCTTGAAGCACTACAAGCAAAAATGAGTGATGCTGACTTTCAAAAATTAGCTGCAATACCTCACACCAAAGTTCACGAATTCATTGCGAAGGCTAGCGACCTCTGCAACTGCGCGAAGATTTTCATCTGCAATGATTCTGCTGAAGACATAGCCTACATTCGACAGAAAGCCATTGAAACCGGAGAAGAAAAAGTTTTGGCTATGCCGGGGCATACCGTCCACTTTGACGGCATACACGACCAGGGACGCGACCGAGAAGCTACCAAGTATCTTGTGCCCAAAGGCGTAACCCTAAGCAAAGCCCTCAACCAAATCGACCGGCAAGAGGGCTTAGCTGAAGTAAAAAGCCTACTCAGAGACTCAATGACAGGGCGCACAATGATTGTCCGCTTCATTTCTTTGGGACCGCCAAATTCTGTATTCACCGTCTTAGGTTTACAGTGCACCGATTCATGGTATGTTGCACACTCTGAAAGCTTACTGTACCGACCTGGCTACGAAGTTTTCCGCAATGCAGATCCCAGCCAAGAGATTCTGCGTGTCCTTCACTCAGCTGGAAAACTTAACGAGAACATGGTCAGCGTCGAGCACGAAAAGAAAAGAATTTACATTGACCACATGGACAACACCATCTACAGCGTCAACACCCAATACGCAGGCAACTCAGTGGGCTTCAAGAAACTCGCCTTCCGCCTAGCTATCCGCAAAGCAGACCGCGAGGGCTGGCTAGCTGAGCACATGATGATAATGGGTGTGCATGGTCCAGGCGGGCGCAAAACCTACTTCTCTGGAGCGTTTCCCAGCGCCTGCGGTAAAACCTCTACGGCGATGTTGCCTGGAGAAACTATAGTTGGCGACGATATTGCTTACCTACGGGACATTGGCGGTGTAGCCCGCGCCGTGAATGTGGAATGCGGGATTTTCGGCATCATCCAAAACATCAATCCTACAGACGACGCATTGATTTATAAGGTGCTTACAAGCCCAGGCGAAGTTATTTTCTCCAACGTGCTGGTTAAGGATGGCAAGCCATACTGGCTGGGCATGGGCTGCGAATTACCAAAGGACGGCGTCAACTTCTCAGGCGAATGGTACGAGGGCAAAAAGGATGAGCAAGGCAATCCTATCCCGCCAGCGCACAAGAACGCTCGCTATACGGTATCGCTTAGGGCGCTGGAAAATTGTGATCCTGAACTTGATAATCCAATGGGTGTGGAGTTAGGCGGCATAATGTATGGTGGACGCGACTCGAAAGCATATGTTCCTGTTCAGCAAAGCTTCAGCTGGGAACATGGAATCATCGCCTATGGCGCATCATTAGAAACTGAAACGACCTATGCGATACTGGGGCAGGAAGGTGTGCCAGAAATCAACATGATGAGCATTCAAGACTTCATCTCCATACCGCTGGGACAGAACATTCGCAATAACTTGGAGTTTGGAAGGAAACTCAAAAAAGCGCCTATCATCTTTGGCGTTAACTATTTCCTGCGTGACAAAGATAATGGTAAATTCTTGAATACCCCTAGCGACAAGCATGTGTGGGTAAAATGGATGGAGCTACGTGTCCACGGCGAAGCGGGTGCGATAAGGGCGCCTACAGGACTTATACCAAAATACGACGATCTGCGCAGACTCTTCAAGAAAGTGCTGAATAAAGACTACGCAGAAGAGGATTACGTTAAACAATTCACCATCCGCGTCCCTGAAAATTTAGCCAAGATTGAGCGTGTACAGCGGTTCTACCAAGAGAACGTCTCGGATACGCCGTCAGAGCTCTTTGAGATACTTGACCAGCAGCGGCAACGATTAGTTGAGGCTAGGAAACGCTTCGGCGACTATATACCACCAGAAAGCTTTGAATGGTAAAAGCACATTTAGCACAGAGCGTTCAGCTTTGAAGGCTGGCGATGTGCATATCAATTCTTATTTGTTCTGAATAAATGGCAAGAGTTCTGGTAAGGTTAAATAGCTTTTATGGCATAACGCATTAGAAAACTATGCAGGCTTCACGTGAAGAGAGGGAGTAAAAAGTGAAAGTTATTATAGGTCCAGCCTCAACAGCGCTTGCTGAAAAAGTTGCAGAACTAATCAGATGCGAGAAGGTGTCTGTGGCTTTTAAGACGTTTCCCGATGGTGAAAGCTACATTCGCTTAGAAGGATGCATGCAAGGCGAACATGCCGCAATTATTCAAACCACCTGCGCACCTCAAGACAGCAGGCTCATGCAGCTGGCGTTTATGGCTGCCGCGGCGAAGCGGAATGGAGCCAGGAAAGTGACCGCGGTTGTGCCCTATCTTGCGTATGCCCGGCAGGACAAGGTTTTCTTAGCTGGCGAAAACATTAGCATCGAGACTGTGGCGCAGATGCTTAAAGCCGCCGGCGTTGACGCATTAGTAACGGTGAACATTCATGCTGAAAGCGCGCTTGGCATGTTTCCGTTTCCCGCCAAAAATCTAAGCGCCATCCCACTGTTAGCTGAATATTTTGTGCAGAAAGGCTACCGAGGCGCGTTTGCGCTGGCACCTGACAAAGGCGCCCTGTATATTGCGCAGCAGGCTCAGCAGGTTTTGGGCGGCGAAGCAGGTTATCTTGAAAAGCAGCGTGACCGCTACACGGGCCAAACGAAGCAGACATGTAAGGGATTAGATGTGAAGGGCAAGGCTGTTATAATTTTTGACGACATTATCAGCACAGGCGGAACAATTGTGGGTGCTGCGGAGATTCTCCGCGAGCAGGGCGCAGCGAAAGTTTTTGCTGCTTGTGTGCATCCGCTACTGATTGGCGAAGCTGAAAAGCGAATCCTTGATGCGGGCGTCGAGGAAATTGTAGGCACAGACAGTGTGCCCAGCCGAAACAGCAAAGTATCGCTTGCACCCTTAATTGCCAACGCGTTGAAGGCGCTGGAAAGTGGCTAAACTTTTCTTTTTGCTTTCAGGCGAAAACGAAACTTTGCCTGCTGCAGAGTTAAAGGCTATACTTGCTTCTGAAGATTTTCCGTTTAGGCTTACAGAGCAGCTGGATCAAGCGGTAAGGCTTGAGGCGGACATAAGAAGCGTGCAGGCAATTCACAACCGAGCAGCGTACACTATGGCAAGCGCGCTTGAACTGTTTGCTTGCAAAGCGGAAGAAGACGCTATAATTAAAGCGGTGGATAACACGGATTTCGCTGAAGTGTTCAGCGCAGGGGAAAGTTTTGCTGTGCGTATAAAACGCGTAAAAGAGTACTCACCGCAGGTAAGTTCGGCGCTGCTTGAAGCTACACTTGGCAGGCAAATACTTGATAAAGCGCCTGGGACTAAAGTTAACCTTAAGGCGCCTGATAAAATGTTCTTCGGCGTTTTGACAAGTGGCAAGTTGCTGTTCGGCGTTAAACTTGCGGAGATAGCGCCAAAAACCTTCTCTGAACGGCGACCGCGTAAAAAGCCCTTTTTTCACCCGGCTGCAATGCCTTCGAAGCTGGCGCGGTGCATGGTTAATTTGGCACATGCTAAAGCAGGCAAATTGCTGCTGGATCCATTCTGCGGCACAGGCAGCATACTAATCGAAGCCGCATTAATCGACTGCCGCGTTTTGGGCTTTGACGTCCAACGTCGCATGGCGCAGGGCTGTCGAAAAAATCTTGCCTTCTTCAATATACAGCCCGAGGGCATAGCTGTCGCGGATGCGCGGAAGCCGCCTTTAACGCGGATTGACTGTATTGCAACTGACCCGCCGTATGGTCGGTCGGCGACAACGTTGAAGTCTACTACGAAAAATATTGTCAAAGATGTCTTGAGCTCGGCGCGTTCGCTGCTTCAGCGGGGGCAACGGATTTGTATTGCTTCGCCGAAAACATTAAACATTGCACAGGTAGGTTTGGACTTGGGCTACAGGCATGTGGAATCTCATTTTGCGTATGTTCACCGAACGCTAACACGGGAAATAGCCGTGTTTGAAGCGCAATAGCCGGGTGAGACGAATGAGTATGCGTGTACTTTTTTTGGGGACCTCAGGTAGCGTTCCAACCAACACGAGAAGTTTGCCAGCTGTGCTCATAAAACGCCAAAATGAGTATTTAATGTTTGATTGCGGCGAGGGCGTGCAGCGTCAGATGATAAAAGCCAAGGTGGGCTTCCATAGAAAGATGAAAATTTTCATTTCGCACATGCATGGCGACCACGTTTTGGGTTTGCTCGGGCTTTTGCAGACTATGGCGTTGATGGGGCGGCAGCAGAAAGTCGAGGTTTACGGGCCTGAAGGGCTAGGGCGCTTTTTGGAAAGTGCTCGCGAAGTGCTGCAGTTTTGTTTGACGTTTCCAGTTGAAGTTTATGAGATTTGCGATGATGGTGTTGTATGCGAAGAGAAGGAGTACATTGTTGAAGCCGCAAAGTCAAGCCATGTGATTGCAGGCTGGGTTTATGCGCTTGTGGAGAAGCCACGTCCGGGAAAGTTTTATCCTGAAAAAGCCCGTACGCTCGGTGTTCCCGAGGGCGAGTTGTGGTCGAGGCTTCAGCATGGCGAGAGTGTTAAGCTGCCAAATGGGCGAGTTGTGAGTCCGCTTGAGGTTGGGGGGCCTCCGAGAAGAGGGCGGAAAATTGTTTACACGGGCGATACGAGGCCCTTTGAGGGGTTCGCTGGGTTCGCTGCTAATGCGGATTTGGTGATTCATGACTCAACTTTTGATGATACATTGGCTGACAAAGCGAATTTGGATGGTCATTCCACGCCTAGCCAGGCGGCGCAGCAAGCGGCGAACGCGAAGGCGAAAAAGCTGGTTCTAACTCATATAAGCGCCCGATACGCTGACGCAGGCGTGCTTTTGGAGCAGGCGCGGAAAATTTTCAGCGACGTGCTTGTAGCTGAGGATTTTATGGAGTTGGAGCTGCCGCTTCCTGACAGCTAAGCCAGTAGCTGCCGTAGCTTTTGCAGGCTTTCTTTCACGCGCTCCGTGGATTCGACAACTATGGTTTTATCGTAGGCTATTTCATGCAGGATTTTTGCGAAGTGCTGCCAGTCTATTTTGCCGTGGCCTATGCCTAGGTGCTGGTCATTCTCGCCCATGTTGTCGCTGGCGTGTATATGCACAATCTTGTCGGGCATTTGCCTCAGGAAAGCTTCAGTCTGCGCCTCGAGATTTGCATGTCCCACATCAAGGACGATGCCGATGTCGTTTAGGCCTGTTTCCCTGTAGAATCTCTGGAAGTCTTCTGGTTGCTTCATTATGAAGCCGTATTTCTCTGGTAGGTTTTCCATAGCTATGTTTAACCCGTATTCTTCCGCAGCCGCGTGCAGCGCAACTATGCTTTCCGTGTTCTGTCGCCAGTCCTTGTCTGGGTAGAATGAGCTTATGCCGGTTTTGTTGCCTGGATGAAAAATCCAGAGCTTAGCATCTAATGCATTGGCGTATGCCATAGACTCTTTTAAGCGCTTAATTGATGCGGCCAAGATAGGTTTGGACGGGGAGGCTATGTTTAAGTCGGCGAATGGCGCGTGCACCGTAAACGTGAAGCCATGCGATGCGGCGGCTTCCTTAAGAGCAACAATTCGCTTCTTGTTAAGCGCATGCAGCCCTTCGTCTAGAACCTCCACGTAGCATGTTTCCACTTTAGCTAAGCGCTTAATCATTTCGCTGAATGATTCGCTTAGACAGTAAAGCATTGAAAGACCAATCTTTGGTTTAGGCATCATGCTCATCTCGTTTAAGGCTCAAGCGTTACCCATTTATGTTCGCGCTTAATAACTCTATTCCGCGGAGTAGTCCCCTCTACGGTTTTCTGCATTGATTGGCTAATAGGCTTCGGCGTTAACAGAGACCTACCCTCTATAGGTTTCTGCATAGAATCTCTAATATGCCCCAAATATGGAGGCGCCGTGCTGATGAAGAAAATATGGCGCTTCAAGAACAACCGGAGGCGGTTACAGCAGCGCGTAGTCTGTGGTTTTGATTCTTCCTTTCAAGTCCACGACTATGGTAAATTTCTCCGCCCATGGGTGTCCTTCCATGTCTATAGGACATGTTCCTCTGATCACGTAGCCCTCGCTGTTCTCTTCAACCATGGCTATATCAATCTTGTCCGTGTTCTTCTGTTTCTTAAGAAAAGCAACTACTATTTGGCTGGCGGCTTCTTTTGTTACTTGAGGCATACTTGTTTCTTCCTCTGAAACGCGGTCGTAGTTATCTTCGGAAGTAAACAATTAAGCGTTATGTATGGAGAATTCTTATTCCCATTCAATGCATTATGATTGTAATTTTTCAATAGCTTTTTAATCACAAAACTTTCCATCTTACATTTGAGAACAATGCATAACTAAAAGTGAATAATTCTTTGGGTGGATATGGAATCGCCTTTTACACCGCGGTAGAAGAGTGGTTACACACGAAGTATAAAAGTAAGTCCGTAGCAGTTGGCGCCGACTCTATGGGGGCAAAAGCAGAAGCGTCGTTAGCACAAGCAACTACAAGGCAAGATGCGCTGGCGTCAAATCAGGCATATCCACATCCCAAGCTGAGAAGCCCGGTACAGAAGTCATCTATCTGCTGAACTTTTCCGCTTTACATGTTTTCCAACGAAATCATGAACAAAGCGTGGGAATATGCAGACAAGGGCGGTAGTGCATGCCCTATCTTGAACTTAAGCGCAAGAGTAAAAAAAGCTTCGTTGAAAGGAGAAAAGCAAAAAGTCCTTCATTAACAGAGGGCAATTTCTATAGTTTCAAATGTCTTTGATATGCTTTTCTGCGAGCCTTATCTCAATAATTTAAGCGAATCCGAGGTGAGTTTTTGAACCAAGATGCGCCGGAACTGCTTTGTGCTTCTTTATATTGGTTCACTGAGGTCTTCATCTTCATAAATGAATTCTTTTAATTGGGCCTTTCCATCTTTGACGATTACCTTATAATTCGCTTCACAGACAGGACAAGTGATAACCTCACCATCTTTTATAGTTTCAATTTTGAAGGTGTTTCCGCAGTCTACACATTTTAAAATCATAACTTTCGCCATGCCTATATAATACGAGTCGCACTTATATTGTTACATGCAAATTAACACGTGAAAGGGTACGGTAGGCAAATTAATGGAGAGCAGGAAATGACACATAAAAAGAAAATGACACATAAGCATAAAAAACTCTACAGAAATACTCAGGGGCGTATTTATAGGGTAAGAATTAAAAAGCAGGTGTAATAGGAATATTTTCTATTTTACAGTATTGTCTGTCATGGCGCACTTCGGTGTTTGCTACAAGAGATCAGATTAAATTTTGACCCTGCTAGAGAGTTAATCTGTTCTTTCAACATAATTATCTGCAAGTTTAACAACGTCGAATTATTATTCTTATTTAACTTCTATTATGAAAACCATGTTTTTGCCTGTTTTAGATTGGGGGCGGGCGTCTGATCCTAACCTTGAAATGGGGCGACTCATTTGATGATGACTTGCAGCGCATCGAATGCCCACTGTTTTACCGTCATGCGAAACCCAAACGATGCGGCCCATTCTGGCGCATTGAGGGCATTTCACGTAGTCGCCTATTTTCACTATGTTCTCGTTTCCCCTCGCTTTTTATTGTCCACGTAGATTTTCTTTCCCGTTTTCCTTTTAATTGTGCAGTTAACCCGAACAGAGGACTTACATTTCCTGCAGTTCTTCACTAGCCCCGCTCTCAGAATACACAATATTTTTCACCTTTTTGTTTGTTATATCTTGAAAAGAATCAATTACTCAGTAGGACTTAGCCCAAAGGATAAAAGAAACTCTTCAATAGGGAAGTGTGCCCGCGCACTTATAAACACGTAGGTAAAAAAGCCACACAAAGCTACCATGTTCCAGTGCTTTCGCCGCATAGAAACATGCGTTCGCTATAGCTACCCTAATATAGTTGGCTGCGCACCTTTCTATGACGGTTAGAGTTCTTTAGAGAAAGAGTCAAATCGGGCTGCACGCGCTTTTTGCTTTTTCTCCAGATTATTCTAATTGGTAAAACGTTGGCGCATGAAAATGCAGCCACATGGTTTGTGTTGAAGAATGGGTAAAAGAAAAATCACAAATGAAGGAAACCTCGAAGACATGCTGTTGCCAAGTGGAAACGACGTTTTGGGCACGGCTGTTAAAATGCTGGGCGCCGAAAGAATCATGGTGAAATGCCAAGACGGCAAAGAACGGCTATGCAGAGTACGCGGCAAATTAAAGCGGCGAGTATGGATAAGAGAAGGCGACATCGTTTTGGTTTCTCCTTGGGACTTTCAGTCGGACCAGCGGGGCGACATTTTCTGGCGGTACAGAAAAAACCAGACTGAATGGCTTAGAGGTCACGGTTACCTCAAAATTTAAACGGAGCAGTGGAGACGCACGAGGCATAAGCGTTCAATAGGCGAATATCTTGCTTTTCTTTCAATAAAATATGAAGTTAACCCAGAAGAATTCTTACAAGCTCTGCGCATAGCACAAAAGCGTAAATCCTATTGTGGAGGGCTGTCAATTCAATGTCGAGGCAAAGTGAAAAAGGCATTGATGTTTCTGGTTAAGAAGGATTCTGAAGTCATTGCACAGTTCCGCATGGACAGAGAATTCCTTTTAAACGAAAATAATCGGCTCAGCAATTTCATGGAAACCGACCGAATCCGTGGTTATCTGGCAAAGAAGGTTAGAACAGCCTGCGCCCGTTCCATTAAGGATTTGCGCGCTGGAATGAGCCATGTCAATCTTAAGGCTAAAATCTTGGAAGTTGCAGAGCCAATGCGTGTTGTTACACGATATGGTAACAACGCTACGGTTGCCAAAGTGCTAATTGGCGATGAAACTGGAACCATCAAACTGTGCCTATGGAATGGGCAGATAACTGCTGTTTCCGTCGGTGACTTCGTTCAAATCGAGAACGCGCAAGCAGCCATGTTCAGGGGAGAACGATTCTTGAGTCTTGGAAAAAAAGGAACCATGAATAATGAAGCCCTCAAATCTCAACCGAAGCCGATAGCGTTGCCAAACGCTGCAACTTAACAATCAACAGTTTCCGACTAATCACGTTCATCTGATCGTTTGCTGTTAACAGATTTTAACGTGGGCAAGCCAACCTCGATAAAATTTCTGACTCGCGAATTCCATGAGATAATAGAAATTGGTTAAGAAACAAAAAATTATGGAAAAATTCTTTTTCGTGTTTGTTTCGCTAGACTGATTTAAAATCTTCTAGGCGGTCTTCTTTTTGAGTAGCATTCTCGGCAGTATACTGGCCTGTTGCCGTCGGGTTTGAATGGAACTTCACATTCCTGCCCACAATCAGCGCAGACTGCCTTGTGCATTTCTCTGTTACCATATGACATTCGCTATTTCAACTCCTGATACATTTTACCGTGCAAAAAATCGCTCTTTTACACGCTTCATCTAACGACCGCACCGTTGCTTATAAATGCATGTGTAAAATTTTGAAAATGCACCTTAATTTATGATGGGCAGCAACAATATTTTTCTGCGAGTCAAAGCTTTTACTGTAAACTGACCAAAGATGAGTTCAGATAGTGGTTTTAAGCTCATCACATGGGGCATTCTTGTTTCTCTTATTGTCATCTTAATCATGATTGCTTTGGTTCTGCTCGTGGGCACTGATCTCACGGCGCTGGCTCTCGTGCTCATAGTAGCGGTCTCAGCGATTCTAGCAGCATTAGTTTTAGGACACACCGTTAAGAGGATAATTGACCATCGGTAACATTCTTCAATGCATGCACGGCTAAAAAGGCTGCAAAGGTTTATCTCTAATGGAGCCACAATCAAACTAGATCACCGATGGATATTCTTGAAGTTAAGGACTTAACCGTGACTATTCAGGGCAAACCTATTCTGAAAAACCTGAATTTCAGCCTCAAAGAAGGCGCGAGCCACATCCTTTTCGGCCCAAACGGCTCGGGAAAGTCAACGCTAATCGGCGCTTTACTAGGGCTTCCATCATACGAGATAGCTTCTGGAAAAATCTTCTTCATGGGACAAGACATCACAAGCAAAAGCGCAGATGAACGCGCCAAACTTGGAATTGTCGCAAGCTTTCAAAACCCGCCTGAAATAGCCGGCGTAAAGCTGGGCGACCTGCTCAAGCTGTTCTTGGGGAAAACCCCTGAAGAAGACTTCAGCCCTGAAGAGCAGAAGCTCATTGAGGCGTTTAGGCTGACTAGCTTTCTGGACCGCGACATAAACGTGGGCTTTTCCGGCGGCGAAAGAAAACGCTCCGAAATCCTCCAATTAATCTTTCTCAAAGGGAAGCTTCTGCTGCTTGATGAACCTGACTCGGGCGTTGATGTTGAAAGCCTAAAGCTGATTGCAAGTCAGCTTCAACGCTACATTGAGCAGACAGGCAGCACCGCGCTGCTGATAACGCATAAGGGTGACATAATGGATTACATAAAGGCAAAGTATGGCTGCATACTGCTTAACGGAGCCTTTCACTGCTTCACCGACCCCGTGAGCATGTATCGGGATATAAAGAATTATGGCTACGAGGAATGTGTGGCGTGCAGAAGAAGAAAAACTGGAGGCTGGAATTTTGAGCAAAGAAAGTGAATTAACCAAGCTACCGCATGAAATCCTTAAAGAGGCACAGCAAGCGGGAATTGAAGCAGATGAAAAGGCGCGGGCAGCCACATTCTTCCATCTGAACCAGCAGACGGTGCAAGCGAAGATAAACGAGTATTTTGAGGGAAAAATTGAGCTGCTGGATACGAAAACAGCGCTTAAGCGGTATCCTGAGCTTGAGCAGTACATGTGGAAGCTTGTCGACAGGGATAAGGATGAGTACACGCGAAAGGTTGCTGCAGGCTACAGCGGCGGCTATTTTATTCGCATACTGCCCAAAGCGGAAATCACGTTCCCACTGCAGTCCTGCCTGATGATTACGGAGAGAAATCTCGAGCAGCGAGTGCACAACCTCATCATAGCCGAAGAAAACTCTAACGCGCACATAATCACCAGCTGCCTTCAACACTCTAACGTGGAGCGCGCCGCGCATCTGGGCATCTCGGAGATATACGTGAAAAAGGGCGCCTCGCTGAATTTCACCATGATACACCAGTGGAGCGAAAACACTTTCGTAAGGCCTAGAACAGGCGTCGAAATTGGCGACCACGCAGCGTTTGTTTCGAACTACGTGTGCATGCGCCCAGTCAGGGACATGCAGATGTATCCTGTGGCCTATTGCAACGGCGCTGAGGCGCGCGTCAGCTTCAACAGCATCCTCTATGGGCAAAGAAACTCGCAGCTGGATATAGGCTCCAAGGCGGTGCTTAACGGCAAAGGCAGCAAGGCCGAAATGATCAGCCGCGCCATCGCCCGTGAAGGCGCAAAAATGATACTCCGCGGCTTAATCGAAGGCAACAGCCCCGACTGCAAGGGGCATCTGGAATGCAGAGGTCTAATAATGGACGATGAATCATTCATGCAGTCGATTCCCGAGCTTATAGCGCGTAAGAAAGGTGTTGAAATCACGCATGAAGCGGCTGTGGGCAAAATCTCCGAGAAAGAAGTTGCCTACCTAATGACGCGGCGGCTGAGCCGTGACCAAGCTACGTCGCTGATAATCCGCGGCTTCATGGACGTGAGCATACTTGGCTTGCCGCCGGCGCTGAGCAGGGAGATAAAGCGGATAATAGAAATCTCAACCGAAGCCACATAACCACCTATACGTTTTTGATTTTTTAATCTTTAAAATGCATTAAACGCTACATTGTTTGTTTTTATGAAAAGTTACGCATAAAATGTCTCCTGCAAACTGATTTTTTCGAAATATATATATTACTTATGCTAAATTTATTTTTGGAGGGAAGCAGAGATTAAATTTTATCTTTCCTCTCTAATTGCTTCATTAGTTCTTGCTTCAATATTGTTTATAGAAATTCATGCGGCTAATGGTGCTAATGCCTCTGAAGTATATTATCCAGCCTATTTGGACAGCATTAACGAGATTACTCGTTCAAATCAAGTATGTGAAGCAATTCACCAATATTTCGGGTACTATGGCTACTTCACTTATTGGAAGTTTTGGAAGTATTCCGAGGTTACGCGAGATCGTATGGGAAGTCAAACATTGTCTCTTGGTTACTATTATGATCTTGTTGCCCTTTTCTTTAAGGGGCATGATGTGCCTTGGGGATGTGGTTCTCATTATGCGCTTTTAGGATACAACGGCGAATACATCCAAGATGCATACATATACACTAAAACCATTTATGGAAAACATGATTTCGTTTTTCTTTGGGCGTGCGGTACCGCACACTCCTATCCCTCATGGTAATGCAGCAACTGCCAAGCATGGACTGGACATTGTTATTGTTGGGCGCGTAAAAACAACTTAAGTCTCGACGGCTATACTGAAACAAGTGATAATAACCCCGAAGTTTTCCTGGGTTGGCAATGGGGCTCGCCGGATTTTCTGCACACATATGGCTGCAAAAATGGATATGATTACGGCTCCTTTGCCGCTAGCTTCTTCAAATATCTTCTAGAAGAAAACAAAAATATAAAACAAGCCTTAGACTCCGCATCACAAGAAGTCTTCGTAAACTGCGCCTCTTTTGCGGAAAGTCCTCATCGATTGGGGATATGGCTTTACAGCAATTGGAGTTATTTGAAAGTTTATGGAAATGGAGATGTAATACTCCCTTGACGGAGGGTCAATCAGAATGGTTCAGCTTAAAAGGATTCAGAAATTCCTGCTTCCCGCCGTTTTGGTTATGGCTACAACTATTTTGATTTTTGTACCTTACGCCCACTCTGTAGATGCATCGATTGAGGAGAAGGCCTTATCCTTTATTAAAGAAGTCGTCCAGCTGGATCTCTCGAAATATGAGGTTAAAATTAAGGATTATTTTGAGGAGTATTTAGAGCACACTGTCAAAAAAGATATAACATGCAGCCTTAAAAGTGCAGAGGGTAATTTGACCGTAATATGCCAGTTTGCTAACAGTAGCTTGTACTACTGCGTAATGTATGTTAATGAAGGGAAAGCGTTTTACATACAACCGTTATCTACAATATTTGACCGCGCGATAGGTATCCTTGAAAGATACAAAAAGTGGACGAGAGACGAAAGCTTAAACGAGATGATAAGTACTTTAAAGAGTGTTGATGGCTCCGAGAACGTAACAATGACCGTGGGAGACTGGCAATTCAAGTTTTTGATAACATCACAATACGTTAAGTTCTCGTGGATGTACATCCCTAATAAAATACTGTACCCCAACTGTTTAATAATTAGCTTTGCAGGAAATAACTTCTACTTTGTTGATGAACGCAGCCTTTACAAGATAGGCAATACGGAGCTTAGGTTGTCTAGGGATGAGGCAATAGCGGTTGCTTTGAAGCATTTGGAAAACTATTCTTTTGAGATTTTTATGGGTGACCAGCCATCAATAATTGTCCAGAATTTCACAATAGTAAAGGAGAAAATTACGACTGAACTATTGTCATGGCCAAGAGAGGATGGCGCACAGTACCCCTACTGGAAAGTTGATCTGCCTCTTGATAAGTTGTACCCTGGGAACATATACGCAATATGCGTAAACGTCTGGGCTGATACAGGAAGTTTTTCGCTGTGTGCCATTAGGATTCGGCGGAAGCTTGGACACCCAAATAAATAATACAACGAATGAAATAAATGATGGTGGGAATGCACAGGGAAGTACTCAAAATAATGATACACTCCAATTAGCGATGGCAATGATGCTTCTGCTGTTAGCTGTCCTACTGTCCAGTTATTTGATATTTTATAAACGACGAAAAATCAAAAGTGCATTGTTTAAATCTTCAGGATAAATAAGATAAAAATCCTAATTTATCTTTAGGCGGGCCCGGTGGGATTT
>JAOZIH010000006.1 GCA_026014545.1 Candidatus Bathyarchaeota archaeon
GCGAGTGCGACGTTGCGTGAAGTTAATTTCAAGTCCACATGCGCCTCCATGTAAATTTTTTCAATGGCTTGTAATTTTTTACAGAACCTATAAAAAACTTGTGGTTATCCAAGAATTATCGCGATTGTTCAGCGTTTTGAACGGGCAAAGCTGAAATGGTCAGATTCACCATGTGCGATTTTAAAAAGGTATGGGATATTTTATGAATTTTCGTTTAGTTATAGTTCCTAACCACTTATTTTGCCATTAATGGCCATTTTTGCGCCATTTACGTTAGCGGCGCCGCAATTTCTCTGGTTTAGCAAATTTTAAATATAAATTGAAGGCAATTATAGTTTTGAGGTTATTGCTGTGGCTAAAGCTGAAAAAGGGAAGAAGAAAAAGGCTGCAAAGAAGAAATAAAGCACTGCCGTCAACCATTCTCACTTTTCTTTTTTCTTAGCAAAGGCACCCTGATATTAAAATCTCGTAATGCAAATTGATGCTCCTTAGGTATGAAAAATTTTAATGAAAACAGGCTACGCTGAAAAACCTTTTATATTCTGCTGACCACACCTTTTATAACAAAATTGGTGATTGTTATGGCTGTCCAACCAACATCAGAATATTTTGATTTGCTAAACCAAGCGGTTTCGCGGGAAATACAAGTTTCAATCCAGTACATTCTACAACATGCCAAGATGGAGAAGCTAATGCGAAAAGTAATCCCCGAGAACATTCTCCTTGACAAGACCACGTATGAAGCCGTGGGCAAGTTTCTGAAGGAAATAGCCATCCAAGAAATGAAGCATGCCGCTGATATAATGGAGCGAATCTACTATCTCGGCGGTTCAGCAACAACAAAATCGAATAAACCAGTAATAGGGAACAGCTTAAGCGAATTCGCAAAACTTGGTGCAAAAGCGGAAGAAGAAGCGCTTGTGCTATATCGCAAGATCATCGAGGCAGCAAGAGCCATTGGCGACGTGGAAACTCGGGAAATGTTCGAAAAAATCTACTCACAGGAAGAGCAACACCTGTTCAAGTTCCAAGAATACGTTAACATGAAAGACGAGCCAGAAGGCGCTGAGACGCAACCTTTATCGGAGTGGCGTAAAATTTTCACCGACGACTACTTTGTCTTGTTAAACAGGGCTGTTGCCGCTGAGATCTCTGCGATAATACAGTATACGAATCAGCATGAAAAAGCCAGCTTACTGGCATTGCGAGAAAAAATTTCTCCACTCGAGGTTGTTACTGAAAGCAACAAAGCCAAAGTCATAAGTGACCTACTGAAGAAAACCTTCATGGTGGAAATGGAACATCTGGAGAAGATCAGCGAGAGGATTTATCTGCTTGAAGGCGAATGCACCGTTACGCCCGACCCACTACCCCAAGTCGGCGAGACTGCCGATGACTTCGTGAAGCTGGATCATGAAGCAGAAAACATTGCCATAGTGCTTTACAGACAGATAATCGCTGAAGCACTAAAACGCGGAGACACGACAACACGCCGCATGTTCGAGGACATAGTCCTACAAGAAGAAGAACACTACTGGTCATTCGACGACTTCCTAAGATAAATTTTAGCAACCATTTTTCTTTTTATATTCTTCTTTTTCCCTCCTTTCAGAGAATGAGCAGTTTTATAAGCCAATTAAAGAAACTGTTGATTATAAAGAAAAAGCGCTTGTGCACTGTATCGCACCTATTGAGTTCGCCAAATAAACACAAAAACTAAATACTCGATTAATCGCAGTTATGCACTCATGAGTAAAAAAAGATCTTACACGGGCTATTTGCTGGCTATAATAATAATTGCAATTCTCATTACAGCAGTTATAATCCTAACATATTTTGAAACAAAAAGCCAAGTTAGGGTTCCAGGAGTTTCCGTCGGTGATACATTTACCTATGATATTATTGGATTTTGGAATGTGAGCGCTGTAAATTCGACGATCCCTCAGAGAATATTAGATATGAACCAAACAGCAGCGTTCCGTGTTACCATAACAAATGTAACTGGTCCGATGGTTACGACGCGCGAGACATGGATTTTTAAAAATGGAACGGAATATAACTCGACAAGCATGATAAACGTTGAGACAGGCTATAATACGGGCGGCTTTTGGCCAATTGTCGCTGCTAACTTGGGGAAGAATGACTTACTGCATCCTGCTGGGCAGAACAAAATTGCTGTTAACGAAACGGTAATTAGGCAATATGCAAGTGGCCCCCGCGAAACGAATTATTTTAAATTGCAATATACCGGTCGCGACGAAGATTATGGTTATTACACAGCAGAGGTTGATTACTACTTTGACAAAGCCACAGGTATGCTTGTCGAATTATATGACGCAAGCAATTTTATCAGCATGGGCACTCAAGGCGCAATTTGGTGGAAACTTAAAGAATCAAGTGTTTGGAAAGTCTCATAAGCAGTCAATTACATTTACTATTTGCTTACAAAAAGCGGCGGCTAAATTTCCGCTTTTGCCAAAAATTCTCTTGCGTTTCTGATGGCGATTTTATAGAAAATTACCGTGAAAATAATCGCGATAATTGCGCTTACCACAAGTGACAAAAGAGGATTTAAAAATGCTTCCAACGTCAGGCTGGACACGATATCTGGCAGCATAGCTGATAGCGCAAATGGGAAAAACGGCGCCAATATTGCTACTCCTGCTACAAGGCATATTCCAAGGTTAATTAGGCTCCATGATAACCGTATCATTCTGGGTCGAGGTATCTCGGTAAAGTCGGCGCCTTTTATGCCATTTGACAGCGAAATTGCGCCTAGCGCGAAGATTAGGAAAAGTGCTTCAATGTAGGCTACAACTGTGGCGCGCAATGATGGATGATATACTATGAAGGCAAAAGCTCCGGTAATCGCCAAGACTATAACAGAAAAGAAAATTATGAAGAAATACTTGCTTTTAACCAAAGTATTGGCGGAAACTGGGGAAGCGTAAATTCGCCAAACAACTTGACCTTCTTCACCTATCATAAAACTGCCCAGACTTATGGCTGTAACAGTAGATGGCAAAAGAAAAGTCGAAGCAGCTAGATACACGAAAACCTGCGCTGGTGCGGTATCCATCGGAGAACTCAAAGTCTGCATAACTTGAACTAGGATGAGAACTATTGGAATTATGAATACTGACATAAGTTCCCGTCGGCGCGTGAATGCCCGCAAGTCTTTTCGAATTAAGGATGCTTCAGCGGTGGTAAAACCAAGTTTGCCTAAGAAGCCAGTTTTTGGGGCATAGGTGCCGCGTGTGATCGTTATGGCTGGTGGCTCATAAAGACCAAATCGATTGTTTAGCAAGGTCGCGAGGAAAAACAAGCTAAAGATGAAAATAACAGAGAGTGCTAGAAAAATGAGGCCTTGCAGTAAAAGCCCGCTTATGAAAGAGTAAAGGGTCATACCCAGCCACACGAAAGGTATAAACCAGGCTACTGTCTGCGCGGTTGCAATTGTTTGGATGAAGGTTATGGCTCCGCCAGAAGTCACGTAGAAATAGATTATGTAGAATACTAAGAAGAACAGTAGCGAGCCGAAGAATCTAACCCACACTGCTGCTCTTCCCGAGGACTTGTAGACGGCGCCAATGAATCTAACCTGCAGAATTCTCAAAATCTCTGTGACCGCACTTGCCATAAATGCAGCAGCTAATACCGCAAGTGAAGTCATCAAGGCATAAGCAACTTGGCCGATAAACGCTGAGAAAATTAGGATGGCGGACGTGATAAATATCACGGAGGCAAATGGGAAGCCCATCAAACTGGCTAAAATGGAGGCTAAAGTGTATTCTTGCCAAGTTACAGGCAGCCAATAAGGTGCTTGTGCGGAGGCTTTTACGCCGCTGCGTTGAATCTGCTGCATCGTGGTAAATACCAAACTGTAAACTAGAACGAGTGTTGGCAACGACAGAAAAATGCTCAACGTACCCTCTTGAAAAAGTGGCGAAAGGTCTGGCTCAGCAGCTAAAGCATTGTTATACACAAAGCCGGCCAGCAAGCCAGCGACTATGCCGAAGCCTAAGCCAACCCAGTAAGGCCAGTAAGCAAGAAATCCGCTTTCGCGGTACCGTGTAAGCTTTACTCCTCTAAGAAGCCTGCCTGATTTTCTTTCAACCTGCATAAGGATGAGAACGCTTTTCCAATTCATTTCAGGAGTTCCTCAACCACGGCTTTCAGGTCATCAGTGCCAGTTAACTTCAAGAAAATATCCTCTAGACCAGAATCGGGCAATTTAGCCATCTGCCTCAACTCGCTCATGTTACCTAAAGCCAAAAGTTTTCCTTGGTACATGATGCCTATGCGGTCGCATATCGCCTGCGCTATCTCCAACACGTGCGTGGACATTATGGCGGTTACGCCCTGCATTTTCAATTTATGAAGAACCTCTTTGACGATCCGCGCTGAACGGGGATCCAAAGCGTTTAACGGCTCATCTAAAATCAGAAGCCTTGGCTTGTGCAGGAAAGCAGAAATTAGGGCGATTTTCTGCTTCATGCCTTCTGAGTAACTGCTGATCATATCGCCTTCTCGCCCTTCAAGCTGCAGCGCTTTCAGGTATTCAGTGATTCGGCTCTTCTTTTCCTCCGTTGACATGCCGTATATGTCGCCTATAAAGTCCAGATATTCAATGCCCGTCAAGAACTCGTATAATCGCGGAGACTCGGGAACATAGCCCACTTGCTGCTTCACAGCCACTGGGTCCTTCTGAACATCTTTTCCCAAAACTATGATTGAGCCTTCGTCAGGTTTAACTAAACCCAGAAGCATCTTCAGAGTAGTTGACTTACCCGAACCGTTGGGGCCTAGCAACCCGAAAATTTCTCCCATATTTATGCTCAAGTTAAGTTGATTTACCGCCAAAAGCTTGTGGTAACGTTTCACCACACCCTTCAGTTCAACAGCTAAGGCGCCGCTCGTGGTTAACAACCTCGTGGTGCAATAAGACTGGAGAACAATATTTAAGCCTAACGTGAATCACTCAATGCGCTTAAAATTTAAATAGTAACATGCATAGTTTCCTAACAAATTCCCAAATAAACATAAATCATAGACAGCAAATTTTACCTAGCTGAGAAAAATCGATGAATAAAGTTATTGAAACCTTCAAATTAACCAGAATGTTTAACGAGCTTACGGCAGTAGACCACTTAGACATCAGCGTTGAAGCTGGAGAAATTTTCGGTTTACTTGGACCGAACGGTGCAGGAAAAACCACCACTATTTCAATGCTTTGCACTATTCTGAAGCCAACTTCTGGCACCGCGAAAGTTAACGGTTTCGACATCGTCAAAGAATCCAGGCAAGTGCGCAAATCAATCGGCATAGTTTTTCAAGATCCCAGCATTGACGATAGAATGACTGGGCGCGAAAACCTCTTTATGCATGCCAACCTATATGGTGTCCCACTAAGCGAGCAGAAAAGCCGCATCGACAACGTTTTGAAACTCGTGGAGTTGGAGGACAGAGCAGATGACCTTATGCGCACTTATTCTGGCGGAATGAGGCGGCGACTGGAGCTTGCGCGAGGGCTTATTCATTATCCGAAAGTGCTTTTTCTGGATGAACCAACATTAGGGCTTGACCCTCAGACAAGAGACCACGTTTGGAAGTATATTCGCGAGTTGAAAGAAAATCATGATATAACAATTGTTTTGACCACGCACTATATGGATGAAGCTGACAAACTGTGCGACCGCATAGCCATAATGGATTACGGCAAAATAATTGCCTTGGACACGCCTGCTAAACTAAAGGAAACCCTAGAGGGCGATGTAGTGATCATAAAGGCGAACAATCTTGAGACGCTTTCCGCGCTGATTACCGAGAAATTAGGGTTGCAGAATGCACGCATAATTAACGGAACTGTGGAAGTCACCATGAAAAATGGCAAAAGCATGCTGCCGAGAATAGTTGAAGTTGCAACGCAGAATAACATTTTCGTTGAATCCATTGCCTTGCGTGAGCCAAACCTTGAAGACGTTTTCTTATATTACACTGGGAGGACCATACGTGCGGACAGTAGCCGAGAGCGCCATGGCTTTTTGGCTATTGCAAGGAGAAGGATAAAATGACTGAACTTCGGGGATTCTATACTCTTTGGCTTCGCGAAGTCAAAAGGTACTTCCGCGACAAAGTGCGAATAGTCAGCAGTTTCTTCCAACCGTTTTTATGGCTAGTCATATTTGGTACTGGCTTCCGATTTTCTGGGCAAATAGGCGAACTCAACTATCAAGAGTATCTGTTTCCAGGTATAATCGGGCAAGCGTTGCTGTTCACGTCAATGTTTATGGGTATATCCGTCATCTGGGACAAAGAATTCGGGTTTATGAAGGAAATCTTGGTGGCGCCAATTTCACGTGTCACCATATTTTTGGGCAAAATGATTGGAGACAGCACCGACGCAGCGCTTCAGGGAACAATCATATTCCTTGTTGCCGCGCTAATAGGCATAAAAGTAGATCCCTTAACGTATTTCGCAGCGTTGCCCGTGATGCTGCTCATAACCTTCGGCTTAGTTAGCATAGGATTAACGATAGCCAGCTTCATGAGAAGCTTGGAGAGTTTCGGAGTAATCCAGAGTTTCATAAACTTGCCCTTATTCTTCCTGAGCGGCGCACTTTTTCCGCTTACTAACCCGGGCATCCCAGAATGGCTGCAGACTGCTTCAAAAGCGAACCCTCTAACTTACGGGGTTGACGCTTTAAGGACCATAATTCTAGGCGAAGCGTGGCAACCACTTCAAGCTTTACATGTAAACCTTGCGGTCTTGGGTGCCTTTGACGTAATCATGATAATTATTGGGACATGGGCGTTTACCCGAATGAAATGAGCAGATTGACTCTTGCAGAGGATTATCTGCTGTTCTATTATGCGCCACATGGCAACAAATCCGCACATTTCAGCTAAAAACAATTAAGCACAAAAGACAGAACCCAGTACCCTTTCATGCACTTAGTTACGTTTAGTTTAGGTTTGTTACAGAAAATAAAAAAGAGGGAAATGATGGTTGTTGCATCTTTTTGTTTTGGCTACTTCTTCTTGAGTAATAGGATTAGCAGGATCAGCACTATGACCACTATTGCGATCATGGCGATTGACATTGGCAGGAAGTAAAGGTCAGCCATCGATGCAGGCGTAGGCGTAGGCTCAGGCGAAGCAGGCGGAGCATCCTCCACGTATATGGATGTTACAGCGTGAGATGGCCAGTATGATTCGCTTCCAGAGAAAGTCGCGATAATCGTGTATTCGCCTGGAACTGGCGGAGTGAAAACGCATCTGAACAAGCCATCCGCGTCGCTTGTGGCTTTGCCCACATCGTAGCAGTTGTTGTTGGGATCAAGCACTGTGACTGTGACTTCAACGCCTTTAACGTTCGTGGGCTTAGGCTGCTGCATGTACACGTATTCCATCCAAGCGCTCATGCTTTCATCGCTGACGGCGGGAACACCGTGTGGAAAGCGGGCTACTCTATCGGAGTGCTTCGTGCCTGGAGACTCGTCAGTCACCATACCCTCCACAAGCACTTTGCTGCCGTGCACTGAAATCTTTGGAGATGCCGTCACGGTGATTTTGCTTGGGCCTTTACCGAAGCAGTAGATTTGTGCGTCATAGCTGTTGTATGATAGCAAGAAACCGTCTGCAATGGCACCTGTATTTCTAGCGTAAAAACCGAGTACACTCCAGACAAGTTCGCCAGTAGTGCAGTTTATGGCAAGTCGCCGTGCGTTGGGGAACAGAGGTGGATCATACATGCGTCCTTCAGAAAGGAACAGTTTTCCGTCGGCGATGCTTTGTGACCCATAGTGCCAAATTGGGTATACACCATATGGATTTTCATATCCTGCGCTTCCACGGTGGAAAGTCCACGCGACCTTGCCTGTTTGAAGGTCAATCGCATTTACGTAGCCGCCGAAATCCCAGATGTACACTTTGCCATACGCTATAGCCGCGCCGCGTGCAAGAGTACTCAAAGAATTGCCTTCAAGTTGGACGGGCCCCCAAAGTTGTTGCCCGTTAGTCAACGAGTAGCCGTATGCTTGGTTCATATCTTTATCATGTCTAACGTAGTAGCCTTCACCCGCAGCTACAATGTTAATCTCGTTGAATCTTACCAATGTTCGGTTTATTGGTCCCCATAAAAGCTGTCCCGTCTTTGTATCATAGGCGATATCTATAGCATAACTTTCTCCGAACTCAACAGCGAACGTAGGAATAACAGCGGCATATGAAGTCAAGAGTATCGCTTCGTTGGTTTTTGCGGCAATACTAAACGCAGGACTTATTGTAGCTCCACCAAGCTGGGTAGGAAGCGGGACTCGCCACTGTATGCCACGTGAAAAGTTGATGTTACCAGAGGGGCGAATGGTAGCTGCGGTAGGGCTACTCATCAAGCATAGTGTTGAATTCCACATTGTAAGGTTACCGCTCTCAACCCAGTGGATTAGCACAGTTCCCTGTGGACCATCCGGCGAGATATCAACTAAACCAGCTGGCGAAGCACCAAAAAGACCCACCAGCGAACTGGGCAGATTTGTAACGTTCGCTACGAATGTTCCAGTCATTGGATCATATAGTTTATACAGGTATGTGCTTCCTTCTCGGGCCATTGCCCATAGCCATGCTTGAGTTCCATATTCCTGTATTGTGTGGAATTTCAGCACTGCACCAAAAGCTAACGTGTCAGTAACGTTACTTGTCCATAGTGTTTGTCCTGTGCGAACGTCCACGGCAATTCGGCCAGGTCTAACAGCGGGAATGTTGGGGTAATGGTCATAGTAGAGTATGCCGTTAAGGATCACAGGCTCAAATTGCTGGTAAAGTATGGAGGTAGATGTGTACTGGCTTTCTTGATCAGCGTTGATTGGCGCACCAACTTGGCCTCCGAAAGATATTGGCTTGGTCCACATTATGTGAGCACTATTTGGCGCCGGGCTATAAGCGTTGAAGTTGTTTCCAGAAGCATCATACCCACCAGTATTCATGAAGGCTGGTCTTCCTAGACCCCACCAGTTTCCTCCAAGCTGTGCCCATGCGTAGTTAGTCGCATAAATCGGGCGAGACCAATACTCCGTTGGAAGCGGTGGACTAGAATAGCCTGGCACTGGTGCTTCTTGCACAGTGAAAGTAACTTCGGCGCTTGTAGCAGATTTCAGATATATGTTTGTGGATCCCGGTAATAGTTCTCCAGGGTAATTTGCTTGCACAGTGTAGTTTCCAACTTTGCTGGGCACAATACTTATGCCGCCCACACCGCCTGTCGTATCAGTGGTGTATGGTCCAAGAGTTTGTCTATTTCCGTCGGGATCAGTGACAACAAGTGTCAGATTGTGATACACTCCGCCGCCCCATGCCACGCCGTATGATGGTGGTAAAGGTTTAGTGAAGAATAGACTGATGTATGCAGTTTGGCCTACACCGACAGGGTTAGGTGAAACCCAGACGTGCAGGTATGTGGTCACATACAGTGGTTCTTGAGCATTCGTTTGAGAGGCATTTAGAACCATGGCTGTTGCAAAAGCTATCAGAAGAATCATGGCAAAAGCAATTTTTTTATTTAGCAATCTCTCTTCTCCTTTTTGTTTTTCGAGCGATTTTATCTGTTTTTCGAAAATTTATAAATATTACTAAAAAGTAAGTCGGGGAGGAACTATTATTTGGTATTCCACTGTTATGCATAATTTGCAGTTTGATAACTTGAAAAGAAAAAAGAAGAGAATAATATCAAGTTTCTTCAGTTTCAGTATTTTCCTCTGTTTCTGCGGTTGCGGCCACTTCTTCGATATCTTGCTCCTGCTCTGAAGTGCTTTCGGTGATTACTTGATGCGCCTCCTCCGGCGCTTTCTGAGGGTGGGCTTTTTCACCAATTTCCTCCACAATCTCTGGCGAGCTTTCTATGACTTGCAAAATCTCTTCTGTAGCTTCTGGCGACGGTTCTGTTATGTCGGAAGTGTCTTCTGTAACTTGCAGCGTTTCCTCTTTAATCTCTGGTTCCACTGCTTTTTCTTTGGGAATTTCCGTATTTTGGGAAGGTTCTTCTGTCACTTTTGGCGTTTCTTCCACGACTTCAGGAATTGGCGCTGCTTGCTGTGGCACCTCTTCGGTAATGACTGCTTGATTTTCTGCTGTCGCTGGTGTTTCCACTAGAACCTCAGGTGTGCTTTCCGCCGTTTGAGTTAGCTCTGCTGGAATAGTTTCTTCGCTTACAATTTCAGGTTGCTGTTCTTGAACTACCTGCTCGGTTGTTACGGCTGGTTCTTCGGGAATCGGTTCTGCTGTGATGTCCGCATCCGCTGGAGCGGCTGGTTTATCTTCTACTGGCGCATTTTGGGCAGCTTCAATTGTTGCAGCAGGCGAAGGTTCTGTTACTGATGCTTTAACGGGCGAGCAGAGTTGGTTTATGGCTTCTTTGATGGAGTCTAATTCATGTTTGGCAGTTTCGAGACCAGTAGATAGGAGTGTGATCTCTCGTTGGTAGCTTTCTTCGTCGATTTCGCCAATTACGTGCTGTATTTCATAGTTAGCAAGCAGTGTCTCCAAAGTTTTAATCTGGCTTTCCAGCTCTTGCATTTTGCCCTGCATTTTGACAACAAGGTCTTTCTGCTGCTTTTCGATTTCCGATATGACGGCGTTTATGTCGTTCTCGAAGGAGTTGCGTGTGGCTTCAGAAATTCTGCCCGTTTTAAACAAATTGTCCAAAGCTTGCTTCTTTTTCATCGCTATCTCGTATTCTTCGCTTAATCGCTTAAAGGAGTATTTCCACGAAATCAATTTTAGCACCGTGGCTTTTCTAATTATAAAAGTGGAAAATAACATTTGTTAACATGCATGTATATCGCTTAATAATAAAAACAGCAGCATCTATCAGCGAAATGAAAACTATGTGTTTAAAATCTTGATAGTTTCATGCTATTTATATAATTAAACATTGAAACTTTTTTCCAAAAAAAAGTGGCATACTGGCAGGTTAAGCGTGTTGTAGCCGAAATAAAAGGCGCGTGTTTTCTTGTGCAGAAGACGTTTAGCCTAGAAAAGCGAGGTTGAATTATCTTTTAGTTTTTTATGGTGCTAAGTTTATGCAATTTTTAGTATGTATATTTTGGATTTTGTTTCAACATCAAATTCGAAATTCGAATAAATCTTATATATCCAAATATGAATAAAAAAGTCACAACGTGACCGAACATGGTGGCACTAACAGTTGCTGTGAGCAACAGCAAACTCGAGGGGCAGATCCTCAAGAAGATGCATGAGCGGATAATTAAAAACTTCATGGACATAATAATAATGACTGAGTTGCGAAATGGGCCTCTCAGCGGCTACGATGTTATCTCGTATATTCATAACAAGTTCAACCTTCTTGTCAGTTCAGGCACTGTATATTCGCTATTGTACTCTCTCGAGAGAAACGGGCTTGTGGAAGGTGTATGGGACGAGAGAAAACGCGTTTATAAACTTACGGAGAAAGGGGAAAAAACAATAGACATATTAATGAACACAAGCGATAAAGTCAAAGGTTTCATGGCAAACATTTTGAGAACACAAGGCAATTCCTAATTTTTCTTTCAGTATTGAATCGAAACGCTAAAAAACCCCTTTTTTGTTTCTCCTATGAGCGTAAAATATGCCGAGAGGGCCCGTAGCTCAGTAAGGACAGAGCACCGGACTTTTAAGCCCACGGCCAGAGAAATCCGGGGGTCACGGGTTCAATTCCCGTCGGGCCCGCCAGAATTTTGGGTTCGGAACTATGGCGAAAGCCACCTACGCTTATCTGCTTAAGGACGCGGA
Source organism: Candidatus Bathyarchaeota archaeon (assembly GCA_026014545.1). Lineage (GTDB taxonomy): Archaea > Thermoproteota > Bathyarchaeia > Bathyarchaeales > Bathycorpusculaceae > JAOAIV01. Next base: position 11,788 of record JAOZIH010000006.1, read on the forward strand.
CGTTAAGCGCTGGTATGAGAATGTGACGAGAGGCTTGAGGGTTACGGCCGATGTTTATCTGCGCAAGCTTGGCTGGGTGTGCAAGCACTTAAATCTAAAGCCGAAAGAACTGCTTGGGAAGAGTGAGAAAGAGCCTGGGATACTTCTCGCTGACTTAGTCGCTTATCTGGAATGCGAAGGAAAGGCTGGACACCAGTACTTTACTTTTCTAGGCGAGGAAGGATGCGAATATTTGAAAGATTATTTGGAAAGCCGTCTGAAAGAAGGTGAGAAGCTCATGCCAGATTCGCCAGTGCTAACGCCTAAGGGTGCGCCTTTTAAGCATGAAACCTTAATTGGAAATTAACCATGAAAATTTTAGCTTATTTTGAAATTTTTCGGCAATTTTTATATAAAAAGAATAATACGTTCAGCCTTAACTTGCCTTGGAATCACGTCGCTGGTGCGGCGCTCGAAAAATTCGACGTTTTAACGGAAACTTTATTACTGCTTCAAACGGTTAAAAACAATGAAACATCGAGGAAAAAATAACATGAAAAATGCTGTTCTCGAACCGAACAAATCAGCTGTTTACGAGTCAAGAGAAAATTGGCCGCCCTACACTTACCGTGACTATCCAAGCATAAAGCCTGAAACCTATCAAGCATTCTTGGAGTTTTTGTCAACCGAGAACACCTCGGGAAAATTGATGGAACTGCAGCCGTGGATATCTATCTGCGACTCTAAATGTGCCTTTTGCTATTTTCCAACCACCGCCACTGCTAAGGTGAGCATAGACGATTACCTTGCGGTGTTAAGGAAAGAGCTGGATATGTACGCTAAAACACGATATGTGCGGACCAGCGTGTTCGACGAGATAGTCTTGGGCGGTGGAACTCCCAGCGTGCTCTCGGCTGAGCAGATGATTGACCTTATTGAGTTTTGCAAGCAGCGTTTTACCACCAACAAAGAATACTTCATCAAAGTCACAGGTTCATCGAAGACGCTGGCGCTGAGCAAAATCGACAAGCTTGCAGCCTACGGCGTGTATCAAATGGACATAGGCGCGCAAACATTCGACGACAAACTAAGGAAAATGCTGTGCTTGCCTGACAGCGCTGCAAGCGTGGAAAAAGCCATTCGTCATGCTAAGAAACTCGGCTTATGCGTATGCGTGGATTTAATGTATAATCTTCCCGGCCAGACAATGCAAAGCTGGATAGACACCCTTAAAAAGGTCATAGAGCTTGACGTTGAAGTTGATACTTATTCCCTGCATGTTGATCCAGGTACGCCGCTTGAGACGATGATAAAGAAAGGCCTTGTGCCTCCGCCAGGCGACGCGGAATACGAGAAGCAGCTGTATCTAGTGGCTTATAAAATATTGACGGAGGCAGGCTACAAAGCCGTTGGCCACGACCGCTTCAGCCGGGTAGAATGGCACTTCAGAGAAAACTGCTTGAACGGGTGGCCTTGGGGCGGCATATTAACCACTGGCGCAGGCTGCTTCATGGGCTATCTGCAGAGATTCTCCTACTCTAACATTGAAGACGTAGCGGAATACATGGCCGCCGTTAACGCTGGCAGATTACCAATTAACAGGCTTTCAGAATCCACAGATGAAGACATGATGCGGCGAACTATGACGCGGCTTTATCTGCGGCTTCCAGTTGACAAAATAGACTTCAAGCGAAGGTTTGGCAAGTTTCCCGAAGAAGTTTTTCCGCAGCAGCTTCAGCGGCTAAAGGAAAAGGGCCTCATCGAAATTGATGATAAGGAGATTCGAATAACCAAGCTTGGCGACATCTGGAAAGGTAACATTGCATGGGAATTCGCGCCTAAAGCGTCTTAGCAAACAATCTAACTTTTTCTCTGAAATAAAAAAATAAAAGGGAAGAAAAAATTTAGCTCGCGTAGTGTCTCATTGGTTGTATTCCGTACCAAGTCATCACTTTAGCAAGTATAGGCACTATTATGCCTAACGCAATGCTTGGAACAAAGTTAATCACAACTGCCATCAACGGATCTGTTGCCCAAGAGTTCTGCGCCATCATTCTGCCAGGTTCAAGCGCGACATTATAGTTCATGAAAGCTTGGATTATGGCAGTGGTTATCGCTGCGGTTAAGCTTGCGCCGAGCATCCGTTTGAAATTCGTTGATCCTTTGCTTAATGCGCCAGCCATGTAACCGATTATGACGGCGTTGACAAGGTAGAAGAGCATGCTTATGTCGCCGAAGAAGTTGTAGGCGGTTACGCCCATACTTGAGTAAAGTCCATTGTATTGGCCTGCGCTTGCCACGTAGTACATGCCGCCCATGATGAAGCCTGCTGCACCGCCAGCCCACTTATTCCACAGTAAGCCTAAGATAAGTGGGACGCCGAGGACTATCATCTGCGCAAAGCCTTGTGTTAGGATCACTGCTATTACGTTTGCTTCGCCGAGCACATGATATTGCCCTGTGGGGTTAACGTAAACTGCCAGAACAAAGATCAGAATCACCAGAATTAGCGGTATGACAATGCCGTCAATTAGGTCAGCTAGTTTAAATTTTTCTGGCTCCAATTCCCATCCCTTGAACTATTTACTTGCTGGTGAGCTTATAAGCTTAATGCTAAAAAGTTTTGCTGTGTGCAAAACTGTTTGCTAATAAGCAGCGAAGTAATGATGTCATGATTTTTAAAGAAAACAAAAATAAAAAGAGGAGTATTGAGGGTTTAAGCGCTTATTGTTGACGTAGCATTGCTTTTGCTCTGAGTATGCTGTTTCTAAGGTCGATCCTTGCAGGGCAGACAAAGGTGCAGTGTCCACATCCGTCACAGAGATCAGCTTGCAACTTAGCCAATTTATTCACGTCTTTCTTGTCAAATGCTTCTTTAATCAAGATTGGGCTTAGTTTGTGGCAGCATACGCGCATGCAGGCGCCGCATCTTATGCAGTCCGTTGTTTTCACGATTGCGAATTGCTTGGCTTTAGGAAGTTTCGGTGTTTTCTTCTCTGGGGTAGGCTTTAGCTTTCCAACTTTGTCCAAGAACGGCGAAGTTAGGTTCATTACGACTAACGCGAGAATTGAACCGCCAAAGAAGCCCATGTATGTTTGAATCAACAGTGTTAGTATGGCTAAGCCGACGCCGAAGATTATCTGGCCTAAGTATGTTAAAGGCGTTGTCGCTGGATCAGTAGCCATGAAGAACGCCAAGAAAATCGAGCTACCAATGAACAGGTGGAACATTACTCTCAAGAGTGGATCTGGATCGCCGAAGGCAAATGCGAATGCAAGCGCTACCAGAGCGGTTGTCGCAAGGTACGCGACGGTTATTCTCCATTTAATGTATCTGCGGCAGATGGCAAACAGCGCAATGCCTACAAGTATCACTGCGATGCTGGAGGCACCTCCTGCCCATCCGTGGAACTTCTGCAATAGCAGCGTGTTTACTATGTCAGCTTGAGTTGCTCCCGTAATTGTTAGGCTTGGATTGCCAAAGCATCCGTAAATGTAGAAGCCGAAAGGTGCCATTCCATTACCGCTGATAACCTCATATCCAATTGGGCCTGCTAATGAGGGCACACCAAGCATGCCCGTGCTCAAGTGGTCTGATGGAATCAAAACGGTGAATATTCCTACAAAGGCTAGTACCAGAAGCTTTGCGGCTGCTGCTGGATTCACGTATTTTCTCCCCTTCAGCCCCTGAAGCTTTTTGAATAGAACCATGCCGACAAGCGTTATAAGTGCCACGTACATGAATGATTGAGGCGCAAGCAATGGCAGAACTTCAACCGCTCGCATTGAGGGCTCGCCATAGCTGTAGCAGAGAGCTACAATCATGCCGAAAACAGCAGCGGACATTATGTTAAGAGGGCTATCAGCGGCTACTTTGTGCAGGAGTACGTCTACGCCTACTGCAACACCGACGGCGATAACACAGCTTAGGATGAGCGTTACACCGTAATCCATGCCGATGGGTGCTTGCGTCATTGGATCCTTCGCGGTTACGCCGAACCACATAGCCGAGGTTATGGCTGCGATTATTACAAGTGCAACAAACGTGTAGAGCATGAGTTTATCTTTAGTCATCGCTGAGTATTCCTTCACTTTCGACATACTTTACGCACACTCTCCTCTGATTGGAAACTGACCTCACTCTATCTCGGAAGGCTTATAAGATTTTCTGAAAGCAAAAATTGAAAGCGATAATGTAAAGAAAGAGCCGCTGTTGTTTATCTTTTTGAAGCAATTTCCAGAGTGCACAGGCGAGATTACGATTGAGCCAGTTTTTACCTCATATTTTGATTCTCTTGGTTGTGATGCTGAAATTAGGGTTTTTATCGTAACTCTTATATCGTAAAGGTTTTATCTACATCTCCTTGTGAGTTTGATGGCTTCAAAAAAAGCGCCTTTATACATGGTAACATGGCGATGTACAAGAAGATGTGTAGGCAACTGCATGTATTGCAGCTACACACCTGAATACGCCAAAGACACAGAAGTAGACACCAAAACCGCATACAAGATTGTTGATGAAATTTACGATTTCGGCTCTCCCTGGTTCGGCATAAGCGGCGGCGAACCCCTAGTCCGCGAAGACATATTTGATGTCATAGCTTACGCGAAGAAAATCGGGTTCGAAGTCAGCCTCATAACCAGCGGCTTCGCCTTCGACGAAAAGCGGCTTAATAACCTTGTGCGCCACGAAGTGCACACGGCGGTCAGCATCGACGGCTCCAGAGAATCAAACGACATTATAAGGGGCAGGGGCAGCTACGATAAGGCGCTTTACGCTATGAAACGCCTATCGGAAAACGGCATCCTCGACTGCGTAGTTACGACTATGACTAAGCATAATCTCAAAGACGCTGAGCACGTGGTTAAGCTTGCAGCTGAACACAAAGCCCGAATGGTTGTTTTCCACAATCTGGTACCCGTAGGCCGCGCTGACCCGAACATGCCTGATTTGGCGCCTTCTCCTGAAGAGTACGAGTGGGCGTTTAACAACATTTATGATCTCCAAGTCAAATATGCGGGGCAAGTGCACGTAAACGTTTACGCGCCGTTTTACGCCCGAATTGTGCGGCAACGTAACCCAGCTGACTTCTGGGACTGGTTCACACAGCGCTTTCTCGGCAAATGCACCATCGGCGGAAACTACATCAGCGTCACGGAAAACGGCGACTACCGATCATGCGGTTTCCACGAGGGTTACAGAGTTGGAAACGTGAAGACTAAGGGCTTGCGTGAAACATGGGACGAGTTGCAGCGTTCTGAGCTTCACCTTAAGCTTAGAGACAAAAGCAACATCAAGGGCAAATGCGGCGTATGCGAGTACCGCGAAATCTGCGGAGGCTGCCGCACACGCGCCGAGTACTACACTGGCGACTTGTTTGAGAGCGACCCCGCCTGCGCATACGTGCCCAAAGTGCTTCGCGAAGCATAAATAGGCCCGACAGCCTTCTAACTATTTACCACTGATTTTTAGTTAAGATACTAAGGAACACGCGCCTTAGACCTTAGCTTTTGATTTTGAAAATTACGTATCGGTCATTCGAGTAGATCATTTCTAAGCGCCTAGAACGGATAATTTTCGTGTCAAGCTGGTTTCGGTCATACACTATAAATTGAATGTTTTTTTCTTTAATGAAATAAGAGTAATCTCTGCTTTTGATTTCAAATGGTGTTGCTTGCGTAGCTGTAAATAGTTTTTTCAGCTCGCTTAACTGCACCGATTCTGGATAGCTGTTTTTTGAAAATGTGAGTACTTGATATTGGAAAGAGGCTGTTTGGTTAACGTTAATCTTGTCAAAGTTGTATTGAAAGCGTACAGCGTCTATCTGGTTGCTTGCCAAAACACCCACGTTGCCCCAGTCAGGTAGCTCACTAAAGTTTAGCGCGAAGATTACTTCGTTTTTCTCATCATAGAAGCCAAGGTAATTATCTGTCAAGGTTGAGCTGGAAAAGTTCACGACTGCCCACTCATTTCCATGAATGTACGTGGGACGGGCCCACGGGTTCTCCCAGCTTAATATGCCGGGGACATAAGCCTTTTCGAGGGAGAAGCGTAAATCAAAGAAAGTGCTCAAATACAGTGAGACGCTGCTGACGCTGCTTTTTAGAGGCGAAACTGTCCAAGTAACATTTATTGGGTATCGGTCGTTTTGAATGAGAATTATCTGCGTGATGCTTATTTCATCATTGAAGTAGCGAATAGCCAGTTTCTTGAAAGCACTCGTGTTCTCAAAAACGGTTTCTCTGTTAAAATCAGACAGCCGCGTCCTTTTTTCAACACCGTTTACGCTGTAACCGATAAAGTTTCCATCTGCTGCGGAGTATGAAACCATGTACCAAACATGATTTATTGAAACGTAGTTCTCGTCAGAAACATCGCCTTTCGTCATGTCATACACTCTCACCAAAGTTAATGGGTGCTCAACTTCGTAAGTTAAGTCCAAGACAGCTTCCGCAATCACGTTTCTTTCGACTGTCGGGCTGGTTTGCGCTATCACCGCTTTGCCAGAAAATAACTGGAACCAAAAACCAGGAACCTCCGTTACAACTACTGTTGCTTCTTCTGGAAAATTGCTCCGAAGCCAAACGCCCGCGTCGTATGCTTTCAAATCAGTTGTTGAATAGTAAACACTTGCTTCCATGATTTTTCCATAAACAACTCCTGCACGAAACATAAACGTCAAAGATGCTAAAATGATAAGGGCAAGTGTCACTAATTGCAGCTGAATTTTCTTCCATTTTTGTTTATACCTACAATAGAACGCTGTAGTTCGATCTATTATGAATGTAAGCGAAACGGCTGCGAGAATAGCCATAGGCGGCGTCAAATAGTAAACGAACCATTGAAAAGGTAAATACAACCCGAAAAGATGAGATTGTGACAAAACAAGGGGGACAAAGAAACTCAAGAGTAAAATTAGAAAGAGCGCAAAGTGTTTTTCGGCTTTTAATCTAAAGAAAGCAATAAAAATGCCTGCTAGCGCGATTACAAGTATGAAACCAAAGTTTGTCATGAACGCGGTAAGGCTGGTGTATGGAATCTGGTATGCGTATGTTTTTTGCGTGAGGAAAACATGCTCAATTATTACATCAACATACGCTATTGTTGCTTGAAAATAGTAAAGGAAAAATGCTAATCCGCCGCCCAGAACCAGCGCCACTAACGCTTTGAAGTATGTGCCTCTAGATTTTACGAGCAAGAAGAGAAGGATTGGCGGAAGAACTAACGCTACCACAAAAGTGGTCAGCTGATGTGATAGAACTAAAGAAAAGCCTGCTAAGAAGGTGATCATAACATGCCCAAAATCTCTTGTTAAAGGCAGATAAACTAGCAGCAGGAGCATGAATGTCAACCCAAGTACCGTGGTATAGCCGCCCCACAAGTTGACTTCATATATTGGTACGCACATTAGCAGTAAAATCGCGGCTATAGCGCCGATCTTTTTGTTGAAAAATTTGGCGCCAAGCAAATAGACAGACAAAACCAATAGCCAATCGACGATTGCGGCTGCTGCCTTAACCAGAAAGATCATCTGCTCAATATTGCTTGCGCCGGTAAACGCTATAAGCGCTGAAAGCATTATCGAATAAAGCGGAGGAGCCCAGCCCAAGTTTTCCAGCGGGATCTTTCCTGTGTTTAGGAATATTCGGGCTTTTTCTAAATGAACTGCAGGATCATTTCCTAAAACCACACCATTCATTGAAATAAGAGCAAAAAAGCCTACTAAGATGAAGGCGGAAAGGGTTATAGCAAAAATTTTTTCGAAAAACTTTCCATTTTCAAGTGCACGTGTCAAGGCTGCGGCTTTCTCCTCACCTTAATTGAGACTGTTTAACTTCGAATATTGCTACTTCATCATTAATAAACGCAAGGTTAAACGTGGGATCACGCGCAAATTTTGAAAGTATTCCATGATCACGGCAGGCGATGTAGGAAATGTTCCAGTCGCTTAACGCCTTCTTATAGTTGAATACATCAATGGTGCAGTTAGCTTTGTTCTCCTGAGGCGGTTTAAGTAAACGCCCTTCTTTAAACGCTTTGAGGTTCTCCATGACAATAGCAGTCATATTTCCTTCTGTGGTTTTTGGGTTTTTATAAACTTCAGGGTCGTCTGTAACTGAAAATGCGCTTGCTAGAAGCTGAATCTCCGCTTTAGACTCGCCTCCCAAGTTGTATTCTATTTCAAGTATGCATGGATTTTCCTTGTTAACCTCTTTAAGGCTTAATTCTGATTCATCGAAAATTAATTGCGCCAACGCTTTCATACCTTCATCCAGTAAACCGACAGTTTCATTTTCCAGCATGGTGATTATCCGGCCTTTGCTGTGAACCTTAAAGTTTAGCCAATCCAAATAGACTTCTGATGCGCCTTCTATAGCGATTGTCATGTTAACAAACTGTGCTCTATTGTAAACCGTTATAAGCTCGGTATAATTTAGGAACTCGTTGCCCTTTTTCACGACGATAGTAGCGTGCTCGCCGTCGCTTTCCATTCGCATTTCTTTCACTGGAAGCTGAGTTAAGCTTAACGACTGCAGTTTCTCGCTAACCCTGTATTTGATTTCTGATGCGCTGTTGTTGAAGTGCATGAAGGGGTAGGGGAAATAGGTCCAGTTAAGCTTGGCCAGAAACATTGGGTTGTGCCTACCAATGTAGCCGCCGTCTTCTCGAACCTGAATCAAACCATTATCTATTAGGTAATCTGTGTCAAGCAGGTTTTTGGCTGTCTTTGCAGGTTCAAGTTCGCGTGCAAGCGTCAAGTACTGTGGGTCAACAGCGCTTAGGGTTGGGCGCTCTGCGAAGCCAGAGAACCACCAGCCGTAGAGCGCGTCGGAAACAAACACTGAGCCAGCAGGCGTGTTTTGCCTGGCCCATTCTATCGCCTCGTAACCTTGCGCGTTCATTACTTGGTAAAAGCTTTGCACCGCTATGCCTTGAGATGGCGTTACAAAAAGTGGCACGCATAAAAACGCGAATAACAGAAAGCCAAGAAGGAAGCTTGAATAGATGCTTTTACGAGACAAGCGCAGCCAACGTCTTGAACCTGCCTTGCTTACGCGTTTAGTTGGGTCTGCGTTGCTGGTTAAGGTCAAGTATGTGTCTATTACGCGAGCGAAGAAGCCTGCGCCGTGATCGATTCCCAGCCCAATCAGCATTATGATGGGCAGGACTATAAAGTATAAGAATCGGTTATAGTCTGTATACATTCCCACAAGATATCCTTGAGTAAAAATCATCGGCACCAGAATCCATGCGGCGAAGAGCAAAACGGGAACTGTAAAGAAGCTGCCCTTGTATTTTCTGGAGAATAGGAAGAAAAAGATGGCAGAGCCGAAGAGAGGAATTACCCATTCCAAAGGTAGTACTCTTGTCGAAAGCAGCGCTTGCCGGATGTCGGATATGCCGCCTGTAAAGGTTTCTCCAGTTACATGCACATACGCTGGCGCAACTTCAACCAGAAAAGGCGAGACAAGTGCGGCTCCGAGAAAAATGGGCGCAATCCAAAGGAAAAGCTGCTTTTTTGACACGCCAGTTTTCTTGGAGAAAAGAAAAGCGAGCACCACTGTGGCGAACGTTATTCCCACGAACATAATTGCGCTTAAGGAGTGCGTTAAGAATACGGCTCCAGACAAAAGAGCAGCTGCGGCAAGAAATACCGATAAAGAAAATTTGCTTCTTTGGAGGAATAGATAGAAAATCAGGGGAATCACCATTAGCGTTATTACGTTGGGGTAGCCGCCCCAAAGAAGCATTTCTACATCAAACCGCGAAATTGCCACTAAAAAAGCGACTATCAACGCTGTTGATTCCATCCATACCGCGCGTGTGATTAGATACGCGACTAAAACGATAAGCGAGGAAAAGAAGGAAACAACCAACGCATGCGATAAGTAGTCAGGAATGTCTGTGAGCAGGGTTATGTATGAAACGAAGATGTGGTATCCGGGGAAAGTTAGGGATAGCCCGCCTCCCATCTGATAGTTGTTCCAAAGGAAATCAGTGTTACCCGACAACGTGATTGACTTGATGACGCTCTGATGTAATCCAATGTCGGCGCCTGACGGGTAACCCGCCCAAGTCATCAGCAACAGTCGATATAAAAAGGCGCATGTTAAAATAAGAAACGGCAGGAGAGTCCTATTAGCTATTTTCAGCATTTTCGGTCTTTCCCAAGCACTATTTTTTGTTTCTTGAATGATTAATATAGACGCAGAGTTAAAGTTTAAATATGATATTCGAATATAAAAAGCGAGGGTAAAACCTGAAGGGAAGTAAGTTAAAATGTCATGGCTTAAATCTATGATGGAAAAAGAGCCACCTGAACCTGAAAACCCCCTCGGAACCGTTGTTATCGGCAATCTTGAACCTGACATGCACGACACCGCCAAAGAAGCGGTAAGAAAGGCACTGAAGCGCGCTGGATTCAAAACCGTCGATGCAGGCAAAAGCGTTGCACCGCAAGTTTTTGTAGACAAAGTTAAAGAGTCCAATGCTGACATATTGGCGCTTTCAATCAACACGGTGCCTGCCAAGAATAACCTTGCGAAGCTTGATGAATCTCTGAAGGCTGCTGGGCTTAAAGGAAAACTGATAATTATCATGGGCGGCGCTGCAGTGAAAAAGGAAGACGCTGATGCTTTCGGCGCTTTATTCGGCAAGAATAAAGAAGAGGGCGTTGAACTCGCAAAGAAAGCTATAGCTGAAAAGAAAAAGTAAATTCAAGGTTCAGATGAGGCAAAATGTTCAAGTTCAACACGGAACAAAAAGTATACCAAATAGGGAAGGTGCAAGTAGGCGGTCAACCAGGAGAACTGCCGACTTTCTTGATTGGCTCGATTTTCTGGCTTGGCCAGAAAATGGTGCAAGACGCAAACAAGGGAATATTTGACGCAAAAGAAGCCGAGGCAATCATCAACAAAATGGAAACATTACGCGACTTGACTGGTGTGCCATTTGCTCTGGACGTCGTTGGAACCACAGAGGAAGCTTTCTCAAAGTATATTCCTTTTGTTGCTGACCACACCGATGCGCCGATTATGTTGGATGCTATGAGCCCGAAGACGCGTATGGCGGGAGCAGAAATCATCAAGAACGCTGGTTTGCAGGACAGGTGCATCTACAACTCATTCTACAAAGGCGTTTCTAAGGCTGAAGCGGCGAAAGTCAAGGAATGCGGAATCACAGCGTCAATAGTTCTGGCTGACAATCCAAAGGACAACAGCCTTGAGGGAAAAATGCAGGTCTTGGAAGAAGCTTTAGCATTGGCAAAAGAAGGTGGCATCACAAAGCCATTGATTGACACCGCTATTCCAGCGTTCGAGCCAGATATGGGCACTGCTGTCAGAGCAATACCAAAGATAAAGGAGAAGTATGGTCATCCCACAGGGCTGGGAACTGGAAACGTTGTTACCACTATGGGCTGGGTTAAGGCGCATGTTCCTAAGGAATTCCGGTTGGGAACTAGAACTGCCACCAACGCTATAATGCAGACGTTGGGCGCCAACTGGCTGATGTTCGGGCCGGCTGAGCAGTCGGATTATGTCTTCCCCGCAGTGGCGATAGTTGACGCGTATGTTGCATCTGCAATGGGCGACCTAGACATTAGACCGCTACATGAGCAGCATCCGATCTACAAGATTTTCCTCTAAATTCTCTCTCTTTTTATTTTTTGAAGTTTATCTGAAATGTTGAAGGATAGAGGGTTGAAGGCTTATAATTGGCTGGGAATAATCGTAGCCTATACGGTTTTGACTGTACTCTGTGTTTATATCATTCCTAACAATTCGCCATTTTCAGTATTCACGTACGTGTTTGGCTTCGTGTTTGTCGCGGTTGTGCCTGGCTACTGTCTTCTCAATGTCTTGTTTCAAGAGGGCAAATTAGATTTAGTTGAAAAAGCCGTGCTGTCTGTGGCGCTAAGTTTCAGCATAGTCGGCATTTCTGGGCTATTTCTGGGTCTGTCGCCAATAGGAATAACAGTGCCCTCGATTATAGTTTCACTTACCAGCATAGTGCTTGTCTTGGCGTTTGTAGCATTTCTTAAGAAAAGAAATCTCCAGAGTGTAAAACAAGCAAATAACTAACCTTGTTCGCTTGTAAGCCGTAGTTTTCGTTTTTCTTTACGGCTTTCCTAACAGCACTTTTAATGTTTTCCTTGGGTTTCTGATGGCTCTTAATATTTTGTCGCGTGTAAAGAGGGGGTTCACAAGATTCGCTTGCGCACATAACTCGCGTAGTTCATCGGCTGTGAATTCAGGTGTCTCAATAAGTGGTTCTGCTCCAGCTAAGGCGTCATTGCTGAAGCATTCTCTTAAGAAGCCTTCTCTTTTGGCTTGCTCATAGAGCCTTGTGCCATAAACGGGTGTGGCTATACTGAAGACAAAGCTTTCCGCGCCTAACTGCCGAAGCTTATAGGCGTACTTTATGGTTTCCTGAATGTCCCTTTTTGTTTCGCCTATAAAGCCAATTACAAAGAAGCAGCCCACTTTGATCCCCACTTTCTTGCAGAGGGCAACCGCCTGCTCCACACTTTTAAGGTTCAGGTTCTTTTTGATAATTTGGTCTACAACACGTTGAACGCCTGATTCTGGCGCTATGCGGATTTTCCTGCAGCCCGCCTTCTTCATCTTGATTAAGAGTTTCTCATCAAGTGTGTCTGCTCTGACACCGTTTGGCGTGAACCATTCGAAGTCCAAGCCTTTTTTTATGATTAAGTCGCAGATGTTTTCCATTCTTTTTCTATCAAGCGTCATGTTGTCGTCTAGAAAGTCGATTTGCTTGACCTTGTATGTTTTAATAACGTGCTCTATTTCGGCAACAACGTTTTCGGGGCTTCGGCCACGCCATTTTCTTCCCCAAACTATGTGATGCGTGCAAAAGATGCAGTCGTATGGGCAGCCGCGGCTGGTGACCAGCGCTGTCCAGGGCTTGTAGATTTCGCCTCTAAGCGGGTTTTCTTTCACAGCGTCATAATAATCCTTAATTGGGAGAAGATGTCTTGCCGGGAATGGAAGTTTGTCCAGATTCTCTAGTGGCGGCCGCTGCGGCGTGATGGTTGGCTTGCCATTTTTTGTGAAGCCTATCCCCCTTATTTTCTCAAGGTTCCCTGTTTCCTTGTCCAGTGCATCGATTAATTCGGATAAGGTGCATTCTGGTTCTCCTATCACGACAAAATCTACATTGGAGTTAGTAAGGCAGTCTTCAGCGCGTGCGGAAGGATGCTGCCCCTCCAGCACCGTGATGATGCCACTGTTGACGTTTTTTGCGATGGCTACCACCTCAAACGCAGTTCTAGCCCAACCGGAAAACGGAATCTCGGCCACAACCACATCAGGCGCCCAACGCCTGAGCCTATCTTCTATTTCGGTGCGGCTTAAGCCTACGCGATATTTTGTTTCGTCTATCTGATGCAGGTTTCGCCAGCCTTCTGTGGGCGCATCTATTATGCACACTTTATGCGCCTTTTCGAGTACAGCGGCTATGTAGGCTAAGCCTATGGGTTGAAAAACGCTTGGTTTACCCCACGCTTTCGGCTGAATACGCGGTGGATTAATCAAGCAGACACGCATACGTTGTACCTGCGCTCTGTGGTTTTATCTTGGATTAGGCGGTAATGGATTATGAGAATTTGGTACCGTGGAGAAGCCGCCGTGGCCATGCTGCGCTGCATCCTTTTTGAGGGAAATAGTTGAGAACGTGCGATTAATAGGTTTTGCAGATGAGCAAGCCTCTGGGCTAATAGGGGAAAAAGTACATTCTTGTAAGCAAAATTATGAGCAAGCTTAGGAGCAGGCATAAAAGTAGCGCCGCGTTCCTGATTTTTAGTGCTTTTAGTATTTTGTCTGGAGTAAGCGGCTCATTTTGGTCGCCTAGAATATATTGTCCCGGCTTCTCAAGCTGCACGCGTAATGCTCCGGCCATGGCTGCCATTGGCCAACCGTGGTTTCTGCTGGGCGTTTTTGCGTGATCTCGGCAGGCGATTTTCCACGCGTTTTTGTAGTCTTCGCCGAGCATAGCGGCGGCAATCACTATGAGCACGGCGGTTAAGCGTGCTGGAACATAGTTGACTACGGTGTCAAGGTTTGCGCTGAACCAGCCTGTGTGGATGTGTTCGCTGTCTTTGAAGCCTACCATGCCGTCTAGGGTGTTGATGGCTTTGAAGGCGATTGCGCCTGAAACGCCAAATAGGGAGTATGCAAGTATAGGCGAGATTTTGAAGTCGATTAGGTTTTCCGCCATTGACTCGATGACTGCGGAGCTGATTTGCGGGCCAGTCAAGTTTGTGGAATCTCGACGCGAAAAGTGTGAGTATTTTTTGGCTTCGTCTATGTCGTTTGCAGCTATGGCCTTGGCTGCTGCTTTTGCCCAGTCGGTTTCAAGTTTTATGCAAATCGTGAATTTTAAGAGTATGATGCCGAAGATGGCGTAGACTATTGCGCTTAAGAAGACGTAGGCGGCCCATAAGCCGAGGAAAACTGGCAACGTGAAAGCCGCAATCACCGTTAAGGCTAAAAGGGCACCTTTCAGTTTAGCCACTTTCGGATTTGAATCCTTAAAATGCGGCTCCAGCTTCTTGGTGAGTCTGCCCATGAGCACGGCTGGATGCAGTTTGAACGCGATTTTCTCTGGGTAATTCGGTGATGGATCGCCGAGAAGCAAGTCTAAGGCTATTGCCAACAGGAGTATGGAAGCAGCTAGTGCCACAGCGAACATGTGAACCACGATGGGCTGAGATGGCTAAACTTCTAAAGAGTGCAGAATTTATCTGTATCGATTATTCGATGCGCCTTCTATTTTATGCGCAAACTTTGAAGTAGACCCCCTCTATAGGTTTCTGCATAGAATCGCTAATAGGCGCCAAATATGATGGGGAAGATGTGTAGACTAAAAAGGTGGTTTTTGTGGTGCTACTGTTTTGAGGTAGAATGGGTGATTAGCATCTTTAATGCGCTTTCAAGCTCATCGAGGCGTTTTATTATCATGTCCGAGTGATATTTGATCCATGGGCTTAGGTGCTCCATTTCTGAGACTACGATGACTTGTTTGCCTTTGCGCTTAGCGTAAAATAGCTCCATGCATGCGCCCGCGGAAAGCTTGGGCAAATAGGCAATTATGATGTCGCTGCGGTCAATGTCGTCTAAGTCGCGTTGGATAAATCCGTATGCCGGCACGTTGTCCCACCAGCATTTCTCGTCGCCTTTATAGAGAATCTTCTCGCGTCGCCAGGGGTCAATCACGTCTAAGCCTAGTTTCACGCAGATTTTGGTGATTACGTCTCTATAGCCTTGTTCGTTTTCCATGCCCAGAATTGGGCCCGAGATAAAAACTGTGTTCTTCATAACTGAGGCGAGTTAAAAAGTGTTGGAGATTTAATAATTTATTGCTCGTTTACTCCGAGAAGTTGCAGCAATTTTTCAGCTTTGTTGGTTGGAGGCATGCATATCTGATTACAACACACGTACGCAGTGGCTTTACCCTCAATTTTTTTGTAGCCCATCTCGTTATCCCGTTTTAGTGAAACTACCACATTAGGCAGATATTGCGCTTTTAAAGCTCTAAACATATCCTGCATGTTTTCTTCATTTGGGTCGCCTACTAAAGTGACTTGATAGGTCGGCCCAAGCGCAAAATCTAAACCGATGAACATGAAAGTGTGCGCCGCTGGCGCTTGCTTTACTTCCTGTGAAAAGGCTGTGATGATTTGGTTAGCTTTATCTGCATATTCCGTTTCGCTGGACAATTGTGCCAAGCGCAATAAGTTTAGCAGAGCCACAGAATTACCCGAAGGAACCGCACCATCATATACTTCTTTTATCCTAGGAAAAGCGGCGTCTGCATCTTTTGTTGTGAAGTAGAAGCCGCCAATCGTTTTATCCCAAAACTGTTCAATCATTGTTTTGGTTAACTCTGATACCGCTTGCAAATATTTGTCTTCGAAACTTGACTCATAAATTTCGATGAGACCAAATACGAAAAATGCGTAATCGTCAAGAAATCCTTTTACTGACTTCTCGCCTTTTGCATAAAGATGATAAAGTGTTCCATTTTCACTCCTCATGTTCGCTAGTATGAAGTCTGCGGCTATTCGGGCAGCCTCCATGTACCGAGGCTCGTTAAAAACGAAACTTGCTTTTGCCAAAGCAGCAATCATTAAACCGTTCCAGTCCAATAAAATCTTGTAATCCTTTGCCGGAGGGATACGACTTTTCTTTTTATCAAAAAGCGCATGTGAAATTTTGTTTAGCCTAAAGGCAAGTTCGTCGAGACTCATGTTGA
Organism: Candidatus Bathyarchaeota archaeon; assembly: GCA_026014545.1. Taxonomy (GTDB): domain Archaea; phylum Thermoproteota; class Bathyarchaeia; order Bathyarchaeales; family Bathycorpusculaceae; genus JAOAIV01. Next base: position 28,043 of record JAOZIH010000006.1, read on the forward strand.
GCTCTGGAGCAATTTCTGTTAGTGGCTTTGCTATATGAAGTATATTTTTGCGGTTTCGCCTACGTATAGCTTCAGCATAATTGCCCATAGAGCTAATACCAAAAATCCTGATTGCTAAATCTGCTTCTTCACGGCTTAAGGTATTTCTGATTTCTTCTTCAGTCCACAAGTAGAATTTGCCCTCTTCGCCCTCGCTGTCTGCGTCTTCGGACGAGTAAAAAACTCCGTCAGGCGACGTTAAATCTCTCAGAACATACTCCAAAACCTCTTTAGCAGTTAATTTGAACAGCGCATCACTTGTTACTTGATATGCTTCTATGTAAGCCAAAACCAGCAACGCTTGATCATACATCATCTTTTCGAAATGCGGAACCAGCCATTCTGCGTCTGTTGAGTAGCGATGGAAACCAAAACCTACGTGGTCGAAGATGCCGCCTAGTCTCATGGCACGCAGGGTTTTCTCCACCATTTCTAATGCTGCCTTTTCTTTGGTTCTGTTCCAGTACCTCAACAAAAACAGCAAGTTGTGAGGAATAGGAAACTTTGGAGCCCCATTAAAACCTCCGTTTTCCTCATCAAAGTTTAAAACAAACCACTCGTAAGCATAATTCAACACATCCCTATTCAGGCCGCTTTCTACACTTCTTTGCTCCAGACGCTCTATTCTATTTCTTACCTCGATTCCCACCGCATCTAATTCAGACCTATGAGGCATCCAGATTCTTTTAATCTGAGGAATAAGCTCCATCATTCCAACTGAACCGAACCTGGTGTTTTTGGGGATATAAGTAGCAACGAAAAAGGGTTTTTTATCCGCCGTAATTATTATGTTAAGTGGCCACCCGCAGTTTTTTCCCATCACTTGACATACTTTCATGTAAAACTTGTCTATGTCAGGCCTTTCTTCCCTGTCAACCTTTATGCAGACAAATGCGTCATTCATCAGCTTGGCCACTTCCTCGTCGTCAAAACTTTCTTTTTCCATGACATGGCACCAGTGACATGAAGAATAGCCTATAGAAACAAAAACAGGTTTATCTTGCGCTTTAGCTTTTGCAAAAGCCTCTTCACTCCACGGATACCAGTCTACGGGGTTATAAGCGTGCTGAAGCAGGTAAGGGCTCTTTTCATGTATCAATCTATTTGGTTTTCTTTCTCTAGACACAAAAATCCTTTTCCAACAAATAACTTAGCTAGCAATCCTCTTTTATTAAGCGTCCGCCAAAACTTGACAGCGACAAAAAATTTCCAAGATGTGCAGAAGCAGTGCTTTATGTTTGAAAGCTTTTGTCGCTATTTTTATAAGCGAATTGAACGAAGTAATTTTTTATGCAAGCTGAAATCGGCATAATCGGCGGAACCGGCCTATACGACCCGAAATTGTTCACAAACGCGAAGGAAATAAGCGTGGACACGCCTTACGGCCCGCCCTCGGATGTTATCACGGTGGCAGAGCTGAATGGCAGAGGGGTGGCGTTTTTGCCCCGACATGGCAGAAAGCATACGATAAGGCCGACGGATGTGAATTCGCGGGCGAATATTTTTGCTTTGAAAAAACTTGGCGTCACGCGGATACTTGCCTCTTCGACCGTCGGTTCTTTAAGAGAGGAGTACCAACCCGGCGACATCGTGTTTGTTGACCAGTTTATTGACCGAACCACCCGGCGGGAGCAGTCGTTTTACACGGAAAACCGTGTCTGCCACATATCCGTAGCTGAGCCCATGTGCCCCGAGGTAAGGCGAGCGCTGATCGCCATCGCTAAGGACGCGGGATTCCGCGCGCATGAAACTGGCACCTACGTCTGCATAGAAGGCCCACGCTTCTCCACGAAAGCCGAGTCTCGTATGTATCGAGGCTGGGGCGCTGATGTGGTGGGTATGACGCTTGTGCCCGAGTGCGTTCTTGCACGCGAGGCTGAGCTGTGTTACGCGTCCATCGCGATGGTCACGGATTATGACGTGTGGAAGGAGCATCCAGTATGCGTGGACGATATTGTCCAGACCATGCGCAGCAACATCGAGAAAGTTAAGCATATAATCGTTGAAGCTGTTAAGCGCCTGCCGAAGGAGCGCAACTGCGAGTGTGGTAGCGCCTTGAAAAACGCGTTTGTTTAAACGGTTGAGGTGAAAGAAGCTTGAAGTGTAAACTGGATCTAAAGGCAAAAGTGCGGAGAATTCCCGAGTTTAAAGGCGTGGTTTTCTGGGACATCACGCCGCTTTTGAAGGATAAGCAGTGCTTCAGAGAGTGCATCAAGCGGTTAGCCGACCATTTCCGCGGTAAAGCCATAGATGTTGTGGCGTCAAATGAGGCCCGCGGCTTCATAGTCGGCGCCGCATTAGCCTACGAGCTCGGCGCAGGTTTTGTTCCGATAAGGAAGAAGGGAAAGTTGCCCTACAAATGCGTGGATCTCACGTACAAAAAGGAGTATGAGTGCGATACCATCGAGATTCATGAGGACGCCATTCAGCCCGGCCAGAAAGTGCTGCTGATTGATGATTTGCTGGCGACAGGCGGCACCGTTAAGGCAAACATCGAACTGATCGAGAAGCTTGGCGGCGAAATCGTGGGCGTAGGCTTCCTAATAGAACTCGGCTACCTCAATGGAAGAAAAACCATCGGAGACAAATACGACGTTTACTCGCTCATTCAAATCAACACAACAAACGGTTAAACTCTGCTTACGCGTTTATAGCGTTTCATTAACTTTTTAAATACTTAAACGGCACATTCTTCTTTCGAGAGTGAATAATAGTGAACCTATTCGTGTTTCTGGCAATTTGGGCTTTGTTATGGTATATTCCGTTGCCGCCGAGAAAATTCCGGTTGACATCTGTGTGGCGCTTTGTCTCGCTTCTGATAGGCTTGCTAATTTTCTTAATTATCGCCTTATTGCAGACCCCATTAAGCGTTTTTATTTACCTATTATTTCTCACAAGGCTATTCTTGGCCATTATCGAATGCCTTTCCATCGAACCCATGAAAATTGGAGAGCTTAAACAGTATGTTTCCGCAGGCACGCATGGTCCAGTAAAAGTTTCTTTTAAATTTCCCAGAAAAACCATCGCTCTTCTGCTTATAGGCATATTCTTGCTCTCCACTGGCACGCTAATTGTTTATGGCCAGATTCAGCAGGTAACTAACGCAGCATACTTCAACAGTTTTATCCAGCCAGCCGATGGCTTGCCGTTCAGCAGCACAATCCCGGATGATATGGTTCGCCTTGTTACACGCGAGCTTGCCGTGTCAATAGCGCGGCGGCACATGTCAGAGTTCGGAAGCAACACGCAAATCTTGGGATGCCACATAACTGAAGCGTCTGATGGGAGCCTTGTCTGGGTAGCCGCCGTCGGCTCAACCAACGTTATAGCGGAAAACTACATCAAAGGCTTCATCATTGTAGACGCAACTGACCCCACAGTTCCGCCGACGATACTGCGCAACGAATTCGACGTTGGTGAAGGCTTATGGTGGGATCATAATGTGCCATTCCGCAATTACATGGCTGACATGGCACGCACCTACGGAGTAGCCTACTACACATGGGACTCAACCATAGGCAGCCTCATGTACGTGGTAACACGCTATAATGTCGGGTTTGACCTAATCATGCGATATGAGCCGCCACTTGTCTATGATGCGCAAGGCAACCTGCAATATGCACCCGCAGCAGTCCAAGCCATTCCGGAGTGGATTACGCAGGTATATGACGAAAACTGGCTTGAAGCAATGATAACCGAGATGGGCAACTTTCGGAGAACAAGCGGCTTTGACTACTGGGCAGGCGGCTTCCTCTGGCTGATTCCCCCAAGCCGCGACCGCTTCGAAATCACTGAGGACACACGGTACATAGTTGACCCCGAAACAGGCGATGTCGTAGCCCTTGTCTGTGTTAATCCAGTGGGGAATCAGCGGACGCTTTCAGGAGTTTTCAAAGCCACCCGTGAAGGCATCCTATTCTATGACTTCTCACGTGAAAACTACATCTCCGGCATGACTGCCGAGGACTTGGTTGAAGGGCGGCTGCCAAAACCAGCCACAGGTAACTATTACGCCATGATGCCGCTTCTTTACACCGTGGAAATCTCCGCGGGCAATTATAGGCTAGCATGGTACGTGCCGATCTACTGGTATGAGCTAAGCGGCGAAGCTGACGAAACCGTGTATTTAGCTGGCTTCGCAATCGTTGACGCATTGGACACAAGCAAAATAGCCTTAACCATCGGCGAGCAAGGCATGAAAAGTGAGCAGCTAGTGCAGAGAACACGATTAGACTTCATCAAGCTGTTTGGTGCCGCAGCAGCCTATCTGGAGCTGGACGCCACTGTCTTGGGCAAATATGATTACGTGGAAGACGGAGTAACGCACATAGCGCTACACCTTGACAACACCACTTACCCGTGGGTAGAAGCAACACCGAAGACGCTGGCGCCCGATCAATGGAATGAACTTTTAGCAACAGAGCCAGCCGACAGAGTCAAGTTGCAGCTGGAAAAACGAGGCGATAAGTGGATAATAACACTCTTCAAAAACGTCGGTTAACCGTTCGCGTAAACGCCTTTCTGCATCATTTACCAGAAGATTAAAGGCAAAAATGATGAAGTTTTATTGGTTCCTCCCGTCTTTTGGGCGTACCAAAATTGACATCTTGCATGCAAAGCGCTTCAAGCTGAAGAAGTAGAATTCAAGCAGTTCGATAAAATTTTATCCTCTATCAAACAAAGAAACGCTTGATAATGGCTTCGTTACCGCGTTAAAGCTTTTCTGCTTTGAGGCTACTATATGCAAAGCAACGTGATGCGTATGCAGCTGGAGCAAGCTAAGACCACAAATAAGGCATTGAACGAATTAAGCGAAAGCTGCGTCGACTTGATTAACGCAGTAAAAAGCACGGCTAACTCCGCGGAAGCCGCCAAGAAGTTATGGCGCGAAGGAAACAAATCTCGACTCATCGAACTCGGGATAGCCTTGATTGTGTTTCCAGAGCCTACTGCAATAAGCGAGGTTATAGGCGCAGGCTTCGTGGCTGCGGGTACCATTAAAAAGGGCATTCAGAATAGGTCACTCTATCTTGAGGATGTGACTAAAACCTTTAAAAACACCATGAAGGCTGTGCTGGAAATGCGTAATTCTGTGAAAATCTGATTTTTGATGCACCTAATTTAGCGAAGTTGCGCCATAACGATGCTTCAGCTATTTCGCGAGGGTTGAAATGAAACTGCCCTTATTTGTGAAAGGCAATATCGCTTTATTTGATGTTGCTTCAACTTTAATTGCGCCGTTCGTGCTTATTTTTTGGCATATGAGGTTTAGTGTGTTTTCTGTGTAGTTTAGTATGTTTTGGCCTTCAGCCGTAAGCTTGTAGATTTTCCGCGGCCGCTCGCTTGCCATGTTCCATTCGCTATGCACATAGCCCTTCTTCTCAAGCGCAGCCAACAGCGGATAGATAGTGCTGGGCCCAAAGTAAACACCGAAAGTCCGCCGTATCTTCGTTATAACCTGATAACCATGCATAGGCTCCACACTTAGAAACTGCAAGATAATCAAATCTAGGAGACTTTTTGCAAGTTTGGTTTGAACTTCTTTTTGTAGGTTGGTCATGTTTTATCTCCCTCTGTTGTTCTACAAGACATGTATCTTGTGTCTTTATACAGAATAAAGGCGGATATAAAGGTTCATACATATCAAAAGCATACCTTAAGCATACGGCAAAACGCATCAGCAATGGCAAAAAAGCATCTGCGCCAGGACTACTCGCATCAGAAAAAGCATGTTTTATCCTATGATACTGGCCTAAAAAGCAGCTGTTCAACACATCTACAAAAAACTAGCACCGGCAACATTGACAGAGCGGCAAAATCACAGCTTTTGCACTCTGAGGAAAGCGCGGAGATCATTCAAGTACTCTGTGAATTCCAATTTTCTTTTTTTTGGGATGTGCACGAAATCTTGAATTCTCTTGTGGAGCTCTTCGATTATTCTGATTTCTATTAGTTTTGCTCCTTCCCCAAAGATTTGCTCAATAGCTTTCGTGAACTCTTTGGCTCTATTGGGAATTTCCTGCTTTTTTATTTTGAAAGTTTTTTCCATGTAAGTATAGATAAGCTGCGTGATGGTTGGTCCTAAAGGCGCAAATGCAGCGTCAATTGCTTCTGTTAGGGCGGTTTCATAATTTTTTTCTTGTAGGCTAATTTTCTTTTTGCGAGATGGGAGGGCGTATGCCGCGGTCATGTTTGTTGTTTTCATCATTTTTTCGTAACCCTCCTTTTTTGTAGTTGTGTAATACTGTTGTTGTGTATTACTTGACTACATATTACATCGCAAGACTTAATATATCTGTTATTTTCCACGACGACATATTCCAAAACTCGATATATTTACGCAAAAAGGCACACGCAATCCCGACAACACAACCAACAAAACAACACAAAAACTATAAAAAGACTAACCTAACAGTATCCCAGCTACCTCCCTTCTACGGCTGAAAACCATGAAAAAAATACTAACAATAACCTTCCTAAACTTTTTCATATCAGGAGGACTAACACTCACCATCCCACTACTGCTACTAGAAAGAAGCGTCAACTTAGTAGAAATAGGCCTCGTAATCTCCGTCCTACCTATAGTCTTCCTGATTGCACGCCTATTCATGGCCGCAATCGCCGACCTAAAAGGCTGGAGACGCTTCTATCTCCTACTAAACTGGCCATCCAGCCTCCTAGCCACACTCTTATACTTCATCGCAAACTCCACACCCGTATTTCTTCTCGGAAAAATCGCCGAAGCCTGCAAGGAATCCGCCTACTGGGCAGTAAACCGCACCGCCATTTTCTCATTAGCACCTAACCGCGAAGAAAAGGAAGCCACAAGAAACACCGCCATAATATTCCTCGCAACAGCCATCGGCAGCGCCACTGCAGGTTTAGGCATCTACGCTTTCGGCTTTTCAATTACACTCAGCGTTTTCATTGCAGCATCAGCATTTATTGGAATCCCAGCTGCTGCTCTATGGAAAACTGGACAAAAGTTCACACCTAAAAATGCTCAAACAAGAAAATTATTCGAGCTAAGAAATTATGGGAAAAAATTCTGGCTCGTTTCAATACCATTACTGTTTTTCAGCTTAGCTTACTACCCGCTGTTAAATTTGCTTATACCCGTCTTCATGGCACAGCAATTAGGCTATAATTATCTTACAATAGGCTTATCGTACATGCTATTCAACATGATAGCTGGAATAAGCATTTTCGGAACCCTAAAGTTTCAGCTTGGAACAAAAAGAGCCATCTTGCAAAGCAGCATCGCCCTTCTCGCTTCCGCTTTTCTAGCTTATTCAAACCTTTACTTTCCCGCGTTATTTCTGGCTTTAGCAGCTGCGGAAGGCCTAGGCATGGGCTTTTTTGAAGCCATAATTGCGAAAGCAACTAAAAATAGACCCAGCGTCTCCGTTGACATAGGCTTGCTTCACGTTCCCATGAGGTTCGCAGAGTTCATCTCGCTGCTATACGCAGGAATCGCCGTAGAAGCCGTTGGCTACGCCCCAATGTTCATTCTTTCTGGAATCTTCTTTACAATTTTCTCTGCTCTTGCAGTGAGATTACTTAAAAATAATGAAAACACCAGCGACAAATGCGTTTAAAGGCAACAGTGCAAAATTATGCTAACCACTGACCTTATTGCAGGCTACCCAGTGCCCGTTGCCTACGTCAACAAGCTCGGGCACGTTTTCAATACAATTATACTCCTTTGCGTATATGCAGCGCGGGTGAAAACGGCATCCCTTAGGCGGGTTTATTGGGCTGGGAACTTCTCCCGGCAGCACTATCCGTGACCTTTTGTTTTCTGGGTCTGGAACAGGAATCGCCGAAAGCAACGCTTGCGTGTACGGGTGCAACGGCGAACTGAACAACTCGCTTGTTTCAGCTATTTCCACAAATTTACCGAGGTACATAACAGCTACTCTATGACAAATATGCCTAACAGTGCTAAGGTCATGAGAAATGTAGAGGTAAGCTATCCCAAATTTCTGCTGTAGCTCCTGCATTAAATTTAAGATTTGCGCTCTAACCGAAACATCTAAAGAAGCCACAGGCTCATCTGCAATCAGTAACCTCGGCTCTACTGCCAAAGCGCGGGCAATGCAGATTCTCTGGCGCTGCCCGCCACTGAATTCATGCGGGTACCTCTCTGCGTGATAGTCTTCCAAACCCACTAACTCCAGTAATTCGTAAAGTCTAGCATGCCACTTTTCCTTGGGCACATGCTTGTGGATAACAAAAGGCTCCATGATTATATCCGCCACAGTCATTCTCGGGTCAAGCGACGCGTAGGGATTCTGAAAGACATACTGCATCTTGCGTCTCAGCTTCAAAATTTCCTGCTGGTTCTTTGACTTGAAAATTCTGCCAATTTCCTGCCCTTCAAAGTAGATTTCTCCGGAAGTAGGCGGATCCAAATAGAGCACCGCTCTGGCAGTGGATGTCTTTCCGCAGCCGCTTTCTCCAACTAAACCAAACGTTTCGCTTTTTCTAACCGAAAAGCTTACGCCGTCAACTGCATGAACAACGCCGACCTCTTTTTTCAGAAATACACCTCGACTCGTTAACGGGTAATGCTTGACGAGGTTTTTGACTTCCAAGATCATTTCGTTACTCACTTTTTCACTCCCTTGCCGTTTTCCATGAATTCTTTGGCGCGGATGCATGCCACATAATGCTCAGGCTCAATTTCAACCAAAGGCGGAACAACAGAGGCACATTCAGCCACCGCGAAGTCGCATCTTGGATGGAATCTACAACCGGACGGCGGCGAAATCAAGTTTGGAATAGCGCCCGGTATGATCTTCAGTTTTTCTCTTTTCATGGCCACATTTGGAACAGCCTCTAAAAGCGCTCTCGTGTATGGATGCAGAGGATTACGGAAAATAGTCTTGGTGCTCGCGACTTCACAGACTCTTCCAGCGTACATAACGTTTATTCTATCAGCCACTCCAGCGACAACACCCATGTCATGCGTAATCAGAATCATTGACATCCCAAGCTTCTTCTTCAGATTCTTCATCAACTCGAGAATCTGCGCTTGAATTGTAACATCCAAATTTGTTGTAGGCTCATCTGCCAAAAGCAGACTTGGCTGGCATGACAAAGCCCTAGCGATAGCGATGCGCTGTTTCATGCCTCCGCTCAGTTGGTGCGGATAATTCCAAATCTTTATTTCAGGATCAGCTATCTCGACAAGCCTAAACAATTCTATGGCTTTTTTCAAAGCTTCTTCCTTGGTGACATTTTGATGACGCCTTATAACCTCTGTCAGTTGGTCGGCAATGCTGAAAACAGGATTAAGCGAAGTCGCAGGATCCTGCGAGATATACGCGATCTCTTTTCCTCTTATCTGCTGCATTTCATTTTCAGTTTTCGCCAGCAAATTTTCGCCTTTGTATATTATTTTTCCATCAATTATTTTGCCTGGCCTAGGCACTATTCTGAGTATGGAGAGGGCGGTTACGGATTTTCCAGAGCCTGACTCGCCAACTAGCCCTAGAGTTTCGCCTTCTCTAACGTCCAAGCTTACGCCGTCAACAGCTTTGACTACTCCCGCCCAAGTGTAAAAGTAAGTTGTCAGGTTTTCAATTTTTAATATTTCCTTTGGCGCCATTGGTTCTTTTGTTCCTCCATTTTTATTCCCTAAGACGTGGATCTAGCGCGTCTCGTAATCCGTTCCCGAGCAGGTTGAAGCCTAGAACCAGCAATGTGATGAACATTCCAGGAAAGATTCCTTCCCACCAAGCTTCTTTCACCGCTTCACTGGCTCCTTGGAGTTGCTGACCCCACGTAACGCTGTTCGGGTCTCCGAATCCGAGGAAACTAACTCCTGCTTCAACTAAAATTGCCGTTGCTATCTGAAGCGTAGTTAAGACGATTATGACATGCAAAACGTTAGGGAGAACATGCCGAAACATTATCCTCCATTTGCTGGCGCCCAGCGCCACCGCCGCTTCAATATACTCATTCTGTTTCACGCGAAGCACTTCACCGCGGATGATACGCGCGTTTGGCGCCCAAGAAAACAATCCGATTATGAGGGTTACGGTGGTGAGGCCGCCGACGCCTGAAGGTGCGATGGTCATGGCGACGCGCAAAAAGACCAGCAGAATCAGAAGGAATGGAATAACAAGGAAAATTTCTGTTATTCGCATCAAAATATTGTCCACGAGTCCGTCGAGGTATCCTGAGGTGATGCCTATTACAATTGCGAGGGACATGGCAATTGCTGCGGCGCCAAATCCTACATATAAGACGTTGCCTGCACCGTAGACGATTTGGCTGAATACGTCGCGGCCAATGTAATCTGTGCCAAACCAGTATTTGGAAGACGGCGGCACTCTGATTTTGCCTTCTTCATTGAAGCTGGCAAGATAGTTCAGTGGATAACGCGCAATTATCGGACTGAATATGGCTATGAATATGATGACGCCGACGATTATGAGGCCTGCTAGGGCCGCCTTGTTCTTCTTAAATCGACGCCATGCGATGCTCCATTGGCTTACTCCATCGGTTCTTCTTTTCTCAGGTGTCTCCAGCAGTTTCTCTTTCATTACGTCTGCCATTTCTATTCTCCTTACATTGTTATTCAATTCTGATTCTTGGGTCGATGTAAGCGTAAGCTATGTCCGTTATCAAGTTGGCAAACAAAACCATCAATGTTACGAATACCGTAATTCCCGTTATCACGGGAAAATCAAGTTTGCCTATCGCTTCAACATATAATCGGCCAACACCAGGCCAATTAAACACTTTCTCAGTGATTGGTGCTCCGGCGAGCATGCCGCCGAAATAGAGCCCCACATAGGTTACGACTGGAATTAGCGCGTTGCGCAGTGCATGCTTATATATCACTGTTCGTTCGCTTAGGCCGCTGGCTCTTGCTGCAAGTATGTAGTCTTGCCTTAAAACTTCAAGCATGCTTGACCGCACGAGAAGCACAACTGGTGCAAGCTCTGCGAAAGTTAAGACGACAGCGGGCAGGAACAGGTGCCACAGTTCATCCATTATATAGCTGCCGAATGGATAACGACTTGGGTCAAGTGAGTGTGCTGCGCCGTAGGGGAACCAGCCTAGAAAGTAAGAAAAAATGAGTATGGCGACTATACCCATGTAGAAAATTGGTATGCATGTTCCCACAAGAGATGTTGTTGTAACGGTCATGTCTAATTTTGAATATTGCTTGCGTGCTGAGAGTATTCCAATTGGAATAGCTATTAGAAGCGAAAAGGAAAGTGCGGTAAGTTGAAGTTTGAAGGTTTCCCATGCGTAGTCGCCGACTAGCGTAGTCACAGGGGTGCCGCCTCTTATTGCGTAGGAATTTCCCAAGTTGCCTTGTAGCATTTCCCATACGAACTTTAAGAATTGATAGTATAATGGCTGGTCAAGTCCATAGTACTGTGTTAAGCGTTCTCTAGCTTCTGCGGTTATCCGCGGGTTGAGTCCAGTCATCAGTTTAACTGGGTCGCCTGCCATTCGAGTAGCGACAAATACTATAATTAGAATTCCGAAAAAGAGAGGTATCAAATACAAAAGGCGTCTAAGGACGTATTTCGTCATGGAACTTTTAGCGATGTGCAGAATCTTAGAGCGAATCGCGTGAAAACCTTCTGTTTTGCTAGGCAAGCTTCTCCCCCTCCGATGTGTTGCTCGTAACTTATAAAAGTTTTTTGAAAAAATGTAGTGTTTTTTACGTCCTAGAATTAATTGAATTATACATTGAATTCCTAGTTATTAGTTGGTAAATTTATGGCAAATGTTATAAAGCGAAACGGAATATAAAACATTTCTCGGAGGAGGTTAGGAGAGTTGCTCTCTAAAACAAAAACGCTGACGTTATGCTCGCTACTGCTACTAAGTTTGTTCGCATTGCCATGCATTACATTCGTTCAGAGCCAAGGACAACCTTACTTCAAAATAACACTGATTGTCCCAGGCCCGAACCAGGCAAGAAAAGCATGGGCACAAGTAGTGGAAAATAACCTTGACGCAGTCGGAATCGACGCAGTTAGGGTTGAGCTAGATTGGGGAACAGTCTATGACAGAGCCCTTACACCCCCTGAGGATGTAGTAGGCAAGACTTACGATGAAGGCGGCTTCGACGCGCTGTTCATCGGCTACGCAATGGGCATAGATCCAGACCCGTTTGGACTTTATCACAGCAGCCAGTTCCCACCAGCAGGACAAAACTACTACCTCTGGGATAACGCTGAAAACGATAGGCTATGCGAGCTAATCAAGGAAACAGTTGACGAAAACGAACGGCTCGAATATGTAAAGCAATGGCAAAAACTGGCATACGAAGAACAACCATCAGCAACCATACTCTACACAAGAGAAGTTGTGGCGTTTGACCCAACAGCACTGCAGAAAGAGCCCTTCTTGGCATATCACTATCCAGCGTGGCCCAGAGTCAAGAACTGGAAATTAGCCGCTGGCAGTACTCAAACCACCATAGTTTTAGCACAAACAGGACCAGCGCCAGAAGAAGGCTTGAACCCACTGCTGACTACTTCCTACTATGACTTAACAGTATATGACAACGTTTTCGACAGCCTAGCAGAAAGAAAGGATCTAATTGACATGGAAATGGTTCCAGCGCTAGCTACAAGCTGGGAAGTAGCCTCTGACCAAAAGACTTGGACAGTGCATCTTAGGCAAGGCGTGAAGTGGCATGATGGTGTTGAATTTACCGCTGACGATGTTAAATTCACATTCGATTCAGCAATGAATGAAGAAATTGCCTCGCCAACAGGCGCCTTCGTTACGGAAATCTTGGGCAGTCCAGATAATATTGAGGTCGTTGACGACTATACTGTCGTGTTTAGGCTTCCAAAGCCATACGCATATTTCGTCGAAACCATATTGAGCTCCTACATAATTCCGAAGCATGTGCTCGAAAACGTCCCGCCATCAGAGTGGGCGTCTCACCCATTCAACACTGCATCCGGCAGCTACACAGTTGGCTCTTACACGGCTTATGGACCAATAGGAACTGGACCGTATGTTTACGCAGCGTATGACCCGACAACCGCCGCTAACATAATGACCAAAAACCCAGATTACTGGAACAAGGCCGAGTTAGAAGCGGCTGGAACATTCCAAATAGAAACCCTTTACGTGCAATGCATTGAGTCTTCTGACGCAGCAATTTCCGCGCTCAAGTCAGGCGAAGTTGACGTATTAGACTCGCAATATCACTTAGAAACAAAGCTTGCAAGTATCGAGCAGCCATGGGGTGACTACGCTGCTTACGATGCCTTCGGCGTGCAGGAACTCGGCTTTAACATGCGTCATCCAGTTTTCGGAACAGGTGTTGATACGCCGCTTGGCAAGAAAGATCCGTCACGCGCTGCTGAGGCTGCCCGTTACGTTAGACAGGCAATTAGCCACTTAATACCAAGGCAGGACATAATCAACACTATACTAAATGGTTATGGGACTCCAGGTGTTACCACGCCTATTACAACCCTGACTGCTGGATATGACACATCACTAGAGCCCTACGAATATGACGTGGAGTTGGCAAAATCGCTGTTAGCTGCGGCTGGCTACGAAACAGGAGTTGCCCCGCCTGGCGGCGATTTCCTGCAGCAGTATGGCCTGTACATAGCTGTCGTGGTTGTTGTAGTGATAATCGCAGTGGTCGCCGTCGTGATGCTTAGACGGAAGCATTAGCAAGCAAAAATTAACTCCCCTTTTACTTTTTTTGATTTTTACAAAGCATTTTAGTGTACTTTCAAACCTAACAGCGCTTCCAAGCGTCTAAAACGCAGATATAACAAATGAGGCAAACACCAAAATCATTCCAGTCGCAATCCATGTTCTCGCCTGTTTCTCTGCTTCTTTTTGACGTTGAGCAGTCCATGGTTTAGAATGAAGCAGAATTTCGCTTATTTTGGCGCCTACAGGAGAATAAAACGCCACGGCGCCGCCTACCGTGAGGCCTATCCCTCCTTCTAATAGCACAAGCAGAGAAAGGGTAAAGGCTATTTGATTTAAGCTCCCTTGAATAGCAAAAAGCAATACAAAATCTATGAGAATAACTATTAAGGAATAAAGCACGCTTCGAGCAAGTAGCGCTAACACGGTTATCTTGGCAACCATCACATTCTGTCTTCATATATTCGGTGAGGCTAAACCCAGCCACATAGAAAGATTAGTTACCGCCGAAAAAAGCTTTTCCATGCTGGATCACCTTCCGCTCAGAAGCTTAATATGCAGATGAAAACTATTTCAGACTCATGCGAGAAACAAGGAAAAGATCTATAGCTAAGTCAATTGTGTGGCGTGTAATCTGCATAGTAGTGAGTATACTCACCTCTTTTGTTCTAACAAGTAAATGGGATATTGCAGTTGCAATCGGCGGCATCTATAATGCCATAACGATGATCCTCTATTATTTTCATGAAAGAATCTGGAACCTAGTGAAATGGGGCATAATCGATTAAGTTGCCGCTAAACTTTTCTTCAGGTCCCCTGCTTCAGGAAAATCTGGAAATTTATTGAAACTTGATTTTTCTCATTTAGCTATGAAAAAATAATTATGCAAGCAACCACAACCTCTGAGCCACAATGCACATCAGAAAAATGTTCAGCGATTACTCTGGTATGCCTAAAGAAGCTAAATATCTTATTTATGCTTCTATAATGCCCGCAATTGCTTACGGATTAATATTCACTGATATATCCTATTTTCTCACTGTTATCCAAGGATTGCCCGCTGACTTCACAGGCCTAGTAATTTCCACCATGGGCATCTCAACCTTTGTTGCCAGTATTTTCCTCGGGATGCTCGCGGATGTCTACGGAAGAAAGAAAATGCTCATCGTAGGCAACTTGCTAGCAAGCATAATACTCACAGTTTTAGCTTTAACAACAGATCCTGTTTTGCTAATAGGCGCTGCCATTTTGGAAGGAGTCTCCGAAGCAGCTGTTACCGCGTCAAGTAGCGCGTTACTTGCAGATAAAGTAGAGAACGAAAAAAGAACCAGCCTATTTTCATTGTATGGTTTTGTCCAAAATCTCGCTTTTGCCCTAGGCAGTTTTGCGGTGCCTTTCGTAATATTCTTTGAACTCGTAGGGTTTACTGATAAAGACAGCCACATAATACTCTATGCACTGATAGCTATTCTGGGGGCACTTTCCACGCTTATTATGCTCAAAGTGAGTGAATCAAAAAAACTAAAATCGAAAGCGGACGAAACGGGCTTACTTCCGAGAAAATCAATGAACGTTTTACTTAAATATGTTTTAAGTGGCGCCATACTTGCGTTTGGCGCGGGCATGGTGGTTCCTCTAATGACACTTTGGTTCAATCTGCAGTATGGGATCTCAGATAAAATAAGCGCAACCATCTTGGCAGTAGCAAGCGTACTGGTTGGCTTCGCCACGCTCGTGGCGCCATTGATTGCCAAAAAATTCGGGCTCGTAAAAGCTATTGTGATAACGCAGCTGGCATCAACGCTTTTCATGTTCCTTGTGCCTTTCTCACCTAACTATGCCTTAGCCGGCTTTGTCTATGGCATAAGAGCACTGCTTATGAACATGGCAAGCCCGCTATCGCAGTCTATGATAATGGGCCTAGTTGCGGAGGATGAACGCGGCGCGGTTTCCGGCATAAGTGGCGCATTATGGCGGTTACCGAACGCTTTAAGCACATTTGTTGGAGCATGGCTTATGGGCATCGGATTATTAGCTGAACCCTTCTTGATTGCCAGCTTGTTGTACGTGGCCTCGATAGTGCTATTTTGGTATTACTTTAGAAGTGTAAAAATGCCTGAGGAAACAGCACAGCGCTCATAGAGAAGACTTAGAAAAGCGCCAATCCAAGGCTGTTCGCGGCAAAAGCCTTAAAGCGCGCTTAGCCATGAGTTGAAGAGAAAGGTAATCGCTCATTGCAAACCCACATCTCAGCGGACATCAAGAAAAAGGCGGTGCTTCTTACAGTTTTAGCGGGTTTCATGTGGGGCACGTCTTTTCCCGCCATAAAAATCGGTTTACAGTACATGGACGCCTACACATTTGTCTTCCTAAGATTTCTCGTTGCTTCACTAACCATGCTCGCAATAATGCTGCTAACAAGAAACTTCAGCTTAAGCTTTAACAAGAAACGCTTGCTTCTGTCCTTAGGCTTAGTCAACGGCGCCGCTTACCTGCTGCAGTATGTAGGCATGGTCTATACCTCTGCCGCTGCTTCGTCGCTATACGTTAACCTCACCGTCATATGGGTTGCCCTACTCAGTCCAGCGACACTAAAGGAGCGGTTAGGCGGCAAAAAAATGGTAGGCGTGCTTGTAAGCCTCATAGGCATCGTGCTGATGACAACAAACTTGGATTTTGCGTCACTTGCCACAGCGACAACGCTAAGCAGCTTCCTCGTTATTGGGGCAGGATTTCTCTGGGCGGTCTTCATAATCTACAATAAGCCGCTGGTCCACGAGAGCAGCAACCTAATTCAGTCAATGACATGGCTGCTTGTCTTCACGATGCTACCGTTGCTTCCCGCCGCAACCCTTTCAACAGAAAGCATTAGCGCTTTACCAGCGACCGCTTGGCTTGCCATCCTGTACACCGCGGTTTTCTGCTGGGTAATTCCCTACTACCTATGGCTGAAAGGCTTAAGGCATATTTCGCCTGTTACTTCCACCGTTGTTCTCTTAACTGAAATAATAGTTGCCACGGCAATTTCCATGCTCTTTCTCGGAGAAGCATTCACATTTGTCTCCGGCATCGGCGCCAGTCTCATAATAATCGCCATTTTGCTCGCCTCGTGAATAGGTCTGCATTAAAGGCTAATTAGCAGATACACGCTAAAATCTAGCAGGAGCGAAGTGAAATGCCCGTCAAAGAAATTATTGATTTGAGAAGCGACACAATCACCTTGCCTACTGAAGAGATGCTGGAAGCAATTCGCCACGCGAAGCTAGGTGACGACGTTTTCAGAGAAGACCCAACAGTGAACAAGCTTGAGCAGATGGCGGCCGAAAAAATGGGTAAAGAAGCCGCGCTTCTCGTCACAAGCGGAACACAAGCCAACCTAATCGCGCTGATGAGCAACACGAAACGCGGAGACCTCGTTATACTCGAGGCTGAATCGCACATTTACTGGTACGAAGTCGGCGGCATCTCCATGATAGCTGGGCTGCTGCCATGGCCAGTTAAAAGCAGCGCTGGCGCGCCAACGCCAGAAGACGTTAAAGCCGCCATACGACCAAGCGACATTCATTTTCCCGAGCCCGCGCTCGTATGCCTCGAGAACACGCATAACCGCCACGGCGGAACAATCATCAGGCCCAGCCAGATTAAGGCAATAAGCGAAGTGGCTCACACGCATGGCCTTAAGCTTTACTTGGATGGCGCAAGAATTTTCAACGCCGCCGTCGCGTTGCAGGTGGATGTACGCGAATTCACTAGGCATGTTGACAACCTCATGTTCTCCCTGTCTAAGGGCCTATGCTGCCCCATCGGCTCAGTGCTGGTTGGCACATGCGAATTCATCGAGAAAGCCAGGAAAATCCGCAAGATTCTAGGCGGCGGCATGCGGCAAGCAGGCATAATCGCGGCGCCCGGCATTGTAGCGCTGGAAACAATGATTGACCGCTTGGCGGAAGACCACAGAAACGCGCGGCGCCTAGCTGAGGGCATATCCAAGATAGAAGGAATTCAGATTGACTTGAGCCGCGTGCAAACGAACATCGTCTGCTTTGACATTTCTGGCTTGGGAATGACGGCTGACATGTTCATCGCGAAGCTTAAGGAGAAAGGCATACTGGCCTTAACCATGGGTGAGAATAAAGTGCGCTTGGTGACACACAGAGGCATTGAAAGAGAACACGTGGATGCAGCAATTGCTGCGATAGAAGACATAGCGAAAAACAGCCGCGCAAAATAAATGTTAACTAAGTCAAAAGAAAACACGAGCAAGTTATTTTTCAATCAATAACAGATTTTTTACTTATAAAAGAAGTGCCGAGGGCCGGGTTTGAACCGGCGACAACTCGGTCTTCAGCTTCGCTCTCAGCCGCACGAGGCAACTGAGTCGAGCGCTCTCCCAGGCTGAGCTACCTCGGCTTTATGTGTAGCTATTCTTATGCAACTAATCTTTTTCATATAAACATTTTCGCGCTTGAATTTTGTCTAAGTGTTTAGGATTGGAGAAACCTATTTCTTTTATCCAGAGACTTAACATCTTGAAGCCGTATATAGCTACATGATAACCTTCTGTTTGGTTACCGCGGGGTCTTGCTCTGAAACCGTTTTGCTGTAAAATTTGGGTTATTTGGTTTGCCAAAATTTTACTGCATGTTCTAATTTCAAGCGTGGGATAAATTGGATCTTCATATGTTTTCTTGCTGAAAAATATAGTTCCATCAGTATCCATTATGCCCCTTATTGTCCACTTAACATAATTCCATCCCTTCTGCAGTATGCAGTAGGGTATCGATACTGAATGAGATTTTTCTTTACCTGCAGGAAGCCCTATTTCTAAAAGTGAAATGTATGCCTCCTTAGACTGAAGTCTCCACCGTAGCGCCCTCTGATGTATGCGCAATGGATATGGCAGCTTTTTAAACAAGCGGTACGAGATCGTGGAAAGGTAATTAAAATATTCCCTGTCAAGGTGAGGATGTCCAGTGATCTCGATTCTGTATCGTGATCCATCTGACCACAAGTTGCCATTTCCAATTATAGCTCCGACTAATTCGCATAAATCTTGAGATTTCAAGGAGTTTTCCAGTGTTGCTCATATATTGTGTTAGGTGCCCTCATCTATTTGAAATGTTGATTATTAGCATGAACTCATTACAAACTAAAGACACCTATATCAAATACTATGCAAGAGAACACCTTAGTAGCATGCGACATCTTGGATGTTTAGAGTTTTCTGATTGTTTTCTGTTATGCGCTATTTTTGGGCTTCACTTAGCGGAGTGTTTGTGTTCGAATTCTGAGTTTTTATTAATTCAGATAACGAAACATTTGGAAAGGGAAACAGCATTTATTTGATAAAAGGTTTTTGTAAGGTTGCGTGGAGGTTGAGTTATGAAAAGGAAGACGGCGGTTATCACCGTGGAGTTGGTTGCTGAAAGCATTACCGTCTCGAACACTACAATTGCGGGCGAAATGCTTGCTTGGTTCAGGGCTGAAGCGGTGCCTGCGCCATGGGTTAAGGAAGTAAAAAGTGTGGTTGTTTTGAGTTAAGCGCCGAATAGGATGAAGTAGTGTGTTAGAAAGTACCCTATTAGCGCACTGGATAGGAAGCATGTGAATAGCAAGAAGTCTTCGTGCTTGTGTGATTTCTTCAGTTCTTTGCGCTTTCGTGATTTGGGCAAGCACCGTGCACCTTTTATTTTCTTTTTTATTATTTTTTAGGGAAAGGTTTTATGAAGGGAGAATTAGTAATTGTGATTCAGTAAGCCATTGGGCCGGTAGTCTAGCTGGCTAGGACGTCGCCCTCACGCGGCGAAGATCGTCGGTTCGAATCCGGCCCGGCCCATTTCATGTTTGTTGCGTGTTGAAAAGGCGGGTTTGTGTTGTTGTGGGGCGGTTTGGCGTATTTTTGTTGTACGTTTCCCCAAAAAGGTTTATTAAATATTAATATTTTATACACACTGTTTCGGCAGAAAAAGGGATAAAAATGCAAAAAAACCTCCCCCTAAAACCAGAAACCGACAACCAAACACTACCCGAAACCCACACGCCCGCCAAATGCTGCGTATGCAACCAAGAATATAGCGAACCACTTTTCGCCGCAATCGCCTCAGGCTACCTCATAGAAGAATACTACGCCTGCCCAAGATGCCTCTCCAGAATAGGCAACATTGAAAGCAACAAAATCATAGAACACGAAGAAGCAGAAGAAGCAAAACAGGAAGAACACGCCGCCCAGAAATCCGAAATTGAAGAAAAAAGTGAAGGTAGCCCGGTTTGTGCGCATCACTTAGGCTATTTAAAGCAGCGACCAAAAAACACGCCTATACCTGAAGAATGTTTCACATGTGCCAAGATGATCGAGTGCATGACATAGCGGCTTCCTTTCGGCTTATATCTCCAGAAGCACCTATCTTTAAAAATCCTGCTAAATAATAGCTTCTAAAACTATGCTATCAATAGATTAGTGAGCTTTCGCCCTCTGTAAACTTCTCGCAGTTCCTTTTGTATCTACCATACTACATGCCTCAGCTAAAGCGTATAACGCAGAAAAGGAACAAAAGCATTAACTAACAGACAACGCTTGAATCTCTGTAGGTTGCGAGTAAATGAGCAGAACAATCTATTTTCATCACAGCGCCAGAATCTTCGCCATTCTCTTCTTGCTTCTAATATTCGTTACCGGCCTAATCTTCCTCGGTGCAGTCAGCGTGGCATTCGCAAACATTGGCTTCACACCCATGACAGTATTCCTAATCCTGGCATGCACCCTGTTCGGAAGCACAATTAACATTCCATTAATGAAAATCAAGACTGTAGTGCCCATAATAAGGGAGGAATACGTGAGATACTTGTGGGTAACTTACAGAATCCCCTACGTGGAATACGAAACGGCAGTCACCACGGTTGCGGTTAACGTCGGCGGCGCGCTAATACCATCAGCCGTCAGCCTCTACCTGCTCAGCAAAGCTGAGCCCTTAATGATATTCTATAGCCTAATCGGCGTAGCAACAGTTGCCCTATTCACATATGCGGTAGCGAAGCCTGTAAAAGGCGTAGGCATAGTTACTCCCGCCTTTCTTCCACCTTTAGCTGCGGCAGCCATAGCTCTTTTTCTGTCGCCTGCTCAACCGCAGATAATTGCTTACGTCTCCGGCGTACTTGGCACGCTCATAGGCGCGGATTTGTTAAACTTGAGTAGCATACCTAAACTCGGCGCACCAATAGCCAGCATAGGCGGCGCCGGAACGTTTGACGGAGTTTTTCTAAGCGGCATAATTGCTGTGCTCCTCGTAGGCCTTTGACGCCTAAAAAAGCTAATGAGCGGGGTAAAGGCATTTTAGCGCATCATTTTGTAGCGACTAATTGGTTATAGGTTGAAGGGTATTTCGTTTTTCAGTTTCTTCAGGGTTTCCCGTATCACTGCTTCTCTCAAGTTTAGGTCTGTTGAGATTTTCTCGATGTCTTCACATCTTTCATCCAGCAAGAAGTACAGAATTCTTTTTTCAACTGTTGACCTTGCCTGTGTATTCAGTATATCGGCGACTCTTTTCATAGCGAGGTTTCTGATGTAAAGCAGCGCAGTCCTTTCATCCTCAATTCTTGAGATTTTCTCATCTATTTCTGTTATAAGCTTATATAAACTCTCCAAGCTTTCATTTTGCTTAGATTCGCTAATTCTGCGCAGGAGGGCGTCGTAGTCTTTGGAAAGATTGTTTGGTAAGCTTTCGAAAGCGAAAACCTGCTCGTTGTAAAGGTGAGGCCCAAAACTGATTGTTACGCATGCTGATTTGTTGAGGAAGTAGAGTCTACGCTTAGGACCGTATGGGCTATCTTCCAAGCTGGAGGAAACAATGCCGTGGCGTTCCATCATGGCTAGATGCGCGGCAACAAGCTGCTGTCCTATGCCTAGCTCCTTGGCTATCTCAAGCGGATAGCTTGGCTCTTGGCTTAAACGCTTGATTATTCTCCGCCTAATTGGATTCTCAATCGCGGTAAGGATAGCGTCAATTTGAGAAGAATTAACCATCATCTTCACCACGCGTTAACAGAAAAAAAATTTGGGCGAGGCGGGACGGTTTCACTTCAGCTCAACCTTGTGCGGAGCCTCAGCAGCCTTCGGCTCTTTCTTCGGTACTCTCAGCTCAAGCACGCCGTCCTTCATTGAGCCCTCGGCCTTTGCTGGTATGACTTCCTCTGGGAAGGCAATGTATCTTTGCATTGAGGAGTAGGCTCTTTCACGGTGAACGTAGTTCCTGCGCTTCTCTTCTTTTTCTTCTTTGCGTTCGGCTCTGATGGTAACGCCGTCTTTGGTGACTTGAACGTCAACCATGTCCTTGCTGAATCCTGGCAGCTCGGCTGTGACAATGTAGGAGTCGCCGTTGTCAATTAAGTCAACTGCGGCATATCGCGTCGGCAACGCTGGTGCTTCAGCGATTGTGGGTGCTATGGGGAAGAATGGCCTTAGCAGGTCATCGAAGGATCTGCGGAATTCCTCGAATAAGCGGTCGAACTGCCTTGATATGCTGAATGGGTCCGTCCACCTCGCCAGAGCAGTTTCAGGTGATACGGTGCTTTCGGTTACTCTTGTTTTCCGGGTAACCATGCCACATCACCTCCATGTTAACTATACAACTTTTATTTGTATAGCCAAAATATACATGGAAAAACTGTAATATAAAAACTTTACGCTGGATTCAGCATGCCTGAAACACACAGAAAACTCCACGAAACACAACAACAAACACCTGCTTCTCACCAGCAAACAAAAGGGGTCTGTCAAAGTCCTTCTTCATCTTCCCCGTCAGACTGGGACGGCGACATCATCCCCCGATGTTTTAACAACGTCCCCCACTATTTTAAATGTAATGCTCTGGATGAAAAAGGAAGCATATGAAGATTCAACAATCAAGGCAACAGCGAAGAGATTAAAACACCTGCAAAAGAATTGCCATTTAGCAGACCCAGAAAGCGTAAAAATATTCGTAGCAAACAAGAAATGTAGCAACGCCTTCAAGGAATGCCTAATAGAAGTTTATGACATATTCATGCGCTCAATGGGACAACAATGGAACAAACCATTCTACGCAAGATACGACAAGCTCCCAAAAATACCAACAGAAGAAAAAGTAAACATGCTCATATCACAAGCAACACCACGCATGGCACTCATACTATCAATGTCAAGAGACTTAGGCTCAAGACCCATAGAACTCACATGGCTAACAGTCGCAGACATCAACCTACAAAACGGAATAGTCAACATAACAGGCGCAAAACACACCATAGGAAGAAACGGAAAACTCAAACCAAACACCTTAGAAATGCTCAAACAGTACATCAACAAAAAACACCTGAATGCAAATGACAGACTATTCCCAACCGAGTCAGAAAACATAAGCGAAGCCTACCGCAGACTCAGAAACAGATTAGCCGAAAAACTCCAAGACCCAACCTTCAAAACAATACGACTCTACGACTACAGACACTTTAAAGCCTCAATGGAATACCACAAAACCAAAGACCTACTATACATCAAACAACTCTTAGGACACAAAGACCTAAGAACCACACTGCGCTACACGCAACTACTTGAAAACTTGGGAAACGATGAATACACCTGCAAAACAGCCAAAAACATCACCGAAGCCACCAACCTAGTAGAAACAGGCTTTGAATACGTCACCGAAATGGACGGAATTAAAATCTTCCGAAAACGCAAATGAAAATAAAAACAACCTTTTTTCTATCAACATTTATGCTTCAGCCATTAGCACATGACCTAGTTAAAACTATTAACAAAGAGCCTTATGTGAGAATGTAAGGAAAAACGGCATCCCAAGTTTAAAGGAAAAGCAACTAGACATTGAAAGGTATGTTTTCGGCGACAAATTTTCTTCCAGTATCAGTAATGAAGTAACGGTCACCTTCTCTATGGACATACGCCTTTTCGTGCTCAAGCTTGCCTAAAGTTAAGTTCATGTAACCCGTCTGAATCCTGTTTGCAAGCCAATGATTCAATTCTTTAACTGTAGCTCCTTCAGAACCACGATAATACAAAAAAGCCAAAATTTTTTCTGGCAGTTTCAGCTCTGGCTTCAGTATCTTCAAAAATCCATTAAAATCCTGAATCAAAGGAATTCTGATTTTCACCAAAGAATTAACCAAATTCTGAGCAGTATTAATGTCTGAAGTATAATAGATTCTTATGAATTCAGTCATGACCCAATTACAGCAAACCAATGAAAGTGTAGCATCCATAGAATTTGAATCAACATCACCGCCGACATGACCGACATCACGTTTATTTCTAATGTCATAAATAACTTGTAAGGTTCTAGGAATCTGAATTCTGATAGATACTGGAAACTTGTCTTTATCGGCTTTTTCAAGCTCTAAAACTTCATTTCTGAAATTAACTATTGCTTCCCCTAGTGGAATATATTTTCCTATAGTGACTTGCTGAAGCATTCTAAATGCGACTTCTGCAAATCTTCCCCCTTCAGAACAGCATGGTCTGTGCTTGCCAAGATAATAATGCTCATTCGCCAATTGATACGACTCGAATAGTTTGTCAAGCAACTCTTTACTAAAAGTCTGCTCAAGCTGCTGTCTTATCTGCTGTAACATTTTCCTTTCTCGGCAAGTCGTGTTCTACAAGGTTTATGCCAGTAGTCGTAATACTGCATCGAATGGGGTTTTCTTTAACTTCAACATAACCTTTGAGTCTTTCGGCGTTGCGGAATGTATCGGGTATGCTCGGTATTCTTGCTCCAACTTCATTGTAGCACGAGACTGCATGACCCGCTTGCATTTCTCCTATTCCAAGATATTTATCTAAGTAATATGCAAAGAGCGTTATTTTCTCCATGTTGGTCTTAGGATTCTTGCTTTTGAAGAGGTCTTTTAATGCTGGTTTCTCGTTTCCTTTCGCTTTAAGGTCCAACGGAATCGGGGGGATTCTCTGAACAAGTCCTGCTCCTCTTTTTCTCTTTTGTTTGCCTTTTCCTGCTAGAGCAGTTGTAACCTCTTGAGTCGATGTTGTCGTGGTGAATCCTGAACTCTGAATGTCCTTTTTGAATGCGTCAAGATATTTGGTTACGAAGGCTTCGCTTCCTTCTAGCTCGATTGTTCCTTCTTTCAGGTTTATTTTCGCTTTCGTGACTACGCTCATTGCATTTAAACCTCTAGTTTCAGGAATATATGCATGAGCAAATATATATCTTGTCTCCATGGTTGCACTTGAAATAGAAGCTCGGTTAATAGGATTATATGAGACGAGTTATTGTTGAACAGCAAACAACATAACAAAAGTCACACAACTAATAGAAAATGGATTTAGATACCTCAGAGAAACGGACAGAGCAAAACTATTTAAAAGCGCAAATAAACTCCTTATTTTTCTTTATCCACAACATACACGGCGCGTCGCTCCGCTTGCGCGCCGAACGTTCCGCGCAAAGCCAAACGTTACGCAAGAAAGACTTTCAACTGACGAAAATAACGAACTATAGTATTGTGAAACTATCCACCATGATATTTGGCTATGTAGTCTAACGCTTTTTGTGTGACTTGCCATGTTCCATTTTGATATTTGAGGAAGTCTTGTTTCTCCAGTCGTTTCATGTAATCATCAAACCCGTAACCGCCGAGAACAACTACTCGGCTTTGACGTTGCCAATAATCGTATTGCTGCCTCAAAAAATCAGTTGTTCTGGGTGTTTGGCATAAGATTGCTATGTGCCTCGCATCTTCAAAATCCAAAATACAGCTTTCACGTTTTCTAATTCTCCCTACTGAGTAAATCAGAATGACAATCACAGGCAACAGTACCAGAACGACATAAACTGAAACGGAAGATGTTAGAAAATTATTCAGAGTAGCCCAGAAAGCTACTTTTCCCAAAGCGTCAAATATGGTAAGCAGGGATACGATAATTCCCAGTATTGTTCCTATGGCTAACACAATTTTCCATAGTCGGCTATCCCACATCGACTTTTTAGGCATTCAATTCACTCTTTTTTCTATTGGTTTTTCACTTTTTAAAGATTTGGCAGATGAAGAAGAACTGCAGGTCTTCCAATTTTATAATGAGATTTCTTCACCATTCTCTAAATTTTCCTCAGAAACAAAACCAAGCGGTATAGAACCTAAACTTCTAAAGAAGCTGTTAACAAATTGACAAACGGTAACGCGCTCAAGATAACCAAAACCTTCCTTAAATTCAAACATGCCTATATTATAAACGCACATTAAATCATCCCAAACCTTAACCGCTTGAAAATAAATAATATACGGAACAGTAAACAAGCCATTACGCTCCACAAACTTCGTGCAAACCTTTCCAAGCTTAATTTTATTCCATTCACGCTCAATTCTGCGCCTAAATTGGCGATTCATAGCTACCGCTACCCCGACTAAACTTTCTCTCAGCGACAACTTCCCAAAGAGGTTCACCTTTATCCCCAAACATGCTCACTATTGCACCACGACGAGAAATCGACAATTCAGAAAAAACACCTAAATAACGAACACGAACCAACTCAGAAGCGCACAAAGGACACTTATGTTTTATACCAACATCTTTCCCATTAATCAAATGCAACTTTCGATAGGAGCAAACGCCAAACCATGTAGCAGCATGAGACTTCTTAACACCACGCTTTATGCTTGAATGGTTGAGCTGATACCAAGCAGTACCGCCAACCGTCTTGCGCTTCTCCAAAACCCTAACAATCCAACCATCCTTCTTATTCTCACGCCTCGTTACGCCCTCAAACCCGCCACAAGCGTAACAATCCGCACCCTTACAACGCCTACACTTGCCATAGCCTTCACCACCAACAAACCCCAAAACGTGAAAATGAGGATTCCAATACCAACCAATAGGCAAGCCAGTTTCACGACTTACATGCCTATTACGATAACGAAAAGCATGAAAAATCATAGAGCCACCAATCACACCACGATTAGAAAGAATCTTGACAGCCCTTTTGCGTAGAGCCTCAAGACTCGAACCGTACTCTTTCTTAGGCACGGACACAACAATATGTTCGACTAACCCGAAACGCTTGGAAGCCTCTTGCAAACGCTTCTCCATGCGAGTAGCCTCTCTCACAGCCCAACCATACTTAAAACAAACGGGGCACGTTGGTTTATCGCACGACTGATAAACAGACCTAACATACACAGAATCCTTAGGCAAATCAGGATAAAACCAACGAACTTGATTATGCAATTCAACATTCAAACACCCCTCAAACCGCTTAAACTTGCCACACTCAGAATTAGTCTGCTCACCATGACCAACCAGCACATACTCTCCATAACTCCAGAAGTCATCTCGCACTTCAAGCTCAGGAGCAACCCCGCCGTAACTCTGTTTACATAATGTCGGAATCACGTTTAACCACAAAGGATATGTAGCTACTGTCCGTATTTTCCATTGTGTAGCTACTATGTCGAACCGAAAAGACCATAAAGCCATGGAGAGAAGAGACAAAATCTACAAATTGGTGCTACAAAGTAGCACGAAAGGCATCAGAGCTATTGAAATCGCAAGCAAACTCCAAATTCATAAAACCGTGGTTTACCGCGACCTCAATTCTCTTTATCTCATGGGAAAAGTTGAAAGTGACCAAGGAATATGGCGTGCAAAAACTGGAGAGCAAACTATTCAACCCTTGGAAAAGGAGATTGTGATAGAACTCCCAATACCAAAGAATGAATGGCAACGATTGGCACTTCTAGAACATTTTGCTAGGGATTGGGAAGAACATTTTCCGAATGATAAAAATAATGCATACCGAATCAGCCTTGAAAAATTCAATGAAACAAGAACTATAAAGATAAAAGGCAAAAATGTAGATGACATCGATTTAGAGAAGATAGGAACCCTCATCCACCAAGCTATTCAGAAAAGCTCTGCATTCAGCTTCAAAGGACTTATCAAAGGTCTTAGGAAATCACTCCCTATTAGTAGTGCAATCGACAACGAAAAAGGCAAAGATGCAGACAAGCAGTAGAAACATAAATCCAAGCTTCGGAAGAAAAACTCCATTAAGTACTTTTCTTTAGGGAAGAAAAGCTACCAAAAGAACCCAGCAATTACCAAGAATTGCCCAGCGCGCAAGAAAAACACGTGCCCTTGCGCTCTGGAACAGACCACTTGTGCCCTCTCTTACAGTGAAGGGCAACGCAGTCAAAGACCAACACAGGAATGACACACAGCCAACACAACGTCATTTCCTCAAAAACCACGCTTTTCCCACTCAAAGCGCCCTCTGCTCTCGCAGTCCTCAAGGTAAACTTTTCCCTTCTGTTTCAGCCAGAAGGTCGTCCCGACTAAAAGTTTACTCTCTCGGAACGGGCGCACGGAAGGGACGCATATCAATCCCAACAAGGAATGATGAAAAATGATAAGCCAAAAACAGCGCGAAAAAATCTAAATACCCAAATCAAACAATTGAGAGAATACCCAGCAATGGGAGAGATGAACAATGAGTGAAGAAACAAGAAAAGAAGAACCAAAAGAATTACTTTGCCCTAAGGCTGGGACGGCGACATCATCCCCCGCTATTAAAATAGCGTCCCAGTCTAATATGAATATTGTCAACGTAACGCTGTGAAAGGCAAACTAGCTGCAAAAATATAGCTAGCCTATTTGACGAAAACAATAAACTGGACATCCATAGGTACAACACACCCAAACAAAAAATAGAACAAACTATCAAAGAGACTGAGAGTTAAAAGAGGAATTTGCTTGCAAGAAGCAAAACGGATAATATGCTGTATGTCTGTGTAACCATCATTATCCATTTTGGATTATCTGAAGCTAAATCAACAATTCTCTCTCTTAACTCAGCGCTATCATGAGAAGTTTCATAGCTCTTTGAAAGGGAATAGAGATGCCAGAGTTTGTTTAGAACAAACAAGACCGATACGGGTATCCCCAAAAGAAATACACTAAGCCATACTTGTTGGTCTACGCTCCACTCCAGAAAAAGAGCCGTTCCCGTAAACAATGAGCCAATACTTAACAGAATTATCCCCAACAGCGCGGATCTGGAAAGCCCCAAGCGTACAGTAAAAGTTTGAATGCCCATAGCTTTGTCCCCGAAATAATCCCTGAGTTCAGTGGGAATAATAACTCCGTAAACAGTTAAAGCCAAACCTGAAAAGGCTAAGATAAAAAAAAGAGACAACTCAAAAGTAAAAGTGTAAAACGCAAATAATACTGGGCATACAGCCAAAACTATCATTAACGATATAGGCGCGATCCAAGATCTGGCTTTCAGCCTCAAAGGCGGCGCTGAATAAACAACGCCTAAAGAAATGCCCGCTATCCACAATGGAATTAACATCCATTTTTGATATATTATCGCGAAAATTGAAACCAGGATAAGCGCAAGGGAGAACTCGATAATCAAAACAAATTTGAGTTTTCTCTGCCCGAAAGATTCTAACGCCTGCACCAAATCTTTTTTTCTCTCATCTTTCAAGTCCAACTCATAATCATAAAGCGAATTTGCCTGCGCCCCTATTGCAGAACTCAAGTTTATTATCAAAAAAGACAGAACAATCAAAATTAACCCATCAATCAGACCCAAAGGCGGATGAGCACCCCATGCAAGCCCCATAATAAGTGAACCCAGATTCGGCAAAAGAAACTCCACTCTAGAAATCGTAGCGAGCAATCTTATTTTCTTCATCTTACCTTCACATTTCGAAACCATACAATTAAAGATGCTGGTACAGCCGGACCAAGTTTCAAGGGAAAGGCACTAATTTTCTTGAAGTATGCTGATATATCAGCGTTGCTTGTGCCCCTTGCTTATGCGCCAAACGTTATGTTCAAAACGGTTTCTACTTGGTAATTGCAATTTTAGGTAATAGCACATATCCAAGCAGCATAAAGTGCCTTCATATTTGGCGGCTGATAGAGATTCATTGCAGAAACCTATAGAGGGTCTATTCCGGGGCGCTGGCACAGCCGTCGCTGCATAGAAACTAGTTTCGCTAAGCAGTGGTTCTCCACGGTACTCTGCGTTTATTTTTCATAAAATTTTTATATCTGATGGGTTTTGCTTATGCATATATCAGCTATTGGAACACGGTGTTGTAATGGAACCAAGCAAGAAACCGCTAAATGTCCTCATTAAACAGTTGCATGGGAACATCGAGGTTGTTCTCAAGAACGGTTGTGAATATAAGGGTAAAATGATTAAGTGTGATGGTCACATGAACATACTTTTGGAAGGCGCCACGGAAAGCAAGGATGACCAGCCGCTTACAAACTATGGAAACGTCCTGCTGCGCGGCAACAACATTCTCTACATAGTTTTAGACGCCACTAAACACTAACGCGCCATCACCCTTGTTTATAATCCAGTTCTCTTTCCTCGTGCGCTCCGTTTTAGGTTTAACTGGGATTATAATGGTGACGGCTGTTCCCTTCTTTATTGTGCTTTCAACGTGGATTTTTCCGCCATGCGCCTCGACTATGCGTCTGCAAATGGGCAAGCCGAAACCCATTCCCCTCGCCTTCGTAGTGAATAGTGGAACTCCGCCTTCGAGTTTGCTTAAGGTTTCCTTTGACATGCCCGCGCCTGTGTCTTTGAAAGTAATTTCCAATTTGCCGTTTACTTTCCTGCTGGTTATTGATACGGTTCCTCCTTTAGGCATGGCGTCAATGGCATTTTGAATTATTCTGACGAAAACATCGCGCATTTTTTCTTTGTCAGCCTTGAATTTTAGCCTCGCATTCGTGGAATCTACAACAGATATTTTCTCGGGAACTTCTATCCTAGAGAGGGCATCTTGCAAAATTATCTTTGGGTTAGTCTCTGTGTATTCAAGTTTTAAATCTCGCGAGTATTCCATCAGGTCATTTATGATCTTGTTTGAGTATCGAATGGCTTTTTCAATGGTCTCAAGCATTTCTTTGCCATTAGCGCCTAATTCTGCACTATACTTGGTTTTCAAATAATAAGCCGCGCCCATTATGCCTGTCAGTGGGTTGCGCAGGTCATGCCCAACCATCGCAGCTAATTCGCCGATTGTAGCAAGCCGCTCAGCCTTGAGTAGTTTGGATTGTGCCTCTCGCAGTTGCGCGGTTCGCTGCTCAACCAGATGCTCCAGTTTTTCAGAGTATTCCTTCAACTTGTTTTGTAGCTGCTTCTTCTCCGTGATGTCAACTGTTAACTCCAAAGCAGCAACCACATTGCCCCTTTCATCCCTAATCGGCGTCGCAATAAGCTCAGCCCACATTGGCTTGCCATCTATGCCCGTAAAAGCATACTCATGCCTATCAAGGCTTGCGCCTTCCTCAAAAATTTTTCTTACGCCGCAGTCAGGGCAGACCGTAGTTAAGTGGTTAAACGTGGAATAGCAAATTTTGCCTTCGCAGCCAGGATTGTATTGCCGCAAGTACTTGTTAGCCCATAATATGCGATAGTCTCTGCTGATAATGACCAAGCCTGCGCCAACGTTCTCCGTAACTGCCTCAAGCAAGTCGCGCTCCCGCTTGATGACCTCTGCCATTTTCTTACGCTCAGTGATTTCTCTTGCAATGCTTAGAATTGCTTGCTTTCCCTGATAAGTTATAAGGCTAGAGCTGATTTCCACAGGAATTTCTTTTCCCTCTTTGGTTCTATGCGTTGTCTCAAAAACCTGTATATGATCAGCAGGCATGTTTCTGATTAGGTTAAGAATTTGCTCCTTAGTTAAGCTACTGTCGATGTCTGACGGGCCCATGCGGAGCAGCTCAGCTCTTGAATATCCGAGAACCCTGACGGCGGCATCATTAACGTCGATGAATTTGCCGTCAAGACCGATAACCCAGACAGTATCATTCATTTTGTTAATTAATTCGCGGTACTTTTCTTCGCTTTCCCTAATCTGCTTAACTTTCTCACTTACGAGCTCTTCCATTCGCTCAGCATATTCCTTTAAGCGTCTCAAGTTTTCTTTTCTGCGAGTAATGTCGCGTAATATTACAACATCCGCGGGTTGTCCAGCGTAATCAATCCTTTTTGCCTTCAATTCAAAATACCGCGTTTGTCCTTCTCTATCGATTAAGCTAATTTCATAAGGCTCAATATGCAAGCCTTGAAGCCTCTTTCTTAGGTTTTCCAATAGAAGCGCTTTGGATTCGGGTGTTAAAATCTTCATTTCCAAAAAGTTCTTGTCGATCAATTCTTTTTTGCTTACACCAGACAAGCTTTCTGCTGCATCATTTACCGCCAAAAAGTTTCCTTTTTCGTCAACGATAACTGTCGGATCAGCAAGAAAGTTTAGGAGAGCCATGAAGTTACTGCTATTGCTTTCTCGGCAATTACGCGGCATTCTTTCCCCCGCAGTAAATTGAGTTGGTTTCTCAATGTTCACGCGTGAAACACAATGCAGCAATAATTGCAAGTAGCCAATAAAGCATTATGAATTGACCATACAGATTCAAGGTCTCCTCAATTTAGAATAAAACGCCAAATACCCATTAAATACTCAGCTTATGCCATGCCCATAAAATAAGAAAAAAGAGTTAAAGTTTCTTGTAAACCACGTCTTTTTCTCGTGCATGCTGCGCCAGCTTCAAGCCTATGCTCTGTCCTGCCTCTGCTCTTTGAATGTTCTTATGCTCAATTTGCATGGACTCAACTACCTGCTCAAAATCGGTTAATGGTCCCTTAACAAGAATGCGGTCGCCCACAGCTAAAGGTGCAGTTAACTCAACTACGGCAACGCTAATTTTAGAGAAGAAATGAGTTACACGGCCAACTTCGATAACATTTTCTTCGCTCAAACTGTTCGCCTCTCACTAACCATATAACGTGCTAAGCGCATAAAAAACTTGTTTAAACTAGCATGAGGAAAAAGTCACGTTAGAAAAGCTATTTTGCAGCCACAAGCATTTACCACGGTTAAAAGGGCCTTAAAAGTGGAGGCAACATTAGAGCTGCATAGGAATAAATATTGGCAACAGAAAAGTTATTACACTCAAACTTATAGAACCGCACAGAAAAAGGAGGAACAAACATGCCTGTTGCATTCATAATTGGAACTGCAGGTTCGGGCAAATCGCTGTTTACAGCCGCCTTCAGCGATTGGCTGAAAATGTCCAAACAAGACGTCGCAGTCGTAAACCTAGATCCAGGCGCATTAACGCTTCCCTATTCGCCTGACGTGGACGTGCGGAATTACGTGGATGTCGTCGCCTTAATGGAAAATTATGGTTTAGGACCTAACGGCGCCTTAATAATGGCCGCGGATCTTATAGCAGACGAAATCGAAAACATCACAAGAGAAGTCGAAGACTTAAAAGCAGATATTGTTCTGGTAGACACGCCGGGGCAGATGGAGCTTTTCGCTTTCAGAGCAAGTGGTCCCTACATTGTAAATGAGTTAACAAAAGAGTCCAAGGCGATAGTTTACTTGTTCGACGCTGTTTTCTCAGTTAATCCGCTTAACTATGTCTCTAACATGTTTCTCTCAGCGGCAGTGTATAACCGCTTTTTCCAGCCTCAGCTGCATCTTCTTTCTAAATGTGACTTGCTTCCAAAAAATGAAGTGGATAAAATCATCGATTGGTCAGCTAACCCTAAAGCCTTAGAGTACGCAATCGAGCAGAAACTGGAAGATATGAAGCGCCTCTTCAGCAGGAACATGATGCGGGCGATTACTCAGCTTGGCTTAAAATTCATGTTGATGCCTGTGTCAGCCAAAACAAACGATGGCTTCATCAACTTCAACATGGCGCTGGAGCGGATACTCGTCGGCGGAGACAAATATACATACTAACCCCGCCACTCGAGTTCTGTGTTCTTTCTGTGTCTTCTTTTAGTCGCTTAATAGCACCCAGCTTGCAGCAAAAGCGCCGCGTTTAGCCTTGAGGGGGCTATCGGCGCCAGCGATTATTATAACATCGTTGCTTTCAGGCTTGAGAACTTGAAGAATTCGCTTTGCCGCATCTGGAAAATCTTTCTCTATACTGTCGCTTACTGACTCGATAGACAAATGACCCTTTTTACAGACTATAACGAGCGCACGTTTCGCACCGCCCATTATAGCTGCATCCCGCTGCTCTATGCCAGACTTCACTTTATGCCCTTTATTCTTAACTAAAAAGGCATAATTGTACTCTGAGGTTGTTAGCGATGTCCGTTCCATTTCAACTCTTACGGGGAAAGCTTCTTCAAGACCCTTCCAAACGCTAAGCCCCTTCTCTGTGAGCTTACAACCTTCTCTCGAGGTTACGATTAAACCCGCATCTTTAAGGCGGCTTACTATCGTGCGGATGGCACCATCACCCACACTTAATTTCTCAGCCAGCTTATTGCGGCCAATAGGCTTCTTAGCCAAAAGCTCCAAGGCCGAGAAAATATGAAACATGGAAAACGTGGTTGACGGGCCTGGCCCCTTTGGGCTGGCAAGACCTTCAATAAAACTTTTCAACTGCGAAGTCATAACCGGCGCCACATACCTTATTTAAAGCGGCTAATTATTAATAATTTTTGAGTAGGCTAGAACCTGCGAGAAATCAAGCGATAAATTGCACCCTACAAGCCTTACTTGGCAGCAAGTTTCGGAGCAAGCTTGTCGATAGCTTCTTTAATTTTATTCCATTCTTCCAGATTCCTAAGGCTAAACTTGTTTTTTCTTTTCCAAGCGTCATTCTTTTTAACCCAAAGGTACACGCCAACCGACCGCTTTCCATAAGACTCGTAGAGCACGATAGCTTCCCACCATTTCGAGCTCTTAAAAATGGTAACGTAGTCGATAACCTTGTATACTTCGGAGATAGGGAGTTTTTCCTGAGGTTTTTCGCTTGATTCACTCATACGAGCTTGCACCCAAGCACTTAGTATGCTCACAACCATTTAAGCATATACTAAAGATAATATTTGGCAATATTGCTGAACCTCGCCCTCGTAACAAGCAGATGCCCTCTATACTTTTTGACACATTTAACTTATCAATGTCTTTATCGTTGAGTAGCCTGCTCCAAGAAGTAACTGATGACACAGAAACTGCTGCCATAACTAAAGGAATGTTAACGAGTTTTTCATTCTTTGTAGGCTATAGCTGAAATTTCGACAAGGGCGCCAGACGGAAGCTCTATCCCAACTGTGGCGCGTGCTGGCGGCTCTTTACTGAAGTATTTTGCGTATTCGCTGTTGAATTCGCTGAAAAGCGCCATGGATGAAAGGTAAACAGTGACCTGCACTATGTCGTTTAAGTCGTAGCTTGCGGCGTTTAGTATTGCCTTTATGTTCCGCATAACCTGTGCAGTCTGCGCCTTAATATCACCCTCGATTATTTTGCCTTCTTTATGGTCGATGGCTAATTGGCCTGAAACAAAAATGAAATTGCCCGCCTTTACCGCTTGGCTGTAGGGGCCTACAGGTTTAGGCGCATTCTCAGTTTGTATAGCTTTTTTCATAGTTTAGGCACTCCAATTTTCCTTTTTTGCATAGAAGCTTAAAATCGCTTTTGGATGTTGCGACAAGATAAAAAGGTAGTTTGTTTAATTTTAAGTGGGAATGTAGAAAGCCTTTTAAGAAAAAGGGGCGGTTATTAAAACGCTCAATTGTAGCTTTAATGAAGTGTTCCTATGAGACGAAAAGGAAAATACTTGTTTACTTCAGAATCAGTAGGCGAGGGTCACCCCGACAAAGTTGCCGACCAAATCTCTGACAGCATTCTGGACGCTATCATAGCTAAAGACCCGAAGGCACGAGTCGACTGCGAAACGCTGGTGATGCAGGGAAACGTCATAGTCACAGGCCAAATCACAACATCCTGCTACGTAGCCATACCCAAAA
The DNA here is from genome assembly GCA_026014545.1 of Candidatus Bathyarchaeota archaeon. GTDB lineage: Archaea > Thermoproteota > Bathyarchaeia > Bathyarchaeales > Bathycorpusculaceae > JAOAIV01. Next base: position 63,553 of record JAOZIH010000006.1, read on the forward strand.
TCGTTAGAAACACACTGCGAGAAATCGGATTCGACAACGCCAAAGACGGATTGGACTGGGAAACCTGTGGCATCCTAGTCTCCTTAGAAGACCAATCCCCAGACATTGCACGGGGAGTGAATGAAACGGAAACCCATGAGCAAGGCGCTGGAGACCAAGGGATGATGTTCGGATACGCCACAAACGAAACAAAAGAGCTGATGCCCATGCCAATAATGCTGGCGCACAAGCTTGTCAAAAGACTTGCGGATTGCAGAAAACAGAAGATTCTGCCATATCTGCGGCCAGACTGCAAATCTCAGGTTACAGTGGAATATTGCGATGGAAAACCAGTAAAAGTGCACACCGTGGTCATCGCTGCGCAGCATACAGAGGAAGTTGACGAAGCAAAAGTAAGAGAAGACGTAATTAACCAAGTGATCAAGGCAATTATTCCCACGGAAATGTTGACTTCGGAGACAAAATACATCGTTAATGGCACAGGGCGCTTCGTGATCGGAGGAACCTTAGCGGATTCAGGTCTGACAGGGCGGAAAATAATCGTGGACACTTACGGCGGCTTTGGGAGCCACGGCGGCGGATGCTTCTCAGGGAAGGACCCCTCGAAAGTAGACAGATCAGGCAGCTACATGGCAAGGTACATTGCCAAAAACATAGTTGCCGCTGGATTGGCAGACGAGTGTGAGGTTCAAATAGCCTACGCCATCGGTTTAGCGCAACCCGTATCAGTGTTCGTGAATACCTGCGGAACTGGAAAGCTACCTGACGACGAGATTCTGGCGCTGGTAAAGAAACACTTTGATATGCGGCCTAAGGCGATCATAGAGCATCTGCGTTTGCTCAGGCCGATATACCGGAAAACCGCGGTCTTCGGTCATTTCGGAAGAGAAGACCCTGACTTCACTTGGGAATACACGGACAAGGCAGAAGAACTGCGGAAAGCACTAAAGCCATAAAAAGCGCGGCAATACCCAGCTGCCTTTTCTTGCATCCACGCTGTTTTCTGATTGGGCATGTATTTTTGCATTTTAGTATTTTGCAAAACTACTGCAAAATTCAAATGGTTGGAAAGGTAAAATTGCCTAGTTCAATTCTCTTTTTCCATGCTTTTTAATTAAAGATGTGCTAAAAGCTGATAAACCCCATTTTTCTTTTACCTTCCACTGTAAGAAGGGACCTAGCATAGGCTGCGGTGTATTCAGCGCAATAAGCTTTAAAGGCGAAGCGGTACTTCCGTATATTTATTGGGGACTACGCGCCCAAAACCATCGAGGGCATCAGTCCCATGGTTTTCTCACTTATGATAATGGGCGAGTGTACATACACAAGAAACTCGGGTTAGTGCCCAAATTAGGCGCTAGCAGCATACAACGATGGCTCAAGCAACTGCCAGGGCACGTAGGCTTAGGCAACGTACGATATACCACTTCAGGAAAAAGTGATGAGGCATCAATAATTCAGGGCACTCAACCGGCCACCGCCTCGATAAATGGACTAAAACTTGCGATTTCATTTAACGGCAACATCGCCAATGCCATGGTTATAAAAAAGGAGTTATCGCAGCGTTTTCCAGGTTTCTCTTACGGTTGCGATTCTGACATAATTTGCCAGAAATTGTTACTTGAATTTTACCGAAATGGAAACTTGCCAGATGCAGTTAAAGCATGCATGCAAAGCCTTGACGGAGCATTTTCCGTATCTGGCATAACTGGAACCGGAGAGCTTTTCGCGTTTAAAGATCCGCATGGCATAAAGCCGCTTTGCGCTGGACACAGCCCAGACGGCGCGACCTACGCGTTTTCCTCAGAAACCGTAAGCTTAGACATGAATGGTTTCATCAGAGATTTCGAGCTTGAACCAGGAGAACTCGTGAAAGTTTCAAAAGAGGGCTTCGAGCGCATCCAACTCGTTAAGAATCCGCGCAAGGCGTTCTGCGCTTTTGAATACGCTTACTTCGCAAGGCCTGACTCAAGGATTGACGGCAAATACGTTTACGAAATCCGCGAAGATTTTGGAAGAAACCTCGTTAAGGAATACTCGGAAATCGTCAAGGACGCAGACATCATTCTCTCCGTGCCTGAAACAGGCGATGATTCAGCGATGGGCGTCCACGAGGCTTCTGGGCTTAGGTGGGAGCGTGCATCACGAAGGCATCGCTACGTCACCGAAAGAGCCTTCATACTGCTGAATAACGAGCGCTTCTCGACAATCGACCGCAAAGTAAACATCCTCGGCTCCAAAGTTCAAGGTAAACGTGTCATAGTTACCGAGGACAGCATAGTCCGTGGCGACACCACAAAAATCATCATAGAAAAGCTGCGCCGCGCAGGCGCCCAAAAAGTCTACATGTTCGTGACGTTCCCACGCATAATTGGCCCTTGCTTCTACGGCATTGACATGGCAACTTACGGGCAACTGATAGGGTCGCGGCATAATGCTGAGGAAATCGCGAAAATAATAGGCGCAGATGCCGTATGCTATCAATCCATTGAGGGATTAGTTCGCGCCACAGGCCACACTCGCAACGAGCTATGTTTAGCATGTGTTACAGGCGAATATCCTACACCTTATGCTCAAAAGTTAGCTGACGAGATGAGAGAAAAATTCCTTAAAGGCTACGAAGAAAAGGGAAGAATCTACGAAACCTGTGAGAGCAGCCAGATGCGTAGTGATAAAGCAAATTAAGCGTTTCCGTTTATTCTCTAACGAAGGTGTCGTTCATGGAGAAAGTAGGCATACTCGTCGTGTCATACGGCGCAAGAGAAGCCGCTATGGTTGACGCTTTCGCCCGAAGCCCAAACCATAAAGTGGAACTCTACATCGCAGACAAGCAGCGCAACCCGTTCAATGTGAAAAGGGCCACGAAGCATGTGGTCATACCTGATTTGAACATTGAGCAAATCTGCAAGTTTGCCGAGGCTAACAAGGACAAACTTGACTTTGTAATGGTCGGCCCTGAAAAACCCATAATTGAGGGCGTACGCGACCTTGTGGAGCAGCGGACAGGCATCCCAGTTATCTGCCCACTACGGGATTACGCCATAGAAGCCAGCAAGGTTCAGCAGCGCTTGCTGCTGCAGGAAATAGCGCCGGAGGCAAATCCGCGCTTCAAAATTTTTAACCCACAAGAGTATGATGGGATAGCCGCTGTGAAGAAGGATGTTTACGAGTGGCTTGATGAGCTTGAGAACCAAGCGGTGGTGAAGCCTGACAAGCCAGCGGCTGGCAAAGGTGTAGGCGTTTGGGAAGACCACTTCACCACGCGCGAACAACTCTTTGAACATTTCATCTCAAACTTCCAGCATGGCGCGGTTATAATAGAAGAAAAAGTAGATGGCGAAGAATCCAGTTTCCAAGCGTTTTGCGACGGCAAGCATCTGGTTCCCTTGCCTGACACGCGAGATTACAAGCGCGCATTCGACGGAGACAAGGGACCAAACACAGGCGGAATGGGCGCCTACAAGGACGCAGATGACAAGTTGCCCTTCCTGACAGCGGCTGAACGGGAGTGCGAGCTTGCGCTTGCCAAGAAAATTTTTGAGAAATGGGCATCGAAAATAAGCGATGGCATCGCTTTGAGGGGCGTGCCCTTATATCTGGCTTTTATGCACACTGGAAAGGGCATAACGGTTCTTGAGAATAACAGTCGCCCAGGCGACCCTGAAATCATTAATATTCTTCCACTTTTAAAGGATGATTTCGTTGATTTATGCTTCAGAATGTTAGAAGGCAATTTAACACGTGTTGAATTGGAGAAGGCCGCGGCCGTGTTAACTTACAAGGTTCCGCCTACTTACGGCGGCTACGCGGATGCCTTCCCAAACCTAGTCGATAAGGCAGCGGTGGACACGCCAGTTGACCTGTCACGGGCTTATGCGCTTGCAGAAAAATACGGTGACAGAATCAAAGTTTACCCGGGCTCCATGGAGGTCAGAGATGGCGAGACTTACGCGTTGAAATCCAGGGCAGTGGGAGTTTTAGGCCTCGGCGAGACCATCGAGGAAGCGCGGCAGATTTCATTGGAGGGCACGCGGGCAATAAGCGGCGGCGGGCTCTGGAACCGAACCGACATAGCCTCAAAGCAGCACATAGCGCAGAGCATAAGCCACATGGAGCATTTGAGGCGTAAACTGTGAAGCCCGTTTTCGTATCCGACTGCGAGGGCCCCATAAGCAAGAATGACAACGCCTACGAGGTAACCGCGCATTTTGTTCCAAACGGCGACAAACTTTTCGCGCTCATAAGCAAGTATGACGATGTGCTTGCTGACGTTTTTAAGCGGCTGGGCTACTCTGCTGGCAGCACGCTAAAGCTGATTCTCCCTTTCCTAAAGGCTTACGGCGTTACTGACGCGCAGATGGAGGAATTTTCCGCGGAAAACCTAATTCTAATTGCAAACAGCAGGGAAGCACTGCAGCATGTGCAGACAGCAGCCAGCGCCTTTATCGTCAGCACAAGCTATGAGCATTATATCAAGGCGCTTTGCAGAGCCATAAATTTTCCCTATGCAAACACGTACTGCACCAAATTAAGCATCGACAAGTATGGCGTGAGCGAAAAGGAAAAGGCTTGGCTGAAAGAAGTGGCAAAAGAAATCGCGCAGATGCCGATGATATCCATTCCTCCAGCAGCAAAAACAATAGAAGACTTTTCACCAGTTGACCAGGAAACAATTCGGCGTCTGGACAAGATTTTCTGGAGCGAGATTGCAGACACTGGTTTAGGCCGAATCTTCTCTGAAGTAACCACAGTGGGCGGAAGCCAGAAGGCTGCAGCCATAGAAGATGCCGTGGAGCGTGTAGGCGCGCAGCTAACTGATGTAATGTACGTGGGTGACAGCATAACCGACGTTGAAGCCTTCAAGCTCGTTAGAAGCAGCGGCGGCTTAACAGTTTCATTTAATGGCAATGAGTATGCGGTAAAAAACGCTGAAGTCGCAGTGCTATCCGAAAGCAGCATCGTAACCGCTGTAATCGCTGACCTATTCTTTGCCCTTGGAAAACAGCGGACATTGGCGGTGCTGGCAAACTGGAGCCACGAAACGCTACAGAACAGCACGGTTAGCCCGCGTCTGCGCGGCAAGCTCTTCGCTTTGTATCCTGCGACTTTGCCTAAAGTTCAAATAGTAACAGCGAAAAACATGGATGCCATAGCCAAAGAAAGCAGCGAGTTTAGACGGCGAGTGCGAGGCGAAAACATAGGGAGGCTCGGATAAATGACAGCTAAACCCGTAGTTGAGGATACCTATGCTGAAGCTTTCGCCGGAATTTTCTGCCGCATAATCGTTACAGCTGACGATAAACGCACGGTTCGCAGCGCGGCTGAAGACGCAACTGCAACGCCTTCAGTGGTGATCGGCCGAGTGGAGGGCGGAATCGAGAAATGGCTAAGCCGAGAGGAAACGCCCGACCATCGTGAAGGCGCGCTACTGCAGTTCTGGGGAGCAATAAACCCCCAAACGTCTTTCGAGGCTTCTTTAAAAAAGTTTGAAACCGAATTGTCCTACAGAATACGCCAGGACATTCTGGTTAAACCCTTCACCGCGGTTTTTGACGCCTTGCCTAATGCAGAGGGAAAGCTGGATATGATGGAGCGGGTGGGCCACTGCGGCGACGGCTACGAGTGGACTGAAAAGCGCTATGACCGCGAAATCATCGTCGTGCCGCTTATGATTCCCGACTTCATCATCGAACGGCAGCTAGGCTATGCACGCGGCGTAATGGGCGCAAACTTTTGGGTCATGTGCAAAAACAAAGAAGCCGTGAAGAAGGCAGACAGAAAAGCGCTGGAAGCCATACACACAGTAGCAGGCGTAATTACGCCGTTTGATGTGTGCTCCGCCGGCTCCAAGCCTGAAACCCGCTTCCCCGCCATAGGCCCAACCACGAACCATCCATATTGCCCCTCGCTGAAGCCACGGCTAAGGGGCGCCTCCTTGGTTCCTGAGGGCGTGCGCTACATACCCGAGATAGTTATTAACGGCGTCTCGATGGATGCGGTCAAGCAAGCCATGAGAGCAGGAATCCGAGCCGTGCTAAATGTTGACGGCGTCGTGCGCGTTTCCGCGGGAAACTACGGCGGAAAACTAGGTGACTACAAAATTTACTTACGCGAGCTGATTTCATGAGCCGCTTTGATGTTATAGGCTTCGGCGCGCTTAACGTGGATAAGCTTTTCAAAGTGAACAGAATCGCCAAAGAGGAAGAAGAAAGCTTCATCGAGGATTACAGCGAAGACTGCGGCGGCTCAGCAGCTAACACCGTTGTCGGCCTCGCAAGGTTAGGCTGCAAAGTTGGCTTCATCGGTAAGGTTGGCTGCGACAGAGAAGGCGACATGCTACTCCAAAGTTTCCGCAGCGAAGGTGTAGACACGCAAGGCATAGTCCACGCGGAGCAGGGCAGAAGCGGCGCAGTCTTTGGTTTCGTAGATAGAAAAGGCGGCCGTGCGCTATATATTAACTCAGGCGTCAACGACACCATAACCTTTGAAGAAGTCAACGTGGACTATGTTTCGCAAACACGCTTTCTGCATTTAACCTCCTTCGTAGGAGACAAGTCGTTTGAAACGCAAAAGAAACTTTTAGACGCCATACCCGCAGCCGTCAAGGTTAGCTTCGACCCAGGCGCGTTGTATGCTCGAAGAGGCTTCGCGGCGCTGGAGCCCATAATTCGAAGAACCTATGTTCTAATGCCAAACGCCCTTGAGCTTAAGCTTTTGACTGGGGAAGCGGACTACCGCAAAGGCGCTGAATTCATGCTGGAAAAAGGCGTTAAAATTGTTGCCGTCAAGCTTGGAAGCGGCGGATGCTATGTTACGGATGGACGCGAAAGACATTTGATAAAGGCGCTTAACGTGAAGGTTGTGGACACTACAGGCGCAGGCGACGCCTTCTGCGCAGGCTTCCTTTACGGCTTGCTTAATGGCAAAAGCTTGCAGGAATGCGGGAAGCTGGGCAACTTTGTTGCTTCGCGGTGTATACTGAAAATGGGCGCGCGGGCGGGTTTGCCGTTCGCTCGGGACTTAGAACTTCTTGGTTAGATAATCCACTATGCTTTCGAAAATCAGTTTTCCGTCGCCGTACTGCGGCATCCTTTCTTGGCGCGTCCAGTCAGGCTGCTGCCACCAGTAAAACGCCCTTTCAGGATGCGGCATCAAACCAAAGATTGTTCCTTCTCTATTGCATATGCCAGCGATGTCGTGGAAAGAGCCGTTGGGGTTTGCTGGATACTTGCCCTCCGCGTATTCTCCGCTTTTGCTGCAGTAGCGGAAAACAAGCAGGTCATTTTCGACAAGCTGTGCAAGTAGCTTCTGCTGCTTCTCTCGGGGGAAAAGGAACCGCCCTTCAGAATGCGCCACTGGTATTCTGAGCACGCTGCCCGCGGGGACTTTGCTTGTAAACACGCATTTGCCCCTGTTTTCCTGTTTTAGGTAGATCCAGCGGCAGTTGTAGCCCTGCGGGATGTTCGCGGCTAAAGTAGCTTCGGGATACTCGCTTATGCCCTCAAATCCTGGAAGCAGACCGTATTCAACGAGAACTTGGAAGCCGTTGCATATGCCAAGAATTGGCCTGTTATCGTCAACGAATGCTCTGATTTCGTTGTCAAGCTTGGCTGATAGCCATCTTGCCAGTATAGCGCCGGCGCGCACGTAATCGCCGAAGGAGAAGCCGCCGGGGAAAACAAGCGCTTGATAATCCAGCAGGTTCCGGCGTTTAGCCAGTTCGTTTACGTGTAAGGTTTCAGCTTGAACGCCTAGCTCTTGGAATGCTCGTTGTGTTTCAGCGTCGCAGTTTGTTCCGCCCACGCGTAGAATGCAAACCCGGATTTCCTCACGCTTCACCGCGTTACACCTCGCTGCTTAATGTTCTCTTCCAACTACGCTGCAGCTCAGCAACTGAAGCATCAACAGCAATCTTCCCATTCAAGCCTTGAATGATTAGCCTTGCGTCCTCGGTTACTTCGCCTATTTGGGCATAAACCTTATTCCGCATTAAAGCCTCAAAATCGGCCTTGTCTTTCGCGTCAACTTCCACGAGAAAGCGGCTGTTAGATTCGGAAAACAGCAGGAAATCGCTGCGAGACACCTGCTTATTTGGCACTGCTCGTAGGTCAAGCCTTAAGCCTAAGCCGCCTGCAAAAGCCATTTCCGCCGCTGCCACTGCCAAGCCGCCTTCTGAAAGGTCATGGCAAGCTTTAACAAGGCCTAGGTCGATGGCTTTGGTGACGGCGCGGAAGGTTCGTTTTGCCTGTGCTGCCCGCACTTTTGGCACTGACTTGCCCAGATAGCCCATAAGCTTATAGTACTCTGAGCCGCCCAGTTCATTGAAGGTTTGACCCACAATGTAGAGGAGGTCGCCTGGCTTCTTCAAATCCATTGAAACGACCAATCGTATGTCGGGAATTATGCCCAGCGCGGTGATTAGAAGCGTTGGCGTAACAGGCCCCAGCGGCGACTCGTTGTAGAGGCTGTCCTTACCTGAGATGAAGGGTGTTCGGAAGGCTGTGGCATAGTCATAGCAGGCTTGGCATGCCCTTACAAGTGAGCCGAGCCGTTCGGGCTTTTCAGGGTTGCCCCATGTGAAGTTGTCCAGAAGCGCGATTCTGCGGCCGCCTACTGCCACGTTGTTGCGAATGGCTTCGTCTATGGCGGAAGCTGCCATCCAATATGCTTCGATTTTGCCGTAGTTCGGGTTCATGCCGCATGAGATTACAGCGCCTTTCCAAGAGTTTTCAAGTGGCTTTATCACTGCCGCGTCGTTTGGCCCGCTGTTTTCGCCCTGCAGCGGCTTCAGCGCAGTGTTACCTTTCACTTCATGGTCGTAGGTGCGCACTACGCTTTCTTTGCTGGCAATGTTGGGCGCCGATAGCAGTGTCATAAGCGTTTCAGTGAGGTTCGCTGGCTCTGGAAACTCGGGCTCCTCAAGCTTTGCAGTTGCGTAGACTGCGGTTTTCATGCTTTCCGGCGGCTTAAACAGAAACTCCATGTCCACGTCAGCGACTTGCTCGCCTTGATAAGCAAGCTGAAGACGCTGCTTCGCGGTGAGCGCTCCTATCGCGGTGGCTTCCACATCTTCTTTCTCGAAAACTTCCAGCGCTTTCTCGAGGTTTTCAGGCGGAACGGTTAGTAGCATTCGCTCCTGCGATTCCGAGATGTATATTTCCCATGGCGCTAAGCCAGGATACTTCAACGGAACTTTGTCCAGCTGCACTTTTGCGCCGCAGCCAAATTTCTTGGCGGTTTCGCCTACGGCTGAGGATAAGCCGCCTCCGCCAAGGTCGGTTATTGCCGAGGCGAGTTCTCGGTCTCGGATTTCAATTATCGCGCGCTTCAGCTTCTCCTCCTCAATGGGGTCGGCGATTTGCACCGCGGGCCGCGAGACTTCTTCTGATTTTTCTGTTAGCTCAGCGGAGGCGAAGGTTACGCCGTGGATGCCGTCGCGGCCTGTTTTTCCGCCTGCCAGCACTATTACGTGTCCGGGCTGGGCGTTTCTTCGGAACTTTTTAAGCGGAAGCAACCCCACGCAGCCGCAGTAGACCACCACGTTTCCCGTGTAGCTTTCGTCGAAGTATATGGCGCCGTTCACGGTGGGGATGCCCATGTTGTTTCCGTAGGCGCCGATGCCCGCGGTAACGCCCATATAAACATACTTTGGATGCTTTACGCCTGCAGGGAGCTTTGCGTAATCATAATCTAACGGGCCGAAGCCTAAAACGTCCGTGCATGCAATCGGGTCAGCCCATACACCGAGTACGTCGCGGATTACGCCGCCGACGCCTGTGGCTGCGCCGCCGAAGGGCTCCACCGCAGATGGGTGATTGTGTGTTTCAACTTTGGCGGCTATGCCGTAGCCCCGGTCGAAGCGGATTATGCCTGCGTTATCTTCGAAGACGCTGAAGCACCAGCGGGGGTTGATTTCTTTTGTGGCTTTTGCAATGTAAGTCTTAAAGAGGCTGTTGATTATCGTGTTGTCTATGCGGATTTTGCCTTTGAACGTTTTGTGATAGCAGTGTTCGCTCCATGTCTGCGCTATGGCTTGCAGCTCCACATCCGTGGGGTTTCGTCCTTCCTTCGCAAAGTAATCTCTGACCGCCCGCATCTCTTCAAGGTTTAGGCATAAGCCCATCTCGCCGCTTATTTCCAAAAGCTGCCTATCCGAGGCTTTGGCTAGGGCGACCTCGTAAAGTGTGAAGGCGGTTTTTCTGCGTATGTAGAGGCTCTCGTTCATTTTTGCTCCTCTATCGCTATTGTGTAATTGTCTTTTGTGGGATTCGCCAGCAGTTTCCGGCACATTTCCTCCGCTTTCGTCGCCGCTTCCTTAGACGTTTCTGCTTCGAGAAATACGGTGTAAACTTTGCTTACGTTCACGGCGCTAACCGTGTAACCAAGCTCTTTCAGTAAACGCGCGGTAGTTTCGCCTTCGGGGTCGCTGTGGCCTGGTTTCAGGCTGACTTCGATTTTTGCACGGTATTTCATGGGCTAAAATGTAAGCGCTTGAGATTTAAACGCTTTCATCACATAAAACGCAAAGCACTATGCCAGGACGATTTTCTTGCCGCCATGTTTTATCGCTATTTTCTGCGTGCTTGTTACGGTTCCAATCAGCTCTGGCTGTGTGCCAGCCTTTTCTAAAGCGTCCAGCGCGTTGTCCGCCTCTGCTTTGGCAACGATTACTGCGAAGCCCCAGCCCATGTTGAAGGTGCGGAACATTTCCTCATCCGTTATGGCGTAGCCGAGTTCCGCGGCGGTTTTCTGAATCAAGTCAAAGATTGGTTGAGGCTTAAAGTTGTTGAATTCGAAGCCTATGCCAGGCGAGAAACGCGCAAGATTATTGAATTTAAGGTATGCGTCGCCTGTTATGTGCACCGCCGCCTTGATGTGCGCTGCCTCGGCTAATCGGAGGACTGGTTTAACGTATATGCGCGTCGGCTCCAGCATCTCGCTGATGAGCTCCCTGCCAAGCGCCTCAGGCGCGTCATGCGGCTCGTATCTTCCGCCCCATTGCTTGAGGAGAATTTTCCGTGCGAGCGTTATGCCGTTGCTGTGGAGGCCGCTGCTCCTCAAGCCGATTATCGGGTCGCCTGCCTTGATGCCTTCTCCAGTGATTACGCGGGGCTTTTCCACTTTGCCTATGGCGGCGACAATCATGTCGAAGCCTTTCCCCTCTACGATGCCCTTGATGAGCTCGGCTACGTCGCCTATCTCGCCGCTTGTAACGGGGCACTCGGCTTCCTCTGCGCCGCGGGCTATGCCCTCAAGCCATTCCCGCACAAGCTTGGGGTCGCTGACTTGCGCGTGGATGTTGTCGGCTAACGCCAGCGGCGCTGCGCCTGAGCGTATCACGTCATTAACTGCCATGGCAACGGCGTCAACGCCTATCGTGTCATATTTTCCTGCCAGCTGCGCAAGCAGCACTTTGGTGCCGACGCCTTCGATGACAAGGTCCAAGTAGACGCCTTCGCCTAATGGGAAGATGTTGCCGTAAGGTAGCTGTAGCACCGTGCCGTGGCGGCTGTACCTGTAGGTTTCCTGCAGTCGCTTCAGCGCTTTCTTGGATTCTGCGCGCTGCTTACGGTTCACTCCCGCATCAGCGTAAGTGAAATTTTTAACCATGACGCAATTGTTCTCCTGCTGCCATTCCCTTTCTTGCTTGTAGCAGATAATAGTTGCTATTGCCTTGCGGGATAAAAGTTTAAGTTTAATCTGTGCATGTTTATGTGTGCCCTTGCGGTCGTAGTCTAGTTTGGCTAGGACATCAGCCTCCCACGCTGACGACCCGGGTTCAAATCCCGGCGACCGCACCAAAAGTGAAATTTAGCTAATTTTTAGTTAATAAAAAAGCTATAAGTGCAATTAATTAACATTTTTATAGTAAAACCTAAGGGGAAATTGGATAACAAGGGGTGCTACTTTGTCAAAGAGCATGATAATTGTCGGAGTATTGTTTTTGGTACTTATTGTTGTCCCCAGCGTCATAATATATCAACAAAACTTGTATGTGAAATCTCTAGAAGCAGAAAGGGGCAGTCTCAAGACGGAAATTCAGGGAATTCTTGATTCAAAGCTTCAAGTTGAAGAAGAACTTAGAACTTTACAATGCGAAATTTCAGGTGGAAGAAGAGCTAAGACAGTTGTACAATGCAAAATTTCAAGTGGAGGAAGAACTGAGACGATTGCAAACTGCTTACAACGATGCAGTATCTTTGAAAAACTATTATTATGAGCGCTGGCAAAAGTTGCTGACAAAAGAGACTGCGCCTGACGTCAAGGCGTCATTATTCAAGTTTAATAGATTATCTCCAACTTCGATGCACATCTTTGGAATGATCGCTAATTTTGGTCAAAAAACTGCGGAGCAAGTCTATTTTCACCTGCGCTTTCCAGAGCTACCGAACGCCACAGAAATAACTCTTAATGTATGCTGGGTTCAAGACTCGCCTGTACGCGACCTATTGCCTGAACAATTTGGCTTCGTTAACACCACGGTTACCATCCCCAACGTGACAACATTTGACGCTTATGTCTCATGGGTTTACAACGGAACATTATACACAAACAAAGTAACCTTTTGGTAAACAACACATTTTTCTTTAATTATTTTTAATCGACAGTATTCATATGTTTTAAGCTGCAAAATCCTGAATTTATAGGAAAAAAGAGAAGACCGAAATAATTAAAGAAAAGCATGAATAACATCAAAAAACGGGTTAAATAAAGAGTTAGAATCTCAAAAGTGAACCCCTATGTCTAGGCATCTGAAGCTAAGTATCGATTTAATCAATTCAGTTATTAACATGTGCGCTTTAGTATCAGGCATTGTCTTTGTTGCTTTGATCATATCTGGTATCTTAGGCAGTTGGATATTTCCTCGGTGGTGGGCGTGCAATATGATTTTCGCTTCAACATTTATTGTATTTTCAAGCTATAAATGGAAGAAAAAAGGGTTCAAGAAGGCGACAATTACCGTTTTGGCTTGCTTTCTTATTTTATTTCCATTTTTTTCTTTAGTGCAAATATGGAATAATCATAACATAGCTCAAAATCTTGCAACGACCGAAAACATAAATTATTTTAAAAAATTGCTTGGCAGAAATTACAATTATACAGAATTAATTCAATGGGAGCAAACAAACATCAAATGGAATAGCTCATCAAGCATGCAAGTACATACAGATCCTATAAAGATTTATGAATATGGTCAAGCGCGCTGCGGTGGATATGCTATTTTGTATGTTACACTTTGCCTTTCTCAAGGATACGAAGCGCGAAGGGTGGTCAACATATTTGGTGACCATGCGTGGGCTGAAATTAAACTAAATAACACATGGACTCGTGTTGATCCATCACCTACAGGGGCGCCAATAAACGATAATATTGGATATCCATTATTTTATGAAGAACGATGGGGAACACCGCCAATACTTGCTTTGGCTTTCGATGGGTCATCAATAGTGGATGTTACAAGTAATTATAGAAGTGATGGATGGAGCTTGCTATCATTGGCAACCGGTGTTTTTGTTTTCATGAGCAGTTGGTTTGCAATTTGCATAAGTATTATCTGGAAGTTTCTTTTCCAATCTTTACGTGATTCTTTTATAATAGAACGTAAACGGCGCAAAATATTGACGCGATTTGTATAGGTGACTTCATTAGTTGGTGTTGTTGGAAAGAGCACTGTTTGTGTATCTTTGTTTTGCTTCTTCGTCTATCGTCTTTAGAAGTTTGATGACTTTTTTGCCTTTTTCCTTTATTTGTTCCCTGTTCCATTTGTTCTTCGCTGGGCAGAGTGCGTCCATGTCTATGCCCTTTTCTTCGTAGTATATTACTGGGTAGAGGCGGCAGCCGAGAGGGCGGTCTCGGTAGACTTTGCAGCGCTTTCTTTCAGTGTCATAAAAGACGCAGTAGCCGCGGTGGTTGCGCAGCTTAGCGTAGCCCGCGCTGTCAAACTGCACGAAAAACGCTTTACTGTAGCCTTTTCGCTCTAGGCGTTCGATATCCGCGTTGGCAAGCAGCATCTCTGTTTCTTTGCAGCAGAGACCGCAGCGTAAGCAATAACTCATAAGCGTTATTTATGGGTTCTCGGCTATTTCAGTCTGCTGGCTGCAGCAGGGTTAGATTCAACATTTCAGCCCAGGCAATACGCTTTAGTGGTATCTGACTGCTTTTGCAGCTGCCGTAGGGAACGTATTCAACAAGGCTATCTTTGCCTAACTCGCTTTTCCGAATTCCAGTTAACCGCACATTAATTATTACTGTGCCATCCTTCAGGTGCAAGTTCACGTTTTTCCCCAGGAAAGATTTGGCGCTGTTTAAACAGAAACTTTCCATAAGCCTAATCACCCCAGCTTTCCTTGTCGGCCAAGTGGCTCCAGCACTGTTTGCAGATAGGCAGCTTTTCTCCTTTAAAGAGGATATACAGCTTTATGTTCTCGCTTTTGCACTTCCCATTCCAAGGATTCCGACAGTGCTCCAACATCGCTTACCTCCACTGCTTAACCTGTTGCTGTTTTCTGGCGGCGATTGCTTTTAAAACTCGTTGCGAAACGACATTCCTCTGCTGGGGAGAGAGGTGAGTTAAAGTGAACCTTTTATACATGCAGCACGTAAATCTGTTTATGTGAAATTTTATGGATTATTACCAAACCGTTGCCACGGTCAGCTTAATTCTCCAAGTCGCCGCGTTATGCCTAATCTTCGCTGGTTTAGAGCTAAAGAGAAGAAAGAGGCTTCGCCAACATGGCCTCGCCATGCTTGCCGCAGTTGCGATGCACACAGTGCTCATATTAGTCTGGATGGTTCCGTCTTTCGCATCGCTTTTCATAGCCAGTACAAATTTTGCCGATGCATTTGTCGTGGCGGCTTTGGTTCACGCGTTCTCGGGAGTTGCGGCCGACGCCTTGGGCATTTGGCTGGTTGCTTCCTGGCGGCTCCGCGCGGATATGCAGGTTTGTTTCGCTAAAAAAGGCGTCATGCGCATAACAATAGTGCTATGGCTGATAGCCCTGCTTCTCGGCATCGCGTTATACCTAAAAATTATTCAAATACTTTAGCAGAAAAGCGCATTAAACGATCTCTCGCGTTTCAGATTTGAACTATCTCAGGCGTTATAGTTTCCCTTGTTATTTTTAAAAGCGCCACAGAAGGCTTATTTGCGAAAGGCAACGGGTTTGTGGCGCTTCCCGGGTTAATGTAGAGCGTTTTTCCTTCCCATTTTATGTTGGCGTTATGCGTGTGCCCATAGACAAAGACGTTAAAGTTATTCTGTTTAGCGATTTCCCGCATTTTGCTCATGCCAAACAGAGTGCGCGGATCATGCATGACGCCGATTTTCCAGTCAAAAATTTTCAGGGAATTAAGCTTCGGTAAGGCGCCGCTGACCTCTGGCCCGTCCATGTTGCCGTGAACAGCCAAAACCGGGGCAAGCTGCTCTAACTCGTCAATCACTGCCAACTGCACAAGGTCACCAGCGTGCACAATGAAGTCCACGTTTTCGAAAATTTTGAAAACCGTTTTGGGGATGCATTTTGCTCTTGTAGGTACATGAGTATCGGATATTAAACCCACCGTTTTAGACGCCTTAAAACTTGCAATCTCATGCGAAATCATTGTTTGTTCGCTGGTCATCGTCTGTGGCCTCTCGAAATGAATCTGCGCATTTTATAGTAAATGGGTTAAAAGATAATAAATGTTCACATAAGGCGGACATTACTTCATGCCTACGCATAAGCGTCCTGTGTGTGCATTAACTTTAAATAGGAAGGCAAACCTGCGAAATCCAAATTCTTAGCAGGGATAAAATGCAGTTTGTCGACGCTGAAGCCTAATACAAATTTTAAGAAAAAAATGTTTAACTGATGTCTCTCGCACTATGCATGCATGCGCATTGCTGCTTATTTTTGGTTTGCCAGATACTTCAGATGGAACGGTTTAACCGCAACGCCAGGCTTTAAGTCAGCGAGGAATGTTTGGCTGCCAACTATCCACTCTGCAAGTGCTGCGTCTTGTGCTCTTTTGAATTCTGCGAATTCCGTATAGTTTCTGTGCAGCGAAACGCAAACTGTGTCCCAGCCCATGCCTTGTCCACCTTGAACCAAAATGACATTAGGCTGAGTCATGTACCACTCCTTCATTGTGTTTAAGACCTCTTTTTCGTCTGTTCCCTGTTTAGGCTTGCTTTTCAGGAATGTAAACGCTACAAGCTCAAATCCGATCTGCCCAAACTTTGGGATAATTGTGTATCCTTCAATGTAGTTTTTCTCCAGCATTGATCTCCTTCGGGTTACAGTAGGTTGAGAAACACCTAAAGCCTTCGCTAACTGTCGGTCGCTTCTATGCGAATCCTTCATCAACTCAAACAAAAGTTTGTAGTCTATTGGTTTAAGTTCCTTCATTCTTGATCAACCTATTGACCAGTAAGCATTTTTAGCTTTCATATATAAACTTCTTGTTACTATAAGGCAATTACTGCATCATTTTCTAAAGAGTTCAGCTGAATATAGAC
This sequence comes from Candidatus Bathyarchaeota archaeon, assembly GCA_026014545.1. GTDB lineage: Archaea > Thermoproteota > Bathyarchaeia > Bathyarchaeales > Bathycorpusculaceae > JAOAIV01. The sequence continues at coordinate 80,051 of JAOZIH010000006.1, forward strand.
GCTGGCACGGGAAACTTTTAAGAGAAAAATGCGCGCTACATCAAGGCAAGTGATAAGATGCCGGCACAAGTGCTTAAGGAAATTGAAGAGGAAATCATCGATTTACTAAGCAATCTCATCCGCATAAACACCACTAACCCACCTGGAAATGAGACAGCAGCCGCCAAATACATAGCCAAGCAACTTGGCAAAGAAGGGTTTAGATGTGAGCTCTTCGAGAGTGCCCCTAAAAGAGGCAGTGTTGTCGCCCGCTTGAAAGGAACAGGCGAAAAGCCGAGTTTGCTTCTCCTTTCACATTTAGATGTGGTTGCCGCTGACCCAAAGGAGTGGAGTGTCGACCCGTTCGGCGGTGTAGTCAAAGATGGCTTCGTTTGGGGACGCGGCGCAGTAGACATGAAAAGCATGACGGCCATGGAGGTTATGGTCATGAAGCTCCTGAAGCGCCATGACGTAAAGCTAAAGGGCGACCTGATTTTGGCGGCCACCGCTGACGAGGAGCAAGGCGGCTTATTAGGCGCAGATTATCTTCTGCGACGCCATCCTGAGAAGGTTTTCGCGCCTTACGTCTTGAATGAAGGCGGCGGATTAGCCCTTCCCACTAGAAGCAGGAACGTGTTTACGGTGCAAACTGCAGAGAAGGGGCTCTTGTGGTTTAAAGTTAAAGCCAAAGGCATTCCTGGGCACGGTTCATTGCCTAATTTGGCAGACAACGCTATAATGCGCATGAACAGAGTTGTAGAGAAATTAGGGAATTACCGTGCTCAGCCCTTGCTTACGCCTACAGTGAAACATTTTCTTGCAGAAATGGCAAGGGAAGAACCTGTCCTGCAGGAGCATTTTACGCGTTTGCTGGCGAACCCCGAGTTAAGCGATCAAATATTAGATGAGCTAGCGAAGATTGCGCCACACTTGGCTGAGGAAATTCGGCCGCGATTGAAGATGACCATTACACCCACAATTATTCATGGCGGCGTGAAAGAAAATGTCATTCCATCCGAATGCGCGGCCATATTTGACTGCCGAATACTGCCCGGGCAGGAGATAGCAAAAACCATTGATTTAATCAAGGCACTGCTTAACGAGGTTGACTCGGAAAAACTCGAGTTTGAAACCGTGCAAGCGCAGGAGCCTTCTGAATCACCAGCAGAAACACCGCTTTACGAGGCGATTGCTGCTGTGCTTCGTGAATTCGAGCCGAACTGTGGCATAACGCCGATGCTTATGACAGGCGGAACCGATTCGCGGTTCTTCAGAAAAAGGGGCAGCATATGCTACGGCTTCCAACCCATGCACCCAGAGGTGGTTTCTGGCAAGGTGGTTAAACGTGAACATGGCATAGACGAACGCATCAGCATAGAAAACCTAGTTTTCGGAGCAAGCGTGCTCTACGAAGCCATCAAAAAATTCATGACATAAGATGCAATGTGTTTTATGTGCTTTTGTCTAACCCCCTTTATATAGCTTTCACGGGTTTATTTGGGGCTGCTCTGCTGCCCGGTGTCTGTTCGGATAGACCCTCTATAGGTTTCTGCAATGAATCTCTAATATGCGCCAAATATGAAGGCACAGTGCGTAGCGCGCTTGAGAGGGCTAAAGGCGTATTCATCGTTATTGCGCGTAGCGAGGCTTCATTGATTAATTTTGGGAAAGGGTTTCTGAAGAGCATGTTTTAAGTATAAGCATGTTATATTTTTCTGGCAGATGAAAGATATGCCAGTTTCATGCGAGAATGTTGCCCGTCAGATTCTGCCGCTTTATCGAGCTTACGTTGCAAAAGAACTGGTTGAGAAATACGGTTATACACAGGTCTCCGCAGCAAAGAAGCTCGGTACAACACAGCCCGCTGTAAGCCAGTATTTATCTTCTAAACGTGGACGGCAGAAAATCGCGAAGTACGAGGAGATTTTGCCGTTGGTGCAGCGTGCTGCCGAGAAAGTGGCGCAGCGTATGGCGAAGGCGGATGTGAGCCTTGAAGAGTTTAACGATTCTTTCTGTGACTTATGCAGAGAATTGCAAGAGCATAAAAAACTGTAAGGTAGACATTTGCTATTTTCTGGTTTGGTAGAGTTCCTGAAGAATTTCTTTGGCGCGGTCGATGCGGATTTTTCGCTCTTTCACCATTCTTTCAGCTACTAAGTCAATCAGTTCGCCTTCTGCACCTGCAGCCACAGCGATGTTTCTGGCGTGAAGCGACATGTGCCCGCGCTGAATGCCCTCATGTGCCAACGCGCGAAGCGCCGCGAGATTTTGCGCTAAACCAACAGCGGCTAACACTTCAGCGAATTCATTGGCTGTTTTTACGCCGAGGATTTTCACGGCGATTTTAGCTATTGGATGGGTTCGCACGGCTCCGCCGATGAGGCCCACTGCCATGGGCAGTTCGATGAAGCCTTTGAGGTCGCCATTTTCGGTTTTCTCCCATGTGGACAGCGTGGTGTACTTGCCTTTCAGCGCAGCATAAGCGTGTGCTCCTGCCTCGATGGCGCGGTGGTCGTTTCCCGTGGCGAGAACCACTGCGATTATGCCGTTCATGGCGCCCTTGTTGTGTGTGGCTGCACGGTACGGGTCTGCCGCTGCAAATGCCGAAGCATTAACGATGCCGTTTACTACTTCTTCGCCGCCCACCGCTTCTTTGGGAACGGTGCACCATGCGCGTGCAAGGCGCTTTGTAGCCAAGTTGCTTATTATCCGTAGATAAACGCGCCCGCCTGTTAAACGCTCGATTATTGGGGCTACAGCTTCAGCCATTGTGTTAACAGCGTTTGCGCCCATGGCATCGCGGCAGTCAACATGCAACTCCACTATAAGCATAGGCCCAACAGTGGTGCTGATTATTTTTGCGTCAAGATCCTTTGCGCCGCCGCCAGCCGCGACCAGCACGGGGTCTTGCTCATTGGCTTTTTTCAAGATTTCCGCTTTTGCCTCTAAAACCCGCTGTCTAGCAGCTTCTGGATTCTTTAGGCCTACAGTTTGTATTTGGCCAATCATTATTGGCGGCGTGCTACTGGTGTGGAAACCTCCACCTTCACGCACCATTTTAGCCGCGTAGCTGGCCGCAGCCACCACAGAAGGCTCCTCAATAGTCATGGGAATCAAATAATCCTTGCCGTTGATGAGAAAGTTAACGGCGATGCCCAATGGCAGGGGAAATGCGCCTACCACGTTTTCTATCATGCGATCCGCTAATTCCAAAGGCAAAGAGCCCGTGTTCAGCAGCAAAGTGCATTCCTCATCAGATAAGCCTGCGAATTCTTTAACCAGCGCTAAGCGTTCTTTCGGGCTGAGTTTGTAGAAGCCTGAAATTGCAGATGATTTACTCATGGATAGTTCACGCTCTTGAACAAGAGCGATATTTGCTTTTTAAGGGTTTAGCTGTTTACGATAGAAGTTCCAATTTTATCCCTGAGCTTAAACATTAATGCCTACGAAGTTGTTGTGAGAAATGGTTGCGTCTTAATATTTTTACTTTCCAGGCATTGCAACCGCAGGGATTCCTAAACGGCGATTGATTTCTTTAGCCAAAGTTGCTCCGTGGCTTACACGGTAATTATCTGTTATTACCCGCTTAGGCTTGCAGCGCTCAACATACTCAAGCAAGCCTTGAAAATCCGAATGGTCGCTGAACGCTACTAAATACTCTCTCTCGCCGATCTGCTTGCAAGGCGAATGGAATTCCCAGCCGCTGACGCATATACGAGAGGCATGCAACCCCACGCTGTTCCGCGCGTTCATGTGATAAAACGCTACGCACGGCAAGTTTCCGTCCAGCAGCTCCCGGCCTTCCTTGGCGCTTGCATGCGTCAAATTTCCTAGGTGCATTCCGTGCTGCTCGCATACTTTAGAGACGCGGTACACGCGTTCTGGCATGACAAAGGGCACGCTTACGTCAGCTTCATGCAGTATCTGCATTATTTCCTGCAGTTTGCCGTAATAGCCAAAAACGTAAACTGTGCCATAACGGAGATTCTTCTCAACCAGCGAAATCAGCAGTTCCTTTACATCCAGCCCGAAGGAGCGCTTGCACGCGGGGTTTCCATAGGTTGCCTCCACAACCATAACATCGCAATCCAATAGAGGCTCAGTGCCGTCTACTCTAAAATCACCTGTGTAAGCAACTCTCGCGCCCGAATTTTCCACCAGCACTTGTGCTGCACCCAAAATGTGATCGGCCTTAACAAGCGTAACCCGCTCGCCATCGTACTCTACGGGTTTCCCATAGTCCATTACCTCAACAGAGTTGCCATTATGCGGAAGTAGCCCATAAATAATTTCGGCGAGATCCCGTGTGGCCGCGGTCATCAATACTCTTTTGCCGCTTCGCATACTTTTTCTTAAACCACTTAAATGATCGGCATGTGCATGCGTGACTACATGAAAGAGCCTTTCAGCGTCAAACGCGTCGCATGCTACTGAGTTGCCCAGTAAAACTGCGCCGCGTTCGTTTACAGAAGCTTGAGCCTGCAACGCCTCTTCTCCTTTTCTGGCTAAGCGGTTCTAGGCGCAAGCCATTCGATAAGCCGCCTTGGGTCATCGCATTTGATTGTAACTTTGATTGGACCTAGGGGTGATTCTGCTTCGGCTTCAGAGAAGGAAACGTGCCCAGCGAATGCAGCTTGCTTGTTAAGGTAAAAACTAATGGTCTGCCCGTGCATGGCTTCGAAAAGCACTTTTCTCGCTGCGTCGCGAATGCGGTCTTGGCGGAGAAGATCACGAAATTTAATGAGCGCTTCTTGCCCCTTCGCTTCTGCCTTCAGTACGCTACCTTTGTGGGAAGGCTGGATTTCGATTGATAAGTTGCCGAAAAGGTTGTACACAGCCTTTTTCACTTTTTCTTCGCTCTCTGTAAGGTTGACGTCTGCCTCCACATTAACTGTTACTTCATCCATTTCTCCTCAATCATCCTCAAAGTTTCTTTTACCTTAACTATTGTTTCCTCTTTTTTATTCTCGTTTACTATGATGTACTCAGCCATAGCTATCGCGCTTCCTAAGCCTACGCTGAGCTCGCGCATATCCCTCTCGTGGAAAACCTCCCACCCATCTGGGTCATCGCTTCGGCGGCGGCTGAAGAGACGATGAAAACGTGCTTCAGGTGAGGCGTGAACGGCGATGAGGCTGAATTTGGAGAAATGCGCTTTGAATGCCTCAACTTCGCTTAGGCTTCTAATTCCATCCACGATCACCTTGCTGCTTTTCTGCTGTTCAACTTTGGGAATGCACTTTTCCGCTATTACGCTTGGACCGCCTTTTTCTCGCAGCTCAAGCATAACTTTGCCAACATTCTCTGGTGTTAACGGCAGACCGCGCAGCTGAGTTTCCTCCCGCACAACATCGCCCATAACGACGACCGCGTAGCCTAATGCGCGTGCAGTTTCGACAACCAGCGATTTCCCAGCGCCCGGCATGCCAGCCAATCCAACAACGATTTTGTTAGTGTTCATGTTTCACCCGTTATTCGCTACAATAGCAGTGTTCTGCATTAAAAAGCATTTATGCGGGGAAAATGTAAAAAGTAGCCGAGGCAAAACAGCATGTCCGAGTCCGTAAGAAGCTTCATAGCTTTTGATATTGAAAGCGACGCTGTTCTACGTCGAGTTGCAGCGGCGCAGAGTCTGCTAGCTCAGACTGGGGCAGACTTGAAACTCGTGGAGCCGAAGAACATCCACATCACGCTTCGTTTCCTCGGCAACATAACCCCCTCTATGATTGAGAAGATTTTTGAGGAAATGAAGCGAATCCAGTTTACGCCATTTAACGTGCAAATTAAGGGCATAGGTGCTTTCCCAGATCTACGTTATCCACGGGTTGTTTGGGCGGGAATAACCGAAGGCGCCGACCAGCTGAAAAGCATCTTCAGCCAGTTGGAGCCGCGCCTGCGCGGGTTGGGCTTTGCACCTGACTCTAAGGGTTTCAGCCCGCACTTGACAATTGCCCGTGTCCGTTCAGGAAGAAACAAGGCACAACTCGCTAGGTTCATTATTGAAAACGCAAGCTACGATTTTGGCTCAGTCGCTGCAAACTGCTTGCGGCTTAAAAAGAGCGATTTAACACCGAAAGGGCCAATTTATTCAACACTTAAAGAGGTTTGTCCTCAACAGTAAGGTAGTAGCTATGCGGAAGCTGGAAGCTGTCACGCAGGAAGTATTGGCGGGAATTACACCTACGTTAAAGGATAGAGCGAAAATAAGGGCGTTAGCTGAGAAGTTGCAGCAGAAGACAATGCGCGCTTGCGAGGCGTACGGTGTCAAAGCCGCCGTTAGGGTTGAGGGGTCAGTTGCCAAGGACACATGGCTGAAGGAGGAGCCTGAAATTGACATCTTCATGCGCTTGCCCGCTACCGTGCCTCGCAGGGAACTTGGCGAAATCGGTTTGAAAATCGCGCGGAAGGCAACTGAAGGCGCAAAACAGGTGGAACGGTTCGCGGAGCACCCGTATTTAGAAGCATTCATTGACGACGTGCGAATAAATATTGTTCCCTGTTATGACGTGAAGCAGGGCGAATGGCTAAGCGCCACTGACCGAACACCTTTCCACACAGACTACGTGCAGAAGCGCTTATCTGAAAGCTGGCGCGGCGAAGTGCGCTTGCTCAAAAAGTTTCTTAAAGGCATAGGCGTGTATGGCGCGGAGATAAAAACAGGCGGCTTCAGCGGTTACCTCTGCGAGCTGCTGATTCTCCACTACAAATCTTTTGCTGAGACGCTGCGGGCGTTCGCCGCTTACAAGCGCCGAATACCAATAGACATTGAAGGCTACTACACGGGTAGAGCGAGGGAGCTGCAGCTGCTTTTTCCAGAGCCGCTTGTGGTGGTAGACCCAGTGGATAAAGGGCGCAATGTAGCGTCGGCTGTCCAACCGCAGAAACTCTTCACGCTGGTTGCTGCATCACGCGCTTTCCTCAAAACGCCACGCAGAGAATTCTTTTATCCGCCGAAAATCAGCGCCTTGCCAGCTGAAGCCCTAAGAAGCAGGCTGGAAAACAGGGGAACAGCACTCATTTTCCTAAAGCTTGGCAGAATCGACGCGGTTCCCGACGTCTTATGGGGGCAACTCTACAGGACACAGCGGGCTCTTGGCAAGCTACTGGAGCTTAACGACTTCAAAGTCATTCGGCAAGCTGTTTGGAGCAATGAGGAGACGCTTAGCATGTTCGTTTTCGAGCTGGAGCAAAGGTTCCTCTCAAGCGCCAAAAAGCATTTGGGGCCGCCGCTGGAACGGGTGAAGGAATGCGACAACTTTCTCGCCAAATACGCAAACGCCAGCAACGTGGTTTCCGGGCCTTACATTGAAGGCGACAGGTGGGTGGTAATATTGCGCCGAAAGTTCACAGACGCCATTGAGCTTCTAAAGGAGAAATTGAAAGACGGCGGGCGAAATGCGGGTGCCGCTGAACTCATGGCGCGCCTGTTCAAGGAGAAACTGGAGATTCTCGTCAATAACGAGGTAGCTGAGGTTTATCAGCGCAGCAGCGATTTTGCCGAGTTCCTAACAGCATTCCTTTCCGGCAAGCCTCTTTGGCTAGAAACCGCTGAAGCTAAGCGCTAAGAGAAGGATGCCGAAGAGCCAGCAGTAAAAGGCGAATAAATAGAATTTTCTGCCAACCACAATCTTCCGAAGTATGCGCAGCGATAAATAGCCAGTAACCATCGACACGCCTACGCCCGCTATAAGCTCTATCCATTCGATACCTGCAGTTGCCAATGCTGCGTGCTGTTCATATAGGGTTAAGCCTAAAGCGCCGATTATGGCGGGAACTGAAAGCAGAAAAGAGAAATTGAACGCTTTCTCACGCTTTAGGCCCAGCAGCAGTGCCACGGCAATGGTTAATCCGCTTCGGGAAACGCCGGGAATTATGGCTATGCCCTGCGCTGTGCCTATTGCAACAGCTTCCAAGAGGCATACACCATTCGTTCTTTCCCGCCCAGTTTTCGAAATGTAAAGCATGATGCCGCAGGCGAAGAAGGCGCCGGCTATTGGCAGTAGCTGGCTGAATACTGCCTCAATGGTTTTGCCGAAAAATAAGCCTATCACAGCTGTAGGAACTGTTCCAATGATGATTGGGAGAATCAGCTGGCCCCCTTCTGATTTGAAATCCCTTCTTCCAAGCGCTGCGAGAAGCTCTTTTAGGTCTTTGCGGAAGAAAATCAGCGTTACCAGAAGCGTGCCCAAATGAAGTACGCCGTCAAAAAGGATGGGCACTTGCAAGCCCACGAGGCGCTCAGCCACGCGTAGGTGGCCCGTGCTTGATATGGGAAGCCACTCGGTTAGGCCTTGAATGATGCCCAATATGACGGTTTCCAGCAGATTCATGCTCAGTCAGCTACTTCTCAATAGAGCATTTAGGATTTAAATCAGTAGGCTATTGACCACCGCAACTTCTACGAAGCAAGGTTCCGCGCTATTGAGTTACTGAGTGGTACCAGCTGATTATGTACTCTGGAAGCTTCAGCCCTCTTTGTCCAAGTCTTTCGGCTAGTTTAACGGGCAATGGGCTTAAAACGTAGGCGGCACGCGTATAGAACCGCCGTGGCGTTCCAGGCTTCACTTCTTCTTCCAAGATTATTCGCAAGTCAGCTTTCTTACCTAAGGTGGAGTCTTGCCGTCCAGTTATGGCCAACACGGTGCCGTTAAACTTCTTCATTACTTCAGCCCAATTTATGACAAGCTTAGTTTCGCCGGTGTAGGACAGCAGGATTTCAAGGTCGCCTGCTCTTGGGTGCGGTGTATTGACGCCTCGTGTAACATAGACGTTGTCGCCGAGAAAGCTCTTAATATGGAACAGTCTTATGCCAGTCATCTTGGCTATTTCATTGGCGGTGCCTTTTCCGCCTAAGAATACGTTAGTTCTTTTTTCCAGCAAGTCCACGAGTTGCGTGTAAGTTTCTGATTGCACATTCGCGTCAATCATGGCGCCTACTTTTTCAAACTCTTCCTCGCAAAGCTTGAACACATTTTCCGCTTCCAAGTTTCTAAAAATCGCCTCAATCATCATACACAGCAGCAGAAGCGTGCCTAACTCGAATATGTCGCCCATCATGCCTGTCTCGCTGTACTCGAAGGATGGCTTGGATTTTCCGCGTCCCTTAACCTGCACCACATGACCATACTGCCGTGCTATTTGAGCCAACGGCGACTCCAAATTAGACGTTAACAGGCCAATTGTAAACTTGGAGGACCTCTTTTCTTCAATGTACCGTGCCAAGTCCTGCGCCATCACCAGAGGATCATCGGAATAGCCGCTGCCAGAATTTATCAGAAGCAATGTCTTTTTGTAGCGTCGTTCAAGATCTGCTGCGGCGTCATACATACTTTTGCCCGGAAAGCCAGGGTCATCAGGAGTTATTACCACTTTGTTTCTCCAGCCTAATTGGCTGAGGGCAATTTGGCTCATAGCCGCGTTTAACGAGTGAAGCGACCTACCTGAGCCTGCGCAAACAACACAGTCCGCTGCTTTCAACGCTTCATATAGGGGTGAAAGACTTTTCCGTGGAATACTGAGTATATTATCTCGAATTTTATTGACGTAGCCTATACTGCTGATTTTGCTTTTGATGGTGACGGCACCCAGCTTAACAAGTTCAGACACCCTCTATATTACTTTTTATTCTTCCTAAACTCCTCTTATTTGATAAAATGCTACTGTAAGGTCGATTTGCCTCGTAGATAGCGCTTTTCAAGCACAAGAAACAATAGGGATTTCGCAATTTTGGCTACTAAATGTTTATATCAATTCGAAGTAATCAACGAGGAAGGACTGGTGAACAGTGATGGCCGCTCAAAACGAGCTTGAGCAATTCGAGTTTCTCAGGAAAATGGCTTTGGAAAAGGGTGCGGTTGACGCAAAAATAATCACTACAGAAAAGATTGTTGTTGAGGACAGAGTGGTTCTCAAATGTAAAGTTGGCTGCCCCAATTATGGCAAAACCTTGATGTGCCCGCCTTACACGCCCACTGCGGAAGAGTTTCGAAAAATCTTGAAAGAATACCGCTACGCATTGTTTATGAAGTTTAAATCATGTGCAACGGCCACACCAGAATTATCAAAATACTTTTCAAGAGCTGAAAACGACCCCGCGGTTCCGGCGGATGTTAAAGAGAAACTGCAAAAGTTCTGGGCTGACTGGAAAGAGGACAAGCTGAAAATTCTGTCTTTAGTGCTTGACCTTGAAAAGGCAGCCATGAACAAAGGCTACCCATTGGCGATAGGATTAATCTCGGGTTACTGTCAGCTATGCGAAAAATGCACATTGGACAGAAGCACATGCGTTCACCCTACAAAAGCGCGCTATTCGGAGGATGCCGTCGGTGTAAACGTCAGAGCCACGGCAAAGAACGCTGGCATTGAGGTCACGTTTCCATTTGAAAAGAACCCTGAGACTTTCGCGTTGCTCCTCATAGATTAGCTTAAGCTTAGGCAACTTCTATTTTTACGTCATCTATATAATAGGTCATGTAAGTTTCCCACCGCACTGAAATGCCAACTGCAACCCACACTTCGCCACTTGAATCTGTGTTCAAAGTTACAGTGTGGACGTATTTTTTCCATCCTGCGGCTTCGTTCGCGGCGCCCAGAACTGCAAAATCCTCTTCAACGACGGGTTTAGCAGTTCCAGCATACGCAACAACCGCTGCAATGGTGTTAAAGCTTTCCTGCTCGCTGTACAGCCAAAAAGACACGCTAACGCGAGGCTGAGCATTCGCTGCCACGTTTATTTTTCTCTCCAGCCATATGGTGCCGTCATCCTGCTTGCCGTCAATAAAAAGCTCTACTGAGTACATACCTGAGTGAGAAACGTTTGATACACGCCTTATATGCCATTCCACAGTGTTACCGGGACTGTTAGGGTCAAATGGAACATGGCTGTTTGCAGTCCATTCTCCAAAGTCATCGTCGCTAGGCAGATGCTCAAAATCTTCTCTGATAACTTGCCGTGAGCTGAGAATGCAGAAGGCATTTATAATGCCGATAATTAAGGCAACTACCACTGCCGAAACAACGAAGATGCAGATTTTATTCAAACCAGACACCTGCGATTCCACGCTTAAGAATAGCGCATTTCAAGGCTATATTGCTATTTTTTAGAACACTCTGTACTACATTTTAGAACAGCCTACTAAATTGGAGAATAAACAGCTAAATACCCGAAATTTCAAGATTAAGTCTACAAGAAGGGCGCCAAAGATGAAGCTGCTGCTTGACGAGATGTACGCAGGCTTAAAAGAATACTTTGAGACGCTGGGTTATGAAGTATTAACAGCACAGGAAACTGGCTTACGCTCAGCAAAAGACAAAGACATCGTGGAGTATGCTGGAAAAAACGGTTTAATTCTCGTGACGCAAGATCAGAAGCCTGCGGAGCTGGCGGAGCTTACTGGAGTCAAATATGTTTTAATCTCTAATGCTTTAATCGCTAAAATAGCGGATGAGAAAATAAAGGAAAAATACAAGCAATAAATTCCTTACATTGCTAAATCAGAATTTTGTTGCTTTACTCTACCTTTGCCGCTAAATACTGCGGCGCATATTTTTCGTAAACCCACGAAGGAAGCCGCCGATGGGCGTCTTTCGTTCTAATTATAGTTAACCGAGTCTTTTTGGGATCTATCATCCGCGCCCGCTCACGCCACTTCGCTACTGCATGCCCCTTCCTGCGGAAAAGCCTCATAAGGTGCGCTCTCCTTTCCTATTTTGCGTTTTAAAGACTGCTTATTTAAAAAAGGTATTTTCACTATTGGAATATGTAAGGCAAGGCTTCGCTCAGCATTACGTTGAGGTGCTTTACGTTTACGCCATAGCTTTTATGTTCTTCAAGTATTTGTTCCAAAGATAGGCTGCCGCGTACCCTGCGGAGATGCCGCTGCCGGCACCTAGAAACACCATGAGCGCCGCCCACATGGTGTCTAGCGGTAGCCACTCAAACAGAAGGGTGCTTATGTAATAGCTTAGGAATGCAATTACTGCGGTGTTCAGCGCCATTGCGAGCACTGTTCTGTCGCGGTTTACTTCTGCAGAGTGTGATGTAACTTTGAATATTCGGAAGGTTATGTCTACCAAGAAACCAAAAAGGAATGTGAAGAAAAAAGTAAGTGGGCCTAAAGCGGGTCTTGCCAGCGAGGCCAAGATGCCGCCTACGATGCCGACGTAAGTGGCACCCAATGTTTTGATGAAGAATGCGGCTAAGGCAAGCAAGACCGCTTGGACAACTATTAGCAGATTGTCCCATGGAGGATTAAAGAAGACCTTGGTTACGAACAGAATGGAGCCGAAGAGCGAGACTATGAACAGCTGCTGCGCTTTTTGCATATTTATTCTTCCATTATCGTAAACATGGCATGTTCCCATTTTAAAAAGCTTGATGCCGCGGGGCATGCATGACTGCATCACAGGCCAGCTTCATGTTTTTAACGGAAATTATAAATTAGCAATCTACCATAAAGAGTAAACGTTTTAGTATTTGACGCGTCTGTGTTTAAACGGTTAAATGGGGGAAACGGATGAGTACACACGCAGAAAATTTAAAGCTTCGTCTAATGACCATCGAGCTTTTGAGAACTGCAAAGTATAAGCGGAACATTACTTATCGCGAATTAGCTTCTAAAACAGGCTTACCCGTTACGGTTTTAAGCAGATACGCCAAAGGCCATGTGCTGCCAAACACAACGCGGGCTAAGCAGCTGTGGCGCGTGCTTACAAAAATTGTCGGGCTTGAACCTGAACTGCGTAGCAGAATAAAATTCGACGAAATGGGCTATTTTGACAATACCGAAATCATAGGCGACTACAACATACTCCAGCAAGCCGCAAATTATGCCTTGGCAAATTTTGCTGGAAAGCGTGTGACGAAAATCTTAACAGCAGCCGTTGACGGCGTCCCCCTAGCCACGATGGTTGGCAACGCCCTCGGCGTCAACCTTGTTGTGGCAAAGCGAAACAAGGAAGTCGGCGTCAAAGCCTTTCTGGAGGAAACTTACATTCTTGGAAAAGATTCAGGCGTAACCATGACACTTTATATTCCCAAAGAAGCGATTAAAAAGCGAGACAGCGTCCTGATAGTAGATGACATGATTAAGAGTGGCGAAACCCAGGAAGCCTTGGTTAATCTTGTCAAAAAGGCGCGTGCAGAGGTTTCAGGCATTTTCGCGCTTGTCGCCGTGGGTGAAGAATGGAAGAAGCGGCTGAAGTTAGGCGATGACGCTCCCATTGAAGTCATAACCTCCTTACGCTCACCTTCAGAGTTAGAAACTCATGCGTAAACATTCTACTTAAATTCATAGGAAACACTGAAACAGTAGGACGGATTGTTTAGATGCGAATGATAGAATGGCGAGATGGCGTCGTTGTTACAATAGATCAGACGAAGCTACCGCATGAAACAGTAATCTTGAAAATCAAAACAATCGAGGAAATGGCGGAAGCCATAAAGAATCTACGAATCAGAGGCGCGCCATTGCTGGGCGCAGCTGCAGCCTTCGGTTTAGCAATTACAGCATTTTATTCAAAAGCAAAAAGCAAGGAGCATCTGCTCGCTGAGTTAGAGAGCTCGGCAAACTTCCTAAAGAGCACAAGACCGACTGCTGTGAACCTCTTTTGGGCGGCAGACAGAATCCTCGCCAAAGCTCGAGGCTTCTCTGGCTCCGCTGAAGGACTCAGGGAGCTTGTAATTCAGGAAGCGCAGCTGATAGCAGATGAAGACGCAGAGGCAAATCGCGCCATAGGCGAAAACGGCGCTACGCTAATCAGCGACGGCGACGTTATTTTGACGCATTGTAATGCTGGAGAGTTAGCCACGGTTGAGTACGGCACAGCCCTCGGCGTAGTGCGAGCAGCGTGGAATCAGGGTAAAAAAATTAGGGTTATTGCCACAGAAACTCGGCCGCTGCTGCAGGGCGCTAGGCTTACGGCTTACGAGCTTAAGCGCGATGGCATACCAGTTACGCTGATAACCGATAACATGGTTGGCTATGTCATGTACAAGCGCTTAGTCAATAAGGTGATAGTGGGCGCTGATCGCATAGTCCAAGACGCCGTAATTAATAAGATTGGCACGTTCACGGTGGCAGTTTTAGCTCACGAACACGGAGTACCCTTTTACGTGGCGGCACCGAAATCCACATTTGACTTAACACGCAAGGCAGCAGAGGTTGTCATCGAAGAAAGAAATCCTGATGAAGTCACGCATTTTGGTGCTCACCGCGTTGCTGCCAGAGACGTGGAAGTGCTTAATCCCGCATTTGATATTACGCCATTAAAGTATGTGACGGCAATAATCCACGAAAGCGGCGTTTACTACCAAAAAGATTTTGCAAAGTTTAAAAAGTAACGCTTTTCTCCGGTTCGCATTAAAGAGCAGACAGCATTGGCTTGTTCCATAAATTTGGATTCACAAGGGCTATTGGCTAAAATAGGCCAATCGTCTTCCGTATTGTATAAAAAGGATGGAAGCCTAACGTTAAAGAGTTAAGTTAATGCTAACACAGTTGGTATTTGATGAGCGAGAAAGAAGCAGCTGGTTCAGAAATTAGAACTACGGGTGTGCTTACCAAGCAAGGAGTCAAAATAACTGAAAAAAGCAGTATTGATGCTCTTTCGCAGCGTGGATACGGCACCGTCGAAAATGATGCACTGACGCTTGCGTTTTACGAGGCGCTTTATCTCATGGATAAGGGCTTGCTGGAAGTTAAAGACGAAAACGACGCCACAATAGATTTCCAAAGCCTCTTGCAACGCTACGAAAAAGCAGATGCAAACGCATGGGTTAACTACCTAATCTACCGAGATTTGCGCAGCAGAGGCTACGTGGTCCGCGAAGGCTTCGGCGCTGATACGGAATTCCGCATGTACGAGCGAGGCGCTTATGGCAAAGACACCGCTGCTTACTTGGTGCTGGGAATTCAGGAGGGCAAACCATTACCCATAAGCGAGTTAGCCGCTGCGCTTCAGCATTGCCAAAGCCAGAAGAAAGAGCTAATTCTGGCTGTTATGAACCGAAGAGGAGAAATAGTTTACTACTCAGTTTCACAATTAACCTTCAAATAGGCAAGTGAGCCTGCTATGCCGACGTTCCAACCAGTCCGTGGAATGCGCGATTTACTGCCTGAAGATGCAGAAGCTCTAAACAACGTTATCGCTACAACCAGGGAGACAGCGAAGCTCTACGGGTACAGGGAAGTTATAACGCCCGTTGTTGAGCCGTATGAGTTGTTAAGCGCCAAGTCAGGCGAGGAAATCCGCCAGCGCATGTTCACATTTAAAGATTTAGGCGACCGCATGGTGGCGCTACGGCCAGAGTTTACGGCGTCAATAGCGAGGTTGGCTACAACCGCCTTGAGAAACGAGCCGAAACCTCTGCGGGTTTTTAGTGTTGGCAGCGTTTACCGCTATGATGAGCCGCAGCGCGGGCGCTACCGAGAGTTTTGGCAGGCAAACTTTGAGCTTATCGGCTCAAGTATGCCTGAAGCTGACGCAGAAGTGCTACTGCTCACTAACAGCGTAATGAAAACGCTAGGCTTGCGTAACTACTCTTTCAAAATTGGCCATGTAGGCGTGATAAGGGGTATTCTCAGCCAAGAAAACGTGGATGATACAATTCAAAACTTGATTTTGCAACGCATGGACAAGAAGGAGTACGACGAGGCGTTCAAGCTGATAGAGCAGGAGAAGTGTCGCGAAGTTTTGCAGGGGCTATCGGCGCTTAAGGGTGCCACACCGTTTGAGACAGCGGAAAAAATACGGCAGTACGTTGCAGGCTATGCGAAAGCGGAAGCTGCTGCAAATAATCTCATAGAGATTCTGCAATTAGCCACTGCAATGGGTTGCCCCATCGGAACTGTGGACGCCGCGTTTGCTAGAGGGCTAGAGTACTATACGGGAATGATTTTTGAGGTAAATGTACCTGAGCTTGATGTGGCTTTAGGCGGCGGCGGCCGGTATGACAAGCTTATTGAGATTTTTGGTGGGGAACCTACGCCTGCTGTTGGTGTAGCTCATGGCTTAGACCGAATAGTCTTAGCAATGCAAACACAGAAGTTACGCTCTCCAATACAAAGAAAGAAGACGGCGGTAGTGATTCCTGTAAAGCAGGAGTTGCGTGCTGAGGCGTTGAAGCTTGCGCAGATGCTTAGAGACGCTGGAGTTTCAGTGGAGTTTGAGGTTATGGGGCGAAAAATGGCTAAGGCTTTGGAGGATGCTGACAAGCGGAAGGTTGATTACGCCGTGATTGTGGGTGAGCGGGAGCTTAAAGAAGGCACAGTGGTTGTTCGCGACCTGGCAAAACGAGAGCAGACAACTGTAGACATCGCGAAGTTAGCTGCAAAAATAAGAGACTAAAAAAATGGGAAGGAAAAATACGCGCCAGTGTTAGAGGCGTCGAATGTATCTTTTTACTTCCCATTCTGTTACCTGTGTTCGATAGAGATCCCATTCTTTGCGTTTCTCGCGTAGAAAGTTTTCGAAGGCTACGTCGCCGAGGGTTTCACGCATTAGTTTGCTGTTTTCCATCTCATCCAAGGCTTCTTTCAGCGATTCAGGCAGCGAGACTATGCCTCTTTTCTTTCGTTCTTCATAGCTCATTTCGTAAACGTTTAGCTCCACAGGCTCGCCCGGGTCAATCTTGTGCTTGATGCCGTCTAAGCCAGCGGCTAAGAGAACAGCAAACTGAAGATACGGGTTTCCAGCGGGGTCAGGACAGCGGATTTCGCATCTGGCTGCACGTTTTCTTCCGCCGAAGTTGGGGACTCTGATCAGCGGCGAGCGGTTCTTATGTGCCCATGCAAGGTAAACTGGCGCTTCATATCCGGGCACTAGTCGCTTGTAAGAGTTGGGCCAAGAGGCGAGTACAGCGCACATTTCGCGGCCGTGGGCAAGTTGTCCTCCTATGAAGTGCAGAGCGGTCTCCGAGAGGTAACCATTCTTTGGGTTGTCATCGTAAAACATGTTCTCAGTCACATCTGCGTTCCATAGGCTTTGGTGCGTGTGCATTCCTGAACCGTTGATTCCGAAGAAGGGTTTCGGCATGTATGTAGCCAAGTAACCATTTCTTGCGGCTACTACTTTGGTGATCATCCGCATTGTTATTGCTCTGTCGGCTGTGACAAGCGCCTCATCGTATTTGAAGTCTATTTCGTTCTGGCCTAATGCTACTTCGTGGTGGGAGATTTCTATTTCAATGCCAAACTGCTCAGCGGTATCCGCAATTTCTCGTCTCAAGTCGTCTGTGAGGTCGCCTGGGTGGAAGTCAAAGTAACCCGCCAAATCAATCGGCGTTGGTAAAGCCGAGTCGTTTTCTTTTACTATGAAGAATTCCTGTTCTGGGGCGCAGATATAAGTGAACCCTGCCTCTCTAGCCTTAGCGAGGGCGCGTTCGAGTATATAGCGTGGATCGCCTTCGAAGCGTTTGTTATCTGGCGTGTATACGTCGCAGATAAGCCGGCAAGAAGCTTTTTCTTTTGGTCGCCAAGGCAGCACTGCAAAAGTTGTTGGATCTGGGAACAGGACCATGTCTGATTCTTCTATTGGCCGGTAGCCTGTTATGGATGAGCCGTCGAAGGATTGGCCGTTTTCGAAGATTGATTCGATGTTTTTGGAGGAAACTGCCACGTTTTTTATTATGCCGTTGATGTCGGTGAATTGTAGTCTCACGAATTTTATGTTTTGGTCTTTTATTTGTTTGACTACTTTGTCGACGTTTTCTTTCCAGACTGAGTCTTTGAAGTTTTTCATTTTTATATCCTCGCGCTATTTTCGTGTATTTTGGTTTTCACTTGTTATTAGAACCACATTCAACATAAACATATATAAGTTTATCGCTAAAATTATTTAACAAATATTCACTTAAACTAAAAATTATTAAAAATTTGCATGGCTACACGTGTCGCAACATAGGCAGCAATACAATAGCATAGCCTAAATTTCCCTGCGCAGAAAATCACCCACATCCAGAATATTCTTAACAGCCACTTCATCGCCTCGCACCTTCTCATCCAAAGAGCACACAATCTTGCCAAAGCCCAAACATTCACCGAACTCATTCAATACCAACGTGTGCGCACCTTTCTTCCGCGAGCCATACATGGCAATTATACTTCTTCGGAAAATATCTCTGCCACAGATGAACAGCCAAGCTGCTTGTCCATCAATAATAACCTTATTTGCGTCACCCTTGGCAAGCATCGCTAACAAGTTGAAACTCGGAAAGAATTTCCCATTCTTAACTTTCCCCAAGTAAGTTCCAGCGTAATAGAAGTCTTGACGGGCAACTTTGCAGAGTGCTTCGTTCAAAAGAAAGTATCTGCCCGCCTTATTCACCACAAAATCCGCGTTCAAAGCCAACTGAGCACCAACCTGCAAAGCGAACTTCATAACCGCCCTCATCGTTTTCCCACCTGCTTGAGTTTGCAAACGAAAAAGCCCTGCGTTTCACCCGGCCAAATCCGCCTGCACCGCGCCACAGACCCATCCAGCTTCTTGCCAAAAATGGTGGTCAACCCTTCTTGACCATGACAGTTAATCTCCTCAATTTGGAGATGCAGATGCCTCACTGCCCAGTCCATGTTAACCTCGTTTTCCTCCGGCTCTAAAGAGCATGTCGAATAAACAATTTCTCCATCTTCGCTTAGGCATGCGGCTGCTTCAGCTAGAATTTCCCGCTGCAACCGCGCGTTTCGCTCCACATCCGCCATTGTCCGTCGTCTAAACCAGTTTTTGTCTCCCACAAAATTCCCCGAGCAAGGCGCATCCACGAGAATTCTATCGAACTTTATTTTCAGCTTAGACGCTTGTCGCGCATCAAGCTGATAAACAATTGTGTTGCTAACGTGACACCGTTCCAGATGATTCGCCAACGGCGCAAGCCGCTTTTTACTGACGTCCAAAGCTACTATCAAGCCGCTGTTGCCCATCAAATCCGCCAGTTGCACAGTTTTTCCGCCAGGCGCTGCGCAAGCATCAAGCACTTTTTTGCCCTTCAAGCTTGTGAACAAGGTTGCTGGTATCTGGGCTGCTGCTTCCTGAATCGAATATAGCCCCAGCAAGTATTCAGCCGTGGCGCCCACGGAGACTCTGGATTCGCTGACCCAGTAACCTGATTCGAGAAAAGGAATTTTTTCAAGGCTAACGCCAGCATTGAGCAGACGCTCTTCAAGGTTTTTACCCTTTGCATTAATGAGATTTATTCTGATGGCCTGTCTGGGTGTGGCTTCTACAAATTTCCAGCCTAACTGCTCATAACGATTTATAAAAAACTCCTTACCAGACATCAGCCGTAAACTAACCTTAACTGCAAATAAAAGCTTTTCAACACAACAGCGAAAAGCCTCAGCAACGCTCGAGAGTCGCGGTTAACTCGCTTAAGCTTTTTATGGTCTGATCTGGGCAGGCTCGCTCTGCTTCTTTCTGCACGCGCCTTTCAATGAATATGGTTTTCATGCCAGCTCTCTTCGCGCCTATAACGTCTGCATCCACCGTGTCGCCCACAAACACCGCTTCATCAGCGCTAACGCCCAATTTCTCTAATGCTTTCTGAAAGATTTCCGGGCTTGGCTTGCGCTTGTTAACTGCGCCTGAAACAATTACGACATCAAAAAACTTGGATAAGCCATGCAGCGCCAGCAGTTTAGTAACACATTCTGGAATAGCAAAATTTGAAACTAGTCCTAGCTTATATTTGCCATACAACTTCTGCAGAACTTCCGCCGTGTACTCATCCACGCGCACGTACTCCATGAACCCTTCGCAGAAAGCATTCGTTGCGCCAGACACGATTTCGCTGTCGACGTCAAAGTTGAATCCCAATTGTCTCAGCGCATTTGAGACGCGAACGCTGAAGTGCGGTTCCTCCAACTTCGCATCGGCTTCAACATAAAGTGCATCTCGGGCTTTAATGTAGGCATCTTTGAAGTCGCTGAAGCTGACTTTTACGCCGTTTTTGATAAGAAACTTGTGCATACGTTTCAGTGAAGGATTATAAAACGCATGATCATGTTCAATAAGCATCAGCGTGTCAAACATGTCGAAGAGTACAGCTTTGATGGGCATAGCGCTTGATCCTGCATCATTAAAATGCGCGCCACTTTTAAACGCTTTTCATGGTTTAACTGTGTTCTGCAAGGTGCCATGTTCCTCTGCTGCCGAACATGTAGGCAACCATGCTGCGCAGCCGCGCTAACAAGTTGATTAACCATAAAAACGGGAAAAACGGCGTGTACTTGAACAAGCGGTCATGGCGCAACTTGCCGTAAGCATATTTCAACGCAATTGCTTGGTTAACAATGCTGATTAGCAAGCCATAAGCTGCAAAAATAATGAGGCTGTATGCAAAATGCAGCCTGTCAGGTGCAAACCAGAAAAGTAACGGGAAAGCTGCAATAGCCGCTAAATCCACGAATGCGCCCACATACTCGAATATGAGGCTGTACCATAGTAGCGCGGAGAGCCATGAGCGCTTACGGAACAGATCTATATGAATTCCTATTGTGTTGTGCAGCCATCCTGTAAGCCATCGGAGACGCTGATGCCAGAGGGGCTTTAGCCGTTTAGGCGCGTCTGTGTCGCTGCGCGCAGCGCTTAGGTAGCCTACTTTTCCGCCGCGCTTGTGTATTTCCAAGGTGATTTCGGAGTCTTCAGTCACGCTGCAAATGGTTGATTCAATTAGTATGTCACGTAGCGTATCTGCATCGTAAATGCCGATGGCGCCTGGAACTACAAGAACACAGTTTCCAAGTGCTTGTGCACAGCGGTCGATTCCTAATCCTTGGCTGTACTCCAGCTGCTGCAGAGCCACGAGAAGATTGCTTTTTTCGCCGTCGGTTTTGGGGTGGATGTAGCCTGTGGCTGCGCTTTTCCCGTTTGCAAGCAAATAATCCGTGAGCCGCTGAAGTGTGTCCTGTGTCCATTCGGAGTCACCGTCGACAACGGCGATTAGTTGGCCTAGCGCCTTCTTTACGCCTGTTTTTAGTGCTTCAGCTTTGCCGAGATTAACCATATGCCTTGTTATTTTGTAACGAACGCGCGGGTTTTTGGCATGCAGCATCTTCGCGGTTGCCCAAGCTACTTCGTAAGTGTAGTCTGTGCTTCCGTCGTCAACTACTATGATTTCGCAGTTGCCTTGATAATTTTCTGCACATCTAAAAAGGCTGGTTATGCAGTTGGCGATGTGCTTTTCTTCGTTGTAGGCGGGAACTACAAAGCTGACCATTGGATAAAATGTCTGTTTAGTCTCTGTAGGCGTCTTTTTTGCGAAGAATGCGGCTACAATCCAGATGCCTGCAATGCCAATGGCTAAAAACGTGTACCATGTGTAGAAGAATCTGAGTAGCCAGTACCAAACTGGATGAGCTGCTTGCGCTGTGGCTGTGTAGCCGAATAAGTGGGTTATGATCCATTGAGCGGCGATTGGGAAGTAAAGCCATGAGAGTAAAGCCAGAATTAGGGGTATGGCGAAGGCTATGTAGTGTACTTTGAAGCTTTTAGGAATTTTCATTCTGTGCTGCAGCCTCGAAGCCTTGCTCCATTCTCATGGAAGTGTTTGCTTTAGTTAATAAAGCGAGTATTCCCAAAGAAGCAATATTTCGGTTGCTAAGCTGAGTGTTCCGGCTTGGGAAAAAGACTTATATGGTGTAGTGTTACATAAGATTTAACTGTTAAGGCGGAACGCGAAATGAGAAATTCTATCGACAAAGAAGAAATCCGCTGGCAAGTTGTAAAATCCATGCTTGACGAATTTCCTACACTGCGCGAAAGAGTTAAAGACTACATAAAAAATCAGAAAACTGATTAAAAAGTAATTTGCACTTCGACACTTGCCACAGATTTTGCCGCAAAAACAGAAAAGGCAAAATAAATTGGGCATTAAGCGTTTTTAAGCAGTTTTTGAGGCGGAATCTTCACGCCATTCTTGCCCTTTTCCGCTTCCTTCAGCAGCTCAGTCAATTCACAGTATCGCTGCAGAAAATCCAAACCCTTCGGGGTTGCAGCATAAACGGTTTTCCCCTTGTCTGAAAGCTTTTTCAGCAACTCGTTTTTCAGCATAAACCTAAGATACTCATTCAACTGCGTAAAGCTGAGGTTTGCCTTGTACATTATTTGGGTCTTCAGCGTACCCTCCTTCGCGATTTCCAAAATTTCCGCAATTATGTTTAGTTTATCTCTTCTTTTTGATTCTACATCCGTTATTTCCATGTTGAAGCGCCCCTTGTTAGAACTGTTTTCTATAACAGAGTTAGAGTCAGCGTATTTTAAGGGCTGTTTCGCTGCTTTACATATTACCATGCCGGAATATTCTAGAATACTCTTCTATAACGGGAAACCTTAATTTGCGCCGTGCCAAAGCAGAAAATTGTGATGAACGATGCTGGTTGGCGTAATCTCTGATACGCATGATAATTTGCCCATGATAGAAAAAACTATTAGAAGACTTAACGAAGAAAAAGTCGCATTAGTTCTTCACGCTGGAGACTACGTTTCACCCTTCGTCATCCCAAAATTTAAAGCGTTGAACGCTCGGCTCATAGGCGTCTTCGGCAACAATGACGGCGACCGCGAGCTATTGAAGAAGCGGTGCAGCGAAACTGGAAACTGCGAGATACGCGGCAGATTCGCCGAAGTCAACGCGGAAGGCTTCAGGATTGCGCTGTTGCATGGTGATGAAACCGAGCTTCTGAATGCTTTGATCAATTGTGGCGGCTTTGACGCTGTGGTTTACGGGCATTTTCACGCTGAAGTTTCTCGCGTTAACGGGAGAACTTTGGTTGTGAATCCTGGCGAGGTTTGTGGTTACATAACGGGCAAAACCACTTTGGCGCTACTGGACACGGTTAAAAGAGAAGTGTGGGTAGTGCCTTTGTAGACAACTTGTGCTACTTCAGGGCATGCAAATATGAAACGCTAAATATCGTGTTAAAAAGCGCAACTTTTGCCTTAAATGGTTGGGTAAGGTTTAAGAGTTACATTTAGCCTTATCTCTAGCGTAGGTGAATGAGAAATGCCAACTCACGGGTCGCTTTCAAAAGCTGGAAAAGTTAGGTCGCAGACGCCGAAAATCCAGGCTGCAGAGAAAACCAAGCTTAACCCGAAGATTAGAAGCAGACGCAACTATGAGAAGCGTGTGATTCTGCAGCGGAAAGCTGGGCAAAACTGGCTTTAGCCTTTTTTAGCGGAAGCCTTTTTAAAGTTTTATCTTTCTGCATCGCCTAGTTTTGACTATACGCTTAAGCTGGTGTAACTGTTGAATGCCGCTGGTGCCGCACGGGAAGTCATCAATGCACTGCTGCTTTTGGAGTCTCCTACTCGTGAGGATGTGCACCGCATAAAGACGCAGGTTGCCGCTAAACTCCAGCTTACGCGGATACCCTCCAACGCCGAGATAATAGCGGCTTTGCAGCCGGAGGAAAAGCGCAGGCTACTGCCTCTTTTGCGACGTAAGGCAACCAGGTCGATTTCAGGCGTTACTGTGGTGGCGGTTATGACGAAGCCGCATCCGTGTCCGCAGTCTGCGCCGTGTGCCTACTGCCCCGGCGGTCCAGCGCAGGGCGTGCCGCAGAGCTACACTGGGTATGAGCCGGCAGCTATGCGTGGAAGCCAGA
This sequence comes from Candidatus Bathyarchaeota archaeon, assembly GCA_026014545.1. Classification (GTDB taxonomy): domain Archaea; phylum Thermoproteota; class Bathyarchaeia; order Bathyarchaeales; family Bathycorpusculaceae; genus JAOAIV01. The sequence goes on from JAOZIH010000006.1 coordinate 103,627, forward strand.
ACAGCTATGACCCTTACTTGCAGGTGCGAAGCCGCATCGAGCAGCTTACGGCGATTGGCCATCGAGTGGATAAGGTTGAGCTTATTGTTATGGGCGGCACTTTCCCCGCGACGCCGCTTGAGTATCAGCGCTGGTTCATTCAGCGTTGCTTAGACGCGGTGACTGGCGTGGACTCGGCGAGTCTGGAGGAGGCGAAGGCGCTGGCGGAGACGAGTCGAATCCGTAATGTGGGGATAACTGTGGAGACAAGGCCTGACTGGTGCAAGCAGCCGCATGTGGACGCCATACTGGATATGGGCGTTACGCGCGTGGAAATCGGCGTTCAGAACCCGTCTGACGAGATTTACCGCTTGGTAGGCAGAGAGCACACCGTGGCGGACGTTGCTGAAGCTACGTGCATCGCCAAGGACGCCGGCTTAAAAATCGTTTACCACCTTATGCCTGGAATGCCCGGCTCAAGCCCAGCGGCTGATTTGGCGGCTTTCCGGCGAGTTTTTGCTGACGCAGCGTTCAAGCCTGACATGATAAAACTTTACCCCTGCCTAGTCATAGCGGGCACGAAAGCGTATGAGTGGCACCGCGAAGGCGCCTATAGGCCTTATTCGACCGAGGAGGCTGCCGCGCTCATCGCCGAAATCAAAAAGGCGCTTCCGCCATGGGTGCGCGTCATGCGCGTGCAACGCGATATTCCCGCTGGGCTGATTGTGGCAGGCGTGGATAAGAGCAACCTGCGCCAGCTTGTCCAGCGCCGTCTGGCGGAGCAGGGTGCGCGATGCCGCTGCATACGTTGCCGGGAGGTTGGGCATCGCATGGCGGTTGACGGCGTAAAGCCAGACATGGAAAGTGTAAAGCTTTTGACGACGCGTTATGAGGCTTCTGGGGGCGAAGAAATCTTTATCTCAGCCGAAGATACAGCGAACGACGTGCTGATTGGTTATCTGCGTTTGCGTGTGCCCTCATCCAAAGCACACAGACCCGAAATCACTGCGGCGCCATCCGCCATAGTGCGCGAGCTGCATGTTTACGGTCCCTTGGTGCCCGTGGGTAAACGCTCAGCTACGGCGTGGCAGCACAAGGGCTACGGCGCAATCCTCCTAAGCGAAGCGGAACGATTGGCGCGTGAAGAGTACAGCTTGCGGAAGCTTCTGGTCATCAGCGCGTTGGGCACGAAAAGGTATTACATGCGGTTCGGTTACAAACACGATGGCGTATACGTCTCAAAAATGCTACGCTAGCTATTGCACCTTGTGTAATTTTTGATTGATATTCTCCTATCCAGAGAGAAGACGCTTTGACTGCGTTTATATCTGAGTTTGCGTTTTTCCAGCTTATTTGCTATGATTACGGAAATTAGAGATATTCCAGATGCAACAGCGCCAAAAAGGGCAAACAACAATATTTGTGCATACGTCTCAGATGGCTCGACTATAGGGATATACACCTTGTAATAGCTTTCTTGAAATTTCAAGTTATTGGTTCCATGTTCCTTTATCCAATTGTCAATCTCTGTTTCAGCTAATGAATTAACACTGACTGGCTTGCCTAACTGCGAAATAGCTTGTAACAAAACGGGGTCATCTTCGGTTACAACGAAATACTGCTCTGGGATGCTGGATAGTTTTTCTGCGGTTACTTCTACTTGGGGAGTTGCAATATGTGGAATTAGAATTAATAGCGCAACACAAAACAAAAAGAGCACTGCAAGCATTGCAACAAGAAGCTGTGACATGCCAACTTTAGAGTATGCTCGTGCTTCTTGCTTGCGAAAAATGCGGTGAGCCTTTGCTTTTTTCGCTTCTCTAAAAATTGTTTTGTGGCTAACTTGAATAGCATCCTTGAAAATAAATTCGGTTGCTCTTGGTGCGCCCATGACATTTATGTTGATCATAATGAGCTACACCATAACAATTGGGCAGTATTTTCATAAAAGGATTATCTATGGTATAGAATATTTTTCCCATTATGGCAAACGTTTGATTTATCTTTTAACTGGAATACGCATAAACTGTTGTCTGGTTGTTGTGCGATAAAGTTAAAGCGCTAAACTGCCTTCCTTCTCAATGAACTGTTGGAGACTTAGACATGAGCGAAGAAGCTGAAAGTTCAGGTTATAAGGGCGCGGCGTTACGCGCCTTAAAGAAGGCTGGCTGCCAAGTTGGCGACTTGATACGCATTACCAAATGTGGCAAAGCGTATGAGGGGATTCTTATTCCGCGTTCGGAGACCGCTGACGCCGAGCATGTCGTGGTTAAGTTGAAAAGCGGCTATAACATCGGCATACGCATAACGCCAGACGTAGAAATCGAGAGGGTGGGCAAGGGCGCGAAGCCAGCGTTTGCCTCTCCGCCGCTTCCAGAGCAGAAGCCTGAGCTGCCGCGCGTCGTCATCTTGAGCACGGGCGGCACCATAGCCAGCCGCGTGGACTACCGCACAGGCGCCGTGCGCTCCGCCTTGTCAGCAAGCGACCTTTACGGCGTGGTGCCCGAACTCGCCGACATCGCAAGGGTTGAAACGGAAATCGTGTTCAGCCTCTACAGCGAAAACCTTACGCAGCAGCACTGGAGCCAGCTGGCGCAGCGCGTCGCCGAGCACATAGCTCGAGGCGTGGACGGCGTGGTCGTCGCGCATGGCACGGATACGATGGCTTATACGGCTGCGGCGCTCAGCTTCGCGCTGCAGAACCTGCCTGTGCCCGTGATTCTGGTCGGCGCTCAACGTTCCTCGGATCGCCCAAGCTCGGACGCGGCAACTAATCTCATCGCTGCTGTGCAAGCTGCTGCGCGGGCGCCGTTCGCCGAGGTTGCCATAGCCATGCACGAAACCGTCTCTGACACCAGCATCGTCATCACGCGGGGGACGAAGGTGCGCAAGTGCCACACCAGCCGAAGGGACACGTTCAAGCCCGTGAACGCGACGCCCCTCGCCCGAGTACACGATAGCGAAGTATCCATGCTCACAAGCGAGTATCAAAAGCGTGATCCCGCCAAAAAGCTTGTCCTGAAGCCAAACTTCAGCGATGCGGTGGCGCTTGTCAAGTTTTATCCAGGCCTCGATCCTGCAGTCATCGACTGGTATGTGGAAAGAGGCTGCAAGGCGATACTGCTGGAAGGCACAGGCCTAGGCCACGTGAGCAAGTACTGCTTCAGCGCCATAGACAATGCGGTTAAGCGCGGCGTGCTGGTTGCGCTGGCTTCACAGTGCATCTGGGGCCGCGTTAACATGAACGTCTACGACACGGGACGCGACTTGCTCGCGCTGGGGGTCGAGCCCACTGAGGACATGTTTCCCGAAACCGCGCTGGTTAAGCTCATGTGGATTTTCGGGCAAACCAGCGACCCGGCGGAGGCGAAGCGGCTTCTGAAGGCTAATATTGCTGGCGAGTTTTCGCCGCGAACGCTGCCTGAAGAATTTGGCTTCCAAGGAGGCGATTCTCATGGAAATTGACTATGCGAAGATAGGGTTGAAAGTAGGCTTGGAGATTCATCAGCAGCTTAACACGCGGGCGAAGCTGTTCTGCGGCTGCCCGCCAGCGCTGTTCAAGGAAGAGCCTGAAATCACCTTTCTACGGCGTCTGCGCCCAACGCAGAGCGAGCTCGGCCAGGTAGACCCAGCAGCCTTTTTCGAGTTTCAGAAGGGCGTGAAAATCCTGTATGAGGCGAACCGCGCCACCAGCTGCCTCGTGGAGATGGATGAGGAGCCGCCGCATCCGCTGAACATGGAAGCCGTGGAAGCCGTTTTAACCGCTGCGCTGATGATGAATATGCAGCCCATCGACGAAGTGCATGTCATGCGCAAAACCGTCATCGACGGCTCCAACACCACGGGCTTCCAGCGCACCTGCATCATTGCCTCGGACGGCTGGATTAAGGTGGGCGAGAAAACCATTCCGATACAGGCTGCAAGCTTGGAGGAGGATGCAGCTCGGAAAACAGGCGAAGAAGACGGTGGCAAAATCATCCGTTACCGCATCGACCGCTTGGGCATACCGCTCATCGAAGTCGCCACTGCGCCCGTCATCTACTCGCCCGCCGAAGCAGAGGAAGTCGCGTTTGCCATCGGCAGAATCCTCCGTGACACGTGCAAAGCCATGCGTGGGCTGGGCACCATACGCCAGGACCTCAACGTGTCGCTGCCTAATGGCGCTTTGATGGAGATAAAGGGCGTGCAGGAGCTTGAGCTTATCTCGAAGGTCGTGAAGTACGAGGTTCAACGCCAGCTAGTGCTGATAAGCATCAAAGAGGAGCTGAACAAGCGCGGCATCAAAAAAGACGCCCTGCAACAGCAGTTTATCGACGTAACAGAGGTTTTCAAGCAAACCCGGTGCAAAGTCATACGCAAAGCGCTTGACAAAGGCTGCGGCATCTTGGCAGTCAAGCTTCCGTTGTTCAGCGGCATCCTGAAACGCGAGCTCATACCCAACGTTCGCTTCGGCACCGAGTTGGCTGACCGCGCGCGATTCTGGGGCCGAGTGGGCGGAATATTCCACACTGACGAGATGCCCGCTTACGGCATAACCGCAGCGGAGGTTGCGGCGCTGCGCAAGGCAACAGGCGCAGGCGAGGAAGACGCCGTGGTTTTCGTGGCGGACAATGAGGAGAACGCGCGTGATGCGCTGAAGGCTGTTGTGGAGCGGGCGCAGGAAGCCTTAGAGGGCGTGCCAGCTGAAACTCGCACCGCAAAGGAGGATGGCACAACACGGTATATGCGGCCTAGACCAGGCGCTGCACGGATGTATCCTGAAACTGACATTCCGCCTGTTCGCTTAACCGCCGAGCTAATCGAGAAGGTCAAGGCGCATTTGCCTGAGCCCGCCGAGAAGAAAGTCAAGCGTTTGATGCGTGAGTACGGCTTGAACGAGAAGCTGGCTAAGCAGATTGTTGACTCGGAATATGGCTTGCTTTTCGAGTCTGTTGTGCGCGAATCTAACGTGGCTGCCACGACGGTTGCGGCGTTTCTAACTGAAACCTTGAAGTCGCTGAAGCGAGAGGGCATCGCCATAGAAAAAGTCACGGACAATCAGATAAGAGATCTATTTAAGGCAGTCGGCGCAGGCGAAATCGCTAAGGAAGCAGCGTCGGATGTTTTCGTCTGGCTCTCCAAAAATGAAGGGAAAAGCTGTCAGGAAGCCGCTGCGGCTCTGGGGCTTAAGATGCTTTCTAAAGCTGAGTTAGCCGCGCTCATTGACCGTGTAATTGCGGAAAATCGCAACGTGGTTGACAAACTGGGGGCAAAAGCGTTTGGAACACTGATGGGTGTTGTTATGCGTGAAGTGAGGGGAAAAGCCGATCCAACTGTTGTGAACACGCTTTTAAAAGAGCGCTTAGCTAACCGTTAACGCTGCTTGTACTCCTTGACTATTATCATTTTTTCTTGTAGGCTTATGCCTTCGCCACAGTAGGGGCAGAGCTTGAAGTCTTGGCGCAGCAGCATACCGCAACTTGGGCAGGCTAAGGTGAAAAGAAACTGTTCTTCGAGAGTTCTTATTTCCTTTTTTAGGTTGCTGAGTTCGGCGCGAGTTTTCTCCATTGCTTCTTTGATGGGCTGGATGTCTTTGACTTCTGCGCGGATGTTGCGCATTAAGTCCCTGACTTGAGCGAGTGTTTCGCTGTCTGATTCTATCGTTTCATACATTAGGTCGAAGAGTTCGCTTTTGCTTTCTAGGATTTGTGCTTCGAGGGTGTTTTGCTGCTGGGCGTCCGCGATGATTTTGTTTAGAAAAGCCTCTATGGGGTTGTCGAAGGCGATTAGACAGGTTATTGCCCAAAATGTTATGGTTGAGGCTGTTGATGCGAGGAGGTAGATGTTTGTGGGTATTTGCTGCAGTTGCTTGCCTATTAGCGGGTATAGCTGTGGGAGCTGGGTTGGCTTGTTGAAAAGTATGGCGGTTATTGCGTCGATTAGGTGTAGAAGCGCAATGAAGGTGAGGGTGCTGAAGAGCCATACGGTCATTCCTTTTCGCAAGTTTCGAGGTCTCCTGTTTGCTGGCTCAGTTACAGCGAATATTGCGTCTCAATATATAACAGTTTATTCCCGAAGCCGGAATATTCCAAAAGACAAAAATCCTAAAAAGCACACATAACTGTATAACAAGGGATAACATTGACAAACAGAAAAGACGAAACAAACGAAAAAATTAACCTATTCTCCTTCCGCGTCAAAATAGGCGAACAAGAAATCGAAATCAAAGGAACACACGAAGAAGTAACAAAAACCCTCGAAAACCTACCAAACATTATCACCAACGTACAAAAAGCATTTGAGAACCTAAAACCAAAAACCATCGCAACACTAACCGTAAAAACAGAGCCCGCGCCACAAGCAAAAGAAACACTTAAGCCGCCTATACAAACATACCCAAAAATCACCGCCGTAACCAGTTGTGAAGATGCCGTGCTGCGTCTCCTAGAAACGGACTGGGGCAAATGGCGCCCAAGAACCATGGAAGAACTAAACGACGCCATAAAAGCAAACAAACTCAAGTACACCCCGCACACTCTGGAGGCGACACTGAACAAACTCGCCGATAAGGGCATGGTGCGGCGCTGGAATACAAACACAGGCTTCGTTTACATACTCGCTGAAGAAAAACCCTCAAGCCTTGGAGGAGAAATAAAGCATGAAACACATCGAAGCACGAATTAAAACGCCATTCGGTGAAATCGTTATCCAAGGAGAAAACCCAAAAGAAATCCTTGAAGTTCTGGAAAACATCCCAGAAAACTTTCTCGAGAAGCTTTCTGACTTCGTTTCAAATAAGCTTACGCCTTCAGGAGCACAGTTGAAAGGCATAGTTGAGCTCACAACTGAAGGCCCCGTTATAGTCGCCCGAGAAAAACTCACACATTACGAGGCGGTGGGCCTAATTCTTTACGCTTCACCAGACAAAACTAACACTGCCGCGCAGATAACCAAGCTTCTGGAATCCAGCGGCATAAAAATCATGGTGCCCGCACGCTTGAACGAGATGACCAAGCGAGGACACGTTTTCAAGCCCGACCCAAACAAGCCCGAGTTTAAGCTGACGATTCAGGGCGAAAAATGGGTTGAGGACGAAGTTCTATCCAAGCTCAGAGGTAAGATAGGTTGACCGAAAAACCAGAAAAAGCAGAGGTGCACATTAAATACAAGGATTTGGAAAAATCCTTTTACGCAACGCTTGAAGAGACCTGGCTGTTGCTGAACAAGTTTTTCAGCGAGTTTCTCCCATCATTTGAAATCGCCAATAAACTATGGCTCAACATTGACCTTCAGCAGCTCGCCAAAGACTGCGAAGGAATAATTGCTTTCTCGCCAGAAGGCGCAAATCTTCTAGTGCCAAAAAACAAAATAACAGATAACGAGACCTTGCTGCTGTGGCTTCTGGCAAACTATCTGGGGCATAAACTGGGCATAACGAAAAGCGATGTGCTCTCAAAAGAGGAACTGCAGGCAAAACTTGGGAAAAGCAGCAAAATAACCAGCACCCGCTTGGGCGAACTCGTAAAAAGCGATTTCGCGGCAAAAACTGCTGACGAAAAATTCAGAATCACCACCTTCGGCATTGCCCAAATGCAGAAGGAAATTCTTCCAAAAATTAAGACAAAACTAAGCGCATAAAGTTTCACATCCAACGCTTTTTGGAAAAACATATTACCACATAACATCTTAATTAATTTCCGATGAGGCTGATGATAGATTTTATTTTAGCGATTGTTTATGCTCTTGCGAACCTTTTCGATTCTGTTACTCAAATCGACATAATCACACTCGTTGCCTTAGTCATAATTGGCATAATAATCATATTACTTATCAGACTGCTTATCATGCTGATCCCAGCAATACTCCTCGCGCTTGTGGTCTGGTTCTTAACGGGCAGCCTATTCTGGGCTGGAATAACCTTCCTCATAATCGCAGCGCTATCAATACTGAAAAAACTATAGTACCATCATATTTGGCGGCTAATAGCCAATCAATGCAGAAAACAATAGAGGGGCTACTCCGCGGATTTATCTTGCAACTAAAAAGCCCAAAACCACACAACAGAAACATGGTTCACCTTAAAAGGCAATAGGAACACAACCATGCACAGACCAAACAGCACAGCAAGGTTTTCACACAAATTTCGCGCAGACGCCACCTGACCCGACACCTCAGGCTATTGGGGGCCGCAGGCTGAACTGGTCGACCGAAGTCTTCCAGCGTACACCCCGGCTCCATCAAACCCATCTTCTATGGGCGCCTTC
>JAOZIH010000036.1 GCA_026014545.1 Candidatus Bathyarchaeota archaeon
TTTAATTTGCTGCCTTATCTGAATGCACGGGAGAATGTGGAATTACCCATGGAAAGCCTGAAAGTGCCTAAAGCTGAGCGAAGACAACGGGCCAGCGAGCTTTTGGCAATGGTTGGTCTCTCTGGAAGAGAAGAACATAGGCCACAGCGTCTTAGCGCCGGCGAGCAGCAGCGAGTGGCAATTGCAAGAGCACTGGCGAATAACCCTGCTCTGATTCTTGCGGATGAGCCTACAGGAAATTTGGATGCTAAAAACAAGTATGAAATTGTCCGGCTGCTTGCTAACCTCAACATTAATCAAGGAACAACCATTATAATGGTAACGCATGATAACCATGTGGCTTCGCAAACGGAGCGTTTACTCTTTTTGAATGATGGAAAAATAACAAAGGAGAAACAGGGGCTTCATTTGGTGAAAAAGAAGCTTATGTGTCCCTTCTGCGGCGGCAAGATCCAAGCTGACGACGCTGTTTGCCCTTCCTGTAAGAAAAAACTGCGATACCAAGGTGACGATGATGGAGACTGAACAGAAACCTGAAATCCACCAGTATTCCACGAAGTTCGTTGTGGTCGTCATATTATGTAGCCTTTTAGCAGGCGGCTTACTGGGCGGCGCGTTAAGTAACCTGTTTCTGACACAGCATATAAGCGATCTGCAAAATCAGGTTTCTACACTTCAAAGGCAACTCATTGCTTCTCAAGGGTCATCAAGCGCAATATCCGGCGATAATACCTTCATACTCGGCGAGAACGCATCACTCGCACAACTTTACCAGGAAGTTAGAGACTCGGTTATTGTAATTCGCGGGTTGCTAGCGCAGTATGACATTTTTCTCCGGCCCTATTACTCGCAAGTTCAAGGCTCAGGCTTCATCTACAATCATTCAGGGCAGATAATCGTTATCACAAACTATCATGTGGTTCAAGATGCAGTTAACATCACCGTAACTTTCATAAACGGCAACGCCTACGACGCCACAGTCATCGGGTCTGACCCCTACGCTGACCTCGCGGTGCTTCTGACAAACGCACCGGAGAGCGAATGCAAACCCTTAGAGATGGTCAGTTCTGCCTCATTAAATGTTGGTGACCCGGTGATAGCTGTGGGCAGCCCTTATGGTTTGGCGGGATCAATGACTACTGGCATAGTTAGCGCTTTAGGTAGAACTATTACTGAAGAAATGTCTGGTGGCTACCCAATAGCAAATGTAATACAGATGACTGCGCCTATAAACCCGGGCAATTCTGGCGGGCCGCTTCTAAACTATCAAGGACAAGTAGTCGGCATAACCACAGCTATTTTAAGTGATTCGCAAGGGTTAGGTTTTGCTATTCCGTCAAGCACGGTGCTGCGTGAACTTGATTCTCTGGTTAAGAACGGCTCTTATAACAATCATTCATGGATAGGCGCTTCAGGAACTGATATGACGTATGAAATAGCCAAAGCAATGGGCGTTAACGTGACATATGGCTGGCTGATCGCCCAAGTTGCCAATGCAGGTCCAGCTGCCGAGGCAGGCTTACGCGGTGGTTCCCGTATCGTTTCAGTTGCTGGGGAATCCGTGACAATTGGCGGCGACATAGTAATCGCGATAAATGGCACGAGAATACGGGGAATAGATGATCTTTCAACTTTTTTGGAGGAATATACTTTGCCTGGCGACATAATTGACGTGACGATTGTTCGCAGCAATCAAACTTTAAATGTGATGCTTAAGTTAGCGGCAAGGCCATAGTTAACATAATTAAAGTCCAAGCAATAGCAACTTACGTTAAGAACCAAAAACAAACCGCTTGTGTTGCAAAATAGAGCGATTTCGTGTTGCCTATGAGACGATAAATTTGGTGCAAATTCGAAGAAATTCTGAAAAAACCATTTAAAACGCAAGAAGCATTCTGTAAGAAAAACCTTGAACAAGGTCAACCTGTATGGATACTCTATCTGTTTGCCCCTGCGGAAAACCTATCACAAGCGCCGAAAAAAGCTATACTATAATTGACGAGAATGGAGTTTCTTGGCATGGTGCCTGCTTTGTCTCAAAAGAACGCATAAAGGTTAACCCGAAAATGCATAGGATTATTGTTAAAGGCAAAGAAGAGAGACATTTAGTCGGCTGCATAGTTGAAGCGAATGATGCTTGCACTGTATGGGCCTACAAATGTTGGGTTGAAGCTAGTGGTGATAGTTGCATCATTGATTTAGGCGGTAATATTATTTTCGCGTATCAAAACGCAAGAATTCGCGGTTTAACACCGACTTCTGTACTTTTCGTTGGAGGCACGCTTTTTGTGAACCGTGAAGTGCCAATTCAGAAAGTCAAGGAGTCTTATGAAACCTTAGAGGTCGGAAAAATGAAAAGATGAAAAAACAGTTTCTTTTCGGATCCACTCAGTTTTATAATTGCGACTATTAATGAGGTGTGAGCTAGTTTGCTGAAATAACCGTCTGGTACCAAAACAGATAAAAGTCGCTTAGCTTTCCATGAAAGCGTCTGATGTGAAGGTGAGCGTATGCCAGCGGAAATCTTTGACGCAGAAAAATTTGTGGCAATGAGCGCCAAGGCAAAATACTGCG
>JAOZIH010000037.1 GCA_026014545.1 Candidatus Bathyarchaeota archaeon
AAAAAATAAACAAAAACAGTAAAACTGAAAACAGAAAAACCAAAAATAAACAAAAGATATACGAATACACTAGAGATAGAATGGCCCATACTATAAATAAACGGTTCAACTAATAGTAACCAAAAAAATAAAAACATAAACTCATAACAAACAAAACACACAAAAAAACCAAACAAAAATTCAACACCCACACCACCAAAAAAACACATTTCAAACAGCCGCCCACACTCGTTCGCATAGGAAATTTTCTTTCTAGAGGGTTTTTAGGGGGATCTTCTTCCTATGCGAAGCTCTTGTTTTTTTGGTTGTTTTTTGTTTTTGGGGTTTTTTTGGGTTTTTGTTTTCGGGGTGGTTTTTTGGGTGTTTGGTTTTTTGGGTTTTTTCGAGTATATACTGTTCAATTTTTGGTTTGTTTTTCGGTTGGTTTTTTCTGTTTTTAAGCTGCATAGGAAGTTTTCTCTTTAAAATTGAAAGAGAAATTTTCCTTTCTAATTCCTTTTAATATCTTCTTCCCTTATAGTTGCAGGTGACAGTTTGGATCCCCTTAAGCTTATCTCTGTTCTTCCTTTACAGCAGAATTGGACGCCTCCAACCCTTCCAGAACGCAACTGCGAATTCAACGAGATAATCCGTTACGCTACAATGCCTATTCCAAGAAACATTTTTGTTTCTGGGCCACGCGGCATCGGAAAAACAGTTACTGCGAAACGTGTATGCGAAGAGTACAAGGCCAGGTTTCCAAGCCGCAGTGTCTTCTACATTCAGATGTACAGGGGTCTAAGCGAAACATGGGATAAATTCTACATGGAAAAGCCGAAGTGTAAACGCAACGCTTCAACGTTTAAGCAGGGTATAGGTGACCATGTCCTTATAGTGCTGGATGACGTTGACTGTCTCTACAGGAAAAACGACTTGAACTATCTGCTTCACGACCTATTCAATCTTGACAGGCAGTTATGTGTCATCCTAATCAGCACTCAAAGCCTCTATACATATGAGAGGACAGTATTTACGGATGCAGTGAAGAGCCGCTGTCAATTTATGCCATTCGCCTTCCGCCCCTACAACGTGAATGAGATAGCGTCTATACTTCAGATGAGGCTTAATCTTGCTGTTGAAGGCTCAGTTAGCCAGGACGCCTTGAAATTCATATCTGAAAAAGTGTACCGTCATGGTAGCGACATGCGCCTCGGCCTCCGCATCCTAGCAAACGCCGTTAACCTTGCAGTGCAGTCAAGCCAGCCTCTTACCCTTACAATAGCAGAGCAAGCTTGGAGACAGGAAAAACAGTCATATTGGCGTCAAGAGTACATGGAGCTTCCGCCACATATGGCGCTGCTGCTCTTCAGCGTCTGCGTGCTCCTCCAGAAAGGCGAAAAAGTAACCTCAGGAGCAGCCTACAAAATGTACAATGAATTATGCCGCTACCACACAGTAAAGCCCCTGTCAACAAGACAATTAAGCGCCTACCTAAGCATTCTTGAACAGAAAGGCTTCCTATCCACATCACAGTCCATGAGCAACCTTGGGAAAACAACAACAATAACCTCGGATCTACCGCTGGAAATACTTGTAGAAGCAGGCCGCACACTCGACTGGCAAACAATCCTAAAATAAACCCTACCCTAACCAAAATCTTAGTTAAACCTCAACATGAAACTTTAACATCCACCACATATAAGGGGGTATGTGGCTACACGTGAATTATGCAGCTGCAACTATAACGTTAGCGGCCGCCGCAGTCTACGATGTTAAAACAAGAGAAGTCCCAGACAAAATATGGATGACAGCTCTGCCGGCGTCAGCAGCCATCACCGCCGCCGCCTACATAAACAATGAACTACACTGGCTAAGCATTGCAGTCTCCCTCGCTTTAGCCGCGGCATTATCCCTCGCATTTGCGTATTTCGGCCTGTTCGGCGGCGCAGACGTTAAAGCCCTAATCTACGTGGCCATAGCGGTCCCCGCCTACCCAGCTGGCCTCCCGCTGCTTCCAGACCCCGCCAGAACACCAGCCTTCACAATCATATGCAACGCCGCCCTAATCTCAATAATATATCCTCTCCGCATCTTCATAAGCAACCTACATAAGATGCTGAGGAAGCAAAACCCCTACCAAAACATACAGATAAAGCCGAGAGACGCCTTCATAATGCTTTTCACTTCAACACGCGTTCCCATCGAGAAGTTAAGCCTCAAAAACTTTCCAGCTGAACGTCTTGAAAACATAAACGGCGTTAAAACAAGAATAGCTGTTCCATTTACACGTGCAGAAGCAGACATCACATCCACAATAGAAACAATAAAAGCCCATAGCACCCTATATGTAGACGGCGTTTTAGCGACGCCTACGATACCGTTTATTTTGCCATTGCTGGCGGCAACTATAATTGCAGTAGCCGGCAACATCATGATTATGCTGCTGCAGCTGCTACTCTAACGTTTCCACTCGCGAGTGGAATTTGGTTGTGGCTTTTTTCAGGTTTGTGTTACAGAA
>JAOZIH010000016.1 GCA_026014545.1 Candidatus Bathyarchaeota archaeon
GAGCGGCTTTCATAGCCCATTTTGCTGATAATCTCGTCAAACTCCTTCAGAAGGTCTGGAGGAAATGTTACTCCTACCCTGATGATTTTTGACATAGGGGTTCACAAGTAAAGGTGAACCTATGTGCCTAAAAGCTTTATGTGTTGGATATAACCCAGAGTGGTGCCAAAAAAGGAGCTTGCCCGCTGTCGAGGCTACTTCGCAGCCTCAAGTGTAAGAAGCATGCTTCCTGACTTGTAGCCTTCCAAATCAAGCGCCACGTATTTGAAGCCTATTCTTTTCAATTCAGCGGCTATTTTGTCCATAACTGCGACGTCGCAAAAGATTTTCCTCTCATCTTTCCCCACTTCTATTCTAGCCAAGCCGTTATGATCTCGCACTCGAAGCTGTTGGGCTCCTGTTATCTTCTTCACTGCCCGCTCTGCTTTCTCAATTCTCTTTAATCTTTCAACTGTAATCCTTTCGTGGTATGGTATCCTTGAGGCTAAGCATGCCAAAGGCGGCTTGCCATGCGTGGATAACCCTAATTCTTTAGCCAACGCGCGAATCTCTTCTTTCGTAAACTGTGTGGCAACCCATGGGCTATACACGTTTTCCGCTTCTTTAATAGCCTTGAATCCTGGCCTATGCTCGCTTAAATCGCTAAAGTTTGTGCCCTCAAAAACTGCCTTAAACCCAAGTTTTTCTGCCATTTGCCGCAGATGCGCCAAAAGCTCTTTCTTGCAGTAGTAGCATCGGTTTTCAGGGTTTCTGCTGAAATTCTTGTTCGCCAACTCGTCTGTTTCTATTACATAAAGTTTGATGCCTATTTCTTTCGCTACCTTTCTTGCATCTTCTAACTCTTCCGCTGAATACGTAGGCGACTTTGCCGTAACAGCCACTGCTTTATCGCCTAAAACGCTGTGGCTAACCGCAGCTAATGTTGAGCTGTCAAGGCCTCCGGAAAAAGCGATAACAACGCCGTCTTTTCCTTTTTCAGCGATGTAGCGTTTTAGCATTTCATATTTCTCTTTGCTAACTTTCATGGTTCCTCCTCCTTTTTTGATAATATTTCTTTAGTACGTGAAGTAATTAAGTCGGCGATTTCTCGCAAGGGTTTTCCTTTTTTCTCTGCAAGTTTTTTCACTTCTTCGTATTCTGGTTTAATCTGGATAATTTTGCCTTGGATGTCTCTGGCAACTTTCACCTTCACAGTTTCTCCAACGCCATCTACTTGCACGTCTACTGAAAATAGCTCGCGGTTAAGGATGTGTCTTTTGCAAGGGTACACTCTGACTCCTAGGGTGCCTGTTTCTTCAATAATTACCCTTGAAAGCCGCTTGGCGTCTTTGGCGTCGGCTACTATTTTCAGAATTTGCCCTGGCCTATTCTTCTTAGTAAACATTGGAATGACGCAAACATCTTTGGCGCCTTCTCGCAGAAGCCTATCCACAGAGTATCCGATTACCTCGCCTGTTACATCATCAATGTTTGTTTCCAAAATAACTACGCTATCTGTTAACAGTCCACTTTCTAAAGGCGCGCCTAATGTAACGCGCAAAACGTTAGGCATTTCCGCGAAATCCTTGTTTCCTGCGCCGTAGCCCACTTTTAGCGGCGCAATTTCCGGATAAAAGCCGCTGACTTCCTCTGCTAAGTTAACTAAAATGGCTGCGCCTGTAGGCGTAGTTAACTCTGACTCTACGGGTCCGCCTTTTAATGGAAAATTCTTTGAGGCAAGTATCGCCAACGTTGCCGGTGCAGGGCTGGAGACTGTGCCATGTGAAAACTTGAACAGGCCTCCGCCAACCGAAACAGGCGTTGCATACACTTTGGCATTAAACAGCCCAAGGTCTTCCATGGCAACTGCGGCGCCAACTATCTCTGCGGGCGTATCCACAAGGCTTACCTCATGCAGATGCGCATCGGAGAGTTCGCCGCCGTGAAGCGCTGCCTCAGCGTTGACTAACGTGCGGATGGTGTTAGATGCGAACTGCTGTGCTTTCTCAGAAAGCTTCAGGTTTTTGGTGCTTTCTTCCACAATTGTGATGAGTTCAGGGCCACTCTTTATATGGGTGCTTTCAGCGGTGGCGTCAATTTTTGTTGCTTTGAACCCTTTTCGCATAACTCTTTGCACATGAACTTTGATGTTCTTGTAGCCGTACTCCTTTTTTTCTAGCGCTTTTATGGCTGCAGTAACCTTACTTACATCAGCGCCTAAATCTATTAGCGCACCTAAGAACATGTCTCCAGAGATGCCGGCGAGTTGGCAATCGATGACAAGTATCTTGTTAATTTTCGCCATTCTATTTTGCCACCAAGTTGATATGGAAGAGCACGCATAAATGATATATCGCTTATGCTCTTTAAGGAAACTGAATACTCATGAACACTTTGAAGGAGATTCTTGAAAAGCTTCTGAAAGGCGAAATAACGCTCCATGAAGCGGAAAAGCAAGTTAAACTGCTGGCGATAGAAGAAGTGGGCACCATCGCCAGAATTGATTCTAATCGCGAATGCAGGAAGGGCATACCTGAAATCATTTTGGCTGAAGGTAAAAGCGCGGCTGACATCGTTGCCATCCTGCTTCACGTGTATTTGGAGAAAGGCAGAGTAATCGTAAGCCGATGTAACTCCGAGCAGATAAGCGCGGTTAAGGCAGCGGTTCCAAGCGATGCGGTTCTGCAGGTTTACGATAAGGCGCGAATGATTGTTGTAAAGAAAAAGGACTTTGCTGTAAAGCCCACAGGCGGAAAGGTTGGGATTTTAACTGCGGGGACCTCTGATGTTCCCGTGGCTGAAGAGGCACGGGTGATTGCTGAAGAAATGGGCTGCACAGTTTTCGCCGCCTATGATGTGGGCGTCGCTGGAATCCATAGGTTAATGCAGCCAATAAAGGATTTTGTGGCAAAGGACGTTGACGTTATCATAGTGGTTGCCGGACGCGAAGGCGCTTTGCCATCGGTGGTGGCGGGCATGGTTGATGTGCCTGTGATTGCTGTTCCAACCTCGAATAGTTATGGCTTTGGAGAGAAAGGCGTGAGCACGCTGATGGCTATGCTTCAGTCCTGCTCTTTAGGTTTAGCTGTCGTTAACATCGATAGCGGTGTTGCTGCGGGCGCGGTGGCTACGATAATTGCTAATCGTGTGGCAAAGTTTAGGAGTTCCATGTAAACTTTTTGCGCGGCTTTAGCAGGTTCGTTGAAGCCTATTTTTGGTTTGTCCCACAATCTTTAATAATGGGTAATACAAAATTTATAAAAAGTGTTACTGAGGCGGAGAACTTGCACATCCCAGACGGACTAATAACAAACCCAATTTCAATCGCGGCGGCAGTAGCCATGTGGATAGTTACCCTCGCTTTTCTCGCTTGGGCATGGAAAAAAGCAAAAGCCACTTATCCCAGCGCCATCACCGCTCTGCTCGCCATATCAAGCGCATTCGTATTCGCAGCGCAGATGATTAATTTTCCAATAACCTTCGGCACAAGCGGACATCTTGTAGGCGGCACCTTCCTCGCTGTGCTGCTTGGGCCATACGCCGCCATGCTCAGCATGACCATTGTTCTCTTAATGCAGACGGTTTTCTTTGCAGACGGCGGCATCCTCGCCTTCGGCATGAACGCATTTAACATGGCAATAATCGGCGGGTTAAGCTTCTTCCTGATAAAAATGCTCACGCGCGGCTCAACCAGCAGCAAGCGCTTTATCCCAAGCGTTTTTGCTGCATCATGGCTTTCTGTGATGGCTGGCGCTTTCGTTACTGCATTGATGATTAGCCCTGCTTTCACCGGCGGCGTTACGGTAACCGTGCCTTCTATGCTATTTTACCACGCAATCATCGGCTTGGGCGAAGGCGCCATAACCACGACGCTGGTGTCCGCGCTGCAGCGGATGCAGCCGGCAATAATGGGCGGTTTAACTCTTCTGAAGGAGAAAACCAAACTATGAAACGGCAATCTGCAGTCGTAATTGCCATTATTGTTTTCCTTGTGTTCTTTATACCCTTAGCTTCAAGCGACCCTGACGGGCTTGAACGCGTAGTGGAAAACTTCGGAGTGGAGGAGCAAGCGCCATTCTGGCATGGGCTAATGCCAGACTACACAATCGCAGCAGTCGAAGACGCGTATGTTTCAACCTTAATCGCCGGCGTAATAGGCGTTCTCCTCGTATTGCTCGCGGGTCTCGCGGTTGAGCGGGCTATAACATCGAAAAACCAAGCTTAACCAATTCGCCGCAAGAGTGCTTTTGATAAGCAGATAAAGTTATTTTTCCAGCGATATTCTACTTATTCCTGCCTCTTTCTCAAGCACTATTACATGCTCAGCTTTTTCCGCAAACGCTTCACTGTGTGTCACCGCGATTATTTGCTCTATAGCTTTGAAGCGGCTTATGGCTTCGGCTAAGCGGTCGATGCTGCCGTCTTCACTGCCAAGGCTCTCCGTCGGCTCGTCAAGAAGCAGCATGCTTAGGCTGTGGCCTGTTCGTGACTGCATAATAAGCTGACCAAGTCCAAGGCGGTAGGCAAAAGCCAGCAGCGTCCGCTCGCCGCCTGAAAGGTTGGCGACATCCCTTTCGACGCCACTTTCACTTTTCACATAGGGCGTGTACGTTTCATCCACGATCACGTTTAACAGGGGTGCTTCTCCGGCGACGAGGCTGTCAAGTACTTGCTGCACAAAGTTGCGGAGCACTTTGATGAATTCACTGCGCAGTTTAGGTTGAATACTCCTGTAAGCGTCGCGGATGGCGCTTAGAACTTCTAAGGTTCGCGTGATTTTTTGCATGCGTTCGAGTTTTTCCTGCGCGTGGTCAATGCGTTCCTTTACTTCGTCCAAGCGCGCCAGCAGGTCTTTTTTGCGGTTTTCTTTAGTGCGCAACTCGGATTCTAAACGGTAATATTGTCTAAACGCTTGTTCCCGCTGTGCACGTGCCGCTTCTAAATCCGATAAGTCGAATCTGCCTATCTCAAACCTTAACGCCTCAAGCTGCCCTGTTAAATCGACTTCAAGCTGCCTTTTCGCTTCAATCTCAGCTATCAACTCGCTTAGGTTTCTTTCTTCCTCGTTCAGCCGTGCTTTCAGTTCTTCTGCTCTTGTTGTAAGCGTTTGCAGGTTCGAAACTGCTTCGTTCACCGCAGCTTTTGTTCGCTGCAGTTTTTCGATTTCGCTTTGCAGCTGCTCTATTATGCGCTGTCTTTCCAAATTTTCTTGCTGAATCCTCTGCATCAAGCCGTTCTTGTATTCACTGTTCAATTGTTGCAGGCAGAGTGGGCATCGGCTTTCCAGCGCCAGCGACTCGGTTCTTTTCTGGTCAGCCCGTAGGTTCCGCAATGTTGCTTCTTGCTCTGCTCTCAAACTGGCCAGCTTATCGTCAAAAGCTGCCAGTTGCCCCCGTAGCGCTTCAACAGGCTGATTTGCGAATACGCCTGCCTGCTCAAGTATCTGCTTGTAAGTAGTAGCTTGAGAATTCAGCGAGTTTTGCCGCTGCTTCAAGTTGGCAATTATGGTTTTTTTGTCTTCAACACGTCGACTGAGCGAAGCTAAAGTCTCCTTTATGCTTGCAATGTTCGCTTGAACCTTCGCTTCTTTCCTTCTAAGCTCTTCAATCAACAGCTTTTTTTCTTCCAGTGCCTTCAGCTTCTCATCCGCAGCGTCCAGTGCTCTCTTAGCAGCGGCAAGCTTGCTTACGGCATCTTGCAACTCCATTTCTAAGAGCATGAACTCCTCGGTAATGCGGTTGTATTCAACGCTGAGTTTCTCCAGTCCCACCACGTCGACGTCTTTCTCGTAAACTTTCTTCTCTGTTTCATAATCACGCTGATAAACCGCAATGTTACTCCATGCCGCTTCATAATCGGATAAACCGAAAAGCTCGTCTAAGCGGCGTTGCCTATCTCTCGGCGCCGCATCCAGAAGCTCCTTCAAGTGCTCCTGCCTTACCCACATGATTTCGCGGTAAAGCTCTCGGTCAAGTCCCGTTATAGCCTTTATCTGTTCCGCGACAGCGTCGGTTTTCATACCTGCCAAGAGCTTTTCATCCTCGTATAGCTTAAGCTCCTCAAGGTCTTGGCTTATGCCTTTCCCACGCCTTTTCAGCCCACGGACAATCCGGTAGGGTCGTCCATTCTGGCTAAACTGCACTGTGATTCTGCCTGAATCGGCGTCCTCGCGAAGCAGATACTCGAAGCTTCTGCCGAGCGGTTCGCCGAATAGGGCGAAGTCCAAAGCGTAGAGCACACTGGACTTTCCTGTGCCCACGCCGCCTAAGAGGCAGTTGAAACCCCGCGTGAAGGGTATTGTGGACTTAACATGCGAGCGTATGTTTTCCAGCTGAACAACTTCAATTTTCATTTCAGCAGCTCCTCTATGATCTGCTTTGCACGCTCATCCTGCTTTCTCGTTAAAGGCTCTATCAGCGCTATGGCAGCGCGTGCGATTTTCTCTGCTTCCTCACGGCTGTAGCGGTCGCTGAAGATCTGCAGAAAATACTCAAACGATTTCGTCTTCAAATCCTTAAACTCGCTTTCGAATATCGACCGCACGATTTCGTCGGGGACAGCGCTTTCCTTAAGCATCACAATAGGATGTACCAGCAAAGCTTTCTCTGCAGCGCTGCGGATGCGGGTAATGTCTATTTCTGCGCGGCTTGCCTCTGCGGGCAGATTTCCCTTCAAAACTGGGATTATCACGGCGCCTTCTTCATCTGTACTCTTGACAAGCTGAACTGCCATATCGGTGATTTTAGCTGAAGGCATTCCTTGAAATTCCTGTTCCAGAATCTTGAACTTGCGCGGAGAGCATAGCTCGATAAACTCCGGTTGGAACTCGCCTTTTTCGTTGACTTTAACGTGAAAGAAGCCTTTCTTCTGCGTAGCTTCGTCATAGCTTACAGTTTCCGTTGAACCGCTGTATGCTAAAAGCCCGGTTTTAAACCTGCATGTGTTAGATTCATGTATGTGACCCGCAGCGTAGTAGTCGAAACCGTCGGGCAAAAGCTCCGGCGGCGCCTCCGCTTCAATGTAGGGCGGCTTCACGCTTGGCAAATCTACAGCCATATGGAAAACGAAGATATTGCTGACTGCCGAGTCAGGCGTTGGCGGGTTCTGCTCCATAAACGCTGGCAGCTCTTCCTCCGTCTTGCGTCTAGTGCGGAAGTTAGGCACACCGTAAACATAGCAGCAGTCAGGTTTACGCCAGCACGCGCCCTCATGTCTTGGCAAGTGATAAATTAATCCGGCGCTGTCCAGCGGGTACAGAATCGTGCCCGTTATCGCGTTAGGCGCTGAATCATGCGAGCCGTCAACTGTTAAAACAGGGATTCCTGCGTCTCTTAAACGCTTAAAATTTCTGATGGCATTCTCAAGGGTAACGTTAGACGGACGCGCTTGATGGAACAAGTCGCCGGCGATAATCATGAAATCTGGTTTTAGCTCTATGGTTTTGTCAACTATTTCTTGGAAAGCTTTGTCGAAATCGTCGCGTCTGGCTTCTAAGCCATACTGTGCATAGCCTAAATGCAAGTCTGAAGCGTGGATGAAACTGAATGCCTTCAACGGTTAGCGGTCTGCCTCCATATGTAAATTGTTGCTCGGGCCCTTTTATTTTTGGTTTTGATTGCTTTAAGGCTTTGGCAGCTCATAAGCAGCGCTTTGCGAGTTTTGGAGAGAAACATATAAACGCCCACTTGCTTTTTACCCTAAAAGTCGTGCGTAATCCATGAAGTGCCGAAAATGCGGAGAAGAAACGTTCCTACCCTTTCAGTGCCCTTACTGCGGAGACCAATTCTGCACTGCACATAGGCTGCCTGAAACCCACGACTGCCCGCGGATGGATGCTGCGCGGACGCGAAGATGGGAAGAAGCTGCAGCGGCAGTTCAGGAACCCGCTTCATACGAGTATCGAATTACTTATGGCACGCCACGCCGAGCTCAAGGGCGCATCTACTTCAGCCAAAAAGAACTCAAGCATATAGGATTAGGCGTTCTGCTGGTAATGGGCATTAGCTTGTCTTTCGGCTTTGACTATTTGGGCGTGGCAGATTGGGCTTTCGTTTTCTCTGCTATAGCCGCCATAATCACTGGGTCCTTCCTTGCTCATGAGATAGCACACAAAGTAGCCGCGCAACGGCGGGGTTTATGGGCCGAGTTCCGGTTAACCCTATGGGGTGCTATCTTAACATTCATTTCAATTCTCTTGCCTTTCAAAATTATTTCGCCTGGCGCAGTTATGATTTCGGGGCATACACACATTGATGAGATAGGGGAAATTTCAATTGCTGGGCCCGCTACCAACATCGCTTTATCCACAATTTTCCTCGGATTAACCCTTGCGCCTACACCGTATTATTGGCTGTTCGCTATAGGCGCCTTTTTCAATGGCTACATCGCCGTTTTCAACCTAATTCCCGTAGGCCTTCTCGACGGCTACAAAATTTTCATCTGGAACAAAAAAGTTTGGGCCACAGTTTTCGCCGTCAGCGTAGCCTTGGCAATGATGAGCTACTACGTCTACTACTTCTATTAAAAAATCTAAATGAGCTCTATCGTCACATGAACCTCTTCGGGCACGCGGATGCGCATAATACGACGCATAACCCGCTCTTCCGAGTCAATGTCAATTAAACGCTTGTGGATGCGCATTTCCCAGCGATCCCAGGTGGCTGTGCCCTCGCCTGAAGGTGCTTTCAAGACGGGCACGCGAAGCCGCTTAGTAGGCAACGGAACTGGGCCGTTCATTTTAGCCCCTGTCTTCTCAGCAATGGCTTTCAGTTCCTCGCATACTTCTTCTAGCTTGTTGTAATCGGTGCTTGTTAAGCGGATTCGCGCTTTTCTAACCATTTTCTTCGCCTATTAACATGTTGGTTATTTTTTGCGACTACGTATGAAATTTAAATGGGACATAAAAACCTATCGACCCCACGATCCACTAGCGATTATGCTTAATATGCTTTTCACGCAGCACTGGCTAATTCACGTATAACAGATTCAATAAACGCATCTTGATGCTTCCTTTTTCTAACTATAGCTTTAATAGTCAGTCGATTAACTTGTTCGCTCTTAAGAGGAGACGAAATCTTGTTTGCTGTCGGCCACTTTGCGTTAGCTTATCTTTTAGGCAAAGCTTCAGGAAGAATTCTAAAAACGCCGCTTAACATACCGCTCATGCTGGTTCTCTCAATAATTCCAGATATCGATATCCTCTTTGAGCCTCTTGTTGCAGATATACATCGAGGCCCAAGCCACTCGCTGATAACGGCAATTCTAGTTTTCCTTCCATTCTTCATAATTTACAAGCAGAAAGCGGCACCCTACTTTGTCGCTTTAATCTCCCACTCACTTTTAGGCGACTTCATAATCGGCGGGCAAATCCAGTTGTTCTGGCCCTTATCCACAAACAAGTTTGGGCTAACCTACTTCGACATAATTGATCCAATAAACATCACACTTGAATTCACATTGTTTATCATAACCTTGGCAGTGATGCTGAAAACATATGACTTCACCCATTTTCTCCAAAACAGCAAACTTAACCTAATCTTAGCCATACCCGTCTTCACAGTTTTGTTGCCGACTTTTACAAGCTACCCATTAAGCGTTCCAATACTGCTAATTCCGCCGCATTTGTTCTATCTAATCCTCTTCTCCGTTTCGATTTCAATTGTAACCCTTAACATTTTCAAGCAGACCAAACCGCAAATTAATTAACCTCTACTTTCTCTAATCGATGAAAACCTCTATTGAAATAACCAACCTTATGCAAGATTCCCCCTTGCCACCCAAACATCGCGCTTTTCATATTTGGCGCATATTAGAGATTCATTGCAGAAACCTATAGAGGGTCTACTTCGACGTCATCCGCGCTACTCATGTTCCGCTTTTATCAACAAACCCGAATTTATCTGGTGATTAAAGTTTGTTGTAATCCTTGGTAGGCCAGAGAATTTCGAAGTTTCACAGCAATTACACATTGCTTTTTCTAAAAGTAAATAAATAAGCTTCTAATAACATAGAGAAATCTAAAATTGGTGAATTCAAGTGAAGAAAACTACACTCATGCTCGCGGTTCTTTCACTTGTCATTCTCTTATCCTTTTCACTTAATGCCCAAACGATTTTGGCGCAAGAAGCCACTTACACTATACAGCAGATTGACCACCAAGTTGAAGTTCTCTACTCTGGGCACATAATTATTCAGGATACAGTGCGTTTATCTGGGCAATTAACTGGAGATTTCCTGATAGGTTTTCCATATAAATACGGTCCTTACGTTCTTAAGGGCATGGCATATGATGACGACACAGTTTTCCAAATAAGCCTCGGTGTGCAACTGGAAGGGCGAAGCGGCTTCTACGGCGCAAAAATAAGTTTTCCGCAGGGCGCGCCTCAAGTTTTCACTGTAGCGTTTATTCTCTCAAACAACCTTGTCAGTCAAAATTCTAACGAGTTCACCTTGGATTTCCCGGCATATCCTAGCCTTGTAAAGGATGCAGCCCGCTGCAATGTTACGCTTATTCTTCCTGAAGATGTTCAAAATATAACAATTACCAAAAATGACGGTGAAGTTCAGACAACAAGCTTCATTAAGGAGAATTTGGCGGCCTTCACTTATTCGCCAGCAACAGCAACTTTTCCCTTAAGCAAAGGCAGCATTCAAATAATCAGCGTGAAACAACTGACGCGACAAGTGGAGATAAATGCCATAGGCGAAATAACCGTTTCCGATAAATATCGAATTACAAATAACTCGACAACCAGCATTAGTTCGCTTAATGTGGGCCTACCGCTTGCGGCTTCTAATGTTGCTGTAAAAGACGAGTTCGGTAGAACCCTGACAACCAGCATCCAAGCAGACAATAGCAGCGCGCAATTTGTTATCATCACATTAGCCTCGCCCCTAAACAGTGGCGTATCAACATTCCTATCAGTGGATTACACTATGCTGCGTGCATCTTCAGAGCAGAACGCACTCTTTACTTTGAACTTTGCCCTTTACCCAAGCCTCAATTGCTATGTAGACGAGGTTAACGTTAACTTTGTTCTCCCAGAAGGCGCAAGATTTCTGGAGCCAACACTTTCGTCGATAGAGCCTTCCTCAAGTTTAATCCGAGAAGTCTTTCAAGAAACGCTAACAATTAACCGAGAAGGCGTCAGCAAAATAGAGCGCGAAGTTCCTTCGGAAGACAACGTGCGAATCAAGTACGAGTATAATCCGCTGTGGGCGTCTTTTAGGCCTACAGTTTGGATGTGGACTCTAATGGCTGTCGGCGCGGTAATCTTGGCTATTTGGCGAAGACCTAAAGCGGCGGCGCCGCTGATAGTTGCAACGCCAAAGCCTTCGGTAATCCTTAGCCCAGACCAATTAAGAGCCTTCAACGACGCTTACGAAGAGAAAAGCAAGTTAAGCTTGGAACTGAAGCTTATCGAGGAAAGAGCAAAAAAAGGCAAAATTCCAAGGCGGAGATATAAGGTGCAGCGGAAAACTCTGGAGACACGTATAGAAACATTGAACAAAAATATCTCTGAGCTGAAGGCGCTTTTCCGTCGTGCAGGCGGCGTTTATGCTGATCTAGTAAGGCAGTTGGACATCGCAGAAACGGAACTTGTTGAAATTGCAACAAACTTGAGAACCATCGAGGTTCGCTACAGCAGAGGAGAACTTCCCTTAGAGGAATACAAGAAGGCGGTTGCAGATTACCAGCGGCGGAAAGAGAAGGCGGAAGCAACGATTAACGGAATTCTTCTGAGACTACGTGAAGAACTTCGCTAATCAACCTAAACGCTTTTATTTTACTTGTAGCGTTTGAATCAAACTTACAAGAGGTATGTGAAATGGTAAAGATAGTAGTTGATAATGACAAATGCAACGGATGCGAAACATGTGTCAACACCTGCCCAGTCAGCGTCTATGAGATAAAGAATGGCAAATCCGTGCCCGTTAACGTGAGCGAATGTCTAGTCTGCCGTGCATGCGAAGCCCAGTGTCCTCAAGGCGCAATTCAAGTAATCGAGTAAGCCTACGCTTTGCAGTAATTACAACGTTGCCGCATGCTTGCATTTTTTTAACAGCGCTACTCTATAGTTTATTTTTCATTTTTTAACCTTCAGTTTAAAATAAAAGTTAAAGCGGTGAACAGAGTTTATTGATTTATGCCCAGTTTTTTGAGTATTTCGCCATATGTCTCTAACGCCATTTTTTCGCTTGCAACATTCTTTATAAGCATGCGCCCACCGTTGAACAAGCTAATTTCTAGGTTTCTGTAATCAAAGATTATTGCAAGCTGAGATTTCAGGCGAACCTTAAATTGCTGCTGAGCTTTCTCGTAAACTTCGTTAAGGTTCAGCTTTAACGGCTTTTCAGGGTTAACATTTACAGTGTTTCGGCCGCAAAGCCAAGCAAGCCTCGCATGCTGCTCCAGCGACTCCGAAGTACCTTGGCAAGCTAGGCAATTAGCCGCCTTCGAGGTTTCAACCGTTGTGAAATACATATCATTAAAGTCGCATATCAGAAGCTTACCCTTAAGAGGCGAGCCCATACCCGTTAACACCTTTATTGCTTCCATAGCTTGCATCGTGCCGATTATTCCCGGTGTAGCACCGAGAACTCCACGTGTATCGCATGTTAACAAGTCTTTATCGGACAAGTTCGGCAACAAGCATTCCAAGCAGCCTGTTTCAGGCGGAGCAAAAACTGAGAGGTTCCCCTCTATGCCTATGGCTGCGCCGAAAACGTATGGAATACCCAGCTTAATGCATGCGCGGTTGATTAAATAGCGGGTAAACATGTTATCCAAGCCGTCGACGACGAGGTCCACACCAGCCAAAAGCCTCTCAACATTATCCGGGTTTACATTCTCAGATATCGGCTCGGCTTTCAAGAGCGGGTTAAGCTTCATTAATCTTTTAGCCGCCACCTCAGCCTTAGGGTAATGCAAGTCATCTATGCTGTATAAGATCTGACGGTGAAGATTAGGCATTTCAACAGTATCCTGGTCTATCAAACGCAGATATCCAACGCCTGCAAGCGCCAGGTAAAGCGAGGAAGCCGTGCCTAATCCGCCTACGCCTACGACGGCTACCTTTGCCTTTGCAAGTTTACGTTGACCTTTTAAGCCTAGCTCTTTAAGGGTTATTTGGCGACTGTAAAATTCAGAAGCAAACGCCTCTCTATCCGCCTTATCCATGGTGTCTGCTAACCTCCGCTCTTTTCTATCTACATTAGAAAAACTATTAAATCATTTGCAATAACTTTGACTACCTTTTATTAGCCTGACTATGCTTATTCTATGAGTACGGCTTAGCAGAGTCCGCTCTGCTTAAAGTAATAGTTTTCTTCTTTTTTGGAGCCGAAGCTTCTCACGCCTTGCTGCTTCAGTTGCTTTCGAAGCTCTTCTGCATACTCTGCGGTTAATTCGCCTCTTTTCTCCAAATATGCGATTATCTCCTCCGCTTGTTCTTCTGTGTCGCAACGCCGAATAAAATCGATGACTGTCGGATTGTAATTGCGAAACTTGTCAGCCACTGATTTATTAACCGCCGACTTCTCAGCCACGTCTGAATCTGTTCTCACAGCGCCTATTGCAATCTTGCTTTCTCCGCTTTCAAGTTCCTTCGCTAAATGTGGAAACATTTTTTTGAACGATTTTTTGTCGATCTCCACGGGTCTAACCTTCAAGAGCGATGATGCCAAAGATACATATAGCAACACGCACTTAAGTGCCTTTTCAAAAGCAAAACGAGAAAATAAGCAAATAGTAATTGGAATAGCGGCAGCTTATGCTGGAATAAATTTTTGCGACGGGTTTTCTTTTAGTAATCGTTCCAGCTCTTGGATGTTGAGGCCTTTAAGTTCATCTCCGAAAATCTCGCACTTCCTCTTGCGTTTTGCTTCTTCCGTCCTCCTAACAACAATCTCCACTCTCTGCTTACTTGAAGTCTCCGCGTATATATGATAGGACTCTTCTGGCTTACCTTTTTTAGTTGTGGTGATCCATTCAGTTTTTGTGACTTTCACGCCATTTTCTCTGAGAATACGCAGAATTTCATCAGGCACATCATGATACACCGCAATGTCAATGTCGCTTTCTCTACGGATGGTTCCACGCCAGACGCTACCGATTAAAAGAGGACAGTAATCCCTGAGTATTTTCATTATCTTCAAGGCTTCAATGCGCATGCTAATCAACCGTTCTTTTCTGACCGGGCCCTCAAGCGCCTCGGCTAGTCTATCAAGCTCCACGGCAACTTCAAAGTTAGATGGAAGAAAATGGACGCCCAAAGTTTTTGCAGCTTTCACTTTAGCTTGTTTATACTCTTTTTCCGCTCCAAAATACAAAAGCGCTGCTGCTTCCTGCGCAACCCTCCGCTTTAAGTCTGAATCTGCGTCCAAAACTTCACCATAAGCCAACTCATTTACCGCTTAAGCGCCAACTCATACAGCTCTATGGTTTTTTCAGCAATTTTATTCCATGTGAACTCGTTTAAGACCCTTTTTCTCCCGTTCTTTCCAAGCCATTCACGTTTTCTTGCATTTTCCAAAGCACTTGTTATACCCCATGCAATGTCTGGCGGACTGTTCGGGTTTATGTGGTAGCCACATTGCTCTTCACCGCAGCAGACTACTATTTCGCGCATTCCACTGACGCCTGCCGCGCCTACAACAACTGGCTTTTCCATGCTCATTGCTTCAAGAGCAACTATGCCGAAGGGTTCATAATGACTTGGGAAAACTGCTACGTCGCAAGCCGCATAATGCCCTATCCGCTCTTCTTCAGTGATGAAATCAAAACAGAATTTCACATGCTCATCTAGCCGCATAGTCTTGGTCAAATTCACTAGATACTCTTGCAGCTCACCTACACCCACTATTACCAGTTTCGCATTGGGGATCTTGGACAGAACATGCGGCATAGCCATAATCAACTTGTCAACGCCTTTTACGCCGACAAGTCTTCCTATGAAAAGAATCATGGTGTCGCCGTCTTTGATGCCGTAGCGTTCTCTGATCTTGCGCACTTGTTCAGCAGAAACAGTTGCTGGGTCATATTTCTGTGGGTCAACGCCATTATAGCACACGTAAATTTTCTCCTGTGGAAATCCAAGCTGCACTAGTTCATCTTTCATGGCATACGAGACGGTGATAATTATGTCGGCCATCTTGGCGCCTCGGAGCTCGATATTGCTTACCACACTTGAGCCGTTGCCTAATGTTCTGCCTTTCTCAGTTGAGTGAACATGAAAAGCCAATGGCAAACCGCTCTCTTTCTTAACGGTGACGCCGCCTATCACTGAGAGCCAGTCATGCGCCACAACAATATCATATTTCATGCCTTCTTTTTTAATAAGCTCGTTGATTAGTTTGGATGCAGTTAGGTAATTATAGACAAGAAGCTTACCGAACAAATTCAAGCCTCTGCCCCATTTCTTAATGTCCTCTGCGATAACGTCTGGCAGCGAATCCGAAACATCAAGGTGTAACGGGCGGTGGATTTCTATGCCACGCCAGATTTCTCTCGTCGGCAAAGAGCCTGCGTCATCATTCATGGTGAAAACTGTTACATCATGATCCATGAGGACAAATTTGCGTGTTATTTCCGCCGCGTATGTGCCCAGACCACCGACAATTTTCGGTGGATACTCGTAAACCAGCACTGCAATCTTCATTCCTTATGTTCACCGTTTTTCCAGTGTAGCATTACAGAATAGCATACTAAAGCTTTTGCGTATCTCCAATCAGCAAGATAATAGGAAATGTTGATTAGCTTGTATGCGCATATACCCTTAGGGTGTACTGGGGCCATGAGTTTGTCACCTATTAGATTTGAGATACTAGAGGCTATGTTACTGCTTGATAAGCCTGAAAAACCAGCGGTTATAGCAAAGGAAGCTGGGAAAGATTTTCCGTCAGCCATGATGCACATACTATGGCTTACACGCATGGGGTACGCCGCGTCACCTGCAAAAGGGCTTTACGTTATAACAGAAAATGGCAAAAAAGCGCTTGGCTTGCCCGATATCAGCCGAGAAAAGGCTCGAGAAATACTAGCGCCGTTGCCGACGGATAAAGCATTTCACTTTTACGCGGGTATAGGGAAACCATTGAACCTCTCTGCACATAGCCTCCGAGACTTCTGCGACAAAATTCTGAATGTTGACGAGGTGTCTATAAACTTTCATCTGAACCGTGGAGACTTTGAAGCATGGTTCACCTGCCTAGGCGATGTTGAACTTGCGAAAAAAGTAGCTTTGTTAAAAGCAAAGAAAAATGTTGGGGAAGACCTGCGTAAAAGGCTCCATGCAATTGTTGAAACTCGCTGCATGGCGCTCGCTAACGTTGCTGCACATGCAATTACGTCAGTTTGAGCTTGCTGGTATTTCAGAGAGGTTTGAAGCGCTTTCCAAGTTTTTCCAGAACCTGTTGTATCGTAGTGTACTCCATGTCTTCAGCGCTTAACCGCGCAGGCTCAAATTCGCCCATATTCCGTAGCATACAGGCGTTACGCATGGCTTCGCGCCTTGCCAATGCAAACGCTGGGTCATCAAACAAGTCTGCGATAAGCGGGTTCCCTTCATCATCGCATGAAATTCGGCCATTCGCCACTTGAAAACCTAACGCAACCAGTCGGGGCGGGCCGTCGAAGGCCGTGCATTTTGATGCTTTCAGTCCTACTGGCATGATGGGTCCCCAGTGGCTTCCACGCATCCAGCCTTGCACAAAATAGGTATGCATGAAAGGCGCCAAGATTTCGCCTACTGCTGGGAGGCCGTGCTGCGCGCGAGTAATCATGACTGGGTCATCTTTCCCCACATATTTTCCCGCTATTAGCGAGAGTTTGCTTACGCTGCTTGCGGCGCAGATTAGGTCATCGCTTGCTCTCCAGACGCGGGATATGACGTATCGCCCTACGGTGCCAATGAGTGCTAGCAGATCGTACATTTCTTCAGGGCATTTGAGGATTATAGACTTGTTCTCCAGCGTGTCTATTACTTCGAATTTGAAGCCGCAAATCATGTTTGGGTCAATAACGAGGCCGGCGGTGTTCATTGGATCAGCGAATATACGAAAGAGCGGATAATTAAATGATCCAGCAGAAGTTTTGTCCGCAGCGAAAACTACGATTGGATCAGAGGCTCTTTCCTCGATCTCCATCTCTGCAACGCCTGGGCCCATTCCACGAATGTTTCCGCTGAAAGCATTCTTCAAAAGATCTTGACCCGCAGCGTAGAGCTTTAGCCGCGAAGCTTTGTCTGCGCACTCCTTGAATGTTTCCCAAGCGAGGCCGTGAATTTCCGCGTTTTGCTCGCCTTTGTCATGCAC
This sequence comes from Candidatus Bathyarchaeota archaeon, assembly GCA_026014545.1. Taxonomy (GTDB): domain Archaea; phylum Thermoproteota; class Bathyarchaeia; order Bathyarchaeales; family Bathycorpusculaceae; genus JAOAIV01. The sequence continues at coordinate 17,293 of JAOZIH010000016.1, forward strand.
CATGAGCAGTTCAAGGTCATCGCCAGCGTTGAAAACGTAGAAGCTGTTTATAACACCGTTTTCTACTGCCTTTTGAAGATTTCTTTCCGCGATGACAAACAAGGGTTTGGGAACAACATGGTGTCCAGCTAAAGAGCCGACGTCACACTTGATTAGGGATATTGTAACTTTCGGCAATACCCAACCCTGATTTAAAGCGCCAATCCAATGCATTTAAGCTTTTCAGATGTTTCAGGAAAAGTAATCGTAGAAACCATGAAATAATAAGAGAAGCATAGTCATTTCTCTGAGTGTGATTGTGGTGAGCGAGCTCAGAGTGATTTCCGTGAAAATTCCTGAAGACGTCTATCAAGAGCTAGTGCTACGTGTTCCAGAAGGCGACAGAAGCGACTTTATCCGCGAAGCCATAATGGAGAAGCTGCAAAAAACGCCTAGGCCTGATAAGCTTTTCGCGTTGGAAAAGCGCATGGACGCAATTGAGCAGCAGCTATCCGAAATAAAGAAGTATCTTGCAGACTTAGAGTTGCTCACATACGAGCATGGACGGGTTAATCCGCATACTTTCTGCCTTGACGAAATGGACCATAAAATAGTGGATTACCTTTTGCATTACAGGGGCGCAACCACACCTGAACTGGCGGAGTATCTGAAGACGAACAGGTGGCTGGTGCTGAACCGGTTGCGGAAGATGCAGAGAAACTCGAAAAGGCAACTGGGCAAAGCGATAATAGAGTATTACGCTGGAGAGAAGTCGGGAAAGAAGAAGGCTTGGTGGATAGACGAAGAATTAACACAGGAATAATCCTTTTGGCGTGGTCAAGTTTAAATCTTCTGTGGCGCATTCTGTTTTGAAAAGCGGGCCCGTAGCCCAGTACGGATTAAGGCGTCGGCCTCCGGGCGCTCTTATGTGAGAGACAGCCGAAGAACCTGGGTTCAAATCCCAGCGGGCCCGCCACTAAACCGATAATCGGGCTATTTGGGCGAGTTCTTTTGCCCAGTTGCGTATGGCGTTCAGATCTCGTGTGTCGTAGATGCCGGGTTCTGTTTGAGGCACGGCGGCTTTTTCTAGTTGCGGCTTAACTGCCTGCATGAACCTCCCGAAAAGCCACGGTGTCTTGTTGAAGTTGTAGATGCCGCCAAACAAGCCTAAGGCGACAGGCTGAAGATGGTATTCCGCAGCTTTTTCCTCCAGATACTTTCGCTTGGCGTCCGCTATCGACTTGGCTTTGTCCACTTTATCATCTATTGGCGCCGCGCTACCGCAGCAAACAAATAATGCAACCTTCTTTTTCGCCAGTTCTTTCTGGAACTTTTTCAGGAACTTCTGTGGCTCGCTCGTCCACTTGTTTATCTGGATGCCGCTACCGACAATGACAAGTTCATACTCGGATATGTCCGCGACTTGGGCCTTTTTTAGGTCAACCACTTCAACGCTTAAGCCTTCTCTGCGCAGAGTTTCAGCCATGTCTCCGGCGGTTCTGGCTGCTGCGCCGTAACGTGTGCCATAAACAATTAATGCCTTAAGCATAAATCGAAGCATCTCTAGACATAGTCAAGTCGCCGCGCCTAATACATGTTCCTATAATCCCAGTGTAAACAAATTGCTCATCGGCTGATTCAGCGTAAATCTTCTTTTTAGTTATCTTGCCTACGTGAAAATTGGAAGATGTTCGTGTTTAGAATTTGATTTTGAGTTGTAGCAAAAAACTTTTATGTTGAAAACTATTTACTATAGCATTTTAGGTGTAACCTCTAAATTTAATGGAGGGTTGTTGAAAATGGCGGGAAAACGCTGCTTGCGCCTCAGCCTTGTTTTGTTTTGCCTTTTGATACTGATAGGTTTTGGCGTTTACTCCTTAATGATTCACGGCGTTTCTGCTGCGGAAAGCCTTCAAAAGGAAGGCTTGCTGTTCTGGATCGAGTGCTTTGTCTTGACATGGCAGGGTACGCGGTAACGGCGGAGGCTCATGCTGATGCCCAAGCGTTGTATCTGGGTGTGGCGCCGCAGGTTAATGTGGAGTATACGCTTGCTGCGGAGAAGAGCCGCTTAAGGGTGCTTTGCACGTTTACGGAGGAAAAGCTTCAGTTTCTGCATGTTCTTGACTGCGAGGGCGAGCCGCTTACGGATAAGGAGGCTTACGCGGGCGCGGATGTGGCTGGTAAAGCAGCGGCTTTCTTGGATAACTATAAGGTTTATACGGGTGAAGCTCTTTACGGCGTGTTCTCTGCGATGCTGCGTGATGTGGCGTTGGATGGGAATGTTACGCGGGTTTCTGGAGATAGGCGGCTTGAGGTTTCTGTTGACGGCGGTTATGTCACGTTTAAATGGACTTATGTGTCGGATGGTGTTTTGGCGCCAAGTTTGTGGCCATGGGTTTTAAGGATGGGCGGCTAACGGCTTTTGTGGATAACTGGCAAATTCATGCGGTTGGCAGCACAAGCATAGGGGTTTCTGAGAAGGAGGCGTCTGAAATTGCGTTGTGTGCTGCGCGGGATCATTCTTGGAGTTTGCCGTTGGATGCGGAGACTTTGGAGAATCTTCGGGTATCTTGGGCTGAGCTTATTTTTGATCATTCGGTTGGCGCTGATTGTGCTCGCGGCGGGGATGTTTTTGCGGTTTATCCTGTTTGGCGTGTTGGTATAAGCCTTGATAAGTGGTATGGCTACATGTATGGTATTGAGGTTGATGTGTGGGCGGATACTGGGCTGGTTAGGCGTGTTAGGGAGGCGTGGTCAACTTTGCCTCCGCCTGAGGGAGTGGCGACTGCGGATCTGAGTGGGTTCGTGGTTTCTGGGGTTTCTTTGTCTGAGGCTGCTGCGTATGATGGGTTGTTGGCGCAGTCTTTTGGCGTTTATGATGCTGGGTCTGATGTGGCTGCTTCTTGTTGGGTTGCGTTTTCGGCTTTGTTTGCGGTTGGGTTTGTGGCTGTGCCTGTTTTGGCGGATGGTGGGAAAGCGAGGCGTGGCGTTAAGGTTGCTGTGGTGCTGTTGTGCTTTGTAATGTTGTTGGTAGTGTTCTCTCAGAGTGTGCCTGTTTCTGCTTCTCCGTCGAGGGCTGCGGTGGTTTGGGGTTCGGAGAGTAGGGGGCGTATAACCCGAGTTTGGGGTTTAGCTGGCGGAAGCATCCGTATGAGGTTATGTATCAGCGATATATCAGCGGGAACATCGCTAATTATTTTGGTTCTAATGGTTATTCGGCGTTTAATATGTAGGGTAATCCTGGTTCGGTGAAGAGTAATGTTCTTTCTACGCTTCAGAGTTTAACCAGCAATTATGATAATGTGGCGGTAATAGTGTTTGACCATGGAGTTGGCACAATAAACTATTCAAAAGCAATCGGCGAATTTCATTTCATGTTTGAAGACAATGTAGGCACAAGAGTTGGTTATTTTCCTCCAGGTGATCTACAAGCTGATAATGGCGTTTATGACATGGATATTCAGCCGTTGACTACTTCACGTAAAATAATATTTACGTTCATTAGTACATGCTTGTCCGCAAATTTGACAAATCCACTTACAGGTGAAAATTGGCAAGGGATGGTCAATGGTAGAGCAAGAGGATTACCTTTCGCTTTTACTCAGCGAACTGTGAGATCTCAAGGTCCAGGATTCAATGTGCTATATCATATGAGTATCGATGGGTATGCAGCACCAGATACTGGAACCCAATGTTATATAGGCTTTTTAAATGGGTCTGCATCACTTACTCAGCGCATACCTTATAATACTGGTATCGAGTATATGCAGTGGGTTAACACCTTCTTCTACTATGCGCTATTCTACAGCATGCCAGTGAACCAAGCTTTAGATCACGCAGCGTATCAACACTGGGGATGCTACTTTAATGCTTCCCCGCTTAACACGGGATTCACTACTGTGTGGAGATTTTGGAATAGTACACATGGATGGTATGAATCATTCGGAACAGGCTGTAGACTTGCTGTCTATGGTAACGGCAATATATACTTAAAGCCATAGGGTCAAACATGACGTACTTAAGCAAAACCACATATTCTTCTTTTTTTATTGAATCTAACTTGGCAATGTTAATCTATAATGCGGTGTAAGCTATGCGCTTAAGTATTGTTTTGCTGGCTATTTTGCTTATTTTTCCTATATTCTCCACATGCTGGCTGAAAATGGCTTATGAACAATGTCAAGTTAGATACCCATCCAAGTTTTTGTCAAACTTTGATTGGATGAAAGTTTTGCCATATAGCACTAGATCACTCATGCTCATACAATCACGCGAGGCCGATGAGTTAAGACAGAACATGGGCAAGTGGGAGAAAGCAGTGGATATGAAGTATACGCGAGGAGGAGTGGGCGTAGCAACCGTGAATGGCAAAATTTACGCTATAGGCGGCTCTACTGAAGTATCATGGCCAATTTTTCCGC
>JAOZIH010000038.1 GCA_026014545.1 Candidatus Bathyarchaeota archaeon
CACCAACATCATCTAGAAATTATCTGAGTATTTAAAAGGATAATGTGGTTTTCCATTCTTGGGGGTGGAAGGTTATTTTGCAGCCAATTTCTTTGAGTATAACGGCGGCGTCTTCCACGCTTATTCCTTCTTTTTTCAGTATTATGCAGGCTTCTTCAAATGTTTTAGGCTTTTCAGCCATAATCAAATTCTTCAATTTCTCTTTTACGTCTACGTGGATCAGGCAGGTTTGTGCTGTAATATAGTTTTCCTGCTTATTTAACGTGAAATATTCCTTTATTGCTTCGTAGCTGAAGCCTGTCTGTTCTGCTATACTTTGGAATGTTACAAGCGGCTCTGTGAACTGCATATTCAAATGTTTCAATGTTGTAAGTTGCTTCTCTATTAGATGAGATGTTAACGTTTTAAGATGATCAATTATCTGTTTGGCGGGCAGCTTGTTACGGTATTTAATTATTGTTAAATGGGGATTTTCAAGGGTGCATGCGCCAAGCGACAGCTTCTCATTTAGTAGTATGAGCATGGGCGTTTTCGTGTTGTTTAGCTTCTCAATTTTTCTTTTTATGTAGTCAGGCGTCCAGAAGCCCACTATTTCCACGTAGACTTGTATGTTGTCTTTTTCAAGTAGAAAGTCTGGGAGTAGAAGGCTGCGTCCAGCCTTGAGAATTGTGGGCTCCCTAATTATCTTCCAGTCAGGCGCGGCCTGCCTTATTAAGCATGCAAATTGCTCTTCAATTTTGCTGTCAAACGTTTCAGCCGCTGGATTATTTGGGTATAAGCTGTGTAGGCTGCTGTCCAATTCAAGACGGCATTTTCTTTCATGAAATAGTATGGTGGCATGTAGTGTCCACTTTTCTGCTTTTATTATTTCTGGTACAAGCTTGGCAAGGGCGGTTCCATATCGTTTTGTCTGTTTTAGAACGCTTGCGGGGCCGTCTATTTTCAGTTTAACTTGCTCGTCTATGGCGGCCTCATATATTAGGCCGAGTTTTTTGGCTGTGTAGAGCAGCCGCTGCCAATTGTTTGACACTGTTATTTCAAGGTTGACGGCGTTGAACAGCAGCGTTTGCGTAAGGCTGAGATTGTAGTTTTGGAGTAGGCTGGCTGGGTCAGGCGGCCCAAAGCTTTGTATTAGGAGGTTCTCGTCTAAATCGGCATATAAGAGTTGAGGTATCATGGCCCTGTCAATGTTGAAGTAAGCTGCGGTTTTCCGCATTATTTTTTCTCTTTCAGCGTTGCATGTTACTGGGGCAGCGGCTTCAGTGAACAGTTTGAGTCTAAGCTGCTGGGGCGGCACTGGACTTTTACATGTGAAAACGCAGTTGCGATCAAGAAGCACGCTGAGGCCGCGTGTAAACTTATACTTGAACAGTTCTTTTTCCTGAAGTTTCTCAGCGAGTTCGCCACGTCTCTTTCCAACATGCGCCATATAGAGGCTTATTAGTTCACTTGCATATTCAAGGTTGCTTTGGCTTAGCAACGCAAGTTTCGGCTGTATAAGGCTGCCTCTCCTCTTTACTATGAGAAGTTCACTTGGCAGCATGTTTGCTTCCTCCTATGCGGCGGCGCATGCAGAAGCGCTCTTCCAGCGTGTCCTCGGCGACTATCTCTATTAGGCGGGCTACTTTTTTATGTTGCATCCGCAGCAAGCGGCCGAGACGCTGTATCTGCTCGCGTCGACTGCCTGTTCCTCCAAGTATTATGCCGACGGATGCGTCGGGCACGTCTACGCCTTCATCAAGAACCTGCGACGTGACTATAGCGCTTATTTTGCCGGCGCGGAACATTTCAAGTATGAGGCGGCGCTCCTGGATTGGCGTTTGACATGTTATGGCTGGAATAAGAAAGAGGCTGCTTACCTTGTAGACGAGGCTGTTATGCAACGTGAAAATTATGATTTTCTCTTTTTTGTGTTGGTTCAGTTTTTCAGTTAACGCTTCAAGTTTCGCTTGACTATTCAACGCTGTTTTCAAGGCTCTGTTACGTGCAAGCAGCGCCTCTCTCGCTTCAGGGTCAACGCCGCTTTTCATAATGAACTTTTGGAAGTCTAATAGCGAGTTAAAGGTTAAACCGTGTTTTCTAATGTAGCCTCTGAATTTCCGCATGTTCTCATCGTATGTTTTCTTTTCTTCCGGCTGAAGCTTCACAGTGACTTTCTCATGTATGAAGGGAGCCACATGCTTGCCCACAAGCTCCTGCAGCTGGACAGTGTACACGACATCGCCTATCAATGGAGGGAGAAGGGTATGGCGCATGTCAGCTCTCTCGAAGGTTGCTGTTAAACCAAGCCTGTATGGCGCAGCA
>JAOZIH010000017.1 GCA_026014545.1 Candidatus Bathyarchaeota archaeon
CTATCCACGCCGCCACCATAATAGACGGTGAGCTTAACTATGCCATTACTCAATGGAACAGTGCTGGACACGGTAAATGAACGTCTATAATGCCAACCCGATAGTGGACTTGGATTCCCATTATCAATTGCTGAAACGATAGGGGCAACGGTGTACGAGGTAGTTATTGTTAGTTGCAAAGGGTTGTCCGGTATGTATTCACCGTTTACGTTGAAGCCTTCTACCACGTAATTTTGGTCTGCGGTAGCGGTAACCGTGAATGTGTCGCCGACAAAAAACCATTGCATACCACTGAAACTTAACGTGCAGTGCTCCACATTATTCACTGTCACGGAATACTGTGTGTTATATACCGCGGAAACTGAACTGGCAGCATTAGGCACTGTAATAGAGCCGCTGCGCTGAGTAGACAGGCCGCTTGTAGATGACCACACATAACGTTTGTTTGCGCCTGCAGCAACTGGATCAGCCCATTCAAACGTGTGTGTGGAACCGTTTTGCCACGTGAAAATTTTTGGAAGCTGACCATACGAGTAGCCCACACCGTCCACCATGAGAATAATGCTGGAAGCGTCGCTTGAAACTCCAGTCACTGCGAACGTTACATTAGAATATACCAAGTCAAAGTTCGCTGTCTCAGTTATTGGGGAATTAACTGTTATTGTTGCAGGATTGCTTACGCCACTATAACTACCCTGGCCAGAACCAACCCACTCCCTAAACTGATAATAAGATGCTGGAGAAGCTGAAACTTGCACTTGTGTCCCTTCATTGTACCATTGGCTTCCACTGGGCGTTGTTGAACCTGCACCGCTAGGTGAAACAGCGAATGAGACAAGATACTGTCTGTTATAGGTGATTGTTTGCTGTGTAACCGTTGGAACATTTATTGTTCCTGAAGCTACAGTTGGAGCATATCTTGTGTTCCCTTCGGTGCTTGTTAATGCATTCCATAGATGATTGCCTGCTGGTAAATTCAATGTTAAACTATTCGCTGAAACTGCATACGCTACTCCTGAAACTACAATATTAACTGTTGTGTCAGCTGGCTTGTTCACGATAAACGTAACTTGATATGTCTGGGCAGAGTCAGCGGCACGCAGCGAAATCATACTGCCCGAGAAAACAGACCATGCCCATTGAGTTGGACAGTAAATTCTAAGCGTGGACGCCGGCCTAACAGAAGTAGCGTTCAACTCAAAGTATCCTGGACTGACCGACCCAGAAATCTGTGTTGAAGTGCAGCCCCAGCCAGCAGTTGACGTGCCAATCGGATTGTTAACGCCGCTTTGGCCGCCATGAGCCATAACCGCGCATATTAACACTTCATTTGCACTGCTGGTTGCTGGAACAGTAAAGTCAACAGCGTTAACCCAGTTGCCAGTTGACTGCAAAGCTTGAGCGTTCACAATGTCTACAGGAGCAACAGAAGACACACCCTCATATTCAGCAAGGTAAACATGCAAATACGCTGTATCATTTAATGTTACAGTGAGCGTCTGCGAAGCGCCAGCACCAACATGGCCAACCCAAATTTCCGAGTAAAGCGAATATGTCAGGTAAGAAGCTTTAGTGATAAAGAGCCATGAGACGCCAGACTGTTCAATTGATGCGACTTTCAAGTTAACATTGTATACCACTTGATCATAGTAGATGGCTGCTACAAGCACGTTCCCTTGTTTTGGCTGTGTAGGCAACGTTACAGTCACAACGTTTGATGAAGCGCTTGCACCCACTGGACCCTGCACCCTCATTATGTTGCTGACAACAAACTGTATATTCACGGTGTATGCTACGCCAGCGCATTCAGCCTTCACTGTTATAGTGTAAGTTCCAATAGGCGTACTACTGGATGTTATTATTGTTAATGTACTGGTGAATGGCGGCGTCTGCTCCATTGTTGACAGCGAAACAGTAGCGTCCAACGGCGCTCCAGTCACTGTTAACTGTGTAGGCTGCGGAGTACCAGATGACGGTGAAACAGTAATTAAGGCGGATGCTGATGAACCAGGCTTTACAACAATATTTGTTGTAGACGAAGAAACCGTGAAAGTAAATGATGGGTGAACATTCACTGTTAACGTTAATGTCCTTTCAAGCCCGCCGGCTGACAATGCCTTAACAATAATGTTATGTGAAGTTATGGCTGCTGTAGATGACGCCGTGAATGTTAATTCGCATTTAAATGTTGGAGTGCCGCTTGTCGCATTAAAGGCTGCAGTAACGTCTGAGGGGACATTCTCTAATATCAATGATACAGACTCCGGCTGCCCCTGCAGCAGTGTCACTGACAAAATGGTTGACACGGATTTTCCCTGCTGCACAGAAATGCTTGTTGAAGAAGCTGTCAGGCTGTAAGAGAACGGTTTAACATTCACCGTTAAAGTGAAATCGCATGTGCGTGTTACGCCGCCGCCTTCGGCTTTAACGGTAAATGTGTAAACGCCTGTTTGCATCATAGATGAAGCAGACAGACTCATAATTGACGAGGCCGTCGGCGTCAAAGTTGACGGCGAAAACGAAACTGACAATCCATTTGGAACATTCAACACTGACAGCTGAACAGGCGAAGCCTGCCCCTGCGTGAACGTTAAAGTTAAGGTTGCAGATGCCTGGTCGCCCTGCTCTATAGTCGCAGAGGTCTTTGAAAGCTGCATCTCGAAATCAAACGGAAGCGCCGTCACCGTTAACTGGAAAGTTACGGTTTCACTGGAGCCGCCGCCAACTGCAGACACCACAACATTATATACTCCGGGCGGCGCCGTCTTACTTACCGCAATAGACATTACACTTGTGAATGACGGGGTGCCAGTTGCAGGATTGAACGAAATGGAAACACCCTGTGGCGCACCTGAAGCTGACAGTGTAATAGCTGCTGAACCGCTTAAGCGTTGAAGCGCCACGTTAATTGTAGCTGTCTCATCCTGCTGCAGCGTCATTGAAGCTTCAGAAAGAGACAACGAGAATGTGCATGATGGATTCACAGTCAACGATAAAGACGCTGAACGTTCAATGCCGCCGCTGACGCCCTTCACTGTCACCATATAGGTTCCTGCCTGCACAGCGTCAGAGACAGTTAACGTTAATGTACTGGAGAATTGAGGCATGCCTGAAACAGGCGTAAACGTCGCTGTGACTCCTTCAGGCGCTTCAGCAGATAATATCACCTGCTCAGATGCGCCTGCAATAAGCTTCACAGTTACGCCGACAGACACAGATTTGCCTTGCTGCACAGAACATGATGAACGGGAAAGCTGAACTGCGAAATTGAACGGCACAGGCTGAGATGTAAAAACAGCCGTCACCGTGTAAGCCTTATTCATCGTCAACGTTAAGGGAACTGCGGTGCCAGCTTCTGCTCCATTGAGAAGCCAACGCTCAAAGTTGTATCCCGACGCTGGACTAACTGAAACAGAAACCTCTGCTCCCGAATTATACCATCCGCCTGACGGATTCAAAGAACCCGCGCCGCTTGGCTGAGCAACAGTAGCCAAATAATATTGAGTGTCATATAGGGCGGTTACGGAGCCACTGGCTGACACAGTAAATGTGCCGCTTGACTGTGTAACTAGACCGCTGGCTGACTTCCAAACATAACGTTTGCCGCTGTCAACTTGAACAGTCTGTGACCAACTATATGTGTGAATTGAACCTTCTGTCCAAGTGAATGATTGAGGAAGCGTGTTAGCTGAGTAGCCTACGCCGTCAACAGTAAGCACTACGCCTCCGTCGCTTGATACGCCTGATGCGGAAAACATGACTGATACAGGCGCATATCTAAAATAGGCAATCACCGTAGTAGGCGCGTTTACTGTTATGGCTACAGGGTTGCTTGTGGCCTGCGCATCATTGACAGTCCAATGCTTAAATACATACAGGTTTTGCGGGTAAGCAGTGCAGGTTATTGATTCACCTGCTGGCACCCATCCTGTTCTATTCGCAGACGCATACCCGCCTAAATCAGCGTACACGCGAACCCAGTAGAGCTCGCCAAGAACACCTGTTAAAGTTAATGATGTCTCACCAACATACACGAAACGTGGATTGCTTCTGCTGCCGTCGCCCCATTCAGTTATGCCAACGGCAGTTTCAGAGCCAACATTAAACGGTGTAACAGATAAAGAGTGAATTCTATTCGGCGCCACCTGAACTGAAACTTCACCGTTAGAATTCGTAAGATAGCTTTTGCCGTCAACATAAACCTCAATGTTTTCTCTACCGCTGCCGCCATATAACAGGCGAACCGTCAACTTTACAGTTTGACTCTGCGTCTGAGATAAACACTCAACAGAACTGCTTCTACTATAAACTTTACCATCAGCTGAAGTTGCAGTCACAGAAATATCATAGCTACTGCCACCTTGGAACCATGATGCAGCAGACGCTAATACAGCAGAAATAATCTTTGATTCACCATTTGCTATTGGAAGCGCATTATCCGGAATGGAGACAGACATGCCGCCAACGTTAATTTCCATGTCAGCAATGAAAATATTACTGCTGATTTCAGCTTGGAAGTAAACATCATCGTCGACTTTTGTGAGAATAGCATTAAGCAGTCGAAAAGGCGGCTGCGCAGTTTCTCCATCATCCACGCTGCCCCCATAATAACCCTTAGAAGAAGCTGTAAACGAGCCTGTCTTCGTATAGGAGCTTCCATCACTCAAATAAACAGTAACAGTGTATGTGTAGGTGCTTCCAACAAAATAATCGCTGGACAGCGGCTGAATAATCCCATATGACTTGCCAGGCTCAATTGGGTTATCGCTAAAATCGTAAACTACAGGGTTCTCCCCTGAAACCTGAAGAGATATACGTATAATAGGCTTCTGCCCGCCGTTCTTCACGTTCAACTGGATATACGGCGAACCACCCTCCAAACCTGAACCTAAATCGCCGCCTTCAATAATAACAGCTGAAGAGGAAACCATGTTCCCAGATAAACCTGTAAAATACGCATATGCGAAAATACCTCCAACAAGAACAATAGCAACCAAAAATATGGTCGCCATTGACGTGCTAACAGCTACTCTCTGCTTTTTCACATACAACACCCATAAATTTTTCAGCATGAACCTTAAAGTATAATCATAAAAAATGGGGGGAGGGGAGTTTAATGTTTTATTTGTCCGCTTATGCGAATCTGCACATTACAGATTCAGTCTTGACGAAGACACTGCCGTCGCTGCAAGTAGCCTTTATCACTACTGTGTAGCCGTTGCCAACGATGTAGTCGTCACCATCTAGTGAGGTTGCTTGGTAGGCAACTGTTTGACCTGGCTGGAGCGGAGTTGTCTCAGTTACACCAGACAGTGTTGCCTCATTTTCAGCTGCAAGGGTAACTGAGAGGGCAGTTATTGGTTTGTTGCCTGTGTTCTTGATTGTTATTGAGAATGCAGCGTTGCCGTCGGTGTCTTTCACCAGGTCAATGGCTTCAACTGAAACTTGGGCTTTAGTGGACATTGTGTTGCTTGTGCTCATGAAGACACTGTAGACTAGCAGACCACCCACGACACAGATGGCGATGAGAATTATCGTTGCAATCAGCGGACTGATACCTTTCTTGTTAAGTAGCTTGGCCTTCATTTTAGACCACGTAAAAAAGAAAAATGTGAATGTTAAAATGTGAATTATAATCAGCTGCCTTCCAAGCAGCCAAAGCCTCATTGGAGGGGCAAAAGCTGTTCTGAAACCATCCATATGGTAGCCTGCATCCATTGAGGTAAAAATTGAGTTTATTCGGAGTTCAACCGTTAGAAGGCTTCTTCAGCGCTCCAGTTAGTTATTGAGGGCTCTGGATTCACGTATTTCCTAACAAGCACCCAGTCAACCTTCACTTGAAAGGAGTAGCAATTCCAGCTTGTTGAGCCAATTTGAATGCCTACAAGGGCGTCGTCGCCCCATGCCTGCGATGTAAATGTATTCTCAAGCGTATTGTCTTGGAAGCATAATGCAGTAGAACTGCTTGCACGGGCAATAGATGTGATATGCCAATTAGTGTTGTCAGTGCCTTTATTATAAGATTCCAAGGCTGTGTTGTACGCCTGCCAAAGCCGCTTGTCATAATCATTATGATAATTCTGCATGTACTTAGCTGGATTTTCACTTGTAGCTGCGGTCATCCACATGATACGTCGAGGCCTATTATAATTGTTGATGTTAGTTTGTTGATAACGAATGGCAAACGCGTAATTCACGCCAAATGACTGCTTGGATTGCACACGAAGCCACTTGTAACCGCCAGAATGACTTAAAGTAAGTATTGAGCCGCTAACACTATAACTGCAGCCAGTGCCATAGACAGCCCATTTATTTAAGTCTAAAGACGAGCCGTCGAAGCTGTCAAAGAACAGAAATGTTGAGTCGCCGTCACTTATGGATGATGCGGATGGATTGCCATAATAAATGTAAAGCAACGCGGAAACAGAACTAATATCATCATTCACCTTAACCCAGAACACCGCATAGTTACCATCAACCTTCTCCTGCAACCAACAACTAAGCAACGACACACCATCATCATCAGTAAAACGAACATCACCAAAATCACTCCTACATTTACCATTCAAGTAAACTTGGCTGCCACTATCCACTCCGCTGCCATAATAGACGGTGAGTTTGATTTGGTAGCCTGAGCCTGCTCCAGCCGCAGCTCCAACAACAAAACCCTTACGGTAACCCCAACCAGGCAAAGAACCAGCGTTTTGGCATGTTACGTATGGAGTTATAATGTATGCTTTGTCAACTTGAAGTTGCAGTGGGTTACCAATCATGTATATACCGTTAACTATGAAACCGTTTACTTCATAGCCTTCATCTGGGAAAGCTTCTATTGTAAAGGAGTTTCCGTTGGTAACCCATTGAGTGCCTGTGAAGCTTAATGTGCAATGAGGAGCGCTGTTCACAGTGACCAAATATTGTGTTGCATAATACGCTGTTACGCTGCCCTCTTTAGATATTAAAGAGCCGCTCTGCAACGTTGATAATCCCGATGTAGAAGTCCAAATGTACCGTTTACTCGCTGATGCAGAAACAATGCTATTCCACTCAAAATTGTGGATAGAGTTATTCTGCCAAGTAAACGTTTTCGGAAGCTGACTATACAAGTAGCTGGCGCCATCAACCATAAGAACAGCGCTGGAAGCGTCAGAAGCCAATCCGTTAACACTAAATGTTACATCGCAAACTGCCTTATCGAAATATGCGATTTCAGTTATTGGGGAATTAACTGTTATTGTTGCAGGATTGCTTACGCCACTATAACTACCCTGGCCAGAACCAACCCACTCCCTAAACTGATAATAAGATGCTGGAGAAGCGGTAATTTCCAAGATGGACCCAGCGTTAGCCCATACTGTAGCGCCAGGCTGAACAACGCCGCCTTCTGACGGTGAACATGAAATCGAAACAAGATATTGCTTAGAGTATGTTATGGTTTGCGTTGTGGGGCCATGCACATTTAATATGCCAGACCCAGCTGACGCTGCATATCTAACGTTGTTGCTTGCGTAAACAATAGGCACTTGCCATTCGTAGGAGCCGGCGAAAACTTCCAAAGTAAACGTGTTACCAGTAAACGTGTAAGTTTTACCTAGCAATATTATTGATTTCTCAATATTTTCCGGTGCACCCACTACATTGAAGGTTACAGGGTAAATTGGCAAAACCTCTTTATTTGGCAATGCAAGTACAGTAAACACGTCAAATGGAACGCGAATTGAAAGCTCATAAAGTTCATTATTCTCGTATATGGCTAAATTGCACCATGTACCATCGCTCCAGCTTACTATAAGCCAGCGGCCATCACTATAGCTTACGAGTCTCGCTGACTGAGAGAAACTTCCAATGACTGTTACGACGCCATTATCATACTTTTTCAGCACGCCATCTACAGCATACAGGAACACGCCTTCCCCGAAGTCTATACTGGAAACAACGCCATTATCTATTTTCTGTAGAGAAGAACCATCGAACCGCCAGAGTCCATTTATGCCACCGAACATGGCTATAGAGTTTCCTGAAGCTGAGCAATAGAAGCATTCATCAGAGATTTTTGTGAAATAGGCGCCAGGCGAGAACTTGTATAATCCAGATTCTGCTGCAACAAGCCAATAACCGTCTTGGAACCATTCAATAGTGTTGACGGCTGAACCCCAATTAGCCTCGTCTCTTCCTAAATTTTCAATGTAGAAATTATCTGCATACATATCCCAGCCGAACCGAGACTCAACAATGAAAGTCTGCGGTTGAAATAGACGATCACGGCAAACTTCTCTTTCATTCAACACAAGCTGATCATTTATTTTCAGCTTAACCCATCCTGCTCCGTGATTGGCAATTTCAACTTCAACCCTCATCCACTCGTCAAACGTGATCTTCATAAGACGAGTTCTTGTGCAGATGTTGCCTATGTCATATTCACATTCGCCATATGAAGTTTTGAAGCTGCATTCAATAAACCAGCCATCATCATATTCGGTTGCGAAAAGACAGAAGTCATTATAGTATAAAATGCTGGTGTCTGATGGTTGATGCCCACCGTTGAATGTTGAACTTAAAAGTTTCACGTGGCCGACAACCTTAACCACATCACAATATGGAATATTAACTTTTGAAAGCGACGCGATACCCTTTGTTCCATTTAAATGAGCGCCGTAACAATCAGAGTTAGAATATGCTGCCTCAGGTTTTATTGAGAGTGGAGGTTCAGGCACCTGCTCATTTTTCATCCATGTAACAACTAAACGTGCCCAGATTATATCAAATATATCAGAATAGCCGCCTGATAAGCGTATACATGCACCATTCACTTTTTCCTGTGTATGTAGAATTCCGGTCACATCAACCGAGCAGACCCGCGTGTAATAATCAAACACCATTGGATTCTGAATGTCAACCCAAGAAACACCGTTCCAGACGCTAACATACACTGGATACTTGTTAAAGTAATCAAACAATGAGACATCCGCTCTTATCTCTAAGACGGTGCGCACAATGTATGAGACGGAGACAGGTGGATTCGAATCGGCAAATCCGAAATTGCCTGCCTGCAAAGTGTATTTTGAACCAGACCCAGGCGTATATTTAGGCGAGATATTAGAGGAACTTTCATCTAGCCAAGGCGGGTTACCGTCGCCCTCGAATATTGTCCAGCTTGGCGTGTAAGAATTCACAGGCAAATATTCAATGTAGTAAGGATTATATTCTGGCCAATAGTAGGCGCTGCTCCACTCGTTTGTTGAGCCTGAAGCAAAATTAGCTGTAAACACCAGTTCAGGCGAGCTAACCGCTACTTTTCCAATTGAATCAGCGGTATAATCAACAATCTGGTTGTTCTGCAGTCCAAGCAGGAAACCGTAGGTTCGCCCGCCTTCTATACCCCTAAAATAGCCGCCTATCAAGGTTTGAGTGCCGCTGCTTGCAATTGCACGATAATTTGCACGTGAATACGACCAGCAAACATGTTTGTTTACGTCTGCAGCAGCGCTTAAATCAGTTATTACATCGCCAATTCTGACTAAACGAACGCCTGGCTCTGGAGCATAATACGTATAAATGTATCGAGGCGGGTAATCATATTCATATCTGACGTCAGACACAGGCTCTTTTGTTGTTCCTATAAGTAAAGAACCAATGCCGGCTGCTGTTATATCAAAATCGCTTAGTTTACCAGCAACGAAATCAACACCGTTTGTTAATAGAACTTGGCCATCTTGGCCGCCGAGAACCCAGTATTTACTCTTCAATTCTTCTATTGAATCATCTAACATGTATCGCGCATAAAACACCAGAGACCTTTCATTTATCAAGTCATATGCATCCACAAGCATGTCAAGCCTGTCAGTTACATGGTTGCTTGAGGGATAAAGGCTCCAGCGCACGCTAGTCTCGTAATACTCCATTTTATCACTGCTTTCGAATAGCAGCTGCGGTGTACTCCACTTCTCATAGTACCGCATATAATATATGCTATATTCATAATCGTCATACCAGAGCAGATGAAGAACTCCTTTCTCGTCAAACGCGAGGGCTGGTTCACCGGCGCCGCTTAGGATTTTCTGTTTACGCCAAGAACCATCATAAACACAGTGCCATAAGCCTTCATTTGGATGCTCGGTAACAGCTATATGTACAACTCCATTATAGACAGCGATTGCTGATTCACCGCCATTATCCACCAGTTTAGTCTGAGATGACCATGAACCTCCATTATAGAACATGCACCACGCAGCCCAGCCATCCCCTAAATTAATGGTGCCATCAAAAACCAGGCAAAGCTTATTGTTTGCTGTGGCAGTTAAATACACGTCGCCTACATCGTAAAGGCTAAGTATGCTTATCGGCACTGTCCACCCGCCATCATACACTGAATATAATAGCCTATCATGTGAGAACCATACAAGATGAACACGGTCGTCAGATGTTACAGTTATAGTGGGCGCACGATTAAAGTAGTTAACTCTTGATTCACTGACAAGCTCAACATTACTCCATGAGGAGCCAACGCTTCTCACATGCCAAATTTCATAGTTGTCATATCCGCCAGCGCTATCAGCCCCCGAGAAAACCACATGCACAACATCATTGCTGGTTATTGCAACACTTAATTCGTAAACCTCTACCGTTCCACTTATAATTGCAGGAGAAGACCAGGTTAGGCCATCATCCATACTTTGCCGCACAGCAATTCTAGGCAAGTCATTCTCACGGTACACCGCATATAAGGTGCCGTCAGAAGCGCGGACTATGTAGCGCTGTCCACTCTGCTTCTCCCAGGAATCTTCAGTTCCAACGTTAAATGCTATAGTAAATAATTTGGGTTCATTTCCTGTGTCACCTGAGTCTCCTGTGCCTCCGCCTGAACCTCCAGAGCCGCCTGAGCCTGGAGTATTCGAGCTGTAAGTTAGCTTGCATATCACAGAGAAAACTTTGTTGAAGAGGCTGTTGTCGTCAGCAACAGCCTTGACAGTGTAGGTATACGAGTTTCCAATAATATACTTGTTTGCCAAAGCGAAAATGACGCCGTATGTCTTACCTGGCTGCAGAGGCTTCGTGTGCAAATCATAGCTTTTTTCTTCTTCATTTTTGAAGTGGATGCTAATTGATACTATAGGGCGGCTTCCAGTGTTTTTCAGCGTAGCAGTGAAAAATGCGCTTTCGCCCCTTGAATTAGCATATAAAACGTTATCGTCAATTGAAACTTGACATGTTGAAGAGTTGATATTGATGAAGCCACTCATCGCCGCGTAGCAGATAACTGCGGCAATGACAGTTATAGCTATCAGAAAAAACGCTGCAACAGTATTACTTATGCCGCTTTTCTTTCGATAAGCCATTTTTTGCACAAAAGAAAATTTACATGAACCTTAAAATCAGTCAATACATATTTAATGTTGAAAATGTAATTGACCTTGACACATGGTCTATTAAGGCAACTGTTGACATGAAATAGTAGGCTATTAAATGCTTCTTTGCTATTTTACTTGAGGTTCCATTTATTATGAGAAACGGCAAAGTTGGCAGGATATAGCGTGCCCACGGCAGATTGCTCTTTACTAGTACACCTGCAACTGTGAAGGCTACGGTTGAAATTGAAAAGAGGAATGTGAAGTCGAACTTGCGTTTCTGCATGAAAACGAATGGAAACGCAAATGCTACAGAGTAAAGGATGGGAAACAATGCTTCGTAGCCCACGGGGAAAACATTAGCTTTTCTAATGTTAGCTGTAATTTCGTTTAGAGTATTGATGAAATTGAACGGTGACCCAGTAATAGTGAAGTTTAAATATCCCCATAAAACAACAGCTGCTGCTCCTGCAAAATATGCAGCGAGAATAGTCTTGCTTTTTGACTTTAAGCCCGCTATGGGAACAAGCGGAATCATAATCCAGCATGTGTAATGTGTAAGGGCAGCGGCGAACATTACAAGACAAGCCTTCGCCGGCTGCATCGTCAAATGAAAATACGCATATGCGACTGTCAATAGAAGTATTAGGCTTTCGCTGCAGGCGACGCATGAATACAGCAGAAAAAGCGGGTTACAGCATACAAGCACCGTTGCAAGATGCGAGTTAGACAGCTTCAAACGCGCCAGCTTATTCACAAAAAACACTGTTAAAGAAGAATATAGCATAGACAGCAATTGTTGAGGCAACCCTATCATGTGAAAGGCTACTCGAGGAAGCAGATCAAGAGGAAGCTGTGGTAGCAAAGCAATATATCCAAAACCATTCTTCAAGAAGAGTTTTAAAAGATAATCTTTAATGTATACTTCATATTCGAAAAAGAAGTCTGAAAAAAAGACTGCTGCACCGAAAATCCATATCACAGCAATGCATAATGCAATTGCAATGTTATCTCGTGGCATTTGCCGCATCAAAACATTTTACATGCGCTTTTAAAAATGTGGAATATTAAGTTGACATGACGCGGGTCATAGTTAATCCGATATTGAATATTGTTGAGAAGCCAATGTTTAATTGGCTTGCAGCCCGCTTGAACATTAAATTACGGTCTTGGCATGCAACTGTAATTGCTGTTGCCTCAAGCGTGATGTTTCTGCTTCTTTCATCCTTCAAATTGAATACTGCTCTTGCAGCTTTGCTAATGGTACATTACGTTTTTGACGGCGTAGACGGCAAAATAGCTATGCTAAACAGCTTCAACCCAAACGGCTACCTTATTGACAAAACCTCAGACATAATTAGCTCAGTAAACTTTGCTGTTGGCGCTTCAATAGCGTTGGATGCTTCACATATGATCCCCCTCAACTTAACTGTCCTCACAATAATACATGCCATTTACCTTTATCTTTACTTTAGCAAAAATATAGAGGTGAAAATCGGAGGGACAGAAGGCAGATTCGCCCTAGCTGCACTGCTGCTTCTTTATGCAAGATGAAATGGTTCCACTCGCGAGTGGAATCATGGTCTAGCCTGAAGCTTCAGCTCCATTTTATGCGTTAACTGTCCCCTATTAATTGTTAAAGTTATCATGTCGCCTGGAGAGCAGTACCTCTCAAGATATATTACGAAGTCGCCGGGGACATTCACGGGCATCTGGTTAACGGCCACTATTACATCTCCAGGTTGAAGTCCAGTTTCAGCTGCAGGGCTGTTCTCGATTACGTCTGCAATATATAGGCCGCCAACGTAGTCAGTATAGTATATGCCTACCCATGGATGCTCATATGCGCCATTCTCAATCAGCGACGCCACAACCCTGCTGGCTATGTCCGATGAAACAGCGAGTCCAGCGTTAACATTGTTCATGCCGAAAACCACGCCTACAACATCCATATCCTCGTTTATAAGCGGGCTTCCTGAAGCGCCAAAGTTGACTTCCGCGTCGAATTCAATGACGTCTGCGATTGCATAGGCAACGTTGGCTAAGCCGGCTTCGTCAAGTCTAATATTGCGATTTTTGCTGGCGACGTATCCTACTCCAACAGCATATTGCATGTCACGTCTGCTTATAACGAACACGCGGCTACCCGCATACACTGTTGAGCCGCTACTGAAATCCAAGTTTTTAGCTGTCGACGGCAAAGTAGCGTTTAGAACAGCTAAATCCGTGTATAAATCGTAGCCGACAACTGAAGCTGTCTTATACGTGTAATCGCTAAAGTAGACTGTGACGGCGCTTGCGTTCCTTATAACGTGATATGCCGTTACAATATATCCCCTTGATATGAAGCCTGAACCCCACACTATTCCAAGCGGCGTGTCTGCTTTCACCGCGACAACGGCGCTGCTGAGTCTGTGAAGATGCGCAGTTGCGTTTTCATGTTTTTCTAAAGCTTCAATTTTACTCTGCAACAAGTCAAGCTTTGATTCCATTAGAGCTGTCTGCTTAAGCAGAACAGTCATTATCATAAGTGACTCTGCAACAACTATAATCAACACCACAAGTAGCGCCAAAGTTTTCTTGTCAACATTTTTCATGGTTGATCAAAATGTTAATTTGCTGTTAATGTAAAAATCAAAGTTTAACTTCAACGAAGTCTGAGCGGTCTGGCTTATATAAAATAATCGGCATAGCATTGAATTTAGAAGCGAACTCTTTCAGCGCAGCTTCATCTACACGTGGACGTTTACCGCCGCTTTTCACTTGAACCGCGTAAACCTGCTCGCCGTTGCCGCATAATAAATCGCATACTCCATGAGAGCCTGCGCTTCTAACGCAGACCGCGCCATACTTACGCTTCATATACTCGATTGCCAAACGCTCAGCCCTGTAGCCCTTAGCGTACTTATTCATCTATAACCTCCAATTTCAAAGCTTCTTTCCAGAGTCGCCTGTGAACTTCATCTTCAGAAAATATGTTAACTCGTCCTTCTTGTCTTTGTTCCCATTTAATATTTCGAGGCATTCACGCGGCGGCAGCTTATCCTGCGTAATATATATGGAGCGGCGAATATGCTCCCACACTTGCCTGTCTACACAGTAGAATATGTATGACTGCATTGGAAAAGCACCCCTATACAGTAAAGCTAGAATATTCAGCACATTGTTCTGAAATATGCTTGGAGGTATCGGGAATCCCTCTTTAACAACTTTGATTGGCGGATGCTGGCTGAGAAGTGATGCTGCTGCAACCTGCTGTGGAATAAAGTTTAACTCGATAGTCTCCTTCGGAGCATTCATAATATGGGCGCTGGCCAACCTTAAGGCGTCAGCGTAATTTTTCTCTGAAACCTTAGTAAGCAAAACTTGATCTCGCGATACATCCTCAAGGTTCAGAAGCATATACGTCAAATAGAGAATGCAACGTCCATTTCTCTTCATGCCGAACAGTTTCTCTTGCAGCTGCTCCCATCCGCTTGCCACTGGATTCTTGTCTATTACACCGCGAACTTCAAGATACATTTATCTTTCACCTTCCATCAAAACCAAGCATTTATGACGCTCCATTTCCTTAAGGAAAACGTTAACTGCCCTGTCAACGATGCGAAGATCAGGCGCTCCAGCACAGATGAGCTTGCTATTCGGAAATATGAGAAAGGAAACTTTTGGGTCGCGAAGAAGATAAACCGCCGCTGGAAAAGTATGCTTGTCACATACTACATTCTCGATTTTCGCGTTGTCAGGCACTACAACAGCAAAGTTTCTTGGTTGAATAAGCACGACAATATTCTGGATCTGCAGGTGATAGCTGCATTCTTCAATAACACCCTGCTCCTTCAGCTTCTTCACAACCTCCTCTACAGCGGCTCTGCCGAATGCCTCGTTATAGGAGCCTGTGCAGACTATTTTGCCGTTCTGAAACAGCATAACAGCTGCTTTTATGCCGGAGCAGCCCTTAACTATCACACGTAAACTTGGGAATTTTCGGCTTCCATTAAGGAAAGTTTGATAGTGCCCAGCTAAGGCTTCTCTTGCCTGTTTAAGGTTGACTGTGCATTCAAGCCTACCTGAAAAAATAAAGTTAGTTATCTGCATATTCCATTTTAGAATACCCATCAAATTCACCTGCACATTGGACAGGTAAAGTAGCCATTGAATCCATGAGGATAATCTAGGAAATAGCCGTGAACATTACATTTAACAATGTAAAACGGCAAAGAGCCATGCCAACCTGGCTTCTTGTCATGTGCAAAATATTTCTTCCCAAAAATCTTAAGCTTCAGCCATTTATGAAGCGGTAAAGAAGCAACAATCTTACCATTCCAACTGTGAACAATTATCTTCATATTATGCACCGTTAAAGGAAAGTTCAAAGCTTAAAAAGCAAAACATAGAAAAACGTGAACGCAACTGCGTTCACGGGTCAAGTATTATATTGTCAAGCCAGAACTCATGCGTTTTTTCTCCGCCATAGACAGTGTAAAGCGAAATTGTCAACTCATTGCTTGTGTACTCGTTCAGTTCCAACTCGATAATGTAGCTTTTCCAGCCGCTGTCAGCGCTTTTCGCCTCATAAATCTTATAGTTGAAGATTGTTTGCGCTCCAAGCTCAATTTTCAGCCATAAATTACCAGTAAATGTTCCTTTCGTCGGCAGCGACTGCACATTATAATCAAGTGTTAACTCAACTGTTAAGCTATGGACACCGTACGGTATAGAAGCCGTCTTCTTAACGCCGACATACTCGCCTACTGCTCCATCACCGTAAACATGAAGTGAAGGCGACGGGCGGCCATGAGCATCTGTCTCAGCGCCATAGCTGCTGCCGCATCCAAAAAGCGTCCAGCCGGAAACACCATCAGAGAAGGTGTCATGGAAAATAATGGTTTTCACTTGACCTGGAGTAGACGTTGGAGTTGGAGTGGGAGTAGGCGTGGGTGTAGGAGTAGGCGTTGGAGTAGGAGTTGGAGGAGGCGTTTCAGGCTGCTCCTGTCCTTTCTGGTAAGAGGCAGCTTTATAGTTTATGCCTTTTACTGGTATCGAAAAGAAAATCGCCGACGACGACCCATCTGTGAACATAGCATATAATGCGGCATGCTTGCTTTTGCCGCTGATCCATTCTCCTTCAGGGTTAACCAGCAGTATAGCGCCGCTTTGCCGTGGAGGAACAAACCTATTTATATAGGATACTGTTTTCCCATCAATCTCCAATGATACAACACTTATCAGTTTATCGCCTGTGTTTTCAAATGAAACCGCCGCGACAACACCGTTAGATGCAACAGTAGCCTCAGCGTTACTCACAATCAACGTGGAAGCGGAATAAGACGAGAAGAACGTGAAGAGAGCGCTGCCTACAACAAGGGAAACAGTAAGCGCTATTATCAACAGCATCTTTTCACTTAAAGTTTCCACTAGGCCACCCAATCACTATAAAAGTTAAAATCGTTAAAGCGAAAAAGAGGACAACTGGAAATTAACCTTGCATGTTCAGCGAAGCAGCAGACAACACCACAATCACTAACCCATCGATAAAAATCTTAAATTGAACAGCGCCTTTCTCAGTCAATGCGGCATTGGAATTCTGAAGTAACTGTTCTTTCCAGCGGAAACATATTCGCCGCCTACATCACGTATCTTGCCAGCTATCTCCGAAAAGTTGTCAGCGCCCAAGTAATGCTTAGGCTTAATGATGAAGTAGCCGTCCTTCTCGCTTACATCAAGCAGCTCCCGAAGCTCATCCCTAAACAAGCTCTTCACCTCAGCAATCGACGCTGGAGCTTTAACAGTGGACTGCGCTGATGCCTTAGTAGACTGCGCCGGCATCTTAACCTTAAGTTCCCTGCTGACTGTCTCCAAATCATCCACTATATGCTTCAGAATGCAAAGCAGCTCCTCAATTTTTCCAAGCAACTTTTCACTCATATATTACACCAGAAGCAAAAAGACTGCGACTTTAAAAAGCAGAACATTTATCCTTCAACCAAGCAGCTTCAGCACACACTCGTCTTCCCCGCCCAGCGAAATAAACCTTGTAAAAGTCAACGCCGCCCAGTTCCGCGTCAAAAACGTCTGTCCAAGCCTCCACTGTTCAGCCTCAGCCTGCTCAATAAGCAAACGCTGCTGCTCATTAAGAGGTGAAAGCGCAGCTGCGCCGGCTACGCCACGTGCTATTGGAAAAATAATCTTGCCATTAGAAAGCCGCAGCCCAGACGGCACAACAGCAAACTGCAACTTGAAGTCGCCGACGCTGACACGTCTATTCACCGGCTTGTTGAGGCAGCCAACCGCAACTGCGACAAGACAGCTTGTCTGTGCATAGCGAGTGTCAAACCCCTCAAACTGCGTCTTCCACTCGTCATAAAACCTGTTTCTAAGAGACTGGAAACTAAAAACTCCGCTGCCAGCCGAGTCAATCCAGAACTTAACCATATCAGGGAAAATGGCGACTAAATCAGCTGCTGCAGCGTCAACCCTGCACTTAAACAGTTCAGTCAACGAAAGCTTCATGGAAAACAATAAAACCTGATAGTTAAAGCATGCCGCATCCTACATTGAAAGGGCGCCGCCGGCAAGCCGCCATGCCTGAACATGCCGCTTGGTCTCAGCATCAAACACTATCTTAGCGCGAACAATCAACCCCTTACCCGCCAACTCATACCGCCGCGCAGTAACACAGTTAATCGGCAACCCCGTCAACTTAACAAGATCCCTATCAGTGAAGCTGCCCAGCGGATCCCGCAGAAACACCTCTAAAACCTGCCTTTGCCGCTTAGCAAGAACCCTCTGAATCTCCAAGAAACTCTCAACACTCGTAGACGCAACAGGCACAATACAGCACCAAAAACAAAACAGCAAAAAAATAAAAACCTATAAACTAACCAGGCAGCGCACAATAAAACGGCCATCACGACTAAGCCTATACCTATAGCCGCCAATAACAACACTGCCCTGACGCTTCAAAACACCAGCCAACCCTGGATCCAAACTTGCAAGCTTAAACTCGCCGCCAAACCTACTAACCCTCCAGCCATCAACATCCCCATCATCCAAACCGCCCTGCTCAAACCTCAAATGACAATTATCAACAACCCCATCATGAACATAACGGCCAAAAACACGCAAATGCAACTCCAAATCAGCAGCAACAGCAAAAAAACAATTACAAAAAGGACACTTCAACAAGCCCCCATCAACAGCCACAACAACCACCAAACAAAAAACACGCAAAACATAAAAACAAAAAAAACCAGAAAAAACACCCCCCTTCTATTTTGGGCACTTAGTGCGAAGAATAGAAGGGGGGTGCTGTTTTTTTGAGGTGCCTCCTGTTTCCTCCACGGTTATTTCTGATTGCAAATGTTAGTTTTTTATTCATGTTGCCTTTGAGGTATTGTATGGTTTTTCTAGTCCAGTACTCGTTTTTGTTTTCGAGAATTATGTGGATGTTGCCTTCCGCGTCTAATTCAGCCGCTAATACGCGTCCATACAACCGGAACATTGGCATCAAAGTATTGTTTGCCGCGGCAATTTAAGGTTACTTTAGGCTTTTTGAGCTTGGATTATTTTTGCGTAGCAGTCTGGGCATATTTGAATTCGTTTTTTCTCAGCTGAGTCAGGTTTCTCTTGTAGACAGCAGTCGCATTTCCATGTGGAAGGCTTCTGTTCAGGCGTCAATATTTTTTTAGCTTCTCTTTTTGCTTCTGCACCATCCAGTTTGCGTATTACTATTTCGGTGGCAAGGTTTTTCTGCTGTTCAGGCTTCTCTTTTAGAAGCATTAAAGCTTCAACGTGGCGTTGACTTAGATCTGTTTTGGAGAGTAGTTCCTTGGCGTCGTCGGATACGTTTTTGAAGTATGCTATGTAGCGTTCACGTAGATGTCTAAGTGAAATTTCAAGGCGGGCAGCTATCATCTCCTCTGTTAAGCCGAGTTCCAGCATCTTCTTTACAGTGTTGGCTTTATCAGTGAACTTGAAGCTTCTGCGATGCCAATTTGACACGGCTGCAATGAAAATTGCGTCTTTATCATCTGCCTCTATTATTCGCACTGGAATCTTCTTTTCCCAGCGTATCTGCTTCAAAGCTTGAAAACGATAGTTGCCATCTAAAATCTCGTATTTGCCGTTTCTGCGGCGAACCAGAAGCGGCGATAAAATGCCATTCTGCAGGATGCTGCCTGCAAGATTCACTACAACGTTACTGTCGTAGCTGACGCGGAGCTGAAACGGGTCTGGGACAAGCTCATTTAACTCTACTTCACCGTCCACTTCCATTCCTCCATTAAAGTTGAATATAACGCGTCCTCCTCCTCGACAACGCAGAATCTACCATAGAGGACGGCGAGGCGCTGCGCAATAAGATGCTTACATGCATACGCGTCCCCATCAATCACATGTTCATAGAAATCCATGCAGCCGCAATACGGCGCAGCATCCAAAATCAAATATTCACCGCCCACGCCGACAACAACCCAGCATACACGGCCACTCGGCTTAAACATGTACTTCTTCACGGCGCCCCGCTTAACAAGCTGCCACGCGTCAAAAGCACGTTCACCAAACACTACAAGCGCATCAGCATAAGAAGACACACTACCTAAAGCTTCAAACACAAGAAACGCAGACCCCTCACCCAACAAGCACACCCAAAAAA
>JAOZIH010000018.1:0-17438 GCA_026014545.1 Candidatus Bathyarchaeota archaeon
ATCCGTAGATAACATCGCCTTTCTATCCTTGTTGTGGTGGATCAGAGTTTTAGACGTTGCACCGTAAACCTCACCACCGACAAGCACTTTCAGTTTCTATCCTTGTTGTGGTGGATCAGAGTTTTAGACTGGAAACGCCAACACGTATTTTCATGCTCTCGACAGGACGTTTCTATCCTTGTTATGGTGGATCAGAGTTTTAGACCCAGCGCCAGTCCACGCCAGCCAACCGCCGAGTTTCTATCCTTGTTGTGGTGGATCAGAGTTTTAGACGACAGATTGCATCGCCCTTTCACAAACATTAGTTTCTATCCTTGTTGTGGTGGATCAGAGTTTTAGACGAAACCACAACCCGCGCACTCTACGAAAGTTTCTATCCTTGTTGTGGTGGATCAGAGTTTTAGACGGAAATGATACGTTGGTTGTGCCAATCTCGCGAGTTGTTTCTATCCTTGTTGTGGTGGATCAGATTTTTAGACATCGCAGACACCGCACCATACTCCGCACGCCGCGCGTTTCTATCCTTGTTGTGGTGGATCAGAGTTTTAGACCCAGCGCCAGTCCACGCCAGCCAACCGCCGAGTTTCTATCCTTGTTGTGGTGGATCAGAGTTTTAGACGACAGATTGCATCGCCCTTTCACAAACATTAGTTTCTATCCTTGTTGTGGTGGATCAGAGTTTTAGACTGGGGGTGAAATAGGCTTGTTTCAGCGTTTACGCCCTTACATCAGCCCCCCACAAACCACACACCAACATCATCTAGAAATTATCTGAGTATTTAAAAGGATAATGTGGTTTTCCACTCGCGAGTGGTAAAACCTCAAAAATAAATGATGAAACTCAAAGATACCTGTTCATGATGCAGGTTATTAGAGCAGTTTCTGTTATTGCCCCTAAAAGGAATATCACTATTATTTGAAGTATCACCATGAAAGATATTTTTCTTTGGATGCCTGCTGAGGCGGCAATGTAGATTCCGCATGCTTCAATAGCTGCTATTGGGATTGATAATAGTATGCTTTTTGTTGTCACTGGGAAATTTACAATCCGAAAGAAGCTTGCTACTATAATGATTACTGCGACGCCGGCTGCTAAAAGGTTATAGTGCTTGAGAATTGGTTCTTCTCTTTTTCTGAATCGTTCGGGAAGATGATATATCAATGTTGCAGTGCAGTACATTGTTGTTAACACTATAAATGATGAGAATGTGTTATGTGTGAAGAGGGCTGCCGTCATATATTCTAGGTTTTGGAATAGACTTGGCATTTTCTCAATGAAGAAGTTGGCTTCAAAGTTTGCTATGGCTATTAATATTATGTATGCGGCTATGATGTGGTATGGTTTAGGGTTGCTCTGCATATGGCTGCTCCTCGTTTTCTATTTCGCTTCCAAGCTGTGTTCTGGAGCTTGGCGTGCGGCCTATTGCTACTGGCAGTTTGCCAATGGCTGTTGGCAGCCCTATTATGCTGGATAATTCGATGTCAGATAGGATTATGGGGTTTCTTTTTCTGAAGATTAGAAGTAAGGCGACGGCGGCTGCTGTGCTAATTATTAATGTTGATAGTAGGGGGGTTATGTTGGCCTCTATTATTTGTTGGATGCTTATTGCTCCTGTTAGATAGGCTATTGTTAATGGAGCTGCGAAGCCTGCTATCCATAGTTTGGAGAGGATGTTGTTTAGGAGCCAGTGGCGGCGCGGCGGGTTTATGTTTGCAGGCAGGGGTGTTGCCTGCTTTGTCTTTTTCACGCGGTAAATTCTTAGTTTGTTTGTTGATGATGGGAACGCGTTTCGTATGCGATGTAGCTCGTCTTTGTTGTTTGAGTAGATTTTGATGTCGCATAGAAATAGGAGCCTTGACAGTTTTTCTTTTGCTCTTGCGATTTCCTCTTGTGACCATGCGCTTAGTTTGTTTTGTCTACCATATTTCCACCATGTTTCACGGCTTTGGTCTTTTATGTCCCTTTGAACTGCGGCTTCCCCGATTATGCCTACGATTGTGTCTGATGCTATTTTGGACACGCTTGCCTTTCCAACTTCTCGTTCATAGATTATTTTTCCAAGTGCTATTGCAGATTTCGGGTCTCCCTTCGCTGTTACTTCTATGATGCTGCCTGTTCCCGCGATTGCTGCGACAAGCTGGTCTATACTGTTTGCTGTTTTTGCTTTGTCTCCTATATTGCAGAGCCACATTGAAACGCGTGACGCTAAGCTCAAGTCTGCTTGGTAGCTGTATCTTGTTTGCGGCGGCTCGCTGCGTATAATGTCGACGTCGTATATGGCGTTTAGGACTGACGCGAAATACTTGAGTAGCTCATCATTTGGGAATTGCACGTAGAATCTCACTACGTTTCGCCCTTGCACGTCATGGTCTGAGGCGTCGGCGATTATGAAGCGGAATGGCTGCCCACTATTATATAATGTTTGGAGTATTGGGAGAAAATTGTATGGTTCAGCTTCGCATGTTACCAGCGGTCTTATTTCAACCCAGCTCATTGTATCGCCTATCACTAGTTGGCTGAGCATGTTAAAGGTTCAAATTGCTTGGTTCTTATGCGAATTATATATTCGCAGACGCCTGTGACTTTGGAGATATGTCTTATTGGTAGAGGTCGCCTCTTGATTTTGCATGCAAGTTTAATTGCAACCGAGGCGGCTGTTGCCGGATTCATACTTATGGTTTTTCTATGTATTTTGATGAAGACTTCTTGCGCTGTATCCTCGATTTCCGGCTCCAAGCCTAATTCACGTGTAAATCTAGAAATGAGTTTTGCAATGTTATGTTTAGGCGGATTAAGCATGAAACGTTGTAGGTTGCGCCAGATGGTTTTCTCCTGCACGCCTGTTATCTTTGATACGTCGCGGATTGTGTATGCAAGCTCTCTGCATCTAAGCGTGTAATATAGTACTGCAGCCGCAAAGTTTTTTACGCCTCGCCCTTGTATGCCGCTTTTGCTTACTATTTTTTTGTAATTGTTTTCTGCTTCCTTAGCTATCGAGTTTGGAAGATGCATTTGTATGCAGTAACGTCGCAGATGCGGGATACCGTTGATCAACGCGTGGCGTATATATCGTTGCTCATTCATTCGTCTTATCCTGAAAAGTTGGCAACGTGCTTCGCCACTGTATTTTGGCTCAAGAGGATTGAATGTTGTTGTTAAATCAGCTGTGACATCTGATGAGTAGCCAACGCGGAGCCGTCTCTTCTTTATTTTGTAGAGGAAAAGTTCGTCTGTCTGGTTCATGTAGTAGTCCGCTATTACTAAGCCACATTTTGTGCATACGTTTTCGCCGCGTGAAGCATCAAATATTATTTTGTCGCTTCTGCATTCGGGGCATATATTTTGTTGTATGCTGATTTGCTTCAAGCTGCAACCCCAAAATACAGTAAACTGGAAAAATAAAAGGGTGAATTAAACGATTCTTTCTGTTGGTTTGGTTGTGAACAGTGTGTACTCGTCCTGTGTAGCCATGAAGTTAAGTATTACTCTGTTGTCTTCAGCTATTAGCAGGCCGTTGCCTGGCTTCGCCTCCAACAGCATTTCTGTTTCCTGAGGTGAAAGTCCAACGGCTCCTGAGACGAGGCGTATCGCCGACTCGTCCTGTCGAAGCAGTATTTTTGTGGCGCAGTTTTCTATTATGGCTTTTCCGGATTGGCTTTCAAGCACGTCGCCGATTCGCTGGCTGTTAAGTAGGAACAGGATGTTGCGTTTTCTACCTCTTCTTGAGACGCCTTCAAGGAAGCTGGCGGATGCCGCTGAGCTAGTGTACAGCCAGAGTTCATCTATAACCACTAGTTTCGGAATGTGGACTGGAATGAACTGGGCTGTGTCAAGCATCTGCCATATCTTGCTGAATAGGAGTATGTTAGCGGCTTGGAAGGCGAGGCTGCGATGCTGAACAGGCGCTATCTGCGCATGTAGAGGGCTTAAGTTGAAAACCATTCTGTTAGTGAAGTTCTGAGGTTCACCGTTGACTAGAAAGCTGTCTGGCCCCTCTATTAGAGGATGCAGGTAATCTTTGAGGTTGTCAGGACTTTCCTGGTAAACCTCAAGCAGGTCGCGGCTTTTTCCAACGATTGTTCTAAGCGTATCATAGCTGCGTCTGTCATCTATGCCTGCAATGTCAGCTATTATGCTTGCAGCAGTATCCTTGTTTCCCGAGAATATCTGCACTGGATCTAAGCCGAGTTCTCCTTCAGTTGTAACGTCAACGATTTCGGCGCCTAGAGCTTTGCCTACTGCGCGGTACTCGTTTTCCGGGTCAATTATGAAGAACGCTAAATCCTTGTTTTTAAGCGCTAACCGCGTGATCATAAGCTTTGAAGAGAAACTTTTGCCTGAGCCAGACTGGCCTACAATGAGCATGTTATAGTTCATCCGCAGCCATGGGTCAAGCATTACCGGCGCGCCTGTATACCTGTTTATGCCGAGGAATATGCCTGAGGATTCGATGAGGTCTGCGCTGACAAACGGGAACATTGTGCCAGCTGTTGATGTGTCAACGATAAGGTGCTTGGCTACTGCGCCGACTGCAACGTCGTATTGCACGTATGAGGGGCAGTCAAGCTTGACTAGACGTGCATGCATCATGTCACGCAGTCTCTTTGCTTTGGAACGCATTTCTTCACGGTCGCTTCCTATTACGCTTAGGTTGATGCTTATATCGAAGAGTCTGGTGACGCCGCTGGCAAGCGCCTGATATGTTGCCGCCGCCATGTCATGTCGCATTTTTATTTCATCACGCAGCATCCTCCCCTTCTGCTGGTCAGCCAGCATCATGCTTCTGAGTAGCCGCATGTACTTTCCAATCTTCACTGTTGCCTCTTCAGGAGCGAATGGTTTAACCTCAATCATGAGCCTGTCAACGATGCCGAATGCATCATATAGGAAGCCTGGCCACAGGATGCCTGGTAAAGCATAAACTGTGAATGACTGCATGTGTTTGCCGTCTTTCAGTACAAGCCAGCGTGGCATTCTCTTGACAACTTCAATTTTTGGGACTTCAAAGGCTGGGCGGCTTTTGAAGCCGCATTGTTCAAGCATCCAGTCAACAGGCTCGCCGAAGCTTTCAACGAAGAACCTGTAAAAGTTCGTGGTAACCTCCACGTTTCCAATGGGCACGTTTTGGCTGTCCAGAATCGCCCATATACGCGTTTTGCATGGTAAACTATTCAGCAGCATATGAAAGGACGAGATAACATCTGTTTTCTTGTCTGGGGGCAACGTGACAAAGTTTACTGGAAAAACTTCGTAAACGTAAACTTGTTTCGGAACGTTTTTCTGCTTAAACAATCTCGGCACCTCTTTTTGGATTCACAACTACAGTGATATGCATTGATTCAACTGTGTCTTTTGGTTTAATCTCAATGTTGTATGTGCCGTAATGGTCAGGTGAAAGGAACAGTTCAAAGAAGCCCATTTCATCTGTTATGCCGGACGAGTAATATTTGCCGTCCACGTAAACGTCAAAGTGATTGTTAACTATTTTTTTGCCAGTGGAAGGAGACTGCACCACGCCGACTATTTTAACTGGAGTTTCAAGTTCAGAGGTAACCGTCATAGACTTTGCAGTTACAGTCTGCGGTTTAACCGCTGCCTTCTTCGTCTGCTTCTTAAGTGCTGTTTTTGGGATTGCGCGACCGAACCCGAGAATAAGCATCAAATGCTTCTCAGGCGTTAAAGTTTTCACTCTCCGCATGAAAAAAGCTGCGCCAACAACAAACACTGAGCCTGCAATAACAAGCTTCAGCAGCAAATCATCGAAGAACAATGTAGAAGCAAATGATATGCCAGCGATAGAGAGCAGTATAATCATTTGTCTTACACTGTACTTGCCGAATGGAGTGTCAAGAAAAGGCTCGTTGAGGAATCCAACATCCTCAAACCATAAAGCGTTAACTGGCTCTGACATCTCTCATCGAAAAGAAAGAATTGCCTGATGCTTTAAACCTGTCAGCGAGAAAACCCTTCTAAGGAGAGTAGCATATGTCTGTCAGGGCAAAGCATCATCAACAGCTGTTTGATTCAATGGTTCCGTCTGATTTGTCTGCGTGTACCCAGGAATCTTTGTTAAAAGATCGTTAACGGCGTCATTAACTGAAAGCTCATTGTTCAAAGCTTTCTGGCAGATGTCAATAGCGTACACTGCAACAGCAGACAATAGTATAACGGTCACTGTTATCAGCAGCAACGTTGCAAGTGTTTCCTGCATTTTTCCACCAGCAAAAATATAGCTTGAATGTTAAAATGTCACCTGATATTGCTGGCTGCTGCCTGGAAATGCGCCATCCCAGTAGCCGCGAACACTGCGGCGACGCATGCACATTGATTCTGCATGCCGAACAGAGCATTTTGCACTGAAGGAATAAACATGACGCCGATAACAATGTTTGTTGGCAGCGCAATCAGCAAAAGAAACATTAAAACTCCAGCGGCGAAGCCCATTTTACCGATTAACATGGAAAGAATCATGTTTCTTTCTTTTGCCCTGAAGCCCTCTGGGTTTTTCCTGTAAAAGAGGAAGGTGCTGCCCGCATCTGCGAAGAAACCTGCAGCCCATACAGTATAAAGGAGCAGCTGAACCTCAGGATGAAACGTAGCCGCGTAAAGCGCGGCGCCCAAAGAGATCGTTAAAATCAAAAAAAGCTGCAGAAACTCTCCGAGTTCCCTCAACACCCTCACCAAAAAAAGGGGGAAATTAATGTCTCTTCCGCATCTGTATGGCACCGTAAAGTATACCGGCGATCAACACTACAATACCCAAATACATTACTAGGTCAAGGAACCTGTTGGCTGCATTGAACAGCGCAGCGGGTATGTTTGGCTCGTTTGCATCAAACACGTTGTTGTTGTTGATGTCTATGTAGTAGACGTCGCCTTGCTGCGAGTATTTTGCGTTGCCCCAGTTGTTTCCTGAAGCCCAAAATGCAATAGGCTTCGCTATCCCCATAAGTATACCCGCAATTATCGCGCCTACAAGCACCCGCTGGGCTCTGGTCTGCTCTTCAGGGCTTTCAGCCCTAATCATCTTTAGCACTGCATAGCACACCAACGAAATGTATATGGCGGCGGTTAACAGTGAAGTAACCCCGAATATTACGCCAAGCACGCCTGCGGCAACTAATGTCGCAATGAACTTCTTTTTCATCCATGAACCTCCAGAACTTTTTCCGCTTTTTCCTTTAATGCTACGCGGCAGAATTCAGGTGTCGACAGCATGCCCAGTTTCTGCTTTGCTTCATCAACCATCTTTGAGAGATCAGCTGGGATAGTTATTGAGAGTCTTTTTTTCTCGTTATTTGACATTTTCATCATAAAAAAGATGAGTATGATAGTTAAAATGTGCAATAAATGCTAAATTATTTCAAAGAGGCCCATAATCGTCACAAAATATTCTTTGTTCATCACGTCTATAAACAATTAATGCTATAATTACACCTAAAGCCACGAGAATTATCATTGGCATATTGCTTCGCACAAAGATGAAAAAGCCACCTACTTTTGGGATAACAAATAGAACTTTGCCTTTTATTTCAGACGGAAGAACAGACCAGCTATCCTGCTCCTTTAAAGCGTCGCCCTTAGTGTTAAAGGTTAAGACTCCGTTTGCCTCGGTTATGTTGACTATTCGATGAGACACTACATTTACAGATGAAAACGGCACAACCCTCGTGTACACTATGATGTCGCCAACTTGAAGGTTTCTTGCGTCTACACGCGTAATTAATAAAACATCGCCTGGATTCAACGTTGGCTTCATACTATGTGTTGTGACTACGACAAAACGAGGTTGCCAATAAAAAAGCACAAATAGAAAAAAAATGGACACTACAGTGGTAGCTAGAATTTTCATTTGCTCACCGTTTAAACCCGGGAGACAACGACTAGTAACGCTTCAGACTTGTTTGGCAAAGCACCCAAGTTAAAGTAGATGCGTGCACCATCGTTATCGTCGGGCGAAGCTGCTGATTTCACGTATACTGAGCCAATCAGAGTGTAATCTAAGGTATTGCTGTTCCATCGGTATAAATCCACCTTGTACACTTGATTCGGAGGCGTTGTCTCAGCAATAGAGAATATGCTAACTCTATAGTACCAAGCACCTTTCGCCACGCCGTTTGATGCAAGGGGCATCGTATCGCTTAAGACAACTGCTGTGCCAGGAGATCCGCCTGCAACTGGAATGGCGCTGCCAGCCCGTGCTATTTGGTGTGTAATAATAGTTAATTCATCGTCGCTTTGGATTATTGCGCCACCATAGTTGGCGTATGTTATGTCAACTTCGTAGATTGCTGTTGCAAGCATCGTTAAAACGCCAATGGCAATCAAAGATAATGCAAAGGCTAAGCCTATTTTTTGTGTCTTATTCATTTTGTTCACCTAAAAAAAGGGAAAGCTGATTGTTAAAATGGAAAAAATGGAAAAACGTTGGCTCATGTTAATGGCGCGGAAACTGTTCCGCCAAGCATGGAACTTAACATCATATTCGCGATCTGAACTGAAAATACTATCCCTGCAGTTGCAATAATCAAGTTTATTGTAATCCACAACGTGTTCTTAGCGGTTAAATCAACAGTTTTCGTTGACAGCAGCGCCACGCAGATCGCTGACACAATCACTATCAAATAGCACTGCTCAACAAGAGATGGAGGTATAGACGTCAACTCAGACAGGAACCCTACCTCCACACCAGGCGATATAGTCATCGTGAAAGCTGAAATCAAAGTGAACATTAACGCGGTGATGAAGCTTAACGCTACAGGCGTAGTTATAGAAAGCACCTGATACA
The DNA here is from genome assembly GCA_026014545.1 of Candidatus Bathyarchaeota archaeon. Classification (GTDB taxonomy): domain Archaea; phylum Thermoproteota; class Bathyarchaeia; order Bathyarchaeales; family Bathycorpusculaceae; genus JAOAIV01. The sequence continues at coordinate 8,790 of JAOZIH010000018.1, forward strand.
GCTTCATGCTTGCCCTAGTCTCCCTCTTCACCCGTGTCACGTGATTAGTGAAGTTCGTTAAAGTTTCAAGACACCTTGCTGAGCCGCCGCCTGACTCAACAACCTGCGACAAAAGAAAGAAGCACATTCTGGTCAGCCAGCTGCGAGTTTGAATTTCAATTTCAGCCATTCTAACACCGAGATTCAGCTGCTTCGCAATATTCTTCAGCAGCATGTCAAACACTGGATTGTAAAAGTTTTCTTCAGCGATTTTGATTATTGCACGTATAATATCATAGCCCATCTTTCTATATTCAGTTACGTCACGTAGAAACTGAGGTAACGCGTTCTCCAAAAGATTGATTTCCCGAAGCTGAACAACGACAGTTGCACCGTAAAATGCTGTTGCAGCAGCCAAACTTGCCGCTAGACAAAGCCAAACAGGAGTCTGCGTAAGCAAGCCAGCGATAAACGCTAGTACACCTGCAAACGTAGCCAGCCTGTAATCGCCATTCACTATATTGTATGTTTTAGGCTGTGTTCCATGCACCACACCAAAAACTGTAGCGGTCAACAATGGAATAATAAACGCTAAAACAAGACTTGTCATTAATGTTGCTTGGCTTGGAAAAATAAACGCCGCCATCAAAATCATAAGCGGAAACACGAAAAGAAGACTTATTGTTGTTTCGCCGATGTCGCTTGCACGTTCAGCATACTGCTTCCACCGGAACTCCATATCCTTCATGAAATCCTCGTTTTTCACATCCAAGTATGCTGCAATATCGCCTCCTGAACGCCACTCTGAAGTGTACCCTAACAGTAGGGTACGCATCTTCTCGTTGGGATGGCGCCGGCCAACATCCTCAATAGCCTCAATTGGACTCTTAAAGAAGAACTCCGTATCCCTCTTTATTAAAAGAGCATCCTTCTCGATTTGCTTAAAGATGCCACGGCCAATTATAGCATTCAAACTGTTATAGAGGCTTATGCCGACGCTCTGCAAAATACTTGCGAACGTAACGAAAAACGGCAGCTCATCATCTATCGCACGTTTTCTATCACCTATATTGCTTCTAAACTTCATGCTTGGATAAAGAAACACCACAACTGGAACAATAAGTATAGACAACGCCAACGGATGAACAAGCAACGCGCATGCAACAGCAATAGGCGTGGCAACAGCAAATGCTACCATAGAATACAGCGTCACCTGAGTCGCCATCTTATAGGGACTTAACGTCTCCCCAGCCTCAAGAATATCCTTCGCCACCTGCAACCCAAGCTTCTCAGCGAAGCGCCGAAGAATCTTATGGCGCGAAACAAACCGTGAAACACCCTCTGCAGGCGGCTTAACCTTCGGCTTCCTCGGGATAGGCGGCGGTCTAGCAAACCTCCTAAGAACAGGAGGAATCTTCACGGAAGGTATACTACGCAATACATCTGAAGCCAAATATATAATGAAGCTTATTGAAGCGCCAAGCAGCAGCGCAGACGTAAACTGTACATAAAGCTTCTGCAACGGCGTGAAATCAAAGCTTTGCGGCGCCTGAACCAGAAAAATCATGAATATCAAGCTTAGAAAAATCGCCACTAAAAAGTCAACGTACAAGATAAAACGTTTAAACGCAATCTTCTTCATAGTATCACTCGGTTTTTACTCTTCTTGAAGCGTAATAGCTTCTGATCGCAGCTGCGAAGTCACCATACGACAGCTTCTCCTCGTCAGTAATACGCTTAAGAAAGCTGGCGCGTCTCTCAAGCTCCTCTGCTAATTCACCGTCGCTCCAACCAGTAAAACGCTTAACTATTTCAAGCCGCACACTGTTCTTCACAACCTCATCCGAAGTTGTAGGAGTGAAAGAATCAGACCTGGCATGCCAAAGAAATATACGTTTAAGATCAGCGCAGCCTTCTCTTGGAACAACCTCCGTTGCCTCAAGCACGCGCCTAACAACACGGCCAGACGGCAAACGCACACGCCCCAACAAAGCAAAACACCAAACCAGCATGATGCCGCCCTCAGCTACATCCATCGGTGGACTGCGCATTCTCACAAGCGCGGAACTAGGGCTTTCAGCATGGAAAGTTGCTAGACAACCATGACCTAAAGCTGCACCCTGCACCAGCGCACGGATTTCCTCGCCGCGCACTTCACCGATAACAATGTAGTCTGGACGGTAACGAAGCGACAGCTTAACCAGATCCATTAAGTCAACGTCATACTTGGCCTCAGTTAAACTGTAAGTGTGGCGAGCCTTAAACCGCTGCCAAGAAGAATGAGGAATCCTAAGCTCAGGCGTATCCTCAATAGTGGCAATCTTCATCACTGGATCAATCATGGTAAGCAAACAGTTAGTAAAGCTTGTTTTACCGCTACTCATAGCGCCCAAAGTAAGAATAAAACCCTTATACTCAACAAGAAGCCAGAAGTACGCGGCCATAAGAGGCGTCAACGTTCCAAACTTAAGAAGATGCCCCATACTCAACGGGCTCTCAGGAAACTTGCGTATTGCAATCGTGCTACCTGGCAACGTAACCTCATCCGCAAAAGTCACCGCAACACGATGCCCCTCACGCGTCATAGAATCAGTAAAGGGAATCGCCACAGTCACACTTTTACCAGTACGCTGAGCAAGCTTCTGAACATAATTACGCAGCGCCTCCTCACTTCCAAAACAAATATTCGTTTCAAGCCAATCATACTCCGAAAACGACCTATGAATAACATTAGCAGGCACCGCGTAACTCGTAACAGAAATCTCCTCAACATTCGGATCCATCATGGGAATATGCAGCGGACCATAACTGAAAGCATCCCTCGCAATAAAATACTTAAGCTTCTGAAAACTCGCCTGCACCTGCTCCATCAAACCCAAATCCTCAGCTGACTCCCAAATAAACTGCTCAATATACTTCAACGGATCATCCATCTTAGCCAAAGGCTTAAGAGAAAAATACAAGTTCTCCATCAACAGGCTGTAAACACGCTGCTCCTCCAGCGTCAACGAGGGCTCACTAACAACATACAAGCCCCGCCCATTCTCATCAACAACAAAAACAGCCGCCTGATCCACATTATACTTACTAAGAACCTGACCCTTCACAGCAGCACCTAAAGGCTCAGCTCTAAACCGTAAATCCAACAAGTCAACCTGCGCAGACTTACGCTTAACAGGCAAAAGCAGCTTAAGCCTACCGAACACGTTTTTAGACAACACCAAACACCAACAAAAAAGAAAACACAACAATTTAAAAGACACAAAACAGCACCCCCCTTCTATTCTTCGCACTAAGTGCCCAAAATAGAAGGGGGGTCCATTGTTGGTTTATTGCAAGATTAATGACACTAGAAAAAAGGGGGGTGTGTTTTGGGTTTATTGTTCTGCTTGTGTTTCTGCGGGTTTTGGTTCAGAAAGCTTCCGTTTCAGCGTTATTAGGTTGAGTATTGAGACTATGGCGGCTACTAGAGTTATCGCGGCTACTATACATAGTAGTAGTGTTGTTCCTGAGATGGTTTCTGTTATTGTTTGTGAGGAGGTGTTTATTTTTTGGGCGGCTGTTTTTACTTCGCCTATGCCTGGCACTAGAATTGAGGCTACGTCGCCGTTTATGCTTGTTAGTTTAGCGTTGATTTTGTCAAGTGACACGTTTATTTCGCCGGCTAATGTTTGCAGTTGAGCGGTTACTTGTCCTTGAGAGTCTATTATGACGGCTGTTACATTCTGTATTATTTCTTGGGCGGGCACGTTTATTACGCCTGCTGTCGTGTTTAATGTTGCTATTGAATTTTCGATTCGCGTTATTTTGGCGTCCAGAATGTTTATGGCTTGTTGCATGTTATAGATCATTTGGCCTAGCGCGGTGTCTAATGCTATGGTGTAGTTGCCTTGCGGCGTGACTGTCACGTTGAGGGTTTCTAGCTGCGCTTTTAATGTGCCGATGTTAGTGTTTATTGTTGCAACTGAATTGTCTATGCTTATGATACGGCTGTTCAGCGCTGTTATGTCAGCTTTTAGTGTGCCGAAGTTAGTGTTTATTGTTGCCATTGAGTTTTGGATGTTTGTTAATGTTGCCTGCGACTGGGAAATAATGTTTTGCAAAGTGTTTAAGCCAGCGGTTATTGTGCCCATGCTTGTGGCTATTGAAGCAACATTGTCGTTGACGGCGGTTATTTTCGCATCGACGTCGCTTAGTGCAAGCTGTAGCTCTCCAACTTTTGTTTCAACCGTTAATATGCCATTGTTGTTTAATTCTATGAGTTCGCCGAGGTAGTCAAGGCGGCTGATTATCTGTGTTGTGGCGTCGTCTGCAACAATAAATTTGCCTGTGTAAGTCAATGGAATCGTGGGGTGAAGTGAAGAGTAGCATTGCAATGTCCATGACCATGTGCCACGCGGAGCGTTTTTCGGCATCAGCTGAGGCACTGTGGCGGCAGAATATGGGGCAACCCAGCAGCCATCGACGTTCTCAAAATTGTCTTCTGGGATGGAGAGCACAGCATATGTTACGCCGTCAACATCACGTATTCGAATCAATATGGCCGTGTTAGAAACGAATGGAGCGGTGCTGTTTATTCTGAAGCTTATCACGTCGCCGCCTACATATTCACTTGAGTACGTAGCAATATTTATTGTGTGGACAGTTACTGTGGCGTTCACTGTGAATTCATATTCGTCTTGCTTTATTATGAGGGTGTGCTCGCCAGCAGAGATTTCACTTGGCACCGTGAATGTAACTGTGAAGCTACCGTTCTCGTCTGCAGCTGCTGACGCCACATACACTGGGCTACTGTAAATGTAAATGTCAACTGTGCTATTCGCCACAAAGTTGCTGCCTGAAACTGTCATGTTAGTGACGCCTGCAAGAGCATAACCGTTGATTATGCTGTTTGTCAATATTGAAAACGTAGCTGGCTCTGTAATTTCAAGTTGCGTTGAAGCATACGTTGCGTTGTCCTTGCAGGCGGTTAACTCGTAGACTCCCGCATCTGCTAGTGGCACTGTTACTTTAGCTGTGAAGTGGCCACTTTCATCAGTTTCAACGTCCCCAACATCCATGTTCCAAGTGTCATTATGGATTTTCAGTGTAAATGTCTCAGTTATTGCAAGCCCGCCTGCCACGGTGATTACAGCGCCAGGCGGAGCCTTTGACGGAGAGGCTTTGATGCCTTCGTAGCCGACTGTGAAGGATACTTCTGCCTGTAGCATGTCAAGATAGTATGCGCGTATGAGGTATGAGCCTTCAGGCGTAAGTGGAACTGTGAATTGGCAATTTAGAGAGCCGTTTCCATCTGTTTCTGTTTCGGCAACATTAACTTCCACGTCTGAGACGGGGTCGTAGAAGCGCAGTGTTATAGGCGAATTCTTGATTAGAACGCCGCTTGCAGTTACCTCAGCGCCGCTTGGAGCTGTGTCTGGCTCAACAGTTAATGTAGGCGTCACAGTGAATAATGCGTAGCCTGTAGCATGGTTCTTCTCGTCCTCTACGATAACATAGAAGGCGCCGGCTTTACTGTTTGGAACTGTTATCTCCGCGGTGTAATCGAAACCCTCTGCGTAGCCAGTTGTAAGGTAGCCATGCGTACCGTTCCATTCCATTATGTAGTGCCAGAAAATCTTGAATTGAGCGCCTGGATTCTCAAGTTTACCTGAAACTGTGACAACCGTGCCTATTGGACCTGTGCTCTGCGAAAGGTTTACTGTTACGCCGGAGGCGCTGCACGGGTACACCGCTATCAGCGACAGCGCAAGAATCAACAGGGATACAATAGCTAATTTACCTTTCATACCCAAATTTTCACCTTGAAATAGAAAAAAGACAGGCTTAAAAAGGCGCATTCCCCATTTCGTAGTGGGTGCACCATGATGTTTGATGTGGTTACAGCAGCATTGCTGTTTTCAATTTCAATACTTAGCACACGCTTGTATACGAAGTGGAATCGGCAGACAGCCGCTTTAGACTTTGTAGAGCTGAAACTAAAGTATATACTTGTGGCGATAGCAGTGTTAATTGCTGCTTTAGCGCTTTTCTCCTACTCGCCAGCTATGCTTGTATATTATGGGTATTTAGCGGCTTTCACAGCAGCCCTATATGCATCATCTTATCTTTTGTCTGGGCGACATTACGTGTCCATTGCATTGACAGCTTTGTTTGCACTGTCATTCATGTTTGCATGGAACATCCTCACGTTGAACGCTTTCGCGTTGACAGCAGGCATCCTATTCAGCATCATGCTTGCCGCTGTAATGGACAACAAAAGCTTACTATTCTTTGCCGCTGCCCTAACAGTTTTCGACATCATCATGGTTCTTGGGCCAATGCCACTGATGACTTCGGCTGCGGAGAAAATTATTACGCTTCAGCTTCCAAGCATCGTTATACTGCCAACGTTCCCCGTCGGCGGCGGAATGATACTTGGACTTGGCGACGTAATCTTCGCCTCGCTGCTCACAATAAAAACTGGCGAAGGCAAAGGCTGGAGAAAAGCGTTAACATGCGCGCTGCTCATAGCAGCCTCCTTCACCATATTCACGTTCATCTCCTATGTGCTGGCAGGCTTCGGCATACGATTCTTGCCGGCTACTCCGCCGATACTTGCAGGTTGGCTGCTAAATATGCTGTTCACACGCTCAAAAAGCTAATTCATTTTTCCTGTTCCGCGTTAAATGCCACGTTTGCAACGCAACTGCGAACGCAAAAAATAGGCAGTAAACAGCAAAGTCTCTGAGGCAGTTGTTTTCCAAAGAATAAAGCATGCAGCAATAAAGTATTAGATCAACTGTTAAGTGCATGAGTAAACCAACTTTCATATATAGCATACTGTGGAATGCCCTATTTTTGTATTTTGTTTGATTTTTACATGCCGTAGAAAAATCCTGTGGGCTAATTAAATAGTGTTCTGCACTGCTTCAAATGGGATTCCATAGTAGGCGTTTGGAACATTTCCTATGGCTTCGCAGCGTACCCTTACCGTTGTTGAGACTGAAGCTGCAATTAGTTGCTGTATCGAAAAGTATCCCTGTGCATTTGAGGTGCCTGTGGCTGATGAAGATAAACCGCTTGGATATTCATTCCATGAAACTCTTATGTTGACGCTGCCAATTGCTGTGCCATGCACAGAACTTGTATATCCTGTTGTCCTATAACCTTGCGTTGCAACGCCTATTACAATGTATGTTTGCACGTTGGTAAATATTAATGCCGTTTTATATTGACCTGTATAGCTATATTGGCCAGCGCTTAAAGTAACCATGAAATACGAATCGATAACGCCATTATTCCATTGGTGGAAGGGAACTGTGTATCCATAATCAGTGGCTGTTGGCTGTGCTGTTAAGTAATAGGTTCCAGGTGTCACTGTAAGGGTTGCATATCCGTTTGAGTCTGTTGTTGCAGTAGCAACTTGCTGCCAGTTCGTTGTGTATATACCAACATATACGTTCCTGAAAGGATAACCTTCAGTGTCTCTTAACAAAACCGTAACTGTTGGATTGCTAAGGAATGTTGCTTGAAGCGTCATTGGGTCGGCGGCGGTGTAGGGGTTATAGGTGTTTTGGGTTGCACCGTTAATAAGCCAATAACTGAATTGATAGCCAGAGTTAGCTGTTGCAGTGAACTGAGTATTCTCGTTGTACCAGCCTGTGCCCCGGTTTACTGTGCCACCGCCAGCAGGCGAAACGCTGACAACCACATACACGTACCTGTCATAATAAGCGGTTACCGAGCCGCCGTCTGAGGGAACCGTTATAGTGCCGCTTTGCGCCGTTGACAGCCCGCTTACACTATGCAGCGCAAAACCAACGTCCACACCGCTGACACTAGAGGACTCGTCATATTGAACATTGCTCCATGAAAAGGTATGCTGGGAGCCTGCAACCCATGAAAATGTTACGCCGCCGCCCACGGTTGACGCTACATAACTTGTTCCGTCGACAGTTAATAGTGCGCCTGAACCGTACGCGTTAATATTTGAACCGTACTTTTGGAAGTACGCGCGGAATACAACAGGCACAGTTACGCTTAACTGGTAATATGCAGTTCTGGTGATGCCGCTGCCTGTAGCCGTAACAGTTATAGTGTATGTTCCGCTTGGAATAGAAGAACTTGTGCTTATAACCATCCTGCTGTCTGAGGTGAATGATGCTGTTGCGCCGCTGGGCAGTCCAGAAGCCGAAAGTGACACGTCTGGAGGCACAGTGCCGCTAAACGTTACCGTGGATGATACGCTTCCGCCACGGTCAACTGAGCCGCTTGACGGAGAAAGGCTGATTGAAAAGTCATATACCGTTGTAACTGTAAGTGTAAACGTGGCTGACCTGCTGAGGCTCCCAGAACTGCCAGTTACAGTTATCGTGTGAGAGCCAAGCGGAGTTGATGAGCCTATCGTTAAAGTCAAAGTAGTCGACGCTGTAGGCGTAACAGGAGCCGAAGAAAATGACGCGCTAACACCCGAGGGCACCACAACCGAAAATGAGACTTGCTGTGGATTGCCCGAAACAAGAGTTACAGTTACAGTTACAGAGGCGGAGCCGCCGCGTTGAGCAGACACAGAAGTCGGAGAAACACTAATAGAAAAATCAAAAGGCGTTGGAGTAGGCGTTGGTGTTGGTGTTGGAGTAGGCGTTGGTGTAGGAGTAGGCGTTGGTGTAGGAGTAGGCGTTGGTGAAG
>JAOZIH010000018.1:17538-19313 GCA_026014545.1 Candidatus Bathyarchaeota archaeon
GGAGTAGGCGTTGGTGTAGGAGTAGGCGTTGGTGTAGGAGTAGGCGTTGGTGAAGGAGTAGGCGTTGGTGAAGGAGTAGGAGTGGAAAGTGGGGTGCTTGTTTGTATGACTGGGAACGTGTTGCCTGCTATAGTGTGAAGTCCGAGTGCTGTAAACGGCTCCGTATAACTAACATACAACATTTTTGTTTCCAATGGAACAATAACTTCATCATTAATGTCAATTATTGATGTGCCGTCGGAACGTAAAATTACAAGGTAGTCTATTGTCGCAGTTACCATGCCACTATTGGTTACCTCTATAGCTAAACCATTATTTGACGAAAGAAGAGCTGCTTTAATGTATTCTTTAGCTGACTGTGTTGTCTGCTCCATTGTTTCCGTGGTGTCTGAGAAACTTTGCTGCGTCAAGTTTAAAGCGTAAAACATTGCGGAAACAAAAAGGCCCATAAGCAAAACGACAATTAAAGCTGTTATTACTGTGCTAAGGGCAAGCTTGCTTCTATCCATAAAACATCAATCATGAGAAAAATGCAATCCTAAAAAGGAAAGAGCTAAAACGATTCTTCTGGACCCCATGTTATCGTCGGCTCAACTGAAGCCGACTTTGCAACAATATAAACCATAGAGTAAACGTTTATGTTGTTTCCGCTTGAGCCGCTCTCAAGCTTAATATGTGAAATGCCACCTGTATACATGTAGGTTGATTTAGTTCTCGTCGTAGATGTTAAACCATAAGTTGCAACGGCAGTGCCTAACGGTATATCGTCACTCTGCGCCCACGTGGAACAGAATGTTAAACCAGACGAGCCGCTGCATTGGTAATCAAGTATTATGATGTGTCTTCCGTTGAGTGTAGCTGTTGCCGGATAAGCCATGCTTGGAACCCATCCTGTAGGCGCTGTGGAAGCGCGAACACGTATATCAATACCGCAGACGCCATAATTGCCTCCATCCACGTATCCTTGGAAGTAAAGATATGTTGATGATGAGTACACTTTACCTCCGTAATAGCGGAACCATATGCATGGAGCCACATAAATATCAGCAACATATGTGTTTACAGCAAAATAGTCGCCTGGGTCTTGCGCATTCGGATAATATGTTTGTGAAACACTGCCTAATTGACTCATAATTCCGCCGGCAACATCATTATACAACAGAAATGTTGATGCACCATCACTTATGGATAACGCAGACGGATTACCATAATAAATGTAAAGCGATGCAGGCGACAAGCTCAAATCATCATTCACCTTAACCCAGAACACCGCATAGTTACCATCAACCTTCTCCTGCAACCAACAACTAAGCAACGACACACCATCATCATCAGTAAAACGAACATCACCAAAATCACTCCTACATTTACCATTCAAGTAAACTTGGCTGCCACTATCCACTCCGCTGCCATAATAGACGGTGAGTTTGATTTGGTAGCCTGAGCCTGCTCCAGCCGCAGCTCCAACAACAAAACCCTTACGGTAACCCCAACCAGACAAGCCTCCTACAATATTCGAGGGCTGCTCGAAGGCTTCTTCAAGACCCCAATTTACTATTGACGGCGCAGGGTTAATGTTAAAGTAGATTAATCCATAGTCTTCAGTGGTGCTTTGTTCTTCCATTATAATGGCGCCTGTGAAGTCAAAGTTGTAGAGCACTGTGCCTGAAGAACTTTGTATTTGTAGATAATCTATGTCTAATGCAAGTAAATCTGCTGCCCAGGCGTCTTTGAACCTTATTAGAATCGTTACATAGGGACTTGAATAGGTTGAC
>JAOZIH010000019.1 GCA_026014545.1 Candidatus Bathyarchaeota archaeon
TGCCGATGGGCTCCGTGTATAGTATGCTGCGGGCGTCTTCTATTTTGGCTGTTGTAATGGCGAGGGTGTCGCTTCTGACGCTGTACGCCGCGAATGTTAGCGATGTTCTATCTGTGGAGCGGTGTAGGTAGCCGTAGTAGCCGTTTATCGTGTTCAGCTTGTAGGGCATGCCTGTTGCGTCTGCAACTTTCACGGTGCCGTTTTCCTCTTGAACTTGGTAGCCAAGTAGCTCTTGGGCGGACTTGAGCAGTCTTGTGAAGGCGGCGGTTATCTCGCTTGGCGTTTGGAAGCCGCATGCTTTAAGCGCCTGCTCCACGTTTTCCCTGTTTTTCGGCGCGTGGAGTATGCCTTTGCTTGTTGCTTCGCGTTCCACAGCCTGCTTTGCCGCTATTATTGAAGCGGCTAATCGCTCGAGGCCTGCCGCGTCATTCTTGATGTATTCTAGGATGGCTTTTGCCTCTGTTACCTTCTTGAATTTCAGTTTGCCCTTTTCCTCGGCGACTGCTACTGGCGCGGGTGCATGGGTGATTTCTTCGGCTCCAGCGTATAGGAGTATCTGCTGGCCTGTTACTGGACGCGGCTTCAGGGCGGCGTCTCGGAGGCTTATGAGCTTCTGGTACATGTACTCCAGCGCCGCCTTATCTGCGACGTTATCCATGAAGAGGGTGTAGGCTTCTACGCGTTTCTGCTGGCCGAGGCGCCATACGCGGCCTATTCGCTGCTCGAGTTTTACTAGGCTCCATGGGATTTCATAGTTCACTATTACGTGGGCGACTTGGAGGTTAACTCCTTCAGCCACCACATCTGTTGCCAGCAGCAGTCTTGCTTCAGGGTCGTTTTCGAATCTCTCGCGGATTCGCTTGAACTTTTCAGGGTCGCCTGTTTCTGCGCTGCTGAGGCGGAGGACGCGGCGTTTCCATTCTGGATGTGTCTTGTCAACTAGGTGGGTGTAGATGTAGTCGAGGGTGTCCTTGTATTCGGTGAAGACTATGGCTTTGGCTGCGTGCTCGTTTAAAACGTTTTCCAGGAGCGAGGTTAAAGCGGAGAGTTTGCTGTCTCCTGCTTCCATTATGGATTTGGCTTTGTCTCTTAGCTTGGATATTGTCTGCGTGTCCTGCTCGGTTAGTATGATGCTTGCTTCTTCTAGGAAGGCGTTGAACGCTTCGTCTGGGTCGGCGTCGACGGAGTAGTCATCGTAGTCTACGCCTATGAAGCCCTTGACGTCTTCGACTAGCTGCTTGATTCTGTCTGGAGCTGCGCCTGCGCGTTTGGCAAGCATCCGCTGCATTGTTGTGTAGGCGGCGTAGGGGCTTGAGGCTGCTCTTTTGAAGACCAGCACAGTCAAAAGTGGAATAATCGTTTTTTGCATGGCGTATTTTTCAACGGCAAGCTCAAGCAGTTTGCCGCGTAGGAACTTGACGGTTTCCCATACGAGCTCAGCCTCGGCTTGTGTGGCTTTGATGAGGCATGCGTAGAAGTCTGCTGGCGGAAAAACTTGTCTGCCCTCGTAGAGGGTGTTGACGTCTTCTTTTGTGCGTCTGAAGAGTACGGCGTCATGTGTGAGCTCGTAGAAGAGTCGCGTGTTGAGTTTTCTTGCATCCTCCAAGTGTGGGTCTACGAGGCGCAGCCTTTCAAGGTAATCGCGTGGGTCTCCGCGGTGAGGCGTCGCCGATAGCAGCAGCACGTGCCTTTCAGGGTGGCTTGTAATCAGTTTTTCGCCGAGGTTTGTGAACCGCAAAGTGTTAAGCCCGAGCTTATGGGCTTCATCCACTATTATGAGATCCCACGGGGCGTTTTCAACTTGGACTAAGCGTTCTGGCCTCTTGAGCAGATCCATCGACGCCAGATAGTAGGCGGAGGGGTAGTTTTGCCGCTGAAGCAGTGGTAGGCTGTGTCTTTCAAGAATTTTTATTCTGTTTTCGGCTATGCCCATGCGGGCGAGTTCTCTGCGCCATTGGTGCAGTAGCACGCGTGGGACTATGATGAGGATGCGGCTTGCGCGGTTGTTTGCTTCGAGAAATTTGGCGACGGCGATGGCTGTTACGGTTTTGCCTAGGCCTATTTCGTCGCCTATGAGCGCTCTGACTGGGTTGCGGCTGGCAAGCCGCGCGGCTACCTCATGCTGATGAACGAAGTGGCTTGGAGGCTTATCTGATGTCCGCGCATAGGGCGCGATAAGGGGGTTCCGTGCGTACTCGTCCAGCAGCATGGAGAGGAACGTTTCGATGGACGATTTCAAGTCCACTTTTTATCACGTCACATCCTGAAGAAGAGTTTGAAGGCTTTCACGCGGTCTCGCAGATGCGTGTATCCTCCGCTGCGCCACCATTCTTCACGGAACGCTGAAGCCCAGTAATGGGCGTCCCAGCTGTTCATTGTTTTGACGAGCCATGCGAGCTCGCTGGCCTGTGCCGGGTTAAGGCTTGGGCGGACTGCAGCGTAAACAAGTAGTCTATTGTAGCCTTCAAGTGTGTCAACTGGGATGGCGCGGCCGTGTGCTGGGATGCCAAATGCTGCTGCCAGCCTGAGGACTTCCTGCGGGTTAAGCTTGGCTTTCAAGTCGCTTGTCATGCCCCAGCGGAAAACCACGGATTTCCTGTAGAGTTTTATCTGCATGTTGATGCTGGACTTTTTGGTTTGGACGACTTGTACTGTTTCCACTTTTACTGCCTCCTCACAATCAGCTTATATTTTGCTTCGCCAAGCATGTTGAAGGCTGTGATCTTCTGCTCGTCAAGTGTTACTGGCTCGGTGAATGTTAGGGCGCCGTGCACTTTCACCTTCAACGTGGGCAGTGTCCTGGCTATTTCGCTGAGCTTCTGGGCGAAAAGCCTGGTTAAGTCTACGTTTAGGTCGGTGCTTGCAAAGCTGGCTTTTCCCTCGTAGTCAACGTTTAATTCTGCACGGCAGTTTTTGATGCCCAGCTTAGATGCCATGTCAAAGGCTAATTGCGCGTCAACGAACTTTTCAACTGTTACCTCGGCGAGTTTAGCGCCGACATGTCCAACGTTCAGCCTGTCAACTATTATGGATTCTTCTGGGCTTTTGATTTGCACTGTAACTTTGGCCTGGGCGCTGTATCCGTCTTCGCCCACACACTTAATCGTGTATTCTACGTTGCCTGGTGAGGTGCGGGCTGGAAGCTGCCATTCTGCTTTTAGAGGCGGCGCCGCCTCGGGGGGCGTGATTGTGCCATCGGAGACTTCAAGCTTGATTTTGTGTTGGTATCCGCCTACAGGCGTAACTTCGACTTGCACGTTGGCCGCTTGCCCGGGCATGGCGATTACTGTTGATGGCGTGGCGGTTAGTGCGAAGCCCTGCATTATCACTTGTTCGTGGCGCTGTATCAATGCAGTTTTTAGTATGTCCTCCCAGCATGGATACTGCGGTAGATCCTCTATTCTGATCTGCTGCTGGCCATATTCCACCGTGTAGTAGGTGATTATGACTTTGCCTGCTTGCTGGCGTGTTCCGCTTTCACTGGCAAGTTTGCTTTGCAGCTCTTTGGCTGCCTGCTTGTACCCGATTATTTCGGCGTCGTCGCGTAGTTTACCCTGCGGCTGCTCTGCAGTGCCGTCCAAGCTTTTCCAGTGGAGTACGCCATGTATCTTTACTGCCACTTCCAGGTTTTCGAGGCCTTCGCGTATAGCCTGTTCTATTACGTCTCGGGTTACGAAGGGCGAGTACGCTGCAGTAGCGAATATTTCGGCGATTCTGCCATATTCAATGGGCTTGTCGCCTATGCTGATTTTAGCCTTATTCATCAAGAAGCTGGTTAACTCGCTGAAGCTCACTTGAACCCGCAGTTTGGGTCCGGTGCGTGTGTCCCTTAAGCCTGCCTCGGCCTGTGCTATGAGGCTGTTGGCTGCCTGCGTTTCCGCCTGCTTGACAGTGTCAAAATCGTTTTCCTGTGTAGGATAAGCAATTAGCGTGTAGGCGGCTAATAGCTTCTCGTCCAAGCTACTTTCGTTGCTTTGCCTGTAATTCTTAAGCTTCTCCTGCTGGATTTTTCTGACTTCCTCGTCTGGGTAGTAGTCGCGTATTTCAGCTTCCACGTCCTCCACAGCTTTCAGCTTAGCGGCGGTGTGCAACAGATCTTCAAAGTTCACTTTGGGGTTTGGCATTAGCACGGCGACGGTGTTTCTGTAGACTCGTTTGCCGCCGCCCTCCACGTTGAATATTAACTGTTCAACTTCATCCTTGTCGACTTGGGGCTCCACGACTATGACGAGTTTGGGTTTAGCGTCGTCCACCGGCCAGGGCTTAACGTAGTCTGTGAAGGTGCGTATTATGACGCCCTGTTCAGTGAAGAAGTCGCCTTTCTCGGGTAGGCCCTTGCGTGGGGCATAAACAAGTATGTTGTTTATTCGGGCGCGCAGTATATTGTAGAGTTCGCCTCTTGGGCCTGCAAGTATGTCTTCGGCGCGTTTCTCCACGTGCTCAAGCACTGAGCGGTAGGGGTCAAACCAGAATCTTCCGCCTTGCATGTTGAAGTGGCGGAGTTTGCTGGGCATCTCTTCAAGGGTGGAGGCGATGTCCTGGGGCTGCCACTTATTCAAGGCGAAGGTTTCGGCTTCGTAGGTCATCAGCGCGGTTTCCTTCAGGTCTGGGAACACCTTTAATGGCTCCTTGAAGGTTTCGTACACGTGTGTCTTGAGCAGTATCGCCGTGGCGATTTTAAGTGCAAGCGATGGCTTGGCGCATTCAGCTATCAAGCCTAATTTGCCGTCTGAGTTTATGATGTCTTTTGAGGCTACGTTGCGGAATTCTCTTCTGCCCTCTGTCAGTATGCTGATGTTTATGTCTGCGTCTGCAAGGTCAATGTGCCATGGCATCACGTAGTCCGCGTCCACGTTTGACGTGGTTAAGAGTTTTCTGACGACTTTTCTTGTTATTCGGACTACGTCGCGGGTTTTCTGCAGCTCCCTGCTTCTCGATATTACTTCATGCAGCACCTCAAGATATTTTGGGTGGAATGGCCATGTGTCTTTGGCTGTGACGGCGCGGCCGGTTGCTTCAGCGCTGAATTGCCAGTCTGCCTCGGCGCCGAAGAGTTCAGGATAAGCCTTGTATGATTGGTAGAGCCTGTCACGTGCATTTGAAGCTTCATCCACGGGGATCTCCTGGAACAGGCGTTTCTTAAGCACGTTGACGATGTCGCCGGGCGGCACCGGCGCGATCAGCCGCGAGCTGCTTCTCGCCATGTTGCGGAGCACGCTTCCCGCGTAGCCCTTGAAGGTTTCCTCCTCGAACAGCTGTTTTTGGCCGGCTACTTCGCGGTATTCCGCTTGGACAGCGGCGACCAGCACAACCCTCGGCGTCTTCTCCACTACACGTGCCAGGTAATCAAGGAATAGGAGGACTTTTTGGCCGTAATCTTGCAGGTCAGCGGACTTTGACATGTTAAATATGTAATGTACAATCTCGTCTAGCAGGATCACCACGGGCTCTTTGACTTGGCTGAACATTTCCTCAAGAGCTCTTATGTCTGGGCATGGCTTTTTGCCGTCGTCTAAGTGGCGTATCTTGGCGTAGGCGCCCAGCTTGTACGCGAGCATCCCCCACAACGTTTTGATGGTGAAGTCTCCTGTAACGTAGGGCTGCTGGGGATGCGGCGTCATGTCGCTGCGGCTGCCGTCGATTACAACGACGAGGGGTGTGCCTGCGGCTTTGACTGCGCGTGCGAGCTTCTCGTTTACGCGGGCGAGGCTCTGCGGGCTCTTGAAGGCGTGATATAGCGTTATGAGCGTATGGGTTTTTCCGCCGCCATACAGCGACGTTAGAAGGTAGACGCCTCCGCCCTGCTCGCATCGAAGGGTTTCAGCTGCCTCCTCAATTAGGCCTGACATTTCATGGGTTAGGTAGGTTCGGCTGAAGAACTCGTCTGGGTCGCAGTAGATTTTTTCGCCTCTGGATTCAACGACGTCGCTTAGGTCAGGCGCGGACTTTTGATCCACACGCGGGTCAAACACGTCCTGCCAAACCTTCAACTTACCCATTTCAAACAGACTCTTCAAACCCATCTATTTTCACCCCAGTAATGGTTCAATAACACGTTTAGAGAGAGTTTTCTCCGCGTCAGCTTCCGGCAGCACCGCCGCTAAAACCTTTGAGAGGGCAAGCGCCTCCTCCACAGCGGCGGGGTGCGCCGCGCGGAGCAGCTCAAGCTTAAGCTTGTATTCAGACGCTGGATAAGTGGCTGCGTAATACTCAAGCAAATGCAGCGCGTCAACTGCGCAGCGTATGTTGGGCTTGGCTAAGCCTACGCCTCGCTGCTCAAGTAGAGACGCAACTGCGTTTCGCTCTGCCGCTTCAGGCTCCAATAGAATGAGTGTGCCAGCCTTGGCTATTTTGGCGCCGCCTTCCTCCTCGGCTTTTGAGGCGGAGCGGAGCAACCGCCAACTGTTCTGGGCTGCTTTAACGTCAAGCGACGTGCCAATGGCAAGCAGCCGAAGCGTGGTGCTCTCAAGTGCCTTTGGCTTCGCCTCTGAAAGCAGCGTCTTAACGATCAGGTAGAACATGGCGTCCGGGCTTCTTATGCCATCAGCAAGCTCCGCTTGTCTTGCGAGGCTGCGTGTTAAGCCTATGCAGGCTGCTGGGTAAACGTAGCGGTCTACGAGGCTGGCAGTGTCCAGCACAGCCATGTCCACCACGCTCTTGTATTGGGTGGCTTCTGCAAGCGCCGTGGCCAGCACGTTAATGAAGAGGTCTCTGCCGTAGACGCGCTGCTGCATTAGGAGGGCTGCACGCGCTGCAGCCGCCTCCACCATCTCATCATAGAGCTTGGCCGCTTGGACTGTGCCTTGGGTGCCTTTGCGCCACACAACAACGATGCTTGTGTCCATGGATAGTTTGCCGCGGCTGACAATGCTCTGCGCTGATTCGGTGGTTAGTGGGAAAGCGTTTGTTACGCGTAGTCCCGCCTGCATCCATCCTGCTTCAAGCAGCGCCTTCCAAGCGTCTGGATCCGTATGCGCATAGTACGTGATGAGTAAGCCGTCGTCAGCCAGCTTTCTGCTCATGCTTACGAAGGAAGCGTTGAGCAACCTCTGGAAATGTCTTATGCCGTCTTCCTGTTTGGCTTCTACACCAAGCCTAGGCGGTTCAACACTAACTTCACTTAATGCAAATTTTTCCCATTGTGTTGAAACTTCAGTCCAGTCGTCGCCGACTTTCTCGAAGAAGGCTTCAGGCAAGAAGCGCGGAACAAGCTTGCCATCCTCAACGTCGCTTAAAGCCCGCTTAAGCCAAACATAATAGAAATCACTAAGCTCAGCATAAGGAACATCATCATAATAAGGCGGGTCAGTCACAATTAAAGTAAACCTTTTAGTGACAGGTATTCTGCTTAAAATTGTAGCATTGTCTAGAAAAATAGTGGTTTTATTGACCATTTGGTTAATACTGTAACTGAATGAAAGACTTAGTAAACTTTGAACAGAAGTTTTTAATGCTCTATTGAAACTTCCAGCAAAGTCAATTACTGGAAAAGTATCGCACCAATTCCATGTCATTGCAATTCCTCGAAAACTCATTACATTTGAAGGTTTTAGGGCTAATACAGAACCTAATCCTGTTGATGAGTTCCATGGTGTTGCTAAAGAAGAATGTTCAGAATATCTAGACAATGCTATAGAACAGAGTGCTGTTATTGCTTCTGCGTACCGCTGGGCTTCTTCTTTGGTTTGTCCTTCTTTTTGTTTTTCTTCTTCGATTTTCTTGCCTGCCTCACGTATGAGTTTAACAAGTTTGACAAGTGTTAGAAGTTGCCGTGAATTAAACAGTTTATAAAATTTGTTGAACCCCCAAATTATTATGCTTAAACGTCCTCCTTGAGTAGAAACATAAGGCCATAAACTTTCTATTGGCATATCTGGATCCTTTTTGTCCATCAAATTTTTCATTTCTTGGTTTGCTTTCTCGAGTTTTTGTTTTTCTTTTTCTGTGCATGGCTCAAATTCCAAGTCGCCTTCTTTCACCTTCACTTTAACGAGCAACCTCTGCCTTGCTAGTGATTCTACGCCATCTTGCTCCAAGCTTTGATTGTAGGTTTTTATGGCGTGTTTCACGTAGCCCAAAAGCCTATCCTTAACGTTTCTGGGCAGACTCTTGACGTCAACGTAGTGGCGTCCAGTCTGCGTGTCCACCTGCATTATTGGCTGACTACAGAGCAGGCAGATGGCTGTTTCACGTCGAGCGTTTATGTTGCTTTCTGGAACCCTGTATTCTCTGCCGTTAGCCGTCACTTTGACGCCTGAAACCTTCGCCTTCCTCACCGCCTGCTCGCCCAGTCGCCTATTCAAGTCCACCACGCGTATCCCAGCCTCGTCGCCCTCCACAGCCGGCTCCATCCATGCAAGCCTCTCATAGCCCTCTTTGCCCTTGACGCGGGCAAGCCACCAGTTGCCAACAATAGGCGTCCAGCGTCCACAATGCGGACACTTAATCTCCCATGAGCCAATGTAAACGGCCACGTCAGGCTCATACAACTCTTTAATCAAGGGGTCTTGCTGCAGCTGATCAGTAACCCACTTGCCCCACTTCTCAACGTCCGCAACCAGCTTCCTACCATATTTGGCGGGATACTCAAGCACAGCCTTCAGGAACACGTAGCTTACGGGCAGGAGGTCAACGGCTGTCGCGTCTAAGCCGAGGCGCATGGCCTCTAAGGGTATGCTGCCGAAGCCTGCGAATGGATCCAGCAGCTTCACGCCTGGAAATCGGGTGAGAGGCGGATTCAAATGTGCAGCCCGCTTTTTGCCATGTATACCCGTCAAACGCAGAAAAGCATCTCGGCCAGTGTCCTCGGGAAGCAGCGCGCCAGCAATCAGAGCCCGCGCGGAGATAAGCGGCTTCCTTGTCCACCAGAAAACCATTTCCCAATGCGGCGGCCTCCCCGGCCCCTTCTCAACCGCCGAAGCCTCGCTGACCTCCCTGAACGGGAACTTTGGCGACTCGATGAAGCGTCTCCCAGCAGGCGGCGTAAACGCTTCTTGCCTGTTGAGGCTTGTCTGCGTCATGGCTTAGCCTCCCTTTTGCATGGCGATGTTGATGCAGCGGCGTATTGCTTGGCTTTCGTTTTCAGCTTCGCCCTTGGCTATTAGCTTCATGAGGAACTCGTGCTGTTCAGCGGTTAAGAAGACGGTGAGTTTGGTTTTGAAGGTTTTTTTCTTCATGGTTAAAAACCGACAAAAGTGGATAAGAGTAGATATTTAAATATTATGAATTGCGAAACCACGCAGATGCGACACGGCTAAGCTGAAAATTTCGCTTTTCCAGACCCTTGAGTCAATTCGTAATCTGCGCCTTTTATATTTACATGCTATGCGTAATGTAGGTGTTTGATGGTTGGGTTGGAAGGTTGCTTCTTTGCTTGTAATTGTGATGCTTGCTGTAGCCCTATACGTTAATTATGACTGTAGCCGGCAGCAGCTGGCTACGCTGCAAAGTCAACTGCAGGCGAAAGAATCGGAAAATCTGCTTTTGAAAGGGGACGTTAACTCTCTTGAAATGCGGAATGCGATGCTGGAGCAGCAGAACGCTGTGCTGGAGGAGCAGCTTGCATACGCTCGCGCCTCATATGTAGAGTTGGCTGAGCAGAACAAGAAGACGGTTGCCGAGAACCTACAGTTAAAGACTGAGAATGCGCTGTTGCAGAGTAAATATTCAAGGAAAAAGGAGAAGAAATATGAATTAATTTATAAAGGAAAAGAGAGAGAAAAGAACATTTTTGTCAATGTACCAGCAATTCCGCTACAGGAAATTAAAACTTTTAGAAAAAACGTTGAGCTTATAAATGCCCAGTGGGCAAACATGCTGATTTATGGAGATAATCTATCTGTCCTCAAAACACTTATGACTAACACTGATGTCAAAGGCAAAATAAGGTTAATTTATATAGACCCGCCGTTTTCAACAAATCACGAGTTCAGGTATGGTGATTCCCGGGTTTCAACGATAAGTTATAGCCTAAAAGATGAAGTCGCATATGAAGACCTGATTACTGGGCAGGAATATTTAGAATTTTTAAGGAAGAGACTTATATTAGCACGAGAACTCTTGGCAGATGACGGATCCATCTATTTGCATATTGATTGGAGGAAAGGACATTATCTAAAAGTATTGATGGATGAAATTTTCGGTGAGGAACATTTCATTAATGACATCGCAAGAGTAAAGTGTAACCCTAAGAACTTTCCGAGGAGAGCATACGGCAATATAAAAGACATGATACTGTTCTACTCAAAAACTGACAAGTACATTTGGAATGAATCTTTAGAACCTTATACTGAAGAAGAAATACGCAGGCTCTTTCCGAAAATAGATAAAAACGGAAGAAGATACACCACAAATCCCCTACATGCCCCTGGAGAAACTAAAAATGGTTCTACTGGCCAGCCGTGGAGAGGACTGTTACCGCCTAAGGGAAGACATTGGCGTTATCCACCAGACGTATTAGAAGAACTTGACAGAAATGGCCTAATAGAATGGTCATCTACAGGTAATCCGAGAAAGAAAATTTATGCAGATGATTACATCAAAAAAATGAAAAAACGCCAAGATATATGGTGGGATTTTAAAGATCCATTATATCCAAAATATCCTACAGAGAAAAACCTTGAGATGCTTAAGATGATTATAAAAACATCATCTAACAATAATGACATAGTTTTGGATTTCTTTTCTGGCTCTGGAACAACTCTACTCGCTGCAGAGCATTTGGGAAGAAGATGGATAGGGATAGATATTTCTATTGCGGCAATTGAAGTAAGCCTAAAAAGGATACTGCAACTGCCGCATTACAGGCCTTTCGTACTTTATAATGCTGTTGGTAAACCTCTACCCGAGGCTCTCCAAAAACTCGTCAAGCGGCAGAACAGTTAAAGCTGGCTCATCATCTTTCAAACTTGAAAGCGTTCTAACAATTGCCGCTTCGTTGATTCTATGAATCTGACTAGAGCTAAGTTAGTTAAATAATTCGTGTTATTTTATTGCGTGTTTAGTAGGCCTTTTATGTAATATAACTTGATGAGTGGGTGAATGTAAGTTATTGTTGGTTCTCGCGTTTTTAACGCGACAAATATTCCGGTGAATGGAGACATGAATAGTCGTGATAAAACTCCGAAACGGTTAATGGGTGGTTCTGCCGTGCTGTTTTCTCGGATTTTGCGCCAGATTTCCTTTAATTGTGTCCCATACAAATACTGGTGCTGCAGTTCATGTTTTAATCCTGCTCTTAGGTGAATTGATTGTACGGTGTAGTCTACGCGCCAGTCATAACCTGCATCGTGAAGCATATAAGCCAAAATGGTGTCTACGCCTGCGTTCACCTGCATTTTGGGGAAGCCTCCGACGGCGCGAATGACGGATGTGCGGTAAATTGTGTTGTCTAATGTTTTGCCAAGGGTGAACGCGCCCATTTCTCTGCTTCGCAGCCACGGGCTAAGCGTGCTTTCGCCGCGATACTTCTTTGCCACGTAACGTTGCAGTTTTGTGACGCCTGCAGGTTGGGATGCGAAGCGCATTCCTGATGCCGCGGCAGTTTTTGGGTTGCTGAGGTACTGCGGGATTTTCAGCCACCAGTCTTTTGCCAGAAGCAGGTCTTGTTCTATGCTTATGAAGTATTTGCAGTCAACTTTTGAGAGTGCGTAGTTTGCGCCGGCGCTGATTCCGGTTGATGGGTTGAGGTAGATTTCCCAGCCGAAGTCTTTGGCGATCTCTCGGGTGTTGTCGACGCTGTGGTCGTCTACTAAAATTTTCCGATGGACATCTTCGGATGGTAATGCCTCTTCTAGCCTTTTCAAGACCGCGGGCAAATATTTTGCGCCGTTCTTCGTCCACGAAACAACATCAACTCTCATTTAACTTTCCTTTTACCTAACAATGTGTTGCTCAATTTTATTCGTTATTTTGAAGTTATATTTTAAGAGTAATACCTTTGACTTGTCGTTCCGACATCATACTTTATGGCTTTTGCGCCGCTTACTGCTAAGCGGAATCCCTTTGGAAAGGATTTCTGGGTTGAGGAATTGGGAGGAGATAGATCTGTTGTTGCTGCGTACCTTGCTTCTTCTCCAATTGTGAATGTAGGCGTCTGAATGTAGTTTTGAACTTCAACAACGACACTGTCAAATAATTTTGGCTGTCGAAAAGGATTATCTGCGATATAGAAAGCGATGATACGTCAACATCATACACATATTTAATTCTATCGGCGGAAAGTCCCAAGTCTTCAGGCTAGGAATGAAAGCCGAACCCTTCATTAATTGGTAGAGTACCATATTTTTTTGTGTAATACCGGTAAGCGTTATTGTTGAAGCAGGAAACCCTCGCCCTTCAGGATAGGGTAGTTCACGAGTCACGAAAAAAGTAAACTCGCATATGCGATTTGCCGTTTATCATAAATTTTTTATTTGAGGCATTCCCACCCATATTTGAGTGGGATGTGACGGGATGCGGAGCGTTCTCCCCTAACCGCCACGTTGCATGGGAAGACCGGCTGCGGCGGTCTGCTGGCGCATCATGCGCCTCTCATGCGCCGCTAACTGTTTTGCTCTGCATCTTCAGTTGGCTCTGCGTTTTCAACGCTTTGCTGCGTGCTGGTTTGAATCGGGATGACGCCGATAGAACTGTCACGTCTTGTCTTTTTATCTCTCATTATGATATAGATGCATTTGTCTTTGTATAGGCGTTTTTTCGGGTAATAGTCTCTGAGAGAATACTGCTTTAGTTTTTCTTGTATGTGAAGGGGTACTTGCTCTGGCTTAAGCTCTAACTGACGCAGTATCTCTGCAACTTGATCAGTTTGCTCGCCTTCCTCAGGCTTCGACTGCTCATTAACTGAAGTTGCCTGTTTAACAGCGCCTTCCAGTTGACTGCCTTCTTGTTCTCGCGTTTTTTCTTGTTTTTCCAATGTTGTATTTCCTGTTGAAGGCGTATTTTGGCTTTCAGTGGCTTCAGTTTGGCTTTTCTGCGGCCCAGAGCTCTCTTTTAACGTTTCATTGCTTTCTTGGGTTAACTTGGACTTCTCAATTTGCTCCTGCATAACCACTTCTGCCTTTAAGGCCTGTTCAGAAGCTTCCTGCTTCTGCTGCTCAGTCATGCTCTGCTGGTTAACGGACAAAACATTTTCGGAGGCAGCTGCCTCTGCCGCTTCACCGTCCGCGGCAACCTGTCCAGTGGACTGCTTTTTTTCTCTGTCCACTTCCTGTTTCTCTTTTGCTTCAGAAGGCTCTGGAAGCGTTATTTTTAGTTCAGCTAGAATCTGCCGTGCCAAGTCATCGTATGGGACAACACGCGTCGGCGTTACAGTGCCAGTGCAAACGTAGACTTTACTGTCATCTTCAAGCAAGTATAGTCCCCGATTGGCAGCTTCAAGAATCTTTAGTATATACTCTATTGCTTGATCAAAAGTGCAAATTTGAAGCTTCTTTTCGCGTTCCATAAATAAGATGCCGTCTACAACGTTGGCGCGATAGCCGATCTTCATGAGGTCAGCTATCATCGGCGCATATTTTACTGATTCAGGCGACGGCGGAGGCGTAGGCTTAGACTCTTTGATGGTTAACGGCATAACTGTAACACACACTAAACCTGGATGGCTAGGCTTGAAGCTCATAATGTTCTCCACGATTGGTACGCCCTCTTCGGCCAGTCTAGCGGCAACTTTATCTTCAAGCTCCTTTGTTGGCACAACAATCCACGTGGGCAAACCCAGCTTAGTGTTGCGTGTTACATTATTGATTAGGCGGCTCCAATGATCCATCGGGTCAGTTTCAACTTCAACCGCGAACGTCCTTGGGTAATCCCATTCTTCAGGGTCAATGTAACCGTTCAAGCCTGCCTCGCCCTCAGCAATCTTTGTTGGCGTCACGATGATGTCAGGCATGCTGGCGCTTGACTCTGCAGTGTCAACACGCGCTATCCACCCATTTTTCCACACTACACTGTCAAGCACGCGGTTTATCAGAGCCATGTGCTCTGGGCTTCCAGCTTTAGGCCCATGTGGCGTTGGAAACAGAAGACTTCTTCCATCGTCCACAGCGGTTAAACGGTATAAGCGGCTAGTTTCAGTGACTGCCTCAACAGTCTTTTTACCATACGCGTACGCTTGCTCACGATACTTTTCTATACGTTTCTTCTCAGTCATAAGCCAGCCTGTCTTCCTGGTAGGCGACGGGTACAGCAGGCTTCTCAACGCTTGGCTTATAGCGTTCTCTGACAGCCGCTGCTTATTCACTTCGAAAAGCATCTTCTCCTCCAACATGCAACCGTTTAATTTGACGCTTAGAAGCAGCTGCCACTCTGCAGGCGAAACAGGCCAGTGGCATAGCATTTCAATGGGGCTTCGAGAGGCCACCTTCCTATAGAGTTTTTCAGGGTCAACAACGCGGCCATATCTTTCAAGACTAAGCCTGATTATGTCATCTGGATTATAGGGGCCGCGAGTTGCATTAAGAACTTCAAGTATAGCGCATTCTCTCACCCCCATGAACGGCGTTGACAGGAAAATATGCTTTTTAGGCAAGTTCATTATGGTCTGATGGCCGAAGTTTTTTGGGAACAGCCGCTCAAGCGCTCTGGCTGTCTGCTCGCCCACGGCAAAGCATACTACGGTGTCACAGCATTCTGGAAGCGCAAGCTGCACTGGCTTCACATACTGCTCTAGGAATTGGCTTGCAAGCGTCAAATACACCTTGTATTTTCTAAGTGATTGTAAGATGTCAGCGATGCTTTTTGTGGTGTAACGGTATGCCTCGTCAATGTAAACGTAGAATGGCTGCCGCTCATCTTCAGGAGTGTCTTCTCTAGTCATTCCAGCTAGGAACAGCCGTGCAAGAATAAGGCTTCCCACGAAATTGGCGAGGTCGCTTGTTATTCGACCCTCAGGCAAGTCTACAATTATGAAGGCGCCTCTGTCCATTGCATGCCGCAGGTTAAAACTGCTTCTTTCAGCCTCAAACAGCGGTAGAATAATTCTTTCCTGCACAATCTTGTAGATTTTAGTTAATACTGCAACGCTTGCATCCTTCGGCATGGCGTCAAATTCACGCTGCCAAAAATTGCGTACACGTTCATCGCGGCAGCAGCTTAACAGTTCCTCCCTGAAAGCTTGATCTGTGAGTACAGTGTGGAGCATAGGCAGGGTTGCGCCTTCCCGCTCAAGAAGCAGATAAAGCGCATTCATCAATATCATGTCCAAACGCGGCCCCCACCATCTATCATAGATTTTTTCGAGGCTGTCCATGAATAGGCGAGCCACCACATCCCTGTCTCTGGGGTCAGCTACCTCCAGAAAATTGATTTGCACTACACGTTTGAAGTCCCATGCTGTTGTCGGGTTAATGTATATTACGCGGTCAGCTTTTTCCGGTGGAATATGCGAAAGAATAAGCATTGTTAAGTCATGGTGGCTGTCAATAACCATGAAGCCCTCATCATTATCTATGTGCTGCTTTATTAGGGAAAGCAGGAAGCGTGATTTTCCATAGCCTGTTCTGCCCACAATGAGAGTGTGAATACGGTCGCTTGCATATATGCCACGCTTCAAACGTTGACCAGTTATCAGGTCAGGTTTAGTGTCCATCCCGAAAAGATGCAGGCGACCTCGACCTTGAGGAGTAGCATGCGGCAAAACAGTTGATGCGGCAACTTGAGTTGCAGGCTGCTGTGTACCCTTCGCATCTGCGTCTGGAGGATTCACTGCGGCGGCTTTTGTTGAAGCAGGCTCTGAAGCTGGAGGCAAAAGCTCTTGGAGGCTACTAGGCGATTCCTTTCTTTTTCTTAGGCGCTTCAGCAATGAAAACGTATCCATTAGCATCCACCAAAAAATAGTTAGGCTGAATGTTAAACTAATAAAATGTTAATTATCCTCGTCTAAAACCTTTTTCGTCCCATTCCGCATCGGAATCCGCAAGCTTCTCCCAGCATTTGCTGCATATAGGCAGCCTTTCTTCGCCAACTTGAATGTACAGTTTTATGTCTGTGCCGCTGCAGTCACGCTTTAACGGAGATTTACATGTCTCCAAACTTGACACCAAAAACTGAATTAGCAAGCATATAAAAAGCAAGCTTCCTCCTTTTTATTGCGCCGCCTATTTCTTTGTGGTGAGCTGAATGCGAAGCCGCATGTTCAGTTTCGTCACGAAAACATGGAATCCAGTTGTCGGCTGCATGCATAACTGCGTTTATTGTTGGGCTCGACAGCTTGCAAACACAAAACTTAGAGAAACAGAACGCTACAGAAACGGGTTTACGCCACAGCTTATCAAGAAAGAGCTTAATGTAACATTTAGAAACGGCGATTTTGTTTTTGTCTGCGACATGGGCGACTTGTTTGGTAACTGGGTGCCGTCTGACTGGATATACAAGGTTTTGAATGTTATAGGAGCATTGAAGTTTACTGATTTCCTTTTGTTGACGAAGAATCCGCAGAGATACATGTCGTATCCAATCCCTACAAATTGTATTCTAGGCGCAACAATAGAATCCGACCAAAATTATCAGTCGGTAAGCGATGCGCCATTGCAGTTTGACAGGCTATATTTTATGCTGAAGCTTGCCGAGGCTAAACGGCATAAGCTTTTCATTTCAATTGAACCGATCCTTGACTTCAACTTGGAGTTGTTTGCCAACATGCTTATCAGAATTAGGCCTTGGGCTGTTGCCATAGGATACGATAATTATGGCTGCGGTTTGCCTGAGCCTTCTTTGGCTAAAACAATGAAGCTCATCGAGAAGCTTGAAAACGCGAACATAACAGTTTACCGCAAAACTTTGCGGGAGAAAACGGCTGTAAAAAGACTAGAAAAGGTGACGAATGTTGAAGCCGCTTAAAATTGCAATTGTTGGCTGTGAAGAATCCAGCTGGAAACAGGAGCAGGCGTTTATTGCCAAGCAAACTATCAAGAACATTTTCCTTGACAATCTATCTGAATATGAGAAACGACGTTACCCCACTAAAAAGTTAACGTCAGTGAAGCTTATCTCGGGGCATTGTCCAAGGGGAGGCGTTGATATTTGGGCGGAGAAAATTGCAGACGAACTTGGCATACAAAAGGAGATTTATGCGCCTGAAATGTACAGTGACGGCAACTACTATTGGGAGGATAAGGTTAAGTATCGATGGCACTGCGGCGACCCAATGTGCACGCAACGAGAGAAGATTGTGGTCAAAGGATTCCGCACCAGAAACATTCAGATTGCAGAGGCATGCGACAAACTTTACTGTGTAGTGCCAGCAGTTGACAGTACATGTCTTCATTGCGGCGTATCAGGGCATCCAACTAATGGCGGATGCTGGACGATGAAGTACGCCAAAAAGCTGGGTAAAGAAACATTTCTACTCGTCATTGAAACATCAAATCAAAACAAAAATGACGAGAAAATTTTCGAGTTAAGCTTGCGCCGCTGGGGCAAAGACAAGCAGCTGGCGATGCTTGCCGAGGAAGCAGGCGAATTAGCTGTTGCCGCATTACATCTTATTCGCGGGCGCGACCATGCCCTCGAAGAGTTCGCAGAGGAAATTGCCGATGTGGAACTGCTCATAGCCGAGATGAAGTATCTTTTCCCGCTGCTGCCTGAGCTCGTAAATTCCGCGCTCAAAAAATAGAGCGCCTCGAAAAAATCTTGGAAGGTGAGTGAAAAATGGCAGAGGAAATTGCCAAGTGTGTAGTTTGCGGTGTAGAAGCAAGCTATGTCTGCAGCGAATGCAGCAAGCATGTTTGCTGTGATTGTACATGCTGGATAAAGGATAACAATGGCAAAACAATAGGCATCTGCCTAGAATGCTACCAGCAAATAAGATTCAAACATAAATGAAGAGTGAAAATATGCGTATCTTGAATGCAGTTACTGAAACCGGTTGGAGCGAAAAAATCTTAGTCAAACGAAAACAATGGTAAACTTGTATGAGCGAAATTCCCTCTCTAAGGCTCTTCTATAATTATGGTAGATTACCAATGCAGAAGATTTGGAGTGCACAACGCGTAATGGCAATACGCTTAGATCATGACAGCAGCCTCGTAACGGACGGCAAGAAATATTTTTGCCGCAATTGTGGACGCGACTTAAGCTTTAACCCTCGGCTACGTGCATGGTGCAGCCGCAGATGCGAAATAGCATTCTACTGCCGCTTCAACCATACATGGCGCGAATTTGCTGTGGCAGTGTATGAGCGTGATGGCGGGAAATGCCGCATATGCGGCAAAGACTTGGCGGAGCGAAGATTCGCATGCGACCACATTATACCGCTGAGTCAGGGCGGCCGCGACTGGTGGCAAGACCCTGCTATGACGAATTTTCAGACGCTCTGCGAAAGCTGCCACCGCAAGAAGACGGCGCTTGACCTCAAAAAACCCAAAAAGGCAAAGGAGAAGGCGAAGCTTCAGGTTATGAGAAAGCAACAAACAAACAGTCTACTACAATGGATCGACATGCAAGTTATGGCGTGTGAAGTGAAATGAAGTATTTGTGTTGGGTCTTCAAAAACCTGCCGCTTACATCAGAGCATTTGCTGGGCAGATTAGGCTACGAATTAGACAGGTTTTCCTCCGTCATATTGGCGTGAACGACGCTGCCCTCACCCTTCAGGATAGGGTAGTTCACACATGATGAATTGAACTTTAATTATTCGATTTATTTGGTTCTTGACAGTCTATGAATTGTCCATTATGTGGCTCATCAAAAGTTGAGTTCTTGGATAATATGATTCTCCCGTATATTGGAAAAAGAGGCGTTTACCGCTGCTGTAACTGCAGTG
>JAOZIH010000007.1 GCA_026014545.1 Candidatus Bathyarchaeota archaeon
GACGACGTAGACCTCCCAGAATAAAAACGACAAGTTTAAGAAGCCTCGAGCGGGCCTTGATCCCGCGACCTGCTGCTTACAAGGCAGCCGCTCTACCGGGCTGAGCTATCGAGGCGCTCGCTTGCGTATTAAGCATCTTGCACCTAACAAATAAAAACTTTCACCAACCATAGCGCGGTTTGATATGATTCTTAACCACTTTGTTTTGTTGCATCTTTGAGCTTGCGCGCAAACTTTTCCAGCGCTTCAACCATCCTGTTGATGTCCACCTCATGATTATTAATGATGTTGACGAAGGCACTTCCCACAATTACGCCATCAGCGCCACTTTGAATTAGCTGCCTTACATGCTCGGGCTTTGAAACGCCGAAGCCGACAGCCAATGGAACGCGGCCAGCGGTGTAGGGCAAAACGCGCTCAATCAATTGCACAGTTGAGTCTTCCAAGGCTTCGCGTGTGCCGGTCACGCCGAATTGTGAAACAAGATAAAGAAACCCTGACGTGCATTCGACAATCTTGCTTAAGCGCTCGTTTGAAGTGGATGGCGCGGCAAGAAAGATAGTATCCACGCCAAAGCGCTTGGCCGCTTCGCGGTAGTCTATTGCCTCCTCGATAGGTAAGTCGGGAACAACAACGCCGTCGACACCTGCATTTTTTGCTAAGCAGAAGAAATTCTCTATTCCCATGCGGAAAACAGGATTGAAATACGTCAAAAGCACAATGGGCACGCCATGCCTTCTTTTAATTTCCCCAGCCAGTTCCAGCACCATTTTCGGCGTGGTTCCAGCCTTCAAAGCGCGCACAGTAGCCGCCTGAATCGTTGGCCCGTCAGCTATGGGGTCAGAGAAGGGCACACCAAGCTCAAGAATGTCAACGCCGCCTTTAATAAGCGCCTCCGCAATAGCGGGTGTAAAACGCGGCGCTGGGTCTCCGCCAGTCACATAGCCGATAAGTGCGCCTGCTTTTTGTGCTTTCTGCCGCTGGAAAACCTTATGGATGTCGCTCATATTTTCACGCCCAGAAAATCAGCTACAACGCCCACATCCTTGTCTCCGCGTCCCGATAATGTGACCACAATTGCGTCTTCCTGCTTCATTTTACGCGCCAGCTTCATGGCGAAGGCAAGTGCATGCGCCGACTCAAGCGCTGGAATTATGCCTTCCTCACGCGATAGTGTGCAGAAGGCGTCCACTGCCTCCTTATCAGTTGCCGTAACGTACTCCGCTCTTTGCAGCGCTTTCAAAAAAGAGTGCTCTGGGCCGACGCCTGGGTAATCCAAGCCAGCGGAAATGCTGTGTGTGTTCTGTATTTGTCCATCGCTGTTTTGAAGTACGTAGGTTAGCATGCCGTGAAAGACGCCTTCCGCGCCAGCACCCAGCGACGCCGCATGCTTGCCTGAGCCTATGCCCTCGCCGGCGGCTTCAACACCATATAACTTAACGTTGTTATCATCTTCG
This sequence comes from Candidatus Bathyarchaeota archaeon, assembly GCA_026014545.1. Lineage (GTDB taxonomy): Archaea > Thermoproteota > Bathyarchaeia > Bathyarchaeales > Bathycorpusculaceae > JAOAIV01. Next base: position 1,458 of record JAOZIH010000007.1, read on the forward strand.
AACGGGTAGAATGTTCCTATGGCGTTGCTGCCTCCGCCAACACAGGCAACCAGCGCGTCAGGTAATCGTTTTTCTTTCTTTAGGAATTGTGTTTTCAGCTCGGTACCAATGACGCTTTGGAAATCTCGGACAATCATAGGGTAGGGATGTGGCCCTACAACTGAGCCTATGAGGTAGTAGGTGCTTTCGACGTTGGTTGCCCAGTCTCTCAGCGCCTCGTTTATGGCGTCCTTCAACGTTTTGGAGCCTGACTCTACAGGATGAACTTCTGCTCCTAAAAGCTTCATTCTGAATACGTTAAGCCGCTGCCGCTGCATGTCCTCAACGCCCATGTAAACCTCTGCCTTCAACCCTAAAGCGGCGCATGCGATAGCGGTGGCAACGCCGTGTTGTCCCGCGCCTGTTTCAGCTATTACCCGCTTTTTTCCCATTCTCTTGGCCAAAAGCGCCTGGCCTAGAGTGTTGTTTATCTTGTGGGCACCGCCATGCGCGAGGTCTTCTCGTTTCAGGTAAATTTTGGCTCCGCCCAGCTTCCGCGTTAGATTCTCCGCATAATACAATGGTGTTGGGCGTCCAGCATATTCCGATAAGTAGTAGGCTAGTTCTTTGCTGAAGCTCGGATCCTGCTTAGCCTCAGCGTAGGCTTCATCCAGCTCATTGATGGCTGCCATTAAAATTTCCGGGACAAAACGGCCTCCGTATTTTCCATATTTTCCATCAATGGGATAACTACTTAGCTTCTTCATTTTTTAGCATCCCTTTTTTGCTTTTTTAACGAACTCGCTTATTTTTCGGTGATCCTTGATTCCCGGTTGCTGTTCTACGCCGCTGGATACATCTACAGCGTACGGCTCAACAACGTGCACTGCTTCAGCGACGTTTTCGGGATTAAGTCCTCCAGCCAGAATTAACGGTTTCGGATAAATAGCCTGCTTAATCTGCTTGCTTAGCTCCCAGTTGTGGACTACGCCTGTTCCGCCGCACATGCCGATAACGAAGGAATCAATTAGCACCGCGTCAAATAGCTTCGCCATTTTTACGGCATTGCTGACTGGATCAGCAGAATGAGCGTTGACGGTGCCTATCAAGGTAATGTTTGGTAGTTTCAGCCGAATTGACGCGGCGATATGTATGTTCTCGCAGTGTATCTGTATGGCATCTGGATTTAGTTTCTCGTATGCTTCGAGCTCGCTAAGGCTTCTTGGAACGGTAACTAAAACACTTTTTATGAAGGGCGGAACTTGCCTAAGGAGCCTCTCTGCTTCTGTTAGTGAGAGATTTCTCGGTGAAGCGGCAACTCCCACTACGAAGCCGACTGCGTCAGCGCCTGCGGCAGCGGCTGCGTCTAAATCTTCTTTGCGGGTTATTCCACAAATTTTCACTTTGACCTTGCTCATAAGGCTGACACGAACTCCTTAACTTTCTTTTCAATATTATCCGCAAACATGACTGCTGAGCCGATGAGGAAAGCGTGAGCGCCGCATGCATGCAGAAAACGCACATTAGCAGGTGTTTTAATCCCGCTTTCGCTTACCACGATCTTCCCCTCTGGGCTGTTGCGCTGCAAAATTTCCTTAGTCGTGTTCAAATCCACTTTTAATGTTGCCAAATCGCGGTTATTAATCCCAACTAAATCAGCTTGTGTTCTAACTGCAGAGCGAAACTCTGCTTCAGTGTGCGTTTCCAGCAAAACCTCAAGACCTAAGGCATGTGCCCGCGCAATCATATCTTGAATGCCGCACTCGCAGTAGCCTCTCTCAAAAAGCGCCGCTATTAGCAATACCGCGTCGGCGCCAAGTTTTGAGGCAGCATCCAGCTGCAATGGGCTGAGAATTATATCTTTCATCAGAAGCGGAAGCCTCGACGTTTTGCGTGCTTCGGCAAGTAAGTGTAAGGCTCCCTTGAAATGTTTGGGTTCCGTTAGAACAGAAATGCCAACGGCGCCGCCTTTCTCTATGCCTCGTGTTATACTACATACATCAATGTCTTTTCTGATTATCCCGGTAGAGGGCGATGCGGGTTTTATTTCCGCGATAACTGGTGCATTTTTAGCCTCCAAAATCGCCTTTCTCAAGCTAAGCTTGGAAGCTGCCGCCGCTGCTATGTTGTAGTAGCCGCTGTGAATTGTTTCTTTTGCGGTTTGCGCTAATATGTCGAGATAATCAGGCATATTTCTGCTCTAGCTCCTCAAGTTTTGATAAGCAGCCGCCAGATGCCTTGATTAACGCTTTCAGCTTCTCATAGGCTGCGCCGCTATCAATTGATTTGCGCGCGGCTTCTATGGCGTAACTGAAGTCATCTGCTTTGCCGCCCACAATAAGTGCTGCAGCACTGTTGGCAAGTACCATCTCCATTTTTGGATCATCGAAAGCGCAATGGGCATTCAAGATTTTGAAGAGAAGCTCAGCGCTTTCAGCGGGCGTTGTCCCTCTTATGTCGTCTATTCGCGCTTTTTTGAGGCCTAAGTCTTTCGGCGTGATTTCTAATGTTGCCACTTCCTTTTCTCTTAACCAGGCAACAGCAGTTTTTCCCGTAGTAGATATTTCGTCAAGCCCATCAAGTCCGTGGACCACCATGGCCTCTTCGCATCCAAGATTCTTCAAAGTATAAGCCAAAGACAAGGTTAATTGTGCATCGTAAACGCCGAGTAGCTGCGCGTTAGCCGAAGCAGGATTAACCAAGGGGCCAAGAATGTTAAACACGGTGCGGATGCCTATCTCCCTTCTTGGCTCAACAGCATATTTCATAGCTGGGTGAAACGCCGGCGCAAACATAAAGCCCACTCCATTTTGCTCAATGGCGTTTTGCACGGCCTCCGGCGCCATGTTAAGGTTGAAACCCAGTTTCTCCAGCACGTCAGCGCTGCCGCTTTGGCTTGTTACTGAGCGATTGCCATGCTTTGCTATTGTAACACCTGCGCCAGCGGCAACAAACGCCGCGGTTGTGCTGACATTGAAGGTTTTTATTTTGTCGCCGCCTGTTCCGCATGTGTCAACAAGCCTGCCGTTTACGTGCGGCTGAATCCGGCGGCATTGCTCCCTCATTACCGTGGCGAAGCCTATCATCTCTTCAACGGTCTCCCCTTTCATCCGCAGCGCGGTCAAAAATGCGGCAATTTGGGCGTTAGTCGCTTTTCCAGACATTATTTCCCTCATGACTTCCTGTGCTTCTGCGAAAGTTAGGTTCGTCTTCTCCACGAGTTTTTGTATGCATTCTTTGATCATATTGCTTCATCTGCCTTCCAAAAAATTTTTTATAATCAGTTTTCCATCCTCGCAGAGTATAGATTCAGGGTGAAACTGCACTCCCTCGATTGGATATTCCACATGTCGAACGCCCATGATTTCTCCATCGTCAACTGCGACGGCAGTCACTTTGAGGCAATCGGGAATAGCTTGTACATCGCCAACTAGCGAGTGATAACGTGTTGCCGTGAAAGGATTGCTTACGCCCTTGAAAATGCCTTCTCCATCATGCTTAACCGTGCTGGTTTTTCCATGCATCAGCTTTTTCGCTGAGACGATTCGGCCACCGTAAGCGTGGATTATTCCTTGATGACCTAGGCACACGCCCAAAGTAGGGATTTCACGGCTTAAGTGCTGCAGGATTGCTGTGCAAACGCCGAAGTACCGGGTGTCTGTAGGCGTACCTGGCCCAGGAGAGATTGCTATTCTATCTGGCTGGAGCATTTCTGCTTGCTTCAAAGTTATTTGATCGTTTCTGTAAACGAGGACCTCTACGCCGAATTCGCCTATGTACTGGACAAGGTTGTAAACGAAGGAATCATAGTTGTCAATGACAAGAACCTTCAACTATTCTTTGCCTCCTGCCTTCTCAAGCGCTTTCATCAGCGCCTCTGCTTTATGGTTGGTTTCAACCCATTCTTTTTCAGGCACAGAATCAGCCACGATGCCCGCGCCGGCTTGAATGTATGCTTTGCTCCCGTTCGCGAACAGTGTTCGGATGGTTATGGCGAAATCCGCGTTTCCATTATAAGCGAAGTAGCCGACAGCACCCGCGTAGGGACCTCTTCTTGTGGGTTCAAGCTCTTCAATTATTTCCATAGCACGAACCTTAGGCGCGCCGGAAACCGTGCCTGCTGGAAAAACCGCTCTTAACACATCAAAGCAATCCTTGTCTTCTCGAAGTTCGCCTATAACCTGCGAAACCAAGTGCTGCACGTGGCTGTAGCGGTGAACCCGCATGAACTCTGGAACATGGACGCTTCCGAACTTGGCTATTTTTCCAATGTCATTTCTCGCCAAGTCAACCAGCATCACATGTTCAGCGCGTTCTTTCGGGTCAGCCAGCAACTCTTTTGCTAAGCTCGCGTTCTCGCGGGAATTCGCCCCACATGGTCTCGTTCCGGCTATCGGGAAAGTTTCAACTAGCCCGTTGTCGACTCTAACAAGCATTTCTGGGCTGGAACCTACAATTTGCCTGTCTTCAGCCTTAAGGAAGTACATGTATGGCGATGGGTTTATTTCGCGTAAAGAGCGGTAAAATGCTATTAAGTCGCCAGTAAAGCGAAGCTCATAGCGCTTTGAGAGCACAACTTGGAAGATGTCGCCTGCTGCTATGTACTCTTTAGCTTTTTCCACCGATTCCTCGAACTGCTCTTTCGTAACGTTCATTTTCGGCTGCTGATGTCTTACCGCCTCACCGTTGGCAGGTTGCTTAATTAACTTCTCAAATTCTGCAAAGCGGTCTTCATTTGAGTAATAGTAGAATGCTTGACGCTGCTTGTGGTCAAACACTATGCCGTCATCGTAGAATCCGAACTGAACATCTGGGAAGCCTAGGTCATCGCGGGCTTTTTGCGGAAGTTTTTCCCAGTAGCGAATTGCATCGTAAGAAATGTAGCCGACTGCGCCTCCCGCAAATCTGGAGCTGCCGTTAGTAACGTTTTTACTTTTAACAAGCTCAGCTACAACACGCAGGGGTTCGCTGGTTTCAGCTTTATCTACCTCTTCAGTTATTTCATTGTAGAGTTCTGCTTCTCCATTTTTTACTGTAACAGTTAACCGCGGCTCAAAGCCTATGAACGAGTATCGCGCAAGTTTTTTGGGACCTTCTATGGACTCGAGTAGATAGGCTGTTTTGCAGTGATTTTGGAGTTTCGAGAAAATTTCAACCGGGGATTGTGTGAAAGGTATCTTTCTATAATTTAGTTTGTGGATTGTGAGTTGTGTATTTGTTTGTTCGGAGCCAAACGCGATACCTCATGTTCGCACCCAGTTGGTTTTAGAAAAGACGGAAGCGTCTTATTTAAGGCTTTTGTGCACAAAAATGTACATTTCCGCCATTTTTCACAGCAAGCAGTCATCCAACCAAGCCAAATATGATTTTGAACTATCAACAATTGGAAGGGCAATTATTTCTGGCACCTCATAGCTATGCAAAGCCTTCACAGCATCCGCTAGCTTGCCAAACAAGTCCCGCCGCGATTTCATGAGCATCAAATACTCTTCTGCATTCTCAATTTTCCCAGACCAATGGAAATATGAAGAAACAGGGCCAATTATGTTGGCGCATGCAATTAATTTCTCCTTAAGAAGCTGCTGCGCTATCTTTTCTGCTTCCTGCCTATTGGCCGCCGTCACAACTACAACAACATAATCCTTAGTCAACTTCACACCGCCCACCCATAGAACATTACATGGGTTAGTGTTTTTGTTCTAAAAACTTTCGCGAAGCAACACACATTTAAGATTCAAAATTATAATTATAGAAGTGTGCTTGAGGTGCATCTGGTTTGATGGATGATCAGTTGAGAGTTTTAAAGGTTATGAGCGAAGTAACCAACCGCATTGACATGAATAGTTTTGCTCAGATGGTTGGCTTGAAGCTTGAAGAGACATTGCTGCGCATGCAAGACCTTGCCAACGCCGGCTTCATACGGCGAATAAACGGCGGATATAGCATAACAGAAAAGGGCAGAGCCTTGTTAAAGGCTATTACGCCCGTTCCAAAAGAATTAGCCTTTCACTTTTACACGGATATAGGGCAGCCAACGGGCTTCTCAGCAGAAAGCCTCAAAGACTTCTACGAAATAGTTAAACGCGTCGCCGCTGCATCATTGGAGTTTCATCTATATCGAGAGGATTTTGAAAACTGGATAAAAACCGTATTCAAAAACACGGCATCAGCTGGCGCACTCGCTGAATTAAGAGCTTCACAGCTGAAGGGTGAAGAGCTCAGGCAGGCAATTCTGAAAACTATAGCGTCAAAATTCAACTTTTAAATTCACCGCTTATCTTTAAGCGGTCTTGCCTTTTTCATTCTCTAGCTTAAGCCACCAATCGGGCACTTTAGCGTTTTCCGCGGCGTCCCATGGGTCAAAAGGTTTCAAGTCAAGAACAGGTGTCCCATCAAACGCGTCGAGACCGCGAACCGTCAAAACGTTGCCTGCAACTTTAACGAGTTCAACAAGCGTTAACCCAATGGGGTTCGGGCGGTACATTGTTCGCGTGGCGAACACGCCCAGCAATGGCAAATCAGCTCTGCCACGAGGATGAACCTTCAACCGTACTTCTCCGCGGCTAACCTGATTAAGCCAATATAACACGAAAAGATGAGAAAAACCGTCGATGCCCTCTAATGCTTCAGCAAGCTCGCTTCTGACGATTATTTGTGATGTTCTGCGTTTATCCCTTACTTGATCGCCGACGGCGTCGGTTTTGACATATCCAATAGGTTTAAGAACAATTTCATCATCAGGAGACATGCCTCTGTTCTCCGCCTTTTAAGACGCATGAAATTTATATAAGCCTTCGAGTTTCCAGATTCTGGATTGCAGCGCCTCTAAAGATAGCACAGCGCAACTTTGAACCGTAAGCTCTATATTTCCTATTGAAACTTCATTTAAAAGAACCCAAGTGGGCCCGTAGCTCAGTAAGGTTAGAGCGGCGGACTCTTAATCCGTAGGTCGCGGGTTCAATTCCCGTCGGGCCCGCCATCACCAATTTTTAGCGTCTCATAAATTATGTCGCACATTTGCCGCCTAATAGTCAAACCATGCAGAAAATAGTAGAGGGGGTCTACCTACAGGCGCCATTATAGTTAATTAAATAAAACGAGCCGCTCGCTTAGTTATCTTTGCTTCAATTATTTTGTTCATGTTTATTTCGAAGGCTGCTACGGGGTTTTCAAGTTTCCATGCCTCTAGCACTAGCGGGTGGATTTCGCCTATGATTCCCACGTTTACGCCGTTAACTGTTGCCGTGCCCACTCTGCCCTCAATGAAGCTTGGATGCGTAATCGCCTTTATCTGCCACTCGACGCCCATATTCATGAAGAATGCGTCCAGCGCGGATTTGATTTCGCTGAAGCTAGCGGTCGGATGCGACGTTGCTGCCGCAAGCCACTCTTCATCGCGGGTTTTCGTTTCCCTTGTCTCGTCCAGTAGCGTAATCTTGCCTAGCTCGAAGATTTTCTGAGGAAACTCTACTGACTGGTTATTGCTGAGGAACTCCATTAAGCCCGGTAAAAGCCAGTTCCGTAGGCATGACATAGTCACAACTTTCGGGTTAGCCACTTCTACAACATGGGCTCTTTCGCAGTTCATTTTGTCGAAGAGATTTTCCGGGTTTGTTAACGTGTAGGTCAAGATTTCTTGAAAGCCTAAGCCGACCATAAGCTCGCGTGCAATGTTAATTAGCCGCTGTTCGGGTCTCTCGCCGCCTGTTGTGGGCAATTCACGCCAGAGCGGTTCAATTTTATCATAGCCGTAGGCGATGGCAACGTCTTCTACCAAGTCCACTGGGTGCATCACGTCGACGCGGTAGCATGGAACTATTACGGTTATGGTGCCTCCGCTGATTTTTTCAACACCCAACCCCGCCTTTAAAAACAGTTGCGCCATCTGATTGGTGGTAAGCTGGAAGCCAAGGACTTTTTTCGCGTAGTCAGCGCTTAAATCCATGTGTCTGCTGCTGAAGTCTGGAGTTATAACCCGTTTGGCAGGATAAAGTGCTTCCTCAGGATAATGCACTTCGGCAGCGTACGCCTTGCCGCCTCGATCAATCAGCGCCAGCGTCACCAAGTTCAATGTGTTAAGTACGGTTTGATGGACTGTGCCCGTAACTTCCACGAGCACATTCCGCGTTGCCTCCGTAACCTTGCCCAAGTCGTTCGAATTTATAATCGGTGGAAACGAAAGCACTTTCTGTTCTGAATCCAGCAGAATTGGATACACGCTGTGCTTTTTGACGATGTGCCCGTACTCTAAGCCTTTCGGATGCCGCTCCAGAATCTCCGCTAAACTCAGCGTTTCCTCAAAGCCAAGCGGGACAAATCTGATAGCGTCAGGCTTTGCAACAGTGTATTTCAGCGGCGGAGAAATCAAGTTGTAATCGTAAAGTCCGATGGAGGTTTTTTGCCTGCTTCGTCCATATGTCTGATCCAGCTTGTCTTGCAAGTACATGAGCCCGCGGATGATTGTGTCCGTTAGCTTTACGTCTTTGACTACTGCGCAGCAGATGAACGGGCGTATGCCGCTGAGCCGCGCGTCAACATGCACCTCTAATATCGGCGAGTTAACTTCGTAGCTACGTGGGCCCTTCTCAAGGTTAAGGAAACCACGGAGCACACGTGCTAAACCTTCGACACTCCACAAGTCCGGGCGGTTTGTGTCCTTCAATTCAATGCTCGCAACGTTTTCCTGCTTACTGTAAAGTTTCACTTCCGCTTTGACGAATGCCAGCAACTCATCCAGCTTTTCGATGTCGCCGTGCCAACTCCAGCCGAGCAGGCGCTCTAATTCTGCGCAATCCACATCTATCGTCGGCATCTTATGCCACCTCCTTTCTCCTCAGCCAATCCAGATTCTGGCTGAAAATGTAGCGGATATCATCCACGCCTGCGCGCATCATGAATAGGCGGTCGACGCCCAAGCCCCATGCGATAACAGGCACCTTCACGCCAAGCGGCAGTGTGACTTCTGGCCTGAAGATTCCTGAGCCGCCGAATTCGATCCAGCCGTAGCCTTCTTTATAGGCGCTGAGCTCCACGCTTGGTTCGGTGAATGGAAAATAGTCTGGCTTGAAACGCACCTTGTCGGCGCCCGCAATTTCAAGCGCGAACTTCGCTAGGACACCCAGCAAATCCCGCAACGTGAGCTTCTCATCAACGACTATGCCCTCAACCTGATTGAACTCGCTGAGATGCGTCTTATCCACAACTTCTGGCCTATAACAACGGGCAATAGAGAAGTATCTGCTAGGAATCTCCAACTTCGGGCTTAACAGCGTCCTCGCGCTTAAGCAGGTGCCGTGTCCCCTTAGAATCAAGCGCCTTGCCTCTTGAATCGAATACTTGTAGCACCAGCCTGTTGAGCCTGTGCGCCAGCCGTTCTCGTGAGTAGCTTTAACGTTTGCTACTGCCTTCTCGTAGGCGCTTATATCGCCATATTCTGGGTTTTTGACGAAGTATATGCCGAAGATTTCTCTGGCTGGGTGATCCTGCGGCGTGTATAGGGCGTCAAAATTAAAGAAGGACGTTTCCACATTAGTGCCTGTCATCTCCTTGAAGCCTAAAGTGACTAATTTAGCACGTACTTCTTCCAGAAAACTGAGGTATGGATGCTTCTTTCCAGGCCAAGTTTTAGCCACAGGCGCCTCAATATTATACTTCTGAAGCTTTACGCTTCGCCATTTACCTGTTATGATAAGTTCTGGCGTAAGCTGTGTCACTTCCTCCGGCGCGGCAGACGCTTGCGCTGCAGCTTGCTTACCCGCCTCGGTGACTTCTATGATTCTGCGAGTTTTCTCTTCAGTCAACAGCAGTTTACGCTTCTTCAGTGTTTGCACAGCAGCTTGTAGCGCCGCATTTAAACTGTCAAGCGACACTTGCCTGTTGCCATGTACGTAGCTTAGGAGCTTTTCATCATCGCCCTCTGGCGCCTCACCTTGCTGAAGCAGATTAGCGGCAACTCGTAGCATGTTGGTTTTTGAGTCGTAAACTGCCCAGTTTTTCTTTATAACCCAACCCAACGCGATTTGCTTAAACTGCTGATCCAAACCTGCTTCAGCTACCGCACTATCCAGATTTGCTTCGCCGCCTAATTTGAGCAAGGCTTTTATGAGGCGTCTTTCAGGCAAACCCTTTTCCGCATGCATGCCGCCTTCTGCGCTGAGCTTGACAATAACCTGTGGTTCTGCGTGAATTTTGACAAGTGCCTGCTCCTGCAGGGCTAATGCTGCACGCATGATGGCGGCGTCGGATAATTCAGCCTCGCTGATTAACTGTTCAACTGAAGCTTTGCCGCCCAACTTTGCTATTGAAGCAAGGACTTTAAGTTCATGTGCCCTGAGGTTAACCATGCTTTTGAGCCTTCGTTAATGCAATATGCACTTTTGTTATTGTAGTTTCAATGCGCTAATAAAAGCATGTTGATCCTCTATGAATGTTTGCAGATAAAACTTGCGTCTTGCGTTTTATGCAAGCTGGCTCCGCATAAGTCTTAAATTCACGGTGGTTGATATCTCGTTCATCGTTGGTTAAAAAATGGGTAAGACAGTTGTGGAAGCTGATTCGCTAGTCAAACGTTACGGTCAATTGATGGCTGTTGATCATATATCATTTGAGGTTTATGAAGGCGAGGTTTTCGCGTTTCTAGGCCCAAATGGCGCGGGAAAAACAACAACTGTGGAAATTCTCGAGTGCCTTAGGCCTCTTACAAGCGGCAACGCCCGAGTGCTCGGTTACGACGTAACCCGCAGCGAGGATGTTAAGGAAATTAAGAAGCGTATAGGTGTTTTGCCGCAGGAATTTTGCGCTCTTGATAAGCTTACAGTTAAAGAGAACATCGCCTTAATCGGCGACATGTATGATAGGCATCTTGACATAGATGAGGTTATCGCGTTGCTTGATTTGAAAGATAAAGTCAATGAGAAGTTTGAGAATCTTTCCGGTGGCTTAAAGCAGCGAGTCGGCGTCGCAGCTGCGTTAGTCAGCGATCCGCAACTTATCTTTCTGGATGAGCCCACCACGGGGCTTGATCCTAAAGCGCGAAGAGACGTTTGGGCAGTGATCGCAAACTTGAAGCGGCTGGGCAAAACAGTTTTCCTTACAACGCATTATATGGAAGAGGCCCAAGTGTTAGCTGACAGAGTTGCCATCATTAATAAGGGCAAGATCGCCGCGATTGGTGCGCCTCAAGAGTTAATCTCCCAGTACGGTGGCTTAAAGATTCTGAAAATCCGCGGCGGAGACAAAGCGCTTGCAAGCTTGCTTCAGAAAAAATATGACAAAGTTAGCCTAAACGGCAACGGTGATGTGCTGGTTAAGATAGATGATGTGGATGAGTTTTGGCGGGTTATGGCAACCTTGGCTGAGCTGAAGATTAACAAGGATGTGGAAATTCAAACTCCCACAATAGAAGATGTTTTTCTCAAGATAACTGGTGGAATCATAACTGAAGAGGGGGAACTAAAGTAATGAGGGCGCTAACCATATTCAAAGCTGTATTCAAGAATTGGATGCGAAGCCGCTCTGGGCTTTTCTTCAGCATACTGTTCCCAGTGCTGCTCTTACTTGTGTTCGGCGCAATCTTCTCAGGAGTCGGTAGCTCATCAAAGTACCGCCTTTTCGTACAAAACCTCGACATTAACGCAACAGATGCAACACCAAGCGAACTTTCAGTAGCTTTCATTGACGCCTTGAACAGCACCGAAACCTTCGGCATAAACGAGATACCCGCCGACGAAAACGCTACGGAGTACGCGCAGGAAGTGCTTGGACCTTTAGGCGGAAACATGCGCATCCTTGTAATCTCCGAAGGCTTCCAAAACGACCTGCTTAACGGCACGCTAAAAGTTAGAGTTGGAATAACATATGAAACAATGGACATGTATTACTGGTATGTTGAGCCATACTTGACCGACTCCCAAAAATCAGCTTTTCAGCAAGGACTAGCCCAAATGCAGCAGTACAATGCGACAATTCCTGATGCGAAAGCATCTCTGACTATAATGCTTGACCCGGCTGACTCGTCAGCTACCATAGTGAAAAGCATAGTCATGAGCATAGCAAGCGCATTCAACTATGAGCTTATAGGCGCAGAAAACGTTGTAGAATTCCGCGAAGCATCAGTAACGACCAAGCATTACAGCAATGTGGATTTCTACGTTCCCGGCATCACAGCAGCGTTCATAATGACTAACGGCATAATCGCTTTAACAGCTACTACCACAGAATTCAAGCGAAGAGGCATCATAAAACGCTTGTCACTCACCCCGCTTACCAAGCTTGATTGGGTAGTAGGCAATGTTCTCTGCCAAACCATCTTGAACCTGATGCTCGCGGGAATTATGATTGCTCTTGGTTGGGTAGTTTTCAATGTCCGCGTGATACCAGACGCATTTTCAATAGCGCTGATTCTATTGGGATCAATAATGTTTTCAGGTATGGGCATGGCGCTGTCAGGTTTCATAAAAGACGTGGAAGCAGCATCAGCCATAGGCAATGCGATAGCTTTTCCAATGATGTTCCTGTCTGGAACTTATTTCCCACTTGAAATTATGCCTTCTTACGTGCAGACGATTTCAAAAGCGCTACCGTTGACTTACGTCGCTGAGGGACTCAAGCATGCGATGATTTACCAGAATCCTGAAGGAGTATACATAAACATGGTCATAGTTGCCGTGCTTGCTGTTGTCTTCATAATTGTGGGTTCGCTTGTAACCAGATGGAAAGAAAAGTAGCCGCGGCGGAGTTCTTGCGGAAAAAGCATATATGACCGCCAGCTTTCCTTTCTCTTCAACAGCAATTGGTGATTACGACGGCAACGCCTAATGGTTCAGGAAACGAAATGGTCGTCACGCCATGGGAAGTTAAGGGGAAAGTTGACTATGAACGCTTGATACGCGAATTCGGCACGCAACCCCTAACTGAGGAGCTTCTCGCAAAAGTTTCTCGGTACACGGGCAAGCTGCATATTCAGCTGCAGAGACGCATTTTCTTCTCGCACCGCGACTTGGACACGGTGTTAGAGCTTTATGAAAAAGGCGTGAAGTTTGTTCTCTACACGGGCAGGGGCCCATCTGGCCCAGTGCATATTGGGCATCTGGTGCCATGGATTTTCACGCGGCATTTGCAGGAGAAGTTTGGCGCGCGGCTGTATTTCCAGATGACTGATGACGAAAAATTCATCGTGGACGACGAAGCGAATCTTGCTGAAACTAGGCGTTACGCTTACGAAAACGCGCTAGACCTAATCGCCTTGGGCTTCAAGCCGGAAGATACCTTCATAATCTATGATGTCGAGGACATTGACCTACTTTATGACCTCGCCCTGGAAGTTGCGAAACGCATCACGTACTCAACTGCAAAGGCAACCTTCGGCTTCCAGGACAGCACCAACATCGGCTGGATTTTCTGGCCTGCACTGCAAGCTGTGCCCTGCTTCATCCACAAGAAGTTAACTGGCGAGAACGTGCCCGCGCTGATTCCAGCAGCCATAGACCAAGACCCGTACTGGCGCGTTACCCGCGACATAGCGCAGAAACTCGGCTACTACAAGCCAGCGCAGATTCACTGTCGCTTCCTACCAGGCCTCGGGCCAGGCGGAAAAATGAGCGCTTCAATGCCTGAAACCAGCATATTCACCATGGACCCGCCCGAGCTGGTTAAACGCAAAATCTGGAACGCCTTCACAGGCGGAAAACCCACCGCGGCGGAGCAGCGGAAAACAGGCGCCGACCCAACTGTATGCTCGATTTTCCAGTATTACGTTTACCTATTCGAAGAAGATGACACGAAGCTCATGGAGCGCGAGCGCCGATGCCGCGCAGGCGAGATACTATGCGGCGAATGCAAACGCGATTTGGCAGAGCGCCTCAACAAGTTCCTTGAGGAGCACCGGCGAAAGAGAGAAAAAGCAAAAGATGTAATAGAAAAATTTCACATAAAACGTTAAAAAGGGTGAGAGCGTATGTCCGAGAAAATTAATGTGGATTTCTCTTCGGCTTACCGGCTTCTGCATCCTATGCACACGGTTCTCGTTTCCTGTGTTGGGAAAGTTGGGAAGCCTAATGTTTTGCCTTTAGCTTGGGCGATGCCGACTTCGATGAATCCGCCGATGGCTGCGGTGAGCATATCGCCGAACCGTTATTCGCATACGCTTATCGAAGAAACAAAAGAGTTCGTGATTAACATTCCAACGGTGGAAATTGTTAAGCAGACGCTTGAATGCGGCAAAGTTAGCGGCCGAAGCCACGACAAATTCCGCGAGACAGGCTTGACGCCGCTTCCAGCCAGAAAAGTGAAGGCGCCCATCATAAAAGAGTGCATAGCCCATATAGAATGCATGCTGCACAGCCAATTCAAAACTGGCGACCACACCATTTTCGTCGGAGAAGTTGTAGAAGCTTATGCTGACAAGGGCGTCTTTACCGACAAGTATGACATAAGCAAAGCGCGGATGCTCTTTCACTTGGGCGGAAACGTCTTCGCAACCCTCGACCCAAAGGTCTACAAGCCCTAACAACCGATTGCAAGCAAGTGAATTTTATTTTCGTTCCTCTGTAATTTTCTACGCGCTTTTTATGCTAACACTTAAGTTATACAACAAACTATCCTCTTGCAAAAGAACTGATTAGCAGAGAAGTGACGCAGTAATGAGTCGTTACGATGAGGAAGCTATAGAAAAATTTCGCTTATCAGGCAAGATTCTCCGAGAAACCAGAGAAGAAATGCGCAGCTTCGTCCGCGAAGACATGCCTATAATTGAAGTATGTGAAAAAGCTGAGGAGCTTATCCGCAGAAAAGGCGGCAAACCTGCTTTCCCATGCAACGTCTCCATAAACGAGGTTGCGGCTCATTACACTTCGCCGCCAAACGATGGGCATAGGATTCCTGAAAAAGCCATCGTGAAAGTTGACATAGGCGTCCATGTTGACGGTTACGTAACAGACACTGCCTTCACGGTTTGCTTCGACCCAGCCTATGCAAGCATGCAAGCGGCGGCTGAGCATGCCTTGAACGCAGCTGTAGACAGTATTCATTCAGGCATGCCAACCTCAAAAATTGGGGAAATAATCGAGAAATCCATAAGAAACCGCGGTTTCAAACCCATCTCGAACCTAACGGGACATTCTGTGGGCAGATACCTCATCCACGCTGGAACCTCTATTCCAAATGTTACACAGCTTTCATTTACGAAAGTCCAAGCAGGCGAAGTGTATGCTATAGAACCCTTCGTTACAATGCATGATGCCATCGGTCGTGTTGAAGACGGCTCAGACATCACGATTTTCCGTTTAGTCAAAGCCAAATCCGTGAAAAACCCTTACGCTAGGAAACTTCTTGAACATATTGAAGATAATTTTAGAACCTTACCCTTTGCTGAACGCTGGCTAAAAGGTATAGTGCCTGCAGACCAGTATCGCGACGCCTTCAATGAGCTATACAAGTCCAAGGTGCTTATGGGCTATCCCGTGTTCATCGAGGCAAGCCGCAAACCTGTTGCGCAGTCAGAGCATACGGTGCTCATAACCGAAAACGGTTGTGAAGTTCTAACTTAAAAAGCGAAGGGTTTCTCTCTTTCTCTAACTTCCTTGAAGATGGCTGTTATCAGCATTTTCTCGTTGCATTTTTGGCATGGGTCAAGCTCCTTGAATACGAAGTCGCCGCGCTGAAACTCTCTGACGCTCTTGAACCCGCATTTCCTGCACTCGATTGTGGTCATGACTTTTGGTGCTTCAATTTTCATGTCTGCAATGCGTTTGCGCGATTGAACCATGACATAAAGAGACAACGCCATAGCAATTAAGCCTATAACAAGCAGGTATCCAGCTGCGACTTCGTTGCCTCCAACGAAGAGATTAACGGATGATATAAGCGCCACCATGGATAATGCTAAAACTATCAGCACAATCATTGTGAGGTAAGTTGAGATTTTGGTGGTTGCTGAAGATGAATTTTCACTCACGACCTTTTTTCCTCCTATTGTCCTATGCCAATTGTGTTGCCTACGCCGAAAATGATGACTTTGTCACCTTCTTTGGTTCTCTCTAAAATAACGCTTTTCACGCGCTCAATTACCTTGTCCACTGAGTCTGAAATTTCTTTGCGCATTGGCGAAACTGCGTCGCCGATGTCCTCCTTAACTATCACGGCATAAATTGGGATATGATAATCCACTAGGGCCTCTTCAATCTTGTACTGATCCACGCCTGGTCCGCCGATTGCGGCGCCTACACCCTCGGCGACCTCGCCGACCATTTCGCCTTCAAGCTTCAAGCCCGCATCAATCATTATTACAGCCGCGATTTTCCCCTTATTCTCCTCGATAACCGCTTTTATGGCATCGCCTGGCTTGCCCACGTTGCCGCCTGGTCCTTCAGCCTTCATGATGAGCGCGGTGCGACCTTCTAATGGCACTTCGGCGACGACGCAATCTTTCGGCACCTTGCGTGTTTCGTAGCCATGCATAAGCTTCGCAGCTACCAGCGGGCCAACACCGTCGCCTATGGGCTGCCCATACGCGAAGGCTTTCAATGCGCTGGCGTACGCTTCTGCTTCCTTCATAACCAAGGGTAGTATCATCTGCAGCTGCATTATGATGTAGAGACTTAGCGTTTTCTTGCCTTGAATGTAATAGTGGCGCACAACTTTGTAGATGTAGTTAAGCGCCATGGCTGCCTCCAGCGTGTTCTCCAGATTGTTCACTTGAACTTCGTCGCTTGCAGGCGCCATCAGCTTTACTTCGTCCTTGAGTCGCGTGTCTCTCACGTCAAGGATGTGATCAAGCTTGTAAACGATGCCCGCGGGATCCATACTCTGCGGCGAAATTGTGAAATAATCCAGATAGCGATCAACTCTTGCGGATGGGTCGGTTTGCGGCTTTCCAAGCTCTTTTATCGTTTCTATCGCGATTCTTCGCCCTTCATCCTTTATGTACTTGAGCTTGTAAAGCGACCCTTCAACCTCGCGGATCATCACGTACATTTGAATTCTTTGACCATAAAACAGGAAAACTATGAAGATAACATAGAATAGTATGCTTAGAATCTGCGATATACTGTCACCTGCCCCTCCTAACTGACCTGTCACAGCGGGCAGAACTGCCAGCATGCTCACGTTTTCACCACGTCTCCAAAAACATTCAGCACTAAGTTATAAATCTTAGCTAAATCTCCCTTTATCTTTCAGCGTTTAAGTGGGCTGCCAGCTTTCCCAGTTTCGCGTGGCCGAAGACCACACTACCGCTGGGAACGGAGCACGGTTTAACTTCTGAGTTCGGAATGGGATCAGGTGGAACCCGTGCCCTATGGCCGGCAAACCCAGCAATACACGGCATTTTTCCTTCATTAACTTTTCGCTTTCAAGAATACTCACCGCACCGTAAAACCCGCCAAGTCTCATTTACTAGCCGCGAGATTATCAGCTGAAGGCAATGCTGTCGTTGCCGCTGCTTATGCCGCAGTAGAGATAGAGGCTCTAAAAAACAGAAAAAGGAGGTGAGGGAAATTGACTTATCATTTTTCCTTAGCTATTGTTAGGATTTCTTTGATTGCAATTATCACTGCTGCGGGAGCTGCAAAAGCTACAATGTAATTGAGGATTCCTGTGGCCCAGAAATATAGCAAATCATGAATCGCGCATAAGGGTTCCCAGACGTTTGCGCCGGCAGCCACAGCTAAAGCAATCGTGGCTATCAGGAAGGGCATTACTTCTTTGGCGGTTATAGTTGTAAGCCCGATTATTATGCCCAGCACTACTAGCACAAGAAGAACCCAGCCATTAACAGTTGCAACTGCGTTCCATCCGCCTTCGCTCCACGCCATGTAGCCCACCACGAGACCCATTACGACAGCTATGACGACAAAGAGTAGATACGCCCATTTTGATATTAGCCCCATCTCCATTTTAATCCCCTCAAAAGTTTAGTTATCATTTGATTTTTGTTATAAATTTTGCGTTTAACAACGTTTACCAAAGCATTTTTAAAAGCTGATTTGCCTTTTGCGACGGCAAAATGGTCTTTTTCATAACAGCTACACCGCGCTTTTCTGAAAGCAGCTTCGTCTTACGCAAGAAGATTTGATGAATATATTTTTATTTTGGACATTCAACTTAATCCATTCAGCATTGGCATGGAAAGGGGCTGTAGTCTAGGCAGGCATGACGACGGGCTCCAGAAAGCAAGCACAACGGGTTTGCTGACCGCATGGGATGACGAAGTTCTGGAGCGGTCTTAGAGAAACCCGTAGGAACGGCCAAGCGCCGATTTCCGGGTAAAGGTCGTCGGTTCAAATCCGGCCAGCCCCACCACCGCATAAATTAGCACCCTTTGACTGCGGAGGAAACCTTCAACTTTGTCCAAATCAAGACGAATTAGTTCTAAGAATTCCAAGATATTGAGTGCGCTCTAAATCTTCAAACAAATCAAGCAGTTGAAATATTGTTTAAAAAAGATAAAATTATTATACGTAAGGTTTAACATATACTGTAAAAATTTATGGGAATTTTTCATATTTATTCACACTTTAGACTTAAAAGGAGGTTCATCGCATCTGACTTTAGTTTACGTCTCATTGAAACTTGCCAAAAAAGCGTCTTTCCTCAACGTTTTCTCAAATTCTAAATTATGCTTTCGGATATTATTAATAGGGCAGGAAATATTGCGAACCCTAAAACTTTAATTTGAGTCTATTATTAGTTGCAAAAACTTTAAATACAAGAAAATCTGAATCATAAAATAGAATTGTATCTCTTAAAGGGTTAATGGAGATGCAGGAGTGAAAATATGTTCTGCCAACTTATATGGCCGCGGAGTTATCGTTGCCTGTTTAGTGATTACGTTTTTGTTAGCCTCTGAGTTGTCAATTGCTTTTGCTGACTCCGGGGTGCCTGCTAACAACCAAAACATGGCTGAAGCGGCAGCTTTCATTCTGAGAGACATTTTAAACATTGATTTATCCAAGTACCCCTTTAAGGTCAGGTTTACTCCTGATGGCGAGTATATGGGGCTTCCTGAGAAGAATGTCGTCTTTACACTTGAACGTGACGGGGAATTCGCCGACTTCATATTCACCTTTACTAGTGAAAGGCTCCGTTTATTAGACGCGTACGCGACCGATGGATTGCTATATTTATTGCCCAACAAAAGCGAGATTGACGTGGCTAAGAGGTTTTTAGAGAAGTGCCAAGACCGCTTCGGAGCCATGCATTACCAACCCATGATCAGCATTCTTGAAGGAATTAGAGACAAAGAGAACGTTACGACACTTTCTGGCAACATCAAGTTCACGGCAACATATGGAAAAGTCCAAGACCTTGGCGATCGCTTTGTCGACTCAGTTGAGTACAGATGGACTTATGTGGTAAACGGCGCTGACGCTCCACTGAAGTGCGTAGCTATGTGCATCAAGCGAGGCTACATGAGCTTCATAGACATGTGGAACTTCTATAGGATTGAAGGCGAGAAAATCGAAATCACAAGGGAGAAAGCGATCGAAATAGTGACGGAAAATGCTCAAAGCGCTTCCTTCAAAGTATACGCTGGAAACGAAACGTGGATTGATGTGAAAGATTTTAAGGTGGCAAGCGTCAACTGGATCAACTTAATGTTCACTAATTATCCATCAAGCGGTGGGGCGCGTGGTGGAGACCCCTTAACACTTTACCCTCTATGGCGTGTCAACATATATTTCGACAAGCTATACCCAGGAAACATTTACGGAGCCAGCGTCGCAATATGGGCTGACACCGGCGAAGTCTGTGAAATCCAACCGTTATATATCATGGGAAGCATGTTCGACAATGAAATCCTAAGCAGCGAACTCTCGAACTCTAATGCTGAAGTAATACATTTGGTTCCAATTACCGAAGAACAGCATGGCACCTCATTACAGCAAGTTTCATGGTTAACATCAGCATTAATCCCGCTTACACTAGGACTGGGGGTTCTAAGCATTCGCCGCCTCAAGAAAATAAGGCTAAATAACCATCTTAATGGAAAAGTTAGAAAACTAATCTTCGGCGGGATATTCTTTATCTCTTTAACTGCGCTTCAAGCAATTACCCCTGTAGCAAAGGCAGGAACTTACTGTATTGCATTTTATGGCTCACGATGGAATATGGCTGCAGAAGAAATCTCGTATGCTAAATATGTCATTGATAACGGTGAGATATGGTTTGGCTATGTAGGCTACACATGCTATGATCTATATGGTAGCCTAACGCAGAAGCAAGCAGTGTTGGATCACGCATCCTCTTTTGAACAATCTTTTGATCACGTGGCAATGTTTCATCATGGGCACGGGGGTATGAACATGACGTATACGCAGCATCGGGACTATTTCGATGACGATGGACCTGAGCCACTGAGCAATCAAATATGGGACTATGAGGTTGGGCAAAAAGCTTTGAAGAAACACTTTTTTGTAATTATTTGGGCATGTCGACAAGGAGATCATATAGGGGGACCAGATGGTCCGCTCGGCGTCTATGGAATGCCATATGCATGGCATAATCCTGTTGACAGCAGTGATTGTTTCATAGGATTTCGGGATGCATCAATGCCCCTTGCGCAAGCATCTAAGCATAATACTCTCGTAAATTATGGCGTCTGGCTCCTTAGGTTCATCTATCACGCCACGTACAATAATCTCAGTGTGATAAGCGCTTTGAATCGTGCCTCCTATGACCATTTTGGGATTTCGTTCACCGATACAGAGCTTTGGCAGGGATTTACGGCGTATTGGCCAGGCATAGGCAACTGGATTGGCAAAATGGAAATATATGGAAACTGGTACATACACCTCTACTAAGTAAATATCACCTCTAAACAACACGCAATAAAATAGCTGTAATAATGGAGTCTTCAATGAGAAGATGCAGGGTTATATTCGTTTTGGCCTTTCTGTTGTCAACCTTTTTACTTCCCTGTTTCAGTGCGGATTCTGTTACTATATGGGTTCGGGAGCTTGGAGAGATCGACCTTGGTATGACTCGCTCAGTTATAAGAACTGCTGATGGCGGATTTGCGGTTGTCGGGAGTAAAGATGGCGGCTTCCTACTTATGAAACTCGACCATGAGGGTAACTTAGAGTGGGAGCGAGTGTATGGCGCGAAGGCCGAGTTCGCAAGTTTCGCCAACGACGCTCTGCAGACACCTGACGGCGGATTTCTGCTTGCCGGGCGTGGAACCCCTTGGCCACACTTTATGGGGCCGAATGGGACGCTCTTCAACCTAATAAAGGTTGATGCACACGGGAATTTAGAGTGGGAGCGTCTATACGGAACAAGATCCATCGAGGATCCCTTTGTGGCTTACTCAATAGTTGAATCCAGCGGCGGATACACTATACTCGGGTACTCTGAGTCAAACTGGTCGCCCATAGCGAGTGGAAGCTGCAGAATAGTCCTGATAAAAATCGATGAGCAGGGAAATGTGCAGTGGAGATGCGAGTATCCAATCGAGGTGCCTTATGCAAACGCATATGTTACTGAGGCGGATGACGGGGGGTACTTCATACTAACACTTGCGAGGTTTTACTACTATAACCACTTCTGCTACGACGACTGGGACTATGTGCTGATCAGAACCGACCCAGAGGGCAACATAATTTGGAAAAAACTATATAACTACACCCGGAGTGATGACCCCAAGGCCCTATTACCGACTTCAGACGGCGGTTTCGTGCTTGCCGGAAACGTCATCATCCATGAAGATAAGCTTAATTATTCAGTCATCAAGGTGAATAAGGTGGGAGAAGTTGAGTGGAACAGGGTTTATAGTGGGTTTTTATGCTCAGCAACAACATTGAAGGATGAGGGGTACCTGCTTGCCACGAAGTCACTTTCAGGCGGCGTGATCCTCAAGATTACAACAGAAGGAGAAATCGAGTGGAGTGTCAAGTATGAAGGAGGCGACGAGCCCGCCATCATACCGTATCATGTGGTGGAAACGATGGATGATGCCTACGCCTTCACAGGAGCAAAAGTCGACAATCCCCAAGTTAAAGTTCTCGTTAAGTTTAAACCGCAAAGCCCGGGAAAAACCACAGAACCGTCAAAAGATTATATGGCGTTACCAGCCACTATCACGGCGGTTGTAGCCACCACATCTATTATCATAGTTACAATAATAATTAACCTAAAGAAAAAAGGAAGAAAGTTATGCTAAGAAATTATCAAAGCCGGCATGATAAATGGGCTTATGTTGAACATCACTGCCAAAGTGTGTATTTTCTAATTTCTTTCAGAGAATAAATAAAATAAACACATGGCGCATCCAATACTCAATATATGGAGGGCGACCTTGTGGTCGCTTAGGAACATGCAGAAGCGGATCTAACGCAAGCCTAAGTAAATATGGGAGCCAACAATTTTTCTAGCATTTCAAGATAATGATAACGTGGCCTTACGTTGTAGCTTGGTTAGAAGTAGGCTTCTGTAATGTATCTCCGCATCATTCTGTGGCTGTTGAAGTAGTAGGCGATTTTTCCAATGGAGTTTTTCATGGTTTTTATCCATTCATCTCTTTTCGTGTAGAACATCGGCGCGATAATGTACTCCAGTTTATTATAAAGGTCATCTACCTCTCTGCTGCTTCGCTCTTCAGGGGATATGCGCTCTTCTGGAGGCGGCCCAATCGACCAACCTGTTATGCCTTCCATCCAGCCTTCAATCCACCAGCCATCCAACACACTAAAGTTTACAACGCCATTATGCGCTGCCTTCATGCCGCTGGTTCCCGATGCCTCAAAAGGAGGATGAGGCGTGTTCAGCCAAACATCAACTCCAGCAATCACCATGGCAGCAGTTATCAAATCGTAATTTTCTAAGTAGACAATTTTGATGTCATCTTTTAATTTTTGAGTGTAGCTGAAGATTTGTTCAATAATTCTCTTGCCCTGGTAATCTTTGGGATGTGCCTTTCCCGCAAAAACTATCTGTAGGGGCGCTTTCCTGCTTATTCTGCGCAGCTTTTGCAGATCGGAGAATATCAGCGTTGCTCTCTTGTATTCTGTGGCTCTTCGAGCAAAACCAAGGGTCAATACGTCGATGTTCATGCCAATATTGGCGACTTTGTTAACATGGTCTATCAATAATTTTTTTGCTTCCCGGTGAGCCTGCCAAACTTCTTCATCAGGTATTAAGTCTACGCGCACAAGCAGGTTAGGCTCGTTCGCCCAGCCTGGCAGATACTTATCATATAGCCTTCTGAAGCTTTCGCATGTCCAAGTATACGAGTGGATGCCGTTGGTGATGGCGTGAATTTCGTATCCGGGGAACATCTCTCTTGAGGATTCACTGTGCCTTTTCGCTACGCCGTTAATATAATCGCTTAGGTTAAGTGCAAGTCGCGTCATATTCAATCGGTCTTCGCCGCCTATGCTTTTCAGCACTTCCAATGGGACATGGTCGCCTAAGACTTCCTTAACAAGGTCGTAAGAGAATTTATCCTGCCCAGCTTCGACAGGAGTATGTGTGGTAAATATGCAGCTACTTCTAACTTTTTCAACATCCATTTCCTGCTGCCGTAGCAATTCTAACGCAAGAAAGGCTGAGTGTCCCTCGTTCATGTGATATTTGCGGATGCTTATTCCTAATTTCTCCAGCATCCTCACGCCGCCTGTTCCTAGCACGATCTCCTGCTTGAGGCGGTATCGTTCGTCTCCGCCATAAAGGAAAGAGGTGATTTCTCTATCTTCGCTACTATTTCCATCAACATCGGTATCCAAAAAGTAGACAGGAACCACGCCGCCCGTTTGGCTCACAACGTTGTAGAGCCACGCCTTAACATGCACATCGCGCGATTGAATCTGCACGGTGACTTCTTCTGGAAGCAACTGCATGAACTTTGCTGGATCCCACGGGTCTTCATGCTCTATCTGCTTTCCCTCAGGCGTTAATTCCTGTCTGAAATAGCCTTTCTTGCTGACTAAGCTGACGCCTACCAGAGGCAGCTTCAAATCAGCGCTTGACCTTATCGTGTCGCCTGCGAGGACGCCGAGACCGCCGCTGTACGTGTGCATGTCATTTGACAGTGCTATTTCCATAGAGAAGTATGCGACTTTCTGTTTTGTCTGGTTTTGCATGAGCTAAGCCACTTGCTTGCGTAACGTTCAAGTTACCTTTAAAATTTCTTTTATTGCTTTGTGTGTCTCAATTGGCGGTAACGTGGTGTTCACAAGGTAGGTTTCCGCGCGGCTAAAGAATTCCTTGAAGAACTTTTCTCGCAGCATAGTTTTCCTTGAATCCTTAACTAGCAAATGGGGATTGCAGAAGTCTACTCTTTTTATGTACTCAACCGCTTCGGTCGCCGTTAACTTTTTAGTGATTGTGCAATCGGCTGGGTCGCGTTTCAATAAGATTGCTGTGTTCAGTGGCGTCATTGGGAAGATTTTTCCTTTCCCAACAATCCATCTGATGTTAACGACGGCTCTGCCTTTCGCGTCGAACTCGGCTTTTTCCACAAGCGACTTGTATTCGCCCCAGATTTCCGCGATGTCTGCTTGGATATAGAAGTTCTTTTCAGAGCTAAACGCCACGTTCTGGTCAGCCATGAAGCGGACAAAGAACCAGTCATCTGATATGGCGCTGACGCCTTTTAGCCTCAGCAGCCCATAGGTATGCGTGGTTTTGCCTGTGCCCGATGGCGCTATTAAACAGGCGCCTTGGCCTGCTATGCTTACGCAGGCGCCGTGAACCGAGTTGATGCCGTGCTCATCCTCAAGAATGTCACCGGCGACGCTTAGGGCTATTGACTTCACCCAACCATAATAGTCAACGTTGATTAAGAAGGCTGTTTTCGAGAGTGGATCGTAGAGTACACGTTGCTTTTCGCCGTTTTCCTGTATGACAATTAGCCGTCCATGTGAGCGGGTGTGCGCCGACATGGGGTAAAAGTTTTCTTCCCAGCGGTCTTTGATGTATTTGCTGTCTGTTAAGAGTTTTATGCAGCAGCCGTATATGTCTGCTCTTTCTTCATAAAGCAGGCGCTCGCCATATTTTTCCATTAATGCGTTCTTGTCTTCGATGGAGATAAGTTCAATTTCATATTTTGATGCCATAGGCGTTTACCTTTTTCACTTTGCTTCTTACAAGTTTTCTTATTTCGTCAGCGAATAGCACCGAGCTGGAGACGAGAATTATCAGTAGCCAGTCCACGGGCGAAAGCGAAATTGTGCCTAACGCGGTTTGTAGCGGAGGCAAGAGCGTTGCGAGCACTTGCAGAGATACGGAGGCTGCGATGCCGCCTAGCAGATATTTGTTGGTGGTTAAGCCAGGTTTGAAGACGGATGTGGTTCTTGACCTGCAATTCAGCGCGTTGAATACTTGGAACATGGCTATGGTTGTGAAGGCTAATGTTTGTGCTCTTTGAAGCCCGCCGCTGTTATAGCCCATTGTGAAAATCCATAGCGTGCCGATAGCCATGAATAAGCCGACGTAAGCAATGTTCAACATAATATCTCGGTTAATTATTCGCTCTTTTGGTTTTCTCGGCGGCTGCTCCATCACGCCCTTCTCTTTAGGCTCCATGGCCAAGAATTTGTCGAGCAAGCCGTCGGTGACTAGGTTAACCCAGAGAATTTGAACTGGCGTGAAAATTAGTGGCACACCAGGCAAAAGCACAAGCGCTGCTATTACGGTGATTATTTCGCCCGTGTTAGTTGAAACAAGATACTTGACGACTTTTCTGATGTTTTCGAAAACTACGCGGCCCTCTTCGACGGCGTTGACGATGCTTGCGAAGTTGTCGTCAGTCAAAACCATGTCCGCCGTTTCCTTCGTGACATCCGTGCCCGTGATGCCCATTGCGACGCCTATTTCCGCCGCCTTCAACGCGGGTGCATCGTTGACGCCGTCGCCTGTCATAGCCACGATATGTCCTTTCCGCCGTAGAGATTCCACGATTCGATACTTATGCGTCGGGGATACCCGCGCGAACACTGCAGTTTCATTTATCACCGCATCAAGCTCATCATCAGACATGCTCTCCAAGTCTGTGCCCGTTAGAACCCTGTGGCCTGATTCCAGAATGCCTATTTCCTTTGCTATGGCCTCTGCGGTAAGCTTATGGTCGCCCGTAGCCATCATCACTTTGATTCCTGCTTTTTTGCAGAGCTGAACCGCTGACTTAGCTTCTGGCCTAGGCGGATCCAGCATGCCTGCAAGGCCGACAAAAACGAGTTTAGCGCGACCTCTTTGAATGGCAGCTTTCACGTCTTCAAGCTCTGCTGTGTCTATGCTCGCGTAAGCGATGGCTAGCACTCGCAAGGCTTCGCTGGCCATCTGAGTGCTGGCTGCGAGGATTTCTTCTTTCCTTTGCTGAGTCAGCCGTTTTGCTTTGCCGTCTTCGAGAATTTCAGCGCATCTTTCTAGTATCGTCTCCGGCGCTCCTTTGACATATACATGAAGTTTTTCCGCGGAAATTTTGTGGAAGGTAACCATATACCTGCTTTTGGGGTCGAATGGTATCTCGTCTACGCGGGGATACTTGGCTTCTAAATCGTCTTTTTGTAAGCCTGCTTTCGCGGCGGCAACAACCAGCGCGCCTTCTGTGGTGTCGCCGTAAATTTCCCATTGCTGCTTGCCGTCGAGTTTGTGTCGCCTTAGCCGTGCATCGTTGCACAGCGCCGAGATTCTGAGCAGAAAACCGAGGGCTTTCTCTTTTGCCGCGTCAATTTTTGCGCCGTCTATTTCAAAATGGCCTTCTGGGGTATATCCAACCCCTGTAACCTTAACGAGTTTATTGTTTACAAATATCTGCTGTGTAGTCATTTGGTTGGTGGTTAATGTTCCAGTTTTATCAGTGCAGATTACTGTGGCCGAGCCCAGTGTGTCAACGGCTTGCAGCCGGCGGATAATGGCGTTTCTTTTTGCCATCCTATGCACGCCAATGGCCAAAGTTATTGTTATTACGACGGGTAGGCCTTCGGGGATGGCGGAGACCGCGGCTGCCAGAACGAATAGGAATGCTTCTAGAAATTCAAACCCGCGGAGAAGACTAATTATCAAGATTAAGCCGCTTGCAAGTAGCGCAAGCAAGCCAAGCTTCTTGCTTAAGTCTACTGTCTGCTTCTGAATGGGCGTTTCAGCTTTTTCAGTTTCCTTTATCAGTTTAGCTATTTTGCCTATTTCCGTCTTCATCCCCGTGGCGACAACAACGGCTTTGCCTCTTCCCCGCGTAACTATCGTGCCTGAAAAAGCCATGTTCGCCCTATCGGCAACTGGCAGGTCTTTCGGGAGGGCGCCAACCGTTTTTTTAACAGGTATTGACTCGCCCGTAAGCATTGACTCATCTATTTCCAAGTTTATGGCCTCGAAGATGCGGGCGTCCGCGGGCACTTTAGCTCCAGCGTCTAAGTCTATTACATCGCCTGGAACTATCTCCATTGTTTTCACCCGCATTTCGATGCAGCTTCCTGTTTCTGGGCAGTCACGGATTACTTCTGCTTCTGGCGCCGCCATGGTTTTCAGCGCTTGAAGGGCTGCCTCCGCCTTGTATTCCTGAAAAAAGCCTATAGCCGCGTTCAAAGCGATGACTACAAGGATAACTGTCATGTCAATGTATTTTTCAACAAAAAACGAAATTAATGCTGCCGCGGCAAGGACGCCTACAAGCGGGCTTTTCAGTTGCCGCACCAGCAGCGCCAATTTGCTGGTTTTCTTTTCTTCTTCCAGCTCATTCGGCCCGTAAATCTGCAGTCGCGCCGCTGCTTCGGCGTTTGTCAATCCTCTTTTGCTTGTATTAAGCTGCTTGAAGACCTCTTCAACGCTTAGATTGTGCCAGACCTTTTCCTGAGCCACAGAGATTTCCTCAGAAAAGTTATGGTTAGATTGTGATTACTTTATCTTTTCATTGTTATATAAACGATTTTTTGCGTTCAATCAGCCCTAACTTCAGCAGCGCAAACTTGACATGCGCCCTTTGCCATTAAGAGGAAATCCCAGTCCATCTAATCAAACATCTAAAAGCTTAAAAGCGCTTGAAATAAAATAGTTTCAACGAAGCTAATTATGCTCTGTTTGCCCTTGTTGGAGGGAGGTGATTTCTTTTGAATTATGAAGAAAGACTGAAAATAATTGCGAAGTCGCCTATCTCGTTCAGCTATTTAAGGCGGTTTAACATTGGCGCCGGCATACTTCATTTATCACAGGGAATTTTGATGCTTGTATTGGGCACTTTAATATCATGGGAAAGAGACATTTACACGTTTTACCTGAAATTTAACATAGGTCCACCGATTTCTGTTGCGCCTAACCCTCAGGTTCTATTTACTTTAACTAATCTCGGCGTTATAGTTGCCTCATTCCCATTACTGTCAGCTTTAGCTCATTTCATTATAGCCTTCCCGAAAAACCGAGACTATAATGAGAACTTGAAAAGAGGCATTAATCCTTACCGTTGGTATGAATATGCATTTTCCAGCTCGATAATGATAGTGTTAATTGCGACGTTTGTCGGCGTCTGGGATTTCTGGTCTTTAGTTATGATTTTCACTTTAAATGCGATGATGATAATGTTCGGCTACTACATGGAAGTGGTTAATCAAAAAGCTGAGAAAACATCATGGTTGCCGTTTATTCTGGGATGTGTGTCTGGCGGAGTTCCATGGGTGGTTCTTTTCGCCTATTTCGCAGCAGCAATTACCTCAACGGGAACTAACCCGCCCACGTTCGTCTACATAATCTTCTTCATCTATTTTGCCGTATTCAACGTCTTCGCCTTAAATATGGTGCTACAATACAAAGGTGTGGGCCCATGGAAAGACTATCTTTACGGCGAACGCGTCTACATAATATTAAGCTTCGTAGCCAAAACCGCGCTGGCATGGCTGGTTTTCATCGGAATATACGCGCCCTTCTAACCACCCCTTTCTTTACAAACACTTAGTAAAGCGGCGAAACATCAGAAGCCCCACGTGAACTGCAGAAATCCCCGCTATTTCCAGTAATCCCTAACGTTATATGAAAGCGTGTAATCCAGTTCTGTCAGCGCCTCTGGATATGGCTCCAGCAGCGTCTGCGCAGATAAGTAATCTTGCTTGAACCTTATTATCCACGCTTTAAGGATGCTCAGTAAGGCGCTTAGCGGAAGCTGCCCCGCTCGGTATTTTTCCACGTGTCCAATGAAAAAGGCTTTTTCCTCTCTTGAGAGGCCGCTTGAGAAATAGCCCATGATTTTCAAGAGTACATTGGCATATGAGCCAGTGCTGGGCGTTTTAGCCAGCGCCAAAGTCAAATGCCTCTTGTACTCTTCAAATAGGTCGCTTGCTGGTTTGCCTTCCTGGTTGGCAACTATTTTTCCCATGTATCTGAGTTCTTTTTGGCTGTATGCCGTGAGTAAATACTTGTTTTCAGAGTGGAAACGGATTAAGCTGCTGATTTTCCCATTTTTTGCGGTGGCTCTGAAACTTGCCAGGGCGAAAAGCTTTGTTAGGAAATGGTGGCGGATTTTATGATTGATTAATCGCCCTTCATCCTCTATTGCGAGACCAGGAAATTTTTGGAGAACCGCTTCTCCGAAGAAGCCTGGACCCTTGCCGATGGGCGCAGACTTCTGGATGCTTCCGTAAACTTTCACGTTTCTTAAGCCGCTACTTGGCGAGCCATGCTTTAGAATGAAGCCGTCAACTTCCTTTAGAGAATCCAAGAAGGAATCAGAGAAGGCACGCATTTTCTGGGTTAAATCAGCCCTTGTAGCCGGCTGGATTAATCGGCGCTCGCCGTTAACCAATACTATCCGCACTGGCTCCCGTGGAACCCCCAAGCCAATGCTTACTTCGGGGCATACGGGAATGAAATCAACATGGGATTTAAGCTTTTCAACGACTACGCTGGAAATAATTTGCCCATCGTAACGTACAGCCGCAAAAGTGATGCACTCAGACACCACAACCACTGGTCTTGGGAAAACTCTCAAGCAGCCACCAAGAACACAATTTTCATGCCTAAAAAATAAGAGATTAAATCTTAAAATGCTTTCTTAAAGAAAACTCAGTGCAACTAGCTTAACTGCCATATTTCAGAGAATAACTTGCGTTGAATGCACACGCAATAACTATTTGAGGATAAGGTTTGCTAACGTTTTTTCCCTAACTACCTCAACCACGGCTTTGCCTGCGAGGCGCTCAGCTACTTTAAACGCGAAATGCAAGGCTGTTGCGGGACCTTGACTGGTAATTAAGTTTCCGTCCTCAACCACCAAATCCCTCTGGACTTTTCCGCCGACCCGTTCAAGCTCGCTTTCCATGCCAGGGTATATGGTGCACTTCTTGCCCCTCAAAATGCCCGCGTCCGCCAACACCGCAGGCGCCGCGCAAATGGCCGCCACAAGCTTGCCTGAAGCGAAAGCCTGCCTAACCAGTGAAAGAACCGCGGCGTTTTTCCTCAAGTTAACGTAGCCGGGATTTCCGCCTGGACATATTATCGCGTCATACTCCTCCACTTTCACCTTGTTTATCGAAGTGTCAGGGATAACTTTCACGTCGTGAGCGCCTGTCGTCGGCTCTGCAGAAAGCCCAGCAACCACAACTTTGATGTTGCATCTTCTGAGAACATCAATTACCGTTAAAGCTTCAATCTCCTCGAATCCTGACGCGAGAAGAACTAATGCCAAAGCCATAATTGAACACCAAAATAATCCTTTATCTACTGTTTTACTTAAACCTTCATTCACCTCTTCGACACAGGCAAATTTTAACTCGCAACAGCTACCCCGAATGCACAGCCAGTAAGTTGCACTAGCGGCATGCAGCTGATAAATTTGACTTCAACCAAGACGCAGGTTTGTCGATGGTGGGGCTGCCCGGATTTGAACCGGGGTCTATAGCGCCCGAGGCTACAAGCCTAGACCAAACTAGCCGACAGCCCCTACGCAAGCGCCCGCGGGCGTATTCTTCATTTCAGAACTTATAGAAATAAGTATTCCTTCGCACCGGCGCAGTTTGCCGTAAAAGCGCGCTTCATGCTACAGTTCAAGCCTTAAATAGAGGGATACAAGTGCAAAAATTGCACTGCATTTGGCGTTACGCTTTTGGCGCTTGAGTGGTTGAGGAAACTGCTGGTGCACTGCCGACTTTCTTGTGGTATAATCTTGCGGCGATGCAAAGTGCTGCGGCAACAGCGGCTAACCAGAAAGGCCACTGAAAACCTGTGGCTATTGGCACGTTTATGGTTGCGCCTTCCGTGAGGTTTTGCGGTAACGTCGCTGTTATTAGGCCTGTTAGCGGCACATTAAGTCCAATGATCATCTGCGCAATCATCGTAGCCGCAATCAATCCGATGGCGAAGAAGATAAGCGTGTAAAGTGGTTTCTTGTAGCTGAAGCCAAGCATCGGCTTAGCATATGACTTGGCCGGCGCGAAAGAGTAAACTAGCATTGCCACACCACTTGTAATGAACATTAGCAGGGACGAAATATTCAGCGCCCAAATAACCGGTATCGTGAACATGGTGTCTGCAAAGCCGAAGTTCGTGTTTACAGGCGAAACGTTTGCTTGCAGCAAGTTGTCGCCAACTGTAAGCTGCCACCATGGCTGCAGCAGTGATACGGCAGCGGTTAGAAGCGTCAAGACGCCGCCGGCAAACCCGAACCAGTTAACACGCGCTAAGCTTGCTTTCATGCCTTTTGCCCCCTACTTCTGCCTCATCGGGTTTGGAATCTCAACCGTTTGCTCCATTTGGATCTGCACGCCCTTAACGTCCACCGTTAAACCCGCCAAGTCAACCGTAACAGTCTCTTCATCTGCATGAGCAGCTTCAAGATGGCTTTCAGCTGCGGCTGTCCATGTTATGATAACTGTTAAAATTTTGGTTTCGTTTACGCCTATGTTAACAGGCTTGTCAAGGCTTACAGCACCCAAGCGAAAGTCATGCGAGGCACACTTGACATCTCCGGTGATGGAATTAATTGTGATTTCGAAGGGAAAGGGGTTTTTGAACTCGATTAGCTGTGTAATCGTCCGCGAGGTTAAATCATACTGCGGCTCGCCAACTGGCTTCAACATTGGCTCCTCAGAACCGCCACCGCCACTTAACTTGTCCTGAATCTCCTCAATTTCGGGCGGAATGAACATGCCCATCAAGTTGTCTTGATGTACAAGCACAACGCCCGCGATGGGCGTAACAGTGATGGTTACTGTGATTAGGGTCAAAATCAACCGTGCTTTGTCCATGTTTCCACTACGCTTTCTAGACACTATATGCGGCTTGAACTTTTATGGTTTATGCACTGTTATTAAACAATAAATCGCGAACGTAGCCCATGAACACCCAAAAGTGCTTGCCCTCTGCCTATTCCTTGTAAGGCGTGCTCAGCACTTCTTTGACCCTGTTGCTTGTTACTGGCCCAAGTCCATAAACCGTTTTCGCCCAGTCATCCACGTTGATGAACGCGTTCAGTGGCGTTTGATATGTCTTGAGTATAGCAACTGCCTTTTCCCTGCCAACATTGGGCAAGCTTGCGACGAAATATACTTGCGCATCAGCCAAGGTTTCAGTTTTCTTGCAGGGATGAACTGTCGGCGCTCTTTTCTCCACAATCTGCTCTTGCCTTGCCGCGACATAGAGAAAATCTACTGTTTCCTTGTAGGACGTCGTGTTAACCAAGGCTATGCCATTCTTTGCCAAGTTGAACATGGCGCCCCAAACCGCTGCAGGCTGTATGTGGCTGAACTTGTAGATTATAGGCAAATAACCCTCTAATAGTATCAGCGCCTTGGGATAAGCCTCCTTAAGCCGGAACAACTGCTCGAAAAGGTAACGACGCGTAAGCGTGTAGACAAAGTCTGTTACGGTTTTCCGCTCCACCGCGCACTGGTCAGACAGGATGTAGTCGCCTTTTTCCAGCGTCTCCGTCTTGACGTTAACGCCGCGCTCAATTAAGCCCTTAACGATCTTGGCGGCGGAATTGGCCTCTCGACTGTCAACGATAATCGTGGGCTTTTCACCATTCTTTTTCTCGTTCAAGTAGGGCAGAAGCGTTTCAGCACCAGACATAAACTCAACTCTAAAATTGCGATAAGCATCCCCTGTTTATCTCACTTTCGTTTTATGAGCGATTCATGGTAATCATGCGTATTCAAATCAGCGAGCAAAAAAATAGAGGGAGCTTGCTGTGTTTTAAGGCACTACTTTAGTAGAGGTATATCGCTGATTTTGAAGCTATATTGACCATTTCCGCCTTGACCGCCAGTTGAATATCTATAGATTCTGATTCGCCACTCACCTGTTATACCCATTGGGTCGCGTGTAATAGTTTCTGAACCGCCATTTGCTCTTGTTCTACTGTAAGCAACCAATTGGCCACTTGGATTATATAATTCCAAGTCAAAGTCTGCATTAGATGGCGGATGAAGCACAAATGCCAATCTAGCTGTTGAACCAGTATAGATTTTGAAGTAATCTTCCGTATCCAAGGTGTGATCTGGTGTGGGTAAATCGCAAAGACGCCCATAGTACAAAGTATTCTTGATTACAGAAGAGGCACCGCTGAAAGTGTTGGAACCATCACCGCCTTGATTAGCATCATTATGAACAGGATACACATAGTGCGCCCCATTTTCATCGCCCCACTCAAGGCTTCTAGGAGAAACATCGTTAGTCGCCATATGCCCGTACATTGTCTGGCTGTTTGATTGCATATCCATTAACATCAGCCAATGCCCTATTTCATGGGTAGCAACAGATTGGACATCATAGCAATTTTGCTGTGCGCCAACGGCCCATGCATATCTGTCATTAAACTCGGTATCACTTTCCAAGATGTGAAAATTGCTGACATAGTTGTGATTGAGCGCTACCCATGTTTCATTGTAGTTTGTTATCCAAAGCAAAGCATTATACCCATCGTATTGCGCACTTGCCACATTACACGTGCCCATATCTGTGAAGTCAATTCCAGAAAAGCGCAAGTCTTCCCATGCGGTAAACGCTGCTCTTATTGCATCAAATTCACTTGTGCCTGCAATATCGGAGGTACCATCAATATCACTGTAGTAGTTTATGGGCAAATCATTCCAATATCGATGGTACCCGTCCCACGCAAATCCATAACCATCCTCTTCATCAACAGAAGTAGATGGTTGATTTTCCGAAAGCTGCAGATAATCATTCCCATCAGGTTTATCCACCTCTTTAGTGCCATCTGCCGGAAATGGGATATATGTTAAAAGTTGCAAATGGTCTTCTTTTTGGCGGCAAAAGAACAACACTTTCTCACCAGTTTCTAGCTTCATCACGTCTGGCAAAGATATAGTGTCTTCAGGTCCATATGCCCACATTATATTCACTATTAGTGCTATATCACCAATTGAACCGCCAACATATCTAACAACCAGCGTATCATTCGCTTGTATGTTGTCGGTCAGCGGCACTTCGATATATATCTCCGCATTTGTTACTATAGTTCTCGTTTTCTCATCCAATAGTACACTTTCAACTTTTTTTACAGTACCAATGGCTACGAAAGTTGCCAAATCTCTGTTTTCAATCAAAATCTGGTTAGCTTCAATCAATGAATTTGCTTCTTGCACCAGCGGATTTTTGTTTTGGATATTATCGTTAGCTGAGTCTGAATAGGTAATCTGAACCATGCTGCGCATAGTGGAAGCTAGTAGCAATATTAATGCAAAGATTGTAGCTACTTTCATCCATTTTAGCATTGTTTTTCACCTTCAATTTAAACAACAACTAAAAAGAAAATTCAAAGTTTTACTCAAAAGTAATTTTCACTTAATTCATACATTTGTCACATTATCTAGAGATGCTGATTTTTTGCTAAGAATCTTAATAAATATAACTAAGTGCTTCTGTCATGCATGTAAGTAGCTACGCGAATTAATTTCTTGGCACACATATGCCAAATGGTTATACTGGTAAGTGTTCCAATTGCGAGTGAGAACAAAAGAACTTGAATGTCCATTTGAGTTGTATCAGGAAGCAGGGGACTAATCACGATGGTAGGATCTGAAAATTGCAGAGCGTAGTTTCTTTTAGTAAGAAATTGAAACAGCCAATAACTGAAAAGACTAAAACTGACAAAACCCATTGCAGATAGCAACAGCCGTTCAAAAAACTTTCTTAACGCAATTTTTTTCAGTTTATCCAGATACTGTTTTCTGTTTTCAGTTTGAGGCTCAACAACAAGAAGGAAAGCCGCTCTTTTCAAAGAATATCTCTTCGTAATTTTCCCTCGCGAGCTTATTTCGCGGCTTGCAACGCTTACAATTCCCGCGTCTAACAACCTTTTTATGTGATAGGCAACGGATTGAATTGAAGTGTTCAACTTTTTAGCGAGTTCACTAGTGGTTAGTTCAGTAGATGCAAGCATCTGAATTATTTGTTTGCCAACAGAATTTGACAATTCTTCCGATAGAATCTTCGCTTCAGGTTCTAGAAGGCCAATAGCTTTAACAACATCATCTGGGGCAACTTGCAAGTTCTCATTGAAGTGCTTATCGATATTATTCCTCTCGCGCAAGAGTGGAACCATTCATAAAATGTGTAAATGAAACTAATTAATTATTCTTTTGGGGGACGCCAAATATATCACACATTTTAAAGTGCTTTCTCTTTCAACAGATGAAAAATCTCGTCATACGCACTTGATTGCTGATAGTGTTGCCATAATTGTCTTAAAATGTAAGTGCTGTATTTCGTTAACGTAACCAAAAATTGATTCATTTCAATTCATCTGTGATCACCCCATCCAAGAAACCCAATCATGAAAACCCTTATCAGGGTTAAGATAACTTCCCTCTAAATCAAAGCGTATATCTACACAGCATTACATAATCTGTAAAAGATGAATCACCATGCAAAGAAAAATTACATTTTTCTCTCTTATGTTCACTCTATTGCTCACGTTCATAATATTAAGCACATATGCATTTCATCAACCAAGCATTTTGCTGCTGAAGGCAGAGCAGCACTGGGAAACCTACGGCGTAGGCGGCACATGCATCCACGGATCGCATAACCTCTTTCTGGCAGACGTAGATGGCGACGGCGTAACGGAAATCTTAACAGGCGGCTTAATGTACCAAGTGCACGAGGGCAAAAGGCTGACTTTGGAGGCGCCGCTTAAAATCTGGCGTTGTAATGGGCAAAATCTTACGCTGGAAAAAAGCCACAAGTGGCTAGGCAACATTGAATGCGTCTACGCAGCTGATGTGGACAACGATGGCATGGTTGAAATCGTCACCGCAGGAAGTGTAATTAACGGCGCAAGCGTTTCCAATGCGCTTAGGGTTTGGAGCTACAATGGTGAAGAATTAGCTCTGAAGGCAAGCCGCGAAGGCACGTATGACGGCGCAATCTTCGCCAGCGACCTCGACAGTGACGGCACACTTGACATCATCACGGTCGGAAGAGACAGCCCTGCTAACTGGTCAAGCACGCAGCTTGCTGCATGGCGGCTTCGCGAAGGCAACTTGACAATGCAGGGAGAACCGCAACGGTTTGCCGCCAACGTAACCAGCGCCAGCACAGTCTACGCCTGCGACCTAAACTTTGATGGAGAAATCGAGGTAATCACCGCGGGATATTCCGGCAAGCTGGAAAACAGCAGCGGGCAGCTTCGCGTCTGGCACTGGAACTGCACTGAATTCCTGTTGAGGGCGAATGCTGAATGGCGTTTGGTGGAAGACGGCTACGGCTTGAATATTGCTGGCGGAATCCAGGGCAACACCGTGGTTAATAGCGTGAAAGTAGGCGACGTTGACGGCGATGGCACTGCGGAGATAATCACAGGCGGATTCACCTACAACGGAGAGTGCATTGCTGCCCAGCTTAGAATATGGATTTGGAATGGCACGGCACTGCTGCTGGAGGGAAGCCAAGAATGGGCAAGCGATTACCTCACCGAAGTCAAATGCATTTCGCTAGGTGATGTTGACGGTGACTCGCACGTAGAGATAGTGACAAGTGGTATAATCGCAGCTTATGGCAGCTTCAACACAAGCCAAACAAGACCCAACCATGCCCAACTAAGAGTCTGGCGCTGGGATGGCAATTCGTTGTCGCTGGAGCAAAGTCAAGAATGGACAATTGGCGACGGCGTCTGCGCTTGGAACGTCGGCACAGCAGATTTAGACAATGACGGGAGAATGGAGATAGTAACTGTGGGGTGCATGGGCATGAATAACCTTTGTGATCCAGACATGCGCATCTGGTCACTCACATCCGCTACTCCAATAGAATTTATTATAGCCTTTGTAGCCGTTGCAGTCACCATGGTTATGGTAGGTGTATACATTTTAGCCAAAAAGTTTCGAAGAGAAAATGTTTCTAATCAAGAACTATAACTGTTAAAGGATACCCTATGAAATCGTGTTCAGCGTAATCAAGTTGGCTATTCATATCTTATTAAGAACAACGGTTTTTCAGCTTCTTTACGCCTTTCTTCTAAAGGCACATCTCTCAATGAAACAATCTCTAAAACCTCAAAACGCTCTTCGATGACTCTCTTCTGCAAGCGGACACCTTGTTCCTTGTCTAACCTAGTTCTCCTTGATTTTCTAACACGAGAACGCATAAAAATCGCCTTTAAATTTCACTTTCCAAAATGTATTATATGTTCATTCAATATTTTAAAAGTTGCGTTTTGCCTGATGCAATATCGGCACTTGCTGTTCAATAGAACAGTGGTTAACATGTTCTATAATAGTCTTCTACTGCTTACCCCTAACCAAATTCTTCAGTCCCAACTACTACAAGGGCGTATCAAAAAATTATCGATAAAAAAAGATGGAAGAGATTATGGTCCTTTCTTAGTAATTTCCTTTACAATGCCTGCAGCGATGGTTGTGCCCATATCTCTGACGGCGAAGCGACCGAGCTCTGGAAAGTCATTGTAAGTCTCTATGGCTATTGGACGCAAAGGCTCCATTCTTACCCATGCCGCGTCTCCAGTCTTAATAAAACTGGGCTTTTCTTCGACAACTTGGCCTGTGCGCGGATCAATTTTCTTTAAGAGCTCCGTGAATCTGCAAGCAATTTGGCCTGTGTGGTAGTGAAGAACTGGCGTGTATCCAGCGGCTATTGCAGTTGGATGATAAATCACGATGATTTGGCCGATGAACTCTTTGGCTACGGTTGGCGGGTTATCCACTGGTCCTGCTACGTCTCCACGGTGAATGTCCGTTTTGGCTATGCCTCTCACGTTCATTCCGATGTTGTCGCCTGGCTCGGCAACAGGGATTCTGGTGTGGTGCATCTCGATGGATTTTACTTCAGCCGTTTTGTTGGATGGCATGAAAATGAGGTTCATGCCTTCCTTGAGTACGCCTGTTTCGACTCTGCCGACAGGAACCGTACCTATACCCGTGATGCTGTAGACGTCTTGAATCGGAATGCGTAATGGTTTAGCAACTGGCTTGGGAGGCACTTCTAGCATGTCCATGGCTTCGATTAGGGTTGGTCCCGTGTACCATGGCATTTTGTCGCTCTTCTTGATTAGGTTGTCGCCTGTCCATCCTGAAACAGGTACAAAGTTGATTTTTTCAACTTTGAAACCAACCATCTTCAACATGCGTGCGACTTCGTTTTTAATTTCCTCGTATCGTTCTTTGCTCCAGTTTACCGTGGTGTCATCCATCTTGTTGATGGCTACGACTAATTGGCGGACGCCGAGTGTGAAAGCCAGGAATGCATGCTCGCGTGTTTGGCCTCCTGGACCAATGCCTGCTTCGAACTCGCCTTTTTTAGCTGAAACAAAGAGCACAGCGGCGTCAGCTTGGCTTGCACCTGTGATCATGTTCTTGACGAAGTCTCTGTGGCCTGGCGCGTCTATGACTGTGAAATAGAATTTGTTGGTTTCAAATTTCAGGAATCGAAGGTCTATGGTTACGCCTCTTTCACGTTCTTCTTTGAGGTTGTCGAGTACCCAAGCGTATTTGAATGTGCCTTTGCCCATTTTTTCGGCTTCTTCTTCGTATTGTTTGATGGTTCGTTCATCGATGGCGCCTGCTAAGTAAAGCAGATGCCCGGTAGTGGTGGATTTTCCGTGGTCAACGTGCCCCATGATTACGAGGTTTATGTGTGGTTTTGTGCTTTTGCTCATTTTTCTTCCTCTATTTTATTTTTCCTTAAATTTTAGTGCGTTAACACAACTGTTCTTCCAATTATTTTAAGCTTATCATAGCAATTCTGCGTTTATTCGCTAGATTTTCGAAGCGTTTGGGTCTTCTAAGCTGCATGATGCCGTTCTTCTCGTAAAGTAATCGAAGCCTACACTTAACATCTGTTTTACCTCTTAAACTGTTGTTGCGTGACAACTTGTCCTCTTTAGTGGAGCATGCCGATGTACCTTGCATTTTCCTGAAAGTAAAAATTGTTGCCATTATTAGAGTGTGATGGGTACCACTCTGTTTTTTAATTCGCAGTTGAGTGTTTTTGAAGTTCTGCAGTGTCTCCACAGATGCACTGAAAAAAGCAAGCTGAAAAAGTTGTTACCATTAAAATTAAAAAATTAATTCAACTTAACATTTTTTATAGTATTTTATGCGAAAATTAAAAATATCACTTAAAGATAAAAATATAAGGGCATCTTGAGGGTAAAAAAATGGGAGAAGAGAAAGTTGAACTTTTAAAGGTAATCGTCGGCATCAAAATGCGTTCTATAGGCTTAGACGCTACTCTCTGCTATAGATGTGGCAAATTATTTTTACGAGAAAAAGAAGAGCTAATCTGTAAAGATTGCAAAACCATAACAAGCTTACCCCTTACATCAAAACTTGCGAAATCAACACAAGAAAGTTGCTGTCATTATAGCGAGCCATGCCCCTTATAGCATGCATTGTCCGGAATTAAATCTACGTTACTTTCGCCGCAAAACGTGGTTAGGCATACTTGAACAAACTTGACTTGTTACATTTGTAATGTTAAATTAAAATGGCGCAAAATAGGTAGAAATTGTATTAAACTTGTTCTAGCGAAGTATTAAAATGGACAGAGTATGCCAACGAATTTGCCTCCTGAAGCTAAGGAGAAGTGGGCTGAAGTTGAAGCTACACGGAATCCGCGGGAGAAACTTCAGCGTATGCAAGAATTCTTAAGCCTAGTGCCGCAGCATAAGGGCACCCTCAAGCTGCGGGGCCAGATTAAAAAGAAAATTGCTATTTTACGCCGGGAATTAGAAGAACGCAAGACCAAGCGTGCTGGCCGAGGTGGCCCAAAGTTTTTCATTGAAAAAGAAGGCGCTGCGCAAGTGGTGCTTCTCGGCTTGACGAATGTGGGTAAAAGTTGCTTGCTATCAGCTGTGTCGAATGCGAATGTGGCTGTTTCAGCGGCGCCTTATACCACGCGTGAGCCCGTGCCTGCCATTATGCCTTTCGAGGATATTCAGTTTCAGCTAGTGGAAGCGCCTGCTGTAATGGAGGGCTCTGCAGATGGTCGCGCGTGGGGTTTGCAGTCGCTTGCGTTGGCGAGAAATGCGGATGGTCTAATCTTGATGGTGGATTTGTCTTCTGATCCAGTGGCGCAGTTAAACCTAATTCTCTCCGAGCTAGAGAAGGCACGTTTGCTCGTCAATAAGCCGCGTGGCAGGGTGGATGTTGATCGGCGTTATATGGGTGCTGGTTTGCGCATAATAGTTGTTGGGCAACTTGTGGATTGCACA
Source organism: Candidatus Bathyarchaeota archaeon (assembly GCA_026014545.1). Taxonomy (GTDB): domain Archaea; phylum Thermoproteota; class Bathyarchaeia; order Bathyarchaeales; family Bathycorpusculaceae; genus JAOAIV01. The sequence goes on from JAOZIH010000007.1 coordinate 42,040, forward strand.
ATGCGGGATGTTGAGGCGCTTTTGCGAAGTTATCGTATTAACGATGCGATCGTGAAGATTTCTGGAGAGGTTACCTTAGACGATGTTGAGGATGCCATTTTTGAGAGCACCACGTACAAGCCTGCGGTTATTGTTGCGAACAAGCTGGATGCGCCCGGCGCGGCGGAGAAACTTCAGCAGCTGGAGAATTTCGTGGCTGGGCGTATGCCTGTGATTGCGGTTTCCTGTGAGAGGCGGATAGGTTTAGAGCGGCTTGGCAAAGTTTTGTTTGACACGTTAGGCGTGATTCGGGTTTATACTAAGGAGCCGAGCGCTAAAGAGCCTTCGCAGCGTCCATTCACGTTGCGGCGTGGCGCCACAGTGGCAGATTTAGCTCGTAATATCCATTCAGATTTTGAGCGTAATTTTGCCTATGCCCGAGTGTGGGCTGACCGCTTGACGTTTAGTCCTCAGAAAGTAAGTTTGGGCTTTGCCCTAGAAGATGGGGATATAGTGGAGATTCACGTGCACTAACGTGAGGACTGCGCAATGCGTTCTATCTCGTGCCGTTTAGACACGGCGACGCTTTTGATGTCATTGTTTGCTGCGAGAATAAGCTCATCTGCAAGCGCCTCTTGTATGCTGCGTGGACTGTTAATTGAAGCAGCACGTGCGGCCTCGGTGATGTGACGCAATGCCAAGTCTATGCGACGTTGCGGCGAAACATCCACACTTAAGTGGTAAACAACTCCACCGTAGCTTATCCTTGTCGTGTCTTCGCATGGCGCACTGTTTTCTACTGCTCGAACAAGCACCTCTATTGGGTTTCTGCCTGTGCGCAAGTGGATTATTTCGAAGGCTTGTTTGACTATGTTGGTTGTCTTAGCTTTTTTACCCGCATTCTTTCCAGGCCGCATAAAGTCGTTGATTAGCCGCTCAACTATGTTGACGTTTGCTTTTCTGAAGCGCTGGTGCTCGTGGCGCCCCATGCTGTGCGGCACAACCATCGGGGTTAAATTCAAATAGCGCTTTAAGCCTGGATCTTTAACCTCTATGCCCTCAAAAGACCATTTCTGGAAAAGTTTTATTTCCTTCTTTTCTGTGCTCACATTGCTCACCGTGCCGGCTTCTGTTTGCGTCCATAGACAAGTTCTTTCAGTGATACGCCGTTTACCATGATGACTTTGTAGCGGACACCTGGGATGTCGCCCATGGCTCCGCCTCTTGTACCGCCTATACCTTCAACGATCACTTCATCATGTTCATCTATAACGTTGAGCGCGCCGTCTCCTGGCAGGAAAGCCGTTATCACACGGCCATTCTTGATGAGCTGGGTTCTAACACATTTGCGGATGGCGCTGTTAGGTTGCTTACTTTCAACACCCACTTTTTCTAACACTATGCCTCTGCTCATCGGAGCACCCTGCAGTGGGTCAACTTTCTCGTCTAAGCGAAGCATGCGGCGGTTATAGTAACGATCTGACCAGCGGAAGTTTTTCCGCTTCCTTTTTAACTGTCTTGCGGCGAACTCGCCTCTTGGAGACTTGGAACCCATTCGACTATATCCTCTTTTGCACAGCATAAACACCAACACCGATATATAAACAAAACGAACCCTAGGCAGCGGTTCTTTTGAACAAGCAAAAATCTCGCGAACATATTTGGCGGCTATTAGTGGTTCATTGCAGAAACCTATAGAGGGGGGTCTATCGCCATCGTCTTCCATAGACGATAATAATGGTGCTTTACGCTTTAAAAATCGACGATAAGTGCGGAATTGTTATTCTCGAATTTATTTTGGAAGGCCGATGTGTATATTGGATTCACATTTGTAATTCAGAAATATAAAATATTGAGTGGGGCTTCGTTTTTATTCTAATTCAGACTCAGAAGTGCTTCTTCATGGAAACTTTCCCAGAGGAACCTCAGCAAATCACACTGCAAGACGAAAACATCGATTACTGGACGTTTATCCAGAAAGAATCCGTCAAATCCATCGAGGAGATTGAAACCATACTTCAAGATCTTGGGCTTTCTAAAAATGAAATTCAAGTTTATTTGTATCTTGCTCTTTACAATGAACGAAAAGCAAGCGAAATTTCTAAGGCACTACATCTACATAGAACTAATACTTACCAAATACTGCGCGATTTAGAGAAGAAAGGTATAGTTTCATCGCGTCTCGAAAAACCATTAAAATTCGTTGCTACACCATTTGAAAAAGCCATTGACACACTTATTGAAGCGAAGAAACTAAATCTGCAAACATTAGAAAGAAAAAAGAAAAATCTGGTCAACGTGTGGCTGTCTCTTCCTAAACCCAAAATTGAAAGCAGCCAGAAAGAAATTTTCCAAATACTCGAAGGAGAAGAGCAGGTAACCCTAAAAATGGCAGAAGCCATTCAAAACGCGCAAAACGAAATTGCCCTCTTTATCTCCGAAAATGACATGGTTCCATTTTATAACGCAGGGCTACTAGAACCGCTTCAGAAAAATTCAAGTCTTGATGTTAAGCTATTAACAGATAACTCGCCCAAAGCTCGTTTTTTCGTGGAAAAATTGCGACTGCAAAATAAGCGTTATGCATCGACGGAAATCAACTCTATTCCCACCTTTGCTTTAATAGATCGCAGCTGCCTGATTTTTCTGATTAAATGCTTCGCTGAAAAAAGTGGCAAGAGAGCTGCGCAGCCGGGAATTTCTGCTTTATGGACAAATTATGAAGCATTCATTAAAGCGTTAAGCGCGCTATTTACTCAGTTATGGAACGGCGGGAACAAAACCTGACGCAAGAAGTAAAAGCATGAATGAAAGATAAGTTTTGGCTTCAAAAAGGAGAGCATAAAAAAGAAGGGATGGGTGTTAGCCTAAATCAATGAATGAGTTTGCTGGCATACCACCCGGAGCTGTTCGCACCACAGTCAAGGCCGCGCCTTTCGGCGTTCTGACCTCCACTTTCACAGTCTCGTAATCGCCAACCATGCCGTCAGTCGAGTTTGAAGCCAACCGTATCATCAAGAAGGCTTTCTCGTTGGATTCCAATACCGTATCACCGTCGCCATTGTAAATTGCAAATTTAGCTTGCGTATCTGCCAAAGCTAATGAGCTGTTCAGTGCATCCCAACTTGTGCTGCTTGCCGTTGCTGCACCTTGGTAGATGTTGAGGTAAGTCGCGTTCGGCAAGTAAACCGAGACTATGATTGACTCGTTTTTGAGATCGACAGAAGCCTTCCCAGCCGATAGCTTTACGGGAATAAGCAAATAGAGTATTTCGCTTGAGCTTGTGTTTGTCTTCGCCGTCACGACGCCGTCGAGCTGCAGAGCCGTCAATGACTCCTCAAGTCCTGTTTGCATTGTTTCCTTGGTTTTTTGTGTGGTGTAGAAGCCCATGTTGATGACTACGTAGCTTAGTGCGGCGGCGATTATTATGAAGGCTATCAGCACTATAGCCGCCTCAACGCCTACAATTCCCCGCCTGCTTTTAGAAAGTTTCTTGAGGATCATTTACACGTTCACCCAGGTGTCTTTTGGCATTGATTCTGGAATAGTGAACTCTAGCGACAGCGGCGCTGTTTTCTCTAATCGTATCTCAATGTTTATCTGTGCTCTCACAGTAGCAGCATTTGCACTGCCGAGTTTTATAAGGAGAAAGCCCTTTTCGTTTGAGTCTAATGTTTCGTCGCCATTGCTATTCTGAATGAAAAGCATGGCGCTGTTATCAGTAGGAACCGCGGATAGCAGTGCTGTGAAATTCTGGCCAGTGGGGTCCAAAGTGCTGTTCACGCCTTTGTACACGTTTGCCCAGGCATTTGCGCCTACCTTCAGCGTTACAACAGTCGTGTTCTGCCACATGGCGACATACTTAACGCCGTAGGCCTTCAAGGGGATGAGCAAACCTGTCACGTTGGCGCCGTCAGTTGATGTTTTCACGAATATTGTTCCATCAACTGCAAGTGGTGTGCTTGCTTGTTTTAGTCCTTCCTGTATTACGGTTTTGCCGCGTTCGGTTGCGAATACGCCCTGGTTGATGACCATGAAGCTGAAGACTGCGGCGATTATAACGAAGGCTATGAGGATTATGGCTGCCTCTAAGCCGACTATGGCGCGCTTTTGCTTTGCAAAGTTTCTCAGTTTGCTGTTCATTTTCTATTTCCTCCTTTGAGGCGTGTTAGCGTTTTAGGGGCGATGTTTATATTAAAACTTATGAAATGCTAATTTGAATCACTAAAATTTGTAATTTTGATTCGAATTTATATAAAAATAACAGAATTAAATTCTAAATCTGAACAAGAAGATTCATCAGCCGCAAAACACAACCCAGCAATTTCAGCCTTAACAAACCTGAACGCTATAAAAATAGAAAAAGGAGGAGAGAATGTCATCCCAAGCTAACATAAGATTGCGGAAGCATACCGCCAGGAGCCATTCTTTCAATTGTTAACGCTGCACCTTTTGCACCCTTAATCTCAATTGTAATGATCTCATAGTCCGCAAGAGTGTGCTGCCCGCCGCCAGGTGGACTTTCATCCAAGTGGATCACGAAGAAAGCTTTCTCCGTAGTTTCCAGCACCGTGTCTCCGTCATCATTATAGATTATGCCCATGGCGTAGTCTTTCTCTACGCTACTTGCGAACAGCGTAGTCATGTTAGCCAGCACTTTTTCTAGATTGACTGGATCAGCGCCGTATATAGTCTCATTAAACACCCCTCGGTAAATATTTAGCAGCGTAGCATTCGGCAAGTACGCAGTCAATGCAAGCGTTCCATTCTTCAAGTCCATCGCAGCCCTTCCAGCGGAAAGCTTAACCGGAAACACTATCCATTCGATATGCCCGTTTCCGTCAGTTTTTGCCGTAACCACGCCGTCCAGTTGCAGCGCATTTAGCGATTCCTCTAGACCTGAAGCCATTGCATCTCTTGTTTTTTGTGTGGTGTAGAAGCCCATGTTGATGACTACGTAGCTTAGTGCGGCGGCGATTATTATGAAGGCTATCAGCACTATAGCCGCCTCAATTCCAACGATACCTCGCTTGTTTTTCAATAACTTCCACATGCTTTTTCACCTCTAAGCGACAGGCACATAATTATTCGCAGGCATAGATGCAGGCACTGATAATTCAATTGAAAGCGTTGCGCTTGTCTCAAGCCGTATCTCAATGTTTATCTGCGTTCTAGCTGAAGCGGCAGCATCCGGCGCTAGTCCTATCAGCAGAAATCCTTTTTCGCCTGTGTCTAATGCCTCGTCACCGTTGCTGTTTACTATTGCGAGAACAACTCCTGTTGTGAGGCCTTTGCTATGGCCGTTGCTGTATGTCTCATTTACATAGACATTGCAAGGTTGGCCGGTCACTGTTTGATTGGCTAATTGGAAGCCTGCAAAGTCATCGAATTCTTTGCCTGTTGGGTCATACGTTAAGGTGGTTGCGTTATAGGCTGCGCCGTTTGGGTAGCCAACGTATAGCACGCCTAAGTACGCGTTTGCCCAGGCTCTTTCGCCTACTCTCAGAACTACGACTGTCTGGTTTCTGCCTGCGGGTACATATTTCACGCCGAAAGCTTTGACAGGAATAACGATAAGATCCACTTTCGTGCCGTCAGGTGTTGTGCGCATGAAAGCCGTGCCATCTATTGTTAATGGTGTGCTTGCTTGTTTTAGTCCTTCCTGTATTACGGTTTTGCCGCGTTCGGTTGCGTAAAGTCCCTGGTTTACAACCATGAAGCTGAAGGCGGCGGCGATTATAACGAAGGCTATGAGCACTATGGCTGCTTCTAGACCTATGATGCCTCGCTTTTGGTATGCAAAGTTTTCGATTAGGTATGCTCTTTGCTGTGTGTTGCGGATTTTTTGGTTGCATGAAGGGCAAGTGACCATTCTTAGTTTTGATTTTGTGTGCCAGTAGTATCCGCATTTGTTGCATTTTATGTTTGGTTTTTGTCTTTTCATTTCTGCTACTTCCTCTACTTAGACTACTACTACTTACACTGAATATGTATTGTGTATTAAGATTTAATAAACATTCTTGGATAATCCGAATCAGAACACAAATAAATTAAAAATTCACCAAAACCACAAAAAACCTTTGCAAAAAATACACAAAACCAACTAAATTTACATCAACAAAAGCAAGACTACACCGGCAACTCTAAACTCGGCATCGAACCCAACACGCTCTGTATCAAAGCACGACCAACCATCCACGTGAACCCACTTAATATCAAAAGCAACCCAAAATTCAAAAAGAAAGTACCCCAATATCCAGCTGAAACCTCTTTAACAATCAAAGCATTAGCCAAAGCCATAACAAAAACCACAACTATGTTACCTGCCTCAATTATCGCCATCGGTATCTCATTAAAACCAAAATACGGCAAGTTAATCAAATATTGAGACATAAAACCAGCCAACACCTCCAAAATGACTAACAAAACCACCGTCATAGGCTGCATAACCAAAACCAACGTCTGAAAACTCTTCGCAACAGCATCCCGCATCTTCCTAAACTCCAGAAACTTCACCACGCGATTTCCCAATGCATTACCTATCACAAGCGCATTGGCACCTCTATTCAAAGAATCAAGCAATATCTTGTTACTCATATGCACCTGATAAGACGCCGCTTCTGAAGAAAGCGTTTCCAGCGCCTGCTCATGGTTTATTCCCAACTTAACTCTCGCCAATGCTTCTTTAACAAGTTTACGAAGAGGTCCCAGCTCCATGTAAAGAATATACGAAAGAGACGCCTTCAAATCGGCGGTAGAAGCCAGATTCTCTCCTAAAGCCTTCAAAAAAGTCGGATAATTCTTATTGATTTTATTAACATACTTCTCAAGCATGTAACCAAAAATCCCCGGAATGAGCGTACCAAAGCCAAGCACTATGAAAGCGATAGGCGGTCCCATGGCAAAGTAAAGGAAAAACGCAAGCACCGCCGAAGACGGAACAGTGGCTAAAGCGCCCCATCTAAGCAGAGAATACAGTTTTGGAGGGTACTTCCCTATATAGATAAGTTGTTCTTTAGGTGATGCGGATCTGAAAAGAAAGTACATCATTACTGTAGCTAAAATCGCAATCAAATACCCGAAAACTATCGCGCTTGGATCGATCATGAAAACAGTCATAATAACTAAAGTCATAATCAAGAAAACTGTGATGCTCTGAAAAGTCGTAAAGATTCCGCCAAGAGTCTTTAAAGTTTCAATCGCACGCGTATAGTAACCCGAATACTCCTCCATAAGCATAGAAGCCTCCATTTCCAAGTATCCCCGAGGCTCAACACTCGAAAACACGTTTGTACAACGAACAAGAATATCCTTAAGCGGTGACTTAACGGTCTCAGCCACATGCGCCGTTGCCTTCGTAAGTCCAAACCCGAAATCCTTCGCCAAGTTCCGTATTCTCCTGAAGACTCTGCTGTAAAAACCATATTCCCTATTATCAGCGATCACGTTCACTAAATCCGATGGCGACGTTTCACCAAGCGACAAACCATACATGTGAAAAATGGCGGTTGTAAGCATATAATCAATTTTGGTCCTAAGCTGCTTCTTTGACACCCGCTTTAATAAAAATGAAAAGCCCACACCTATGAAAAGGCTAAGTAGTCCCTCCAATATTTTCTCGCACAGCAGATAGTATGCTGAGAAAAGTATGGATGGAATTAGAAGCAAAAAAAGCCTTTTAGAATCCGCTATTGCCAAGGAATCCTCATCTCTTTTACTTTCCGATGAACTTCCCATACTCCCTGATTCCGAACAGCAATTATAGTCTTCCAAACATCAGTAAATGAGGGAAAATTCTCTGCAAGAAAACTTAGTATCTCCGCCCTAGCCTTCAATTCATCATAAAGTTCCCGTAACCTCTCTTTTCCCCAACCTCTGAAAGCGAGGACTTTGTTCTCCAAATGATAGCTTGAACCCATAAAGCGAAATTGATCTACATCAGCATCATACATGAATATGGGCAAAAAGTTTAATCGCCCTTCATCAGGCTCATAACCAATAATTTCGTTAATTGAAGTCATTCTACGAATGAACTTTTTTCCCCGCTCCATTCTAGCCTGAAAAATAGCCAAGTTCAATCCGTCTATATGCGTCTTCGGCACGTCAATCGGATGTGACGTAAGTCTTTGAAAAAGCTGCCCCAGCGTTCCTGCGTGCATTGTTGAAAGCACAGGATGCCCGGTCTCGATGGCTTGAAAAGCTATTCTGCCCTCTTCTCCCCTTATCTCGCCAATAATGATATAGTCAGGTCTCTGCCTCAAAGCCGCTTTCAACAAGTCAAACATTGTAACTGGCACGCCGGTGTGTAGTCGCGTAACTTCTCGTATCCAGTTTTTATGGTAAACACTTATTTCCGGCGTTTCTTCAATGCTAATTATCTTTGAGTCAGAATCAATAAAACACGTAAGCGAATTCAACGTCGTTGTTTTACCTGAAGCAGTTTCTCCGCAAATTATCGCCGAGACGCCTATCTCAAAGAGCATCCACAAGTACGCCGCTAACTCCGCCGTAAACGTGTTCCACTTGATTAATTGCGCTACTGAAATGGGTTCTTTCGGAAACTTGCGCACAGTAAAGTTGCTTCCTCTTAGACTTATGTCCTCGCCAAAAACAATGTTCAGCCTTGAGCCATCCGGCAGATGAATGTCAATTATGGGGTGCATGTAGCTTAAAACTTTCCCGTATCTTTCCGATATGCTTCGCAGCAAATTATCAATTTCCTTCTTCGAAACATTCACGCTTGTCTCCAAATGCCCAAACAGCTTATGATAAACGAAAATGTTGCCTGCACCTGGAATGCTTATGTCCTCAAGCGCTGGATCAGCCAAAAAACCGTCTAAAAAGCCATGGCCAACTTTTTCTCGCAAGAAGTGATATAGAAGAATTTTTTCATCTACTCCCCTAGGGAGCTTCACCATTTTACTTTTGATCGCGCGCTTAAAGAGGGCAGCCAAAATATTTTCTTTTTGCCCCTCATACTCTCTGTCCTCAACCAATCTCGCAACTGCCATCTCTATTTTGTCTAATAATTCGCGATCCGGCTTCGGAGGTTCTATCAGGGCATATTTGCTAATTTCTCCGCCTACCGTGACATGTGCATAAATACCTAAACCCAAAGGATACATCACATTAGTTTCTTTCTCAATTTTTCCGGCGTCAAGATTCGGAACATATTTTGGCGTTTCAGGCAAAGTGTTCAGATAATCCGCCAAGTACGGGTGCTCTTTCACCGCGCTCTCTAAGGTTTCGCAGACGGTTTTCTTAAAAGGCCACGGATCTTCTTTCACCTCAGTTTTGGGCGATTTGCTGTTAAAGCCAAATTTTTTAAGCGCTAAATCAAGTTTGCCTCTCATAAGCATGTTCTCCTAAATCTTTACTCCGCTGAGCGGCATCACTCTTAAGCCTATTTGCGGGTTGATCTCAAGAGAAATAGCGCTTTTCCGCTCTCCGCTTACTCCCCAAAGCTTTACGATTCGCAGCACTTTGACATCTATACCCGAGATGCTCGCATTTTTCAGCACGAAATAAACGTCGGAGCTTGCTCTAAGCTTCATTATGGACTCTTCAGAAAGAAATTCTGGATGAAAAGTGATAAGTACAGTTTTGCCATCTGAAACCAAGTTTTTAAGTCGAGTAATAAACGTCAAAAATTCATATGGAGGTGTATCCACAGTTAAAACGCTTAGACTGTCAATAATTACGGCATCATAATGTTTTTTCTTTAGCTCAAGAAAGTTCGTGGTTACCCTTAAAAAGAAGGAGCTGAGAAACTCGCTCCATCTTCCGCCCTCAACATGCAACGGATAAATGTTAAATTGCCCTGAAAGGTAGTAACTGTACGGGTCAAGCTTAACAGACTCCATCATAGACAGGTATTCTTTTACAGTGGCCTCGCTGGACACTACATAGACTCTTAATCCGCTTTTGAGCATTGCATAAACTACTTGTTGGACAAAAACAGTTTTTCCCGAGCCATAATCTCCCTCAATCGATATCAGACTGGGGGTCGGTATTCCACCGCCAAGATCTCTGTCTAACTCTGGTATCCCCAAGCTTATAACTTGCATTATTCTTTGACAGCCTCCCCTGATGCGGTTACGCCATAATGTGAAGCAAAAGTTACAGAAACAATGCCTTGCGCGGGAATTTCCGGTGCTCCATTGGGAATGGTGAATGCTAAGCTCACTTCTTCTCCAAAATTCAAATAATCATGAATGCTTGGGCTAAACGTGCTGTTTGTCCCAGAAACTCTAATCTCCAGTATTTCATATTCTTCAATAAGGTATGAATGCCATTGAGAACCTTCCCCATAAGACAATATTATGGTATTCCAGTTGAACCCGTTTTGGTTTTTCAGAAAAATCGTTTTCGACCCGAGATTTTTAACCGTAACAATGCATCCTGTAGCATTTATCGCTTCAATAGTGAGCTGTAATTTGACATCGATTTTGGCTCTTTCATGGCTTATATAAGCTTCAGCAGTATAGTAAAGCTCCTTTATGCCCTGAAAAAAGGCTGTCGTAAAAGAGGCAAAAATTACTAAGAATCCTATGAAAACGATAGCCGATGCCAGCGTTACCGAGAAGCCCAAGTGCTCACCTCAGGAAACTGGTGCTGGAAAAAGGTAGCTGCTTCCTATTCCTTTTGAAGGAACTATTTTTGCTTCAAAGATGGTGCCGTTTAAAATGCTACTTGGGTAGGCTCTTATTGTAACGGTTTCTCGTGGCTCCCAAACACCATCGCCGTTAGCATCTGCAATGGTAAATTGGCCGCTACCCGCCTCAGCTGTTGCATTATAAGAGTATAATTGCGCCTGGCAGTATTCGCCAACATAAACGTCTAGATACGCAAAATCTTTGAATGGCAAATTGCCAACATTTTTTGCGTAAATTGCAAAGTGCGCGGGTGCTGTGGAGTTGTCCACTGTAGCATAAACTATTTCTAATTGGAGGTTAGCCATTCTCTTGGCGTCGCTAATGTTTTGCATTAACTCACTTTGTACGACATTGCCTGTGTAGAATGCATATGCGGAAAAAGCGCTTGCCAAACACACGGATGCTATGACCATGATTATATGCGACAGCGTTACAGAGAAACCCATCATTCAGCACCTTTTGCCGATTTCACCCTTTTCAGTTGATTTTCAGTTAAGGCGATGAGTGTTTCCACATCTTGATGACTTATACTAACTTTTGAGATTGCAGCCGCCCTGTACAGATTGAGTAGTAGGTATCCCTTTGTGAATCCTTTTCCTCGAAGTTTTTCAGCTACAACCGCTAAAGAATAGATAATCTCGTTGGTTTGTGGTGGCAAATAGCCCATATACTCGCAAGAACATGCAAGCTGGTGTATCTCACTTGCTTTTAATCCAGCTTCTAGGAGATCCCAAATCCAGTCTAAATATGCAGAGCTGACTTTAGACAGTTTTGATTCTACGGCGCGTGTTTCTTCAATATTTTTGATTTCTGGTTGAATTTGCATTTTGGGCTCTGAAGTAAATTGTGCTTCTACGTTTTTTGTCCTAGTTTCTTCTCTATTTTCCTCAGTAGCCACACCACTTTCTTGGGGCTTTTCTAAAATAATTGATTTAACGCCGGGCGGCAATCTTTCGTCGCTTATGTTTTTCAAGTCTTTTTCGCTTGAAATTGTTCTTAGCAGGTTAAACGGGTTTTCAATTTCGCTGACGGCGGAGCGGATGTCCACAATAGATTTCTTGAGTTCAGTTACTGTTGTCTGCAAATCATTTGATAATTTGTTAACATCTGATTTCAGTTTGGATAATTCATCTTCTGCAAACTTGTTGTTGTTTTTGTCTGAGGTTTGGGGAATCTCTTCTTGGGTGCTCTTTTCTTCTTCAGTTTTTTTGGTGTTAGCGTTTTTTTTATCTAACAATGCGAAGCTTCTCCTTTTGTGATCTGAACGTATGCATTTATCATACGAATCTATAATCATATTTAACATGTGTGAAAATCAAATTAAGATTTATAAAAATGGTTGCTTAGATTCAAATATTGTTTAAATTTTAGAATCTAATTCGAATTCTGAACTAAACTAAATGCGCATTCAAGCTATGGTTTAAATAACTAGTTTGCTGCAGGTGGATTGTCTTTTTAAGTTTTATTTCAAAAACCGTATTAATTCGTAAGACGTAATATTTATTAGTTTGCGCGTCTTTAAAAATACAGACAGAGGTGAAAAATTGCAAACCGAACAAATATTTGCAGAAGCAAGAATACCCACAGAAACACAAGAAGAAAAAATCGAAAAATTTGCGCGGCTCGCCGTCCCGACAGTAGTAGCTGTTGGTCTCGGAGGCGCAGGATGCAACGTTGTAAGCTGGGTCAAGGAAAGAGGCATAGCAGGCGGCAAACTCGTAGCAGTAAACACCGATGCGAATCACCTTAAAATCACCAAAGCTGACAAACGAATTCTAATAGGCGAAAAATTAACACGCGGACTCGGCTGTGGCGGCTACCCTGAAATAGGCGAAAAAGCCTTACGAGAAACCGCAAACGAAGTCATAAACGAAGTTGCTAGTGCCAACATAATCTTTTTAGTAGCCGGCCTAGGCGGAGGAACAGGAACAGGCGCAATAATAGGCTTAGCTGAAGCGTTACGCGACAAGTTTTCAAGTTCAGGCTTGCCCCATCTGGTTGTCGGTGTCGTTACACTTCCCTTTGATGTTGAAACAGCCCGAATGTCAATTGCTAAAAAAGGCTTGGACAGGCTAAAAGCAGCATGCGATACGGTTGTAGTTATCGATAACAACAGGCTCGTCAAAGTCGCAGGAAATCTGCCTTTCAAAGAAGCCTTGGGAGTAGCTAATACCACAATCGGCAAATTCGTAAAGGGCATCACGGAAACAATCACCACTGCGAGCTTGATCAACTTGGACTACGCTGATTTAAGAGCAATAATGTCAGGAGCAGGATTAGCGTCCATAGGCATAGGCGAAGGTTTTGGAGAAGGCAGGGTGGAGCAAGCTGTTGAAAAGGCATTAAACGATCGCCTTCTGGACATTGAAGATGTGACGAAAGCACGTGGCTTGCTTATTCATGTTGCAGGTGGCGATGACCTGACGCTATTTGAAGTTAACCATGCCGCTGAGATTATGAAGCGCTCGTTACCGCCAAAGGCAAAGATCATCTGGGGTGCGAGAGTTGACAAAGAACTAAAAGGCGCCGTTTCAGTGATGGCTGTTGTGACTGGCGTAGAGAGTGCATTCTTGAAGAAACGTGAAAAACGGTTAGGTCCAATTAGACTCTGGTAATCATCCTTTCCTCTTTTTTCTTATTGACCTGTTAAAACCAGCAAGTTTTCTATATGCCAGATTGATTTTAGAACAGTATAATCCGCCCTTCACCTTTCCACATAAATGGCTTTTTAAATGTTGAATTAGAAAAGTGACGTGGATATGGGCTAATGTTTTTGGGAAAAAGTAATTTGTTCGTTGTCAACCATAAATGTTAAAGTAACCTAAACCTCATAATAACTGTTAAAGGCTATGGTTCAGAATCGTGATTTGATGTCAGAGGATGAATTTCTGTCAATTGGAGAAAAGTATGCTTCGCCGATGTCGCGTCGCATTGAAGACTGGAAATATCGGCTCATAGACCTATCGCGGCGAAACAGCTTACTGTATTTCACGCCCAGTAAAAGAGGGAATCTTTTCATTTCTCGTCCAAACATGGAAGCAATCTTCAACAGACTTGTTTTAAGAAAACGGAAAATGGCGTTTTGGTACCCTCCTGAAGAGGAGCATTTTCAACAGCCGCTGCAATCCGGGAACGGATTACTTAGCAGTGAAAAAAACAAGCCAGCAGCAAATCAACTCGTATGCGACGGGATCAGCAGAACCGATCTTGAAAGAGTCCTCAAGAACCTCTACAGACGTTCGCTTCTGGATTATAGAGAACGAGGCATACGGCTATTGCATATCTCTTTTGGGATGCTGGTCTGGAAAGAAAAAGAAACTTCCGAAGAAGTCCGTTCGCCTCTAATCCTTGTACCAATCGAGTTAAAAAGGGAATCCTTTAGGGCGCCTTTCTTTATTTCCGTTCCTCCTGTAGAAGAAGAGGTAATTCTGAATCCTGCTTTGCAAGTGAACTTGAAAGCTGTTTTTAAAATCGAACTTCCACCTTTACCTGAATATTTGGAATACCAAAGTCTAACTGAATACCTTAGTGCTGTTACGAAACTTGCTGCCGAACACGGTTGGCGAGTAGAAGATACTGTGGCAATTGGGCTTTTCTCGTTTCACAAAATAGTTGTTTATAATGATCTTGACGCAAATGAAGCCATAATAAAGCGGCACCCTCTAATTCGCGCTATTGCCGGCGTTGAGAAAATCCCGTTCACTCAAAATTCTCTTCCCACAGAAAAAGACGTAGACATAGTGCAACTGCCTGAAAAGTCATTTCAAGTTCTCGACGCAGACAGCAGTCAAAGAGTAGCGATTGAGTATGCCTTGCGTGGGCAAAGCTTTGTGATTCAAGGTCCGCCTGGTACAGGCAAAAGCCAAACAATAGCCAATATTATCGCTGAATGCATAGCTCACGGAAAATCTGTCCTATTTGTCAGCGATAAAATGGCTGCTCTCGAGGTGGTTTATAAGCGGCTACGCGAGGTTGGCTTATCCTCATTCTGTTTGGAGCTTCATAGCAGCAAAGCCAATAAGCAAGAAGTTGTAGCTGAGCTTAAACGTTGCCTTGATGAACAGCTGGTTCCTCGTAAACTGCCCGCTGAGCATGAGTTTAAGCGCTTTGCTGAATTACGAGAAAGCTTGAATAGTTATGTAGTTTCACTTCATCAAAAACGGGCTCCTTTACAGAAAAGCGCGTATGAAGTGTTAGGCGAACTTTCGCGCTTAGAATATGTTCCATTTGTCCAAGTTGAATTTCCCAATGTGGAAAGCTTAACTCCACAGAAACTGCATGAGATAGAACATTTGATGCATCGTCTGAAACATGTTTGGCAAGTTGTGGAAGACCCGGATTTCCCATGGCGCGGCTATCGCGGAAACAATTACAATGTAGAGATTCGTTCAGAATTATCCACATTTCTCAATAATCTAATTTCAGCCATAGAAGCGTTGAGAGTAGAATCTGAAAAATTTGCAAAACAATTGGGCTTAAAAGCTCCCGTAACATTTGATGAGATTAAATGGCTAATTGAAATAAGTAATCTTTTATTGGAGAGTCCTAAACCTGAAGCAAGCTGGGTGATGCATCCCAATCTTGATCAACTAATCTCTGAAGCAGAAACATATCGTTCAATGGCTGAGTGGTGTAGAACAACACGCAACCGTTTACTGGAGCATTATAGCCCCGATTTATTCAATTTGCCTATTAGTAAGTCTGAAGAATTTGAAAAAGCCCTTTTGGCAATCAACAATTTGCTTCTACACTCAAACATAGAAGAAAGCGCGCTTCTTAAAAAACGGGAGAAGCTCTTAGATTTCGCCAAACAGACCATTGCTTTATCAGAAAAATGGAAAGAAAAAGCACAACAGCTTGCTTTGCTGTTCGGTTTGCCAACAGAAAATCTTACACTTGACCGAATTAGACAACTATCCCGCATCGCTCTTCTCTGCTTCTCAGAGAATAAACCTGAAGCCCTATGGCTGGATTCATCTTATTTCCAGCAAGTACAAGATGCTTTTCCAAAAATAAAGAAGACATATGAAGAATATAATGCCCTGAAGCTTAAGCTGGAACAAACTTACACCGAAGAAATTTTCAAAATAAACCTTGATGGTTTAATAAAACGTTATAGTGAGTCGTATCGTAGTTTCCTCCGCTGGTTACGCCCACGTTTCTATAGCGACCAGAAGCAAATAGCTCTTTTAACGCGTGATGGCAAAGTTCCGAAGTCTGTTTTGCAAGATTTGATTGAGGCGCGCAGGCTAAAGATGTTACGTGCCGAAATTGAGGCTTCTGCAAATACTGTTCAAAGTTTGCTGGGGCATTACTACAAGAGGTTCGGGACAGATTTTCAGGGAATAGAAAAAGCAATGGCAACTACATCAGAACTACTAAAATTATTAGCGCCAATGGGTGTACCTGCCAATATAGCTAGGCTAGTTTCATACGGGTCAGATCCACCGCTCGTGATTAAACAAGTCGGCAATGAATTACAGGAATCCTGTGAGAACTGGGATCAGCTTGCTATGGAATTAAGCGACCTACTACCAATGTCCTATATGCCTAATTCTAGTTTGCCATTACATGAAACACCTATAGCAATGCTTCAAGAGTGGGCTCGCTTAGTTGAAAGGCATCTTGCCGCTCTCTGCAAAATGACAGAGGAAACTTTAAAGACAAATAAGAGTGGAGAACTGCCGAATTACAAACAATTAATTGCTGACTTAAAAGATGCTGAAAATGTTAGAAAAAAAGAGACTGCAATCCTCGAGGAGGCAATGCATCTTCAAGCAAAATTTGGGTTCCGCTTTGCAGGACTTGAGACATGCTGGGAAGAAATTATCTCGGTTCTTCGTTGGACTAAAAAGGTTCAAGCTGCATTTGGGTCTTCTTTGATCCCTGAACTTTTTGCATATGTAATCTCTCATGGCGCTGATTACGCTCCATCTAACAGCAACTTGATTAAATATTATGATGAGGCATCGAAGACTCTGGAGGGATTGGAGTCTCGATTCGAAACAGCACCAACATATCAAGGTAAGAGACTGCAAGAATTTAGTCTTGAGGCAATTCAAAGCAAGATCAGATTGCTTAGAGAACGAGTTGGCGATCTACAAGTTTGGGTTGATTTCAAAGAAGTCAGAAACCTCTTTGCACTGGAAGGTCTATCTGCATTTTTTGACCGCCTTGTCAAGAATTCCCCTCCTGCCTCTCAACTTGTCGATATATTTCGAAAGTCAGTTTACCAGGAATGGCTTAATCACCTCTACGCTCAAGATACGCAACTATGCAAATTTAGAAGAGAAACCCATGAGCAGCTAATTGACGAATTCAGAAAGCTTGATCAAGAGTTAATTCGCCTTTCGCCAAATCGGGTTATCGCGGCGGCAAACAGCAGAAAGCCACAGGACATACTTGTTCAAGCAGATGATTCGGAAGTGACGACATTAATGAAAGAGGCTATGAAAAAGAAGCGGTTAATGCCCATCCGCGATCTCTTACAGAAAATCCCTAATCTTCTGTTCCGTCTCAAACCTTGCTTGCTTATGAGCCCAATTTCTGTAAGCCAGTTCCTTCCCCCTGAATTGATGAAGTTTGATGTTGTTGTCTTCGATGAAGCCTCTCAGATTGTTCCTGAAGATGCCATTGGCGCTATTTATCGTGGAAAAACAATAGTAATAGCAGGCGACAACAAACAACTGCCGCCTACCTCATTCTTCTTGAAATCACTACTTGAAGAAATCGACTGGGACGAAATCAAGGATGAAGATGTTGAAGTTTTCGATAGTATACTAGACGAATGCATTGGAGTTGGCTTGCCAGTCAAGACTCTGCGCTGGCATTACCGTAGCAGACACGAGGAACTAATAGCTTTCTCTAACCATCATTTCTATAATGGTAATCTCATAACCTTCCCTTCCGCAATAGCGAAACATGAAGCTTTAGGCGTGAAGCTAGTTTATGTTCCAGACGGAATATATGATCGCGGTGGCCGGCGCGACAACCCTAGAGAAGCAGAGGTTGTTGCAGACTTAGTTTTTGACCACTTCCAAAAGTATCCACAGAAAACGCTCGGAGTAATAACTTTCAGTATAGCGCAAATGACTGCTGTTGAGGAAGCGATTGAACAGCGTAGGCGGCAACATCCTGAATTCGAACATTTCTTCAAGGAAGATCGCCTGGAAGGATTTTTCGTCAAGAATCTGGAGAACGCGCAAGGAGATGAACGTGACGTTATAATATTAAGCCTCGGCTATGGCTACGACCCTCAGGGCCAGATTACGATGAATTTTGGGCCTATAAACAAGGCTGGCGGAGAGCGGCGGTTGAATGTTGCAATTACTCGCGCTAGAGAACGCACAATTCTTGTAACTTCCATAAAATCTTCTGATATTGACGTTAAATCAACCAAATCCGAGGGCACAATACTTCTGCAGAAGTATCTTGAATACGCTGAAAAAGGCCCTGATGTGTTGAATCTGCCTAAGCAGAAAGCAGGTGAGTTTGAATCTTTTATAGAAGAGGATGTAGCAAGAGTAATTCAAAGCCTTGGCTATAAGGTTGTTCCCAAAGTGGGCTATAGTAGTTGCCCAATTGATATAGGAGTAATCGACCCAGATTCTGGCAATTATCTTTTAGGAATAGAATTTGACGGCGCAACATATGCTTCTGCCAATAGCGCAAGAGACAGAGACCGACTTAGAGAGCAAGTGCTTAGCCAATTATCTTGGAAGATTCATCGCATATGGTCGCCAGCGTGGGTGGCGAGACGAGAATCAGAAATCAAGCGATTAGCCGCTGCCTTGGAAGAAGCCAGAAAATCCCAGAAGACAGCAATGGTTTCAACTGCTAATCGCCAGATAGAAGAGCAAGTAGATAGCGCGAGGCTGAGCGCTGAGGTTCAAAGAGTTCAATTTTCAGGGTTGGACAAGATTGGCGTTCCTTACAAGGTGCATGCCCTACGCATAGAATTCAATACGAATACGAGCGTGCTGTCTTCTAAGTATGATCCGGCAGTTCCCTCAAGCGAATTCCATTTTGACGAGAATCGCCGACTGCAGAGTCGCCTCTTAGAAGAGCTTGTAAGAGAAGAAGGCCCCATTCACTTTGACCTTGCAGTTAGAAGGTTAGCCTCTGCATGGGGATTAAAGCGCTGTGGGCCAAAAGTCGTTCAAGCTGTGAGAGAGGCGCTTAATATCTTGCTTCTAGATGGAAA
Organism: Candidatus Bathyarchaeota archaeon; assembly: GCA_026014545.1. GTDB lineage: Archaea > Thermoproteota > Bathyarchaeia > Bathyarchaeales > Bathycorpusculaceae > JAOAIV01. The sequence continues at coordinate 60,877 of JAOZIH010000007.1, forward strand.
GGTTGCAGTTAAAGGATATTTTCTTTGGCCGCCCAATATGCAAAATGTGCCGGTGCGTGTGCCAGTGGCTGATATTCCTGAATCAAAAAGAGCACTGGAGCATATCCCGCCCGAAGAAATTGCAAATGCCATGTTACTGATCGCCCAATACGCTTTAAGCATAAGCGTTGATTCATTGATAGTTGAAACTGCAAAGGTGTTTGGCTTTAGCCGTGTGACAGAGAAAAGCAGAAAACGACTCTATGAAATATACCGCAGACTTTTACTAGAAAAGAAACTTGTTTTTATCAATAATGTTGTTATGTTACCCAACTAAATAAACAGCCTAAAAATAATCATAAAAACAAAAACTTTTTTTGTGAATATGTCTCCAAACTTTATCTGAAGTGAGTTCTTACCAAGTATATTTTATAATATGCAATTTTGCCGTGCAAGCCTATAGCAGTTTAAATATTCTATTTGTAATGAATTTACCTAGCTTGGAGGAATCCGCTGTGTCCGTTCATTTCATTCAATGGAATACTTCGCATGATATGTTAAAAGAAGTTAATCGCCTATATGATGCGGCAGGCACCTTTGACTGCATAGAAAAGGGCGACCTCGTTGCTGTCAAGCTGCATGTAGGCGAATTAGGCAACCCCTATCACGTACAGCCCTTTTTTGTTCACGACATAGTCCGCAGAGTCAAAGAGGCAGGAGGCAAGCCATTTCTCACAGACTCCACAACCTACTATTGTGCACAGCGGAACAACGGTTATGACCACACAGTCACGGCGTTAATGCATGGGTTTGGCATGGCCCCGTTTATTGTGGCAGATGGCCTGCGCGGCGAGAACGCCCGTCTCGTCAAAACTAAGGGCATATTAAAAGAAGTCGAGGTGGCAGGCGTTATAGCTGAAGCTGACGCCATGATTGTGGTTTCGCATAATAAGGGTCATGAGCTCAGCGGATTCGGCGGCGCCATAAAAAATCTAGGCATGGGCTGTACTTCGCAAGCGGGAAAGCTAAGGCAACATAGGACGATAGGTTTGGAGATAGATACGTCAAAGTGTATTGGATGCGGCAAATGCAAGGACGCGTGTAGTATGCATTTACCTGAAATAATCGAGGGGAAAGCTAGGAACACTTCGCCGTTATGTATGCGGTGTCCCATGTGCTCAGAGGCTTGCCCAACAGGCGCGATAAAACTTACGGACAAGAATAATCTTTGCAGGGCATTAGCTTCTGCAGCGTATGGTGTGCTCTCAACCTTTAGAAAAGGCAAAGTTTCCTACGTGAGCTTCGCGAAGGATATTACGCAGTATTGTGACTGCTTGCCCAATCCAGGCGAAAGAGTAATGAAGGATGTGGGCATCTTCGCCTCTAACTCGCCTGTGTCCATCGACGCTGCCTTCCTTGGGATGATCGATTATAAAATCTTCAATGACGCGTACAGTGTAGATTGCATGCTACAAGTGAAAGAAGCAAAAAACCTTGGCATAGAAGGCGATACAGCGCCAAAAATAAACAGAATAAGTTGAAGTAGCATAGTTTCATGAAAATTCTTTGTTTCCCACTGCTTTCTCTAGCAAGTTTTCAACCAAGTTGTAATAGATAAAAATTGTGATGGAAGCCTTCTCCTTTCTTTCACCTTCCGGTTGAAATAGCATTATTATGAAATCTTATAAAACGTTTGTGTCAGCAGCGGCATATATCATTTTACGCAATATTTCTGATGTTACTGGTATGTCTGCTTTTGAAACTTTGCTTTTTAATGCTAACCGTTCCACAACTAAAATTGGAGGAGGAAAGCGGATGTTCGAGAACGCATTCAGCAACGCTGTTTCAATGCTGCTGCTATTGTTAGGGATCTCAATAGCTTTTATCTTCCTTTCAGGTTACTTGTGGAGCCGCGACCGAAAAAGAATCTTGCTGGAATAGGCAAAATTGTTTGTTGGATTTTTAAAAACTTTGTAACTGAATCTGCCTATTGTAGTTAATCCCGCTCCTTTTTGATTAAACATGGCAATGAAGTGGCGGAAACCTTTTTTTTAACAACACGCATAATCAACACTTAAGGAGTTGCAGCAAAATGAGTAAGAAAGGCGATAAGCATCATATTGAAGAGTTAAAAGAGATGATTCAAGAAAAGAAGCCTGATGAACCAGTAGAGAAGGTGCTTGTTAAATTCTGTGAACGGCATGGCGTATCGATGGACACATGCCGAGTATACTACAAACGTTTGGTTAAAGAAGGAAAAGTAGAATAACTTATTCCGCCATTCTCTATCTTTTTCGTTCAATTTTTCCCGCAATACTTCCGAATCATAGCTGGAAACTGAGAGACATATTTTTTAAACTGGCCGTGGCATTATATGAGGCTAATGTTAGCATAACATGTACGGGCTGAACTGTTGAAAAATAAATACTGGCTACCTATAGTTCTCGTCTCTTTGCTAATTGTTTCACTTTTCTTAGTATCTAGGCTTTTTGATGACCCTGCCTTAAACATTTTTGTAGGTGTCGATGTTGCCTACGACAACGTTGAAGAGCTCAAGCAGCTTGTTGACAAAATAAGCTCTTACACTAACACTATCGTAATAGGAAGCACAGGAATAACCCATAATTTCACTAAGCTTAACGATGTTTGCCAATACCTCTACAATAAAAGCATGTATTTCATGATTTACGCTCACCCCATAAACGACCCAGAAGTGCTTAATGTCCAGCGGCAGTGGGTGCTTGACGCTAAACCCAAATGGGGTGAACATTTTTTGGGCTTATATGCCTATGATGAACCCGCAGGGCGCCAATTAGATAATGCCACACTAAAAGCGGTAGACGATTCTAATTGGTATGTAGATAATTGGACGGATGCAGCAAACAAATACATTACAAACATGAACCTCATTCTCAATGTTTCAATTCAGGAACATATGGGCGGGCTGCATTTACCACTATTCACCTCAGATTACGCCCTTTATTGGTTTGACTACAAGGCAGGTTATGATGTGGTTTTTGCAGAGTTTGGCTGGAACTACAGCCGACACATAAATGTGGCACTATGCAGAGGCGCAACGACTGTTCAAAACAAAGACTGGGGTGTAATGATCACTTGGACATACACTGCTCCGCCTTACCTTGAATCTGGCGAGGCACTTTACAATGATTTAGTTTTGGCTTACGAGAGCGGCGCCAAATACATCTTAGTCTTTGACACCAACGAAGATTACACGCACAGCGTTCTGCAACCCGAACATTTAGATGCGTTGAAGCGCTTCTGGCACTACGCAAAAAATAACCCCCGCCCCAGCAGTCTCAATCACAATAGAATTGCGTATGTGCTTCCCAAAGATTATGGATACGGCTTTCGCGGACCAGCAGACAAAATTTGGGGTTTATGGGAAGCCGACAATTTCGCAATCAAACTAAGCACCGAAATCAGCCAGCTAATCGATAGCTACAAACATAGGCTGGATATAATATACGATGATGGACTTAACGGCACGTATTGCTATAGCAAAATTATATTTTGGAACGGCACAATCTTGGTTCCATAGGTTTACAATAAGCTATCAGCGACTTGACTTAACTGATGCCGCTAACGAACGGTTTAAGTTAGCATGCGCTGATTTTACTTTCTGAGGAATAAGCACATTGAGCGAACTTGTGTTTGTAGGTATAGGCTTGCATGACGAGAAGGGACTGAGTCTCCAAGCATTGGAAGAGATAAAAACTGCCGACTCTGTTTTCATTGAACTCTACACAAGCTTTCTGCCCTGCTTCTCAATTAGGCGCCTTGAAGAACTGGTTGGCAAGCAACTCCGTGTCATTTCACGGCATGATCTGGAAGAGGAAAGTGGTGCTTTAATTTTGAACGCGGCAAAAGCCGGCAAAGCCGTGTTTCTAGTGCCAGGTGACCCTTTCATAGCTACGACACATATCACTTTACGTATTGAAGCGGCAAAATGCGGCATTAATACGCGCATAGTTCACGGTGCCTCTGTAATCTCTGCTGTAATCGGTTTGTCAGGTTTGCACAACTATAAGTTTGGAAAAACCGTTACCATACCCTTCCCTGAAAACTTCTCAGAAACACCTTACAATGTCATTGCACAAAACAAGTCGCTGGGATTACACACCTTATGTTTGCTGGATTTAAAAGTTGATGAAGGACGCTTTTTAAGCATAAATGAGGCTTTGAAGTTGCTTTTGGAAATAGAACAAAAAAGAAAAGAGGGCATAATAACCCCTGCAACAATTGCCGTAGGTGCTGCAAGAGCCGGAAGCAACTGCCCAACTCTCAAGGCTGACTATGTCGAAAAGCTTTTAGTGCATGATTTTGGCGATCCTCCGCAAAGCCTAATTTTTCCAGGTGAACTCCATTTTATGGAAGCCGAGGCGCTTGTGATGCTTGCAGGTGCGCCTAAAACTTTGCGAGGGGTCAGCCGATGAGTTTGGAAGAGTTAACTTCAAAATATATAGCTTCTGCAGAAAAAGTTCTGAAGGAGTTAAAGTTGACAAAGTGTCCTGTAAGTGTAACGGAGAATCAAATCGAAGATGTTCTGGGTTATGTTAGAAATTATTTGGAAGACGCCAAATATTATAGGGTTCAGAAAAAACTTGAAACGAGTCTGACGTCAATTGCATATTGCGAAGGATTATTAGATGCGCTCAGGCTTATGGGAGTTGTGAAGTTCGGATGGCCGACAAACACGGAAAGAAAAAAATAGTGTTAGCATCAGGCGTATTCGATTTGTTGCATTTGGGGCATGTCCGATTCTTGGAGGAGGCCAAGAAAGCAGGCGGTAAAGATGCAGAGCTTATAGTCATCATCGCAAGGGATAGCACGGTGGAAAAAAGCAAGGGTAGAAAACCTGTCATGCCTGAGAACCAACGGCGTGCATTGGTGGAGTCATTAAAAGTAGTTGATGAAGCTGTGCTTGGATTCGAAGAATTTGATGTAGGCGATGTAATTAAGCGAATTAAGCCTGATGTAATCGCATTGGGATATGATCAGTTGGATATGGAAAAGCTAGTGAGAGATTACATAAACAAGCATAATTTGGACATAGAAGTAGTTAGAATCGGCAAATTTGAAGAAGACGCATTAGATAGTTCATCAAAGATTAGGCAGCGTATCATTGAAAACTTTGTAAGATGAGGTGTCATGAGCAACAGCCAGAAATTTAAGCCCACGTACATTCTTATTGCGCTTAACATCGCCTTTTACGCTTACACATCATTTGTCGGCGGAGATTTTCTGAATACAAGCGGCCAAATGATCTTGGACTATAGTCAAATAAACTTTTTTATCATTTACGAGGCACAGTATTACCGTCTCCTCTCCTCACTCTTTGTTCATGCGAACATTGCGCATCTTGCAGGTAACATGCTCTTCTTACTAATTTTCGGATTAAGAAGTGAAGAAATGTTCTCTTTGCCAGAGTACTTGCTAATCTACTTCATGGGCGGATTAACTGGGAATGTGCTGTCCTTGCTGCTTTTGCCTTTTGATGTTCCTTCGGTTGGGGCGTCAGGCGCCATCTTCGCCATGTTCGGAGCTGCCACGGTTTACGCGAGACGCAGCTTCAGCCAATCTATAATTGGCGCGTTGATATACGCGTTTTTTCTGTTGTTTCTAAGTTCAGGTCCTGGTGTAAATAACTATGCACATTTAGGAGGACTAATTACAGGCCTGCTGATAGGTTATGCATTGGCGGCGAGGCGTAAACCGGAAACACAATACGCAATTAACTATTCTTATTCAATCGCTTATTAGGGAAGCGTAAAAACTTCTACCTTAACTTTGTGTCCATCTTTAAGGTTAAGCTGCTTTCTAAGGTAAACTGGGGCAATTACTTCTAAAACTGTCTTATCATAATGGCTACGTAAGGCGAAAACCAACGCGCCTTTGACTTTGTTATCTATTTTGGCAGGATAGCATTTAACTAAGCCAAAAGTTCTGTCTTCGTTTTTAAAGCCTTGGATTTCAATAGCTGGATATGCCTCAAGCTCTGTACGCGCTTTAAGGTCATAGTCAGTTGTAAGCTTAAGATTAAGCGTACCTGGATAAGGGTCAAAACCAAGTTTTTCAATAAATTGCCTTCTATACGGCTCTTTTAGAATATAATAGGCGCCTTCACCTAAACCTGTGAAAACGGTGCCCTCAAGAGTAATTGAGGGCGGATACGTCGCTTCGAGCAAAAATCTCAAGTTAACATGTAGCTTCTGAAGCTCTTCAACACCTGCATCGGTAATTTTTATCAAGCTGCCTTCAGAAGTTATTGTTCTCTGGATTAACCCTCTACGCTCAAGTTCTATCAATTGGCGTGATGCTGTTTGCTGAGAAATTCCAAGTTTCTCTGCTAAATATTCGGTTGACGTTTTAGTGGTTCTTCTGTGAGCGCCCATCTCCGCCAGTTTAATCAACGTATAAATATGTTGCCATTCTTGTTTGCTGGTCAATGCTGCTGGTTCCCCAGTTTAGCTAAGATATTATTAGGGTTCAGTATTTAAGCGGCTCGAGGCAAGTAACCATTGAGCATCTATATTTTATCCAAGCTGCCTAAGCAATAAAAAGGACATTTGCTTCGCATAAAAAATATAAACCGCCATTTACCACTAGAATTTTTGTGAACGAAGTAATGAGTCTATGGAAACTTCGGCTTTCTATGGTCGGCACATTGGCCATAATTACTGGACTATCCACATTAGTATTCACAGTAATCCTAAGTTTGATTGGCACGTTCGACTTATTAACGCTGGGTATTCTTGTTGTATCTTTTAACATTATTCAATGGTTAATATCACCCTATCTTATCGGCGCCATATATCATGTACGCGAAATTCCAGAAAATGAAAACCCGCAACTGCATCGCATAGTTGAGAATCTCAGCCAGAAAAGCAGAATAGCCAAGCCGAAACTTATGCTGGCGCAAATTCCAATTCCAAACGCCTTCGCATATGGCTCTCCACTCACAGGTAATCATGTTGCGGTAACCAAGGGGCTTTTACAGTCATTGAATGAGTCGGAAGTTGAGGCTGTCATAGGCCACGAACTTGGGCATTTAAAGCATAAAGATGTGCAGGTTATGATGGCTGTTTCTTTCTTGCCAGCGCTTTTCTACTACATTGGCTACTCACTTATGCTTTCCAACATGTACCGAGGGCGTAGAGAAGAAAGCGGAAGCAGTGCCCTAGTTGGCATAGCATTTGTCGCTTTTTCCTGGATACTGAACTTGTTGATTCTTTACTTAAGTAGGCTTCGCGAATACTACGCGGATAGGCATAGCGTTTCTGTAGTAGATAATGGTGCACAGAAACTTTCTACTGGCCTAGCAAAGATAGTTCATACAACACGCAGAGTCAGCAGTGGTCAAAGAGAAAAACCAAACAATAGCGCTTTCAAGGCTTTGTTTATAGCTGACCCTGACCGCGCAAATGCTGATGCTGTGGCGTTATCTGCCATGGAGATGCAAAGTGACCAGCAATTAGTCCAACAAATTCTTTCAAAGAAACTCACATTCGCAGATACCCTAGTTGAAGCATTCTCAACTCACCCGAACATAATTAAACGGCTCCGCGCATTGCAACAACTTAGTTAGGCTATTCTAAGTCCATTTTCCTTTCATTAATCCAAAACTAATTTAAACCCACACCATTTGTTTTAAGTGGCACAGAGTGCAGGAGTCATAGCCTTGAACACAACTTTAATTATTTCCCAAGCGCGGCGTGAAGGCAGAAAGGTGCTATTAGAAAATGAAGCCAAAACCATCTGCATGGAATATGCTATTCCAGTTACTACTTTTAAACTTGCAAAAACTGCGGAAGAAGCAATTAACTTTGCAGAGCAGATTGGTTTCCCAGTGGTACTGAAGATTGTTTCTCCAGACATTATTCATAAATCTGATGCCGGAGGCGTCATGGTTAACCTGAAAACTGCGGCTGAAGTTCGAAGTGCATACGGGAAAATTTTGGAGAATGCTAAACGATACAATTCAACGGCGCGCATCGTTGGCATCTTGGTTCAAGAAATGGCTGCGCCATCAACTGAGGTTATTGTGGGCGCGGTTAAGGATCCCCAGTTTGGTCAGACCTTGATGTTTGGGCTGGGCGGAATTTTCGTTGAGCTCTTGAAAGATGTAACTTTTAAGGTTGCGCCTATAACACGAGAAGACGCTCAGGAAATGGTAACAAAGGTTAAGGCATATCCACTGTTGAAGGGCTATCGAAATACGCCGCCAACAGATATAGATGCAATAGTAAACATTCTGTTGAGCACATCTAAGCTAGTTATGGATCATCCTGAAATCAAAGAGTTAGACTTGAATCCTATACTGGTTTATGAAAAGGGCGCAAAAACAGTGGATGCACGAATAATTCTGGAATAGCCTCACTTACCTCCTTCATCTGGTACGCTTGCCCATTTTCTTTCATCGAATTAGCTTCCTTAGTTTAAACAAGCTAATTGTAAATAGCCAATAAGTTTAATGCCCTACTTAGGGCTCAAAAAAGCGACAAGTGTCCATTACTTCTCTATAAGCGTCTTTAGCAGTCTAATCGCAGACCACGCAGCAAGCGCACTTGTTTTGGGATTATCAGGATGAGGCTCATTTGCAAACTTCAGGGACATCTCGCCAAACCGCCATTTTACCATAATTTCATGCGTGTTCCGCTGCACATCTGGATCGGAAATCACCTGAACCCTTACTTTAGCAGGTTTAACTGTCAAAGCCAGAGTGGCGGCAACGTTCATTTCTCGGGGATAAAGCCGCGCCGCCTCTTCAGCACTGCCTTCATAAACAATTTGCGGCTCCTTATTATTCAGCTTAAAGGCTTTGGGATTTTTCCGTGAAGTCAACATTACCTCGTCTATCCCCGCTATTGCAGCGCTGGCAAGTGCGTCTAAGCCGCCTATGGCGCCAGAGGGCACATGAATCCTGTGGCTCTTTGTTTTCAAATCCAAAAGGGCGCCGGTGCTCATAACGATTAAATCAACGTCTGCGGCTACTATACGTTCTACATATTCTCGGGCAGCTTGCTGTGAAGCCGCTTCCACGATAACTTTTGGTTTAAGTTCAAGCATCTCATCAAGGCTAGAAACAACCGTCACAGGAAAGTGAAGTGCACTTTTTAGCTTCTCCGCTTTCTCTGCATCCTGATCATAAAGAATTAGCCCATTGCAGATAACCAATCCTTGTTGGCAGGCTTCAGCGATTAGGGTGCCAATGACTCCGCAGCCTATTATCCCAACTTTTTTCATATCTCGAGTTTTTTCCAAGGTATTCCCCAGTTCAATATTCGGTTATAAAATGAATCTCGGGATATTGTTCAACTTCTCTGCCTCTGCCCTTCTCTGCGAAAATCTGAAGATCAGAGATTTTGCATGTTCCTTTTATGTCTCCTTCGCCTGCGCTGATTATTTCTGCGTTTGCTTTGTTTCCAGCATAAATTATAAGCTTTCTGATTTGCGTGTTTAGTGGCATTCGTTTTTCAGCTTTTTCTCTGCGAACTGTAGTTATAACCGCTATGATTAAGTCTCCGTGCTTTTCCGCGGTCACATCAATAAGTGTCTGCTTAAACTCAGGCCAAGGTGACACCTGCAAGCTTTTGTAGCCCTTGTGCTCAGCGTACATGGCTTGATAGATTTCCTCTGTTAAATGCGGCGTTACTGGAGAAAGAAGCTGCAAAACACGATGCAACACCTCATAAAGAGTGAATTGCGCAGCTTTTCTTTTGTCTTCTCCATGTATTTCCGTCTTGTAAAGTCTATCTTTTACTGCTTCCACATAGCAGTCGCAGAAAACATGCCAAGTGAAATTGCGAATTTCTTCCAATGCAATGTTAAACTGGCACTTTTCAAACGCGTCGGTTACTTTTTGCGTGAGTTTTTCAGCTTTACTTATAACCCACCTATCCAATAACTCCAGCTTCACATCTTCCATTTTTAAGGGTCTGTAATCTGCCAGTAGCCGATTCGCGAAGCATGCTACGTTCCAGAGTTTAACAAGAAATCGTCTACCATATTCCACATCAGGCCAGCGGAATGGTATGTCTGAGCCTGTAGCGCCGCCTCCAGCAGCCCACTGGCGGGTGGCGTCTGCACCGTACTTGTCTAAAACTTCAGGCGCCGCAACATAATTCTTAAGCGACTTGCTCATTTTCCTGCCATCTGAGCCTAGAACCATGCCGTTGATGAGGCAGCTCTTGTACGGTGTTTCACCGAATAATGCCAAGTGCCTAACCATGAGGTAGTATGCCCAAGTTCTTATGATGTCTATGCCAGACGGATGGACATCTGCTGGGAAAAATCTACGCCAGTCTTTGCGGTCTGGCCAGCCGGCGTGCACAGCGCATGTTATCGAGCTATCCATCCAAGTGTCAAATACGTCGCTTTCTGGGGTGAACTCGCGGCTACCGCATTTCGGGCACTTGTCAATTCGCGGATTTTCGAGCTTCGGATCTATAGGAACCCATGTTTCATCCGCCAGTATTATCTCGCCGCAGCCTTTACAGTACCACACAGGGATTGGCGTTGCAAATACGCGTTGTCTGCTAATGACCCAGTCCCAATCAAGCGACTTCGCCCAGTCAATCAAGCGTGTCTTCATGTAATCTGGATACCACACCACTTCGTTAGCGGTTTTTTCCACAGCGTCAGTTAATATGCGTGTCTTCATGAACCACTGCTTATGCTCAAGAATTTCCACATGCGTTTTGCAGCGGTCACAGACACCAACTTCCTGTTGAATCTGCTCAGTTTTCTCCAGCAATCCAGCAGCAGCGAGGTCTTCAACTATGGCTTTCCTGGCTTGATTTATAGTTAAGCCCGAGTACTTGCCGCCATTCTCATTTATCCTTCCGTTCTCGGTTAAAAGCTTGATAACTGGCAGTTTATGCTTGATAACTGTTTTTACGTCATCCTTGTCTCCGTAAGTGCAAATCATGACCACGCCTGTGCCGAAAGAGGGATCAACCGCTTCTTCTGCGATAACTCGTACAGTGCGGTTGACAAGTGGAACCACGATATTTTTGCCAATGTACTTGCTGAATCGTTCATCTCCAGGGTTAACTTCAACCGCCACACATGCGGGAATAAACTCTGGACGCGTCGTGGCAATCAGCAAGTATTCGCTACTGCCTTCTAGCGGGAAACGAATGTAGTGGAGTGTTCCTTGTCGCTTTTCGTAGTCCACTTCTGCATCTGCTATTGCTGTTTCGCAGCGTGGGCACCAGTTTACCGGATGTGTTCCCTGGTAAATATAGCCCTTTTTGTATAGCAGTATGAAGCTAAGTTGTGTGCGCCGCCAATAGTCCGGGTCCATCGTGCGGTACTCAGTAGTCCAGTCCACACTGCAGCCAAGCTTTAAGATGCCTTCTTTCATCATAGCTATGTATTTTTCCACAAGTTGCTCGCACCATTTGCGGAACTGGTCGGGAGGCACATCTCGTTTCCGAATATTATGCGTTTTCTCTACTTGCACTTCGATGCTTAATCCGTGGCAGTCCCAGCCTTGCGGGAAAAGAACGTTGTAGCCGCGCATGCGCTTGTATCTGGCTACCATGTCAAAATACGTCCAATTCAAAACGTTGCCCATGTGGAATTCGCCGGAGGGATAAGGCGGTGGCGTATCAATACTAAACACTGGCCGCTTGGTGTCATTCCAGTCGAAGCAGTAAATACCCATTTCTTCCCATTTCTTCTGCCACTTCCGCTCGATTTCGGCAAATTTATATTCTTTAGGCAGAGGCTGCATCTCACGTTTTTCTCCGTTAAGTATTGACTTTAGGAAAATTAAAATACAACTAAATAACATTATCCCCAAGCAAGGTTTAGGGGAGCTGGGCGGTGACCCAGCTGAGAGGACAGCTGAATCGCTGTCGACCCTTTGAACCTGACCCAGATAATACTGGCGGAGGGAAAACATGAAAGAAACAAGCGAATCCGATTCTCTAAATAAGCAGAAAGTTTCAACTAAAATTTTAGCTGAAATCGCTATATTTGTAGCGCTGGCAACCGCGTTGAGCTTCGTAATAGTTTACACTTTACCGCAAGGCGGCTCAATCACTGCTGGTTCGATGGTTCCAATTATTTGGCTTGCACTCCGAAGAGGACCAAAAATAGGCTTGTTTGCAGGCGCAGTCTACGGCTTGATACAATTCGCCATCCAACCCTACTTCCTCAATCCACTGCAGATGCTGCTTGACTATCCGTTAGCTTTCGGCGTCTTAGGCGTCGCTGGATGGACGAAAAAGCAGCCTGTGCTTGGCGCTTCCGCGGGCATTATAGGCCGTTTCATAATGCACTTCGCGGCTGGCGTGGTCTATTGGGCGCCTCTATATGCGCCGGAACTGAATCCATATGTGTACTCTGCTGTGTATAATGGGAGCTATCTTGTTCCAGAGCTTGTTGTCAGCGGTATTATCGTCTATCTCTTGCAGAAGAGCAAAGCGCTGAACATTTACCTCTAACATGGAGAAACAATGAAATGAAGTTTAAAACTGGAATAAAAGGGCTTGACGAACTGATTGGCGGAGGCATTGAAGCAGGCTCCCGCAATATTCTCTATGGTCCGCCTGGAGCTGGAAAAACTGTCTTTGCCATGCAATTTCTTTGGCAAGGTTTGCAGCAAGGAGAGACAGTGGCTTATGATGTCATGGACAAGCCTTTTCCGCGTCTGATAGCGTATTTCAAATCTTTCGGATGGAACATTGACCCATACATCGACGAGGGCAAATTCATAGCTATTCAAGCTTTCCCGCATTTCAGCCCTTTCCCTAAAGATCCGAGAGTAACCTACTTCAGTCTTGACGATTTTGAGGAAATGAAGCGCATCGACAAATTCCTAATATCAGCTAATCATGTGACGCGGTTCGCCGCGGGCGATTTCAGCGAGCAACTTTTTTCCTTCTACGACTTAAAATACGCAGAGCTTCTCGAGGATTGGACAATAAACTGGTCCCATTACGATGACATTGTTAATATTGATATAATGACAGCGGCAACGCAAAAGGACCTGGCAACACAGAGAGCCACCGACTTGGACTTTAATAAGGCACATAACATTTTCTTTTTCCGATTTAACGAAGAAACGCTTCAGCGAGAAATGCGCATCGTGAAAATGGAAGGCTGCGAGCACCCGTTGGGTTGGATTCCTTTCAAAATAACCCGCAGAGGCATAGAGCTTTTAGAACAAACTAAAGGTCAATAGCCGCCATGGGCAAGCTTGCGTCAGAAGAACTTCGAAAACTTTTAGGCTGCATAAAAAGAGACCCGAGAATGATTGTGCCACCTTCACCTGGTTTCGATTCTGGCGTGCATTTACTGGGTGATAAATATGTGGTTGTTTCCACTGATCCATGTATTGGCGTTCCAGAAGAATGGTTCGGCTGGCTACTAATCAATTATGCTGCTTCAGACGTGGCGCTTTTTGGGGCGAAACCAGAATTCTGCACGATAAACCTTCTTGGGCCAGTATCAATTGAGCCGCGGGTGTTTAAAGTTGCGCTAGAGCAAGCTTGTAGTGCTGCTGATGAGTTAGGAATGGCCATCGTGACTGGGCATACTGGCATGTATGTCGGGTTGTCAAAATTGGTAGGTGTCTGCACTGCTTATGGCACCGTGGAAAAAGGAAACCTCATCATACCATCAAACGCTAAAGCAGAAGACCTTATTTTGTGCACCAAGCCTGTTGGTTTAGAAATTCTCGTCAACTTTTCGATGATGAATAAGGCTTTAGCGCAGAAACTGTTTGGTGCTGCGCAAGCGGCCAAACTCGCTGGGCTCGTGCGTATGCAGAGTTGCGTGAAGGAAGCATTGCAGCTTGCTAAAATTGACGGCGTGCACGCTATGCACGACGCTACCGAAGGCGGATTAGTGGCTGCACTTAATGAAATGGCTACAGCCTCGGACTTGGGCTTTAGAGTGGTATTTGAAAAAATTCCCATAAACCCTGAGACGCAAAAGTTGCAGGAAACTTTTCAACTTTTAGATGTGCAGGTTTTGTCGATGTCTTCGACGGGCATGATCATAGCGGCTGTGGATTCTCAAGCCAAAGAGCAAGTGGAAAAAGTTTTACGTGAAAACGGTTTGACTGCGGCGTTTTTAGGTGTTTTCATTAAAAGCAAAAACCGCGTTCTCGTAAAAGAGGGCAAGGCAACGCCTTTTCCGCAAGTTGCAGATGACCCTTACGAGAGAATTCTATCAGCGAAAGTGTAAATGTTCATGCGTTTTCCACGCACAAACCCGACCAAAGTTAAGCCTGCAGCTTCAGCCATGTCGACACCGGAGTCCAATGCCGCGCCCAAAGAAGCAACAATCGGCAAGCCAACCTTCGCGGCTTTGAAAACAATGTCGCCTGATAATCTTCCAGTTGATGCCAGAAAGCATTCGCTGAAGCAGGTTTGCTTGAGCGCTGCCATACCGATTACTTTATCTACTGCATTGTGTCTGCCAACGTCTTCCGCCATAGCCACAAGAGCGCCATCCGCAGTGTAGATGGCTGCTGCGTGTACGCCTCCGGTTTGCCTGAAAACCTCGGTTTTAAAGTTTAGCTGGTTAACCGCGTTGAAGAGGATTTCAGCTTTAACCGTCAAGCTTGAAATCACTTTTGCTGGCTTTCGCTGATACTGGTAAATTGGTTGTCCGCCGCATGCGGAGGTGACTACGCGTTGATGAAGCCGCGAGAGGCTTAAGCGCTCCTCAAGGTTTATTGCAGGCTGAAGCTTCACGTGGCATGAGCCTTCTTTTTCGTTTATGGCTACTTCCATAATTTCTTCAGTTGATTTTAGAATGCCCTCTGCGAGTAAGTGGCCAACTGCCATCTCCTTGAGGTTTGAGGGTGAACATAGGATTGTCGCCCAATAGGTTGTGTTCACAAATATGTGTAGTGGTTTTTCTTCGGCTACGTAGTCAGCCATTTTTTTCGAGGTTTTTGTAGTCAAGTCGTATTTTGTTATTTCCACCTTACGCATCATCGCCCAACTCATTTACCGCTTTAATTCGGATAAAACGTAATTGACGATTTCATCGGCTATGTTGACTTTCGTAACCATTTGCAAGCCCTTCCAGCCTGGCTGACTATTCACGTCGCAAATTTTTGGTCCATCTGGGCCTTCGAGGATGTCAATGCCCGCGATTTTGCAACCTATCGCGTTGGCAGCTTTGAGGGCTAACTCTTCAAACGCTGGGTCAAGCGTTATGGGCGCTGGTCTGGCGCCTTGGCTGTAGTTTGTTTTCCAGCTTTCTGCTACGCGGCGCATGGCGGCTACCACTCGTCCGCCGATAATGAACGCGCGGATGTCAGAGGTTCCGTGAGGCACGAATTCTTGGATGTAGATTACGCCGTGATGGAAAGTTATGGCCTTGAAAACTGTGTTTGCAACTTCGACGTCTACAACTCGTGTTGCGCCTATGCCTCTTGAGCCGAAAAGCGGCTTGACCACAACGTCGCCGCCAAGCTCATTGAATGCTTTCAGCGCCTCGTTTACGCTTTCTGTCACCACTGTGCGCGGCACAGGTATGCCATTATCCTCGAGGATGGCAAGTATGTCATATTTGTCAACGCAGTGCTCTATGGCCTCTGCGGGGTTTATTACGAGGAAGCCGTGGCGTTCCAGTTTGTATAACATATCCATGCGGAAAACTATCTCTTCCAAGGAGCCGCGTCCAATTGGGCGAATGATGAGCGCGTCTAAATCCTCGAGCAAATTTAGGCTATTTACCCTAAAGTAGGGTTTCTGCCCAAGCTGTGCGACTAGTTTTGGAAAAGTGAAGCACTCGTATGCGATGTCTCGCCTAGTCAAGGCTTCTCTAAGTTGGGTGCTGCTCCATGCTTCCATGTTTCTGGTTGCGATTCCGATTTTCAACTTGACCATTTCCTTGAATGTTTGCTCCGCAAGAGATGCAGATGGCTTTTGCTCTTAAAGTTTCCGTGAGAAAAACTGTTGGTGTTTCCATCTTCGTTTGCTTCTCATTTATAGGCTCAGCTATGCAGTTACGTTGATATAGTTGGCGGGTAGGCATTGGCGTGTTCTTTTGGAGAACACTTTTGTTCTTCGGGGAGAATTATTAGGCTCTTTCTGCAAGTACTATAATGGTGAAAAACCAATGGTTGAGAAAAAATTAATCGCATGCAGCATACTCGCCATAGCAATTGGGATAGCGTCAATCGTGCCATTGGAATACCTGATGGCGGCGGAGGCTCAGGAAAACGCTCAGCAAGCAAATACTGGAATGCCAAAGGTTGAGCCGCTACTTAGCGAAGTGAACATTACATACGCCTATTGCAACCCCGACAAAATCACTGGAAACACTACAATGACGCTTTACGGCGCAAATATTCAAGTGGTCGCAAACTTCACTTTGAATGTTGATGCTCTAGACGATGCAGACGCTCAGATTGAATACTACAAATTCGCGGTTTCATCTGACGAAGGGCCGATTCTCAATATGGGCTACTATATAGTAGTAGACTTCAACGCGTACAGCATTACCAGTATCGGAGGACCTGAAGGAACAGTAACTTTCGCAAACGGATTGACCTTTAAAGGACCACGTGGCGAAGGACAAGACATAGATTACGGCTGCGGTGGCCAAGGCATAAACTATGAAGCATGGAAAAGCGGCTACTCAATGGGACTTGTCAGCAAATACATATTCGGAACCGACCCCAATGATTTACCCCTAGCTGTCACTAAGCTCAGAAATGCTCAAACGTTATACATTGATGTAAGCAAAATATGCACGGTCACAGTCAAGGGCAACGTCACCGTCACCACACCAGCAACCGACCAAATCCTACAACACATAGCACTAACAAATATAGGCAGCGGATTCGGATTCGTATATGGAACCTTTGCAAACGAAATACCTTTCCCAGTGGAAGGACCTTTAACAGGACTCGCGCCAATAACTCCCAGTAGCTGAAATAGACAACAATACTATACCAAATCCATAGGTTGAAGAAACTTGGCTAACGAAGAGCTTGAAGGCAACACTTTAGCCGTCTACGCGTTTATTGCCCATGCTAACAGGCCAGTTGGCACAAGAGCGGTTATGCGCGGTGCAAACCTTAGCAGTCCAAGTGTGGCGCATAGGCATCTGCAAAAGCTCGAGGACCTCGGCTTAATCGAAAGAAACCATTACGGTGACTATGTGCTTAAAGAAAAAACAGGTGTAAACGGTTACGTCTGGGTTGGCAGAAACCTTGTGCCAAGACTGCTATTTTACGCCCTCTTTTTTATGGGCGCATTCGGCGCTGAAGTCGCCATTCTGGTGTTCGGTTTTTTCGTGTCCGGTTTGGTTCCTGATGTAAGCTTCGTGTACCTAACGGTAATGACAGCGGTTGCGATGGCTCTTTTCCTTTTTGAAGGAGCATCACTTAACAGAAAAGTTAAACATAAAAACCAGGAAAACAGCGTATAACGCAATAAAAGAGCCTAACAGGCGAAGTCCCCAAAATGAAACGAGCCATACTATTTGCAGCCATAGCGATTTTTCTGTTGTTAATAGGTTTAATCGCTGTGTTAGCCTTTAACAGTATGCAGAAACCGTTCCATGTCGGCGTCACCTTTGGCGGAAGCACCGCAGCCGAAGCTAAGCAACTAATTGACAGAGTGAAAGATTATACTAACTTGTTTGTGGTGCAGTCTGGTCCATTGCAGATGGATATTCCCCAATTAGAGAATACCGAATTGGAGAAAATATGCGATTGTGCTGTCGAGGCTGGATTAGATATCATAATTTACGTTGGTGCCTTTGAAATTCAGGCAAACACAACCGTTGCCTTCATTAATGCTGCACAGGAACGCTGGGGCAGCCACTTCTTGGGATTGTATTACGGTGATGAGCCTGGCGGAAAAATGCTGGATGACGTTGGGCGATTAGATAACATCCCAAATTTAGGCAATGTCACTAAGGACCAGCGTGGTGTTACCATTAGGCAAACTAATGGCTCTATTGAAATCGTAAGGCAGTTTGACTTTTTCGGTCAAATAAGTTTGAGTTACAGCGACTCAGTTAGTTACAACATGACGACTTATTTCCCAGATGGCACAATAACAGTGTTCAAAGGCTATGCTGATTATGATTATCATTTTGAAAACTGCGAATTCTTGGTTTACCTGCCAAACGGCACGGTCACCTTGCAAAGGGGCTTGCTCCCAAGTTCGCCATCTGTTGTGACCGATAGAGGCGATATTTCTCAGTTTGAACCCTACCAAAAAGTCTGGGATTCACGTCCATTCCAAACAATGGATGATATGCCCGCAGTAGCCACATCATATGTAAAGACACAACAGGCAATCATAGACAGGATACATAATCAAGTTGACGTTAAGCTTTTCACTTCTGACTATGCGCTTTACTGGTGGGATTACTTGAGCGGTTATGATGTTGTGCTTGCTCAGTTGGGGTGGAACAACACTGTGGCTCAAGAAATAGGTCTTGTTAGGGGTGCAGCGAACCTGCAGGGCAAAAGTTGGGGCGTGATATTGACTTGGAAGTACAAGGAGCCGCCTTATTTGGCAAGCGGCGAAGAAATCTACAGCCAGATGCGTACGGCGTATGAATGCGGCGCAGAATATGTTGTGGTGTTTAATTACGCAGAAAACATGACTGGACCTTACGGCATTTTGCAGCTTGAGCATTTTGATGCTTTGGAGCGTTTCTGGCGTGATGTTGTTCAAAATCCGTTTGTGTGGCATGGAACTGTTAAAGCTGAGGTTGCATTGGTTTTGCCTAAGGACTATGGGTGGGGCATGCGTAACCCGCAGGACACGATTTGGGGCTTATGGAGCCCCGACAGCGCTGCAGAGCAGATTTGGACGCAACTTCAAAGCAAGCTACAACAGTATGGCTCAAAACTAGACATAGTCTATGATAACCCAGCCTATCCAGTGGCGGGAAAGTACCCAGAAATTATCTACTGGAACCAAACAGGCTAAACATAAAAATGCGCCTCGCGTAAGTAATTGCTTTTTTAGTTTTCGGCTTTAAGAAGTGACTTGAAGAATATGTTAACGTTTTTGTGCTTTCTTGCTTAAAGCTTAAATACGTATTTTACACGTATATTATTAGGAATTAACGTGCAGAAGAAGCCCATACGCCTAACAAAACATGCAGTTCAACGAGCCTTGAAATACGATTTAGCCCCTGACCTAATTGAAAAAATAATTTGGGAAGGTGAAAAACAGAAAGAAGGCAAAACGAAAGCAAAATACGTACTCAAAACCAAAAACGGCGTTTGGGTTGCTATCTGCCACGAATATTCCGACCAAATCATAATAATAACCCTCATGAAGGGGAGGTGAAAAGCAGAAAATGCCAAAATGCCCCAAATGCAAAACTGAATACGTAGAAGTAGAAGTTGACTTCGAGTACGGCGATATTATCCTACGAAATGTTAAGGCGCTCAAGTGCCCAAAATGCGGAGAGGAGCTTTTCACGCCAGAGCAGTACCGCATCATAAGAGAAAGAATCCGCAGTGTGGCTCAGCCTCTAAAGTTAAAGCGGAAGATAAGCACAGCAGGGAAAAAGCCCATAGTGTACCTGCCTGAAGATGTGGTTAAAGCCATAAACGCCAAAGTGGGCGATGAAATCGATATCTACGTTGAGGGAAACAAAATAATAATCGAAAAAACAGCTTAACAGCGGCACAGCGCTTGGTTTTCTGCAATAACTTTTTTAATCTTCAGCATCATTCTCTTTCGCGGTGCGTTAAAACGGCAACAGCTAATTGGTTTCCCGTTGACGGCGATACCTTCGTAACCAAAGACGGTTTCATCTTCAACACCTTTGGGTACGAGCACCCAGCTGGCAGAGTTTTTGCGTTTCTTAAGTACATCCCCGCCGAATTCCGCTCTCTTTTTGACGTTGAAATGCTGGAGCGCACTTGGAAATACAGCGGCAGGCAACTTTTCCGAGCGGAGAAGCTTTACACCGCCAAGAACTACAAGACGTTTATTTCAGTGTTCAGAAAAAATTTCCCCGATTATGTATACTACTGTTACTTGCGCAACAAGGAGCTAATCACGGCGCCGCTGAACCGGATTGAGCGGGTTTTTATTCCCCGAGAGCGCCTTAAAGTTCTGCGGCAAGTTAAGACGCCTGACAGCCTGCAAAAACTGGCGCTGGAGCTAATAGACATGCTTTCCACTGAGTCCGGCGTCGGCTTAGAGGACTTCGGTATCCATGGGTCCATCGCTTTGGACATGCATGCGCCCGAGTCTGACATTGACTTTGTGGTCTATGGCTCGGAGAACTTCCGCAAAGTTGAAGCCACAATCGCACGGCTTGTTGACGCTGGCACGCTTAACTATATTGTTGGCAATCGGTTGGAGGCGGCGCGGAAATTTCAAGGACGCTACAAAGGCAAAATCTTCATGTACAATGCTACTCGCCAGCCAAAAGAAATCACGACATTCTACGGCATGGCAAAATTCTCGTCAATAGCTCCGGTGAAGTTCCAGTGCACCATAAGCGACGACACCGAGACCATGTTCCGCCCAGCCATCTACAAAATCGCCGACTACAAGCCATTAGATGCCCAATCGGAGTTGCCGCCGGAGCGCGTTCCTGACCGCGTCGTCTCCAACATAGGCTGTTACCGAAACGTTGCTCGCCAAGGTAGCAGAATCAAGGTTGCCGGAATGCTGGAGCGTGTTGAAATCATCAAAACGGGCGATGTTTACTATCAAGTTGTTGTTGGAACCGCTACCTCAGAGGAAGAGTATATTTGGCCACTCTAAAACTTAGAGACCGCGACGGCATACTCACACAAGAAGGCCTGATCTTCCGCGTTTTCGGCTATTCACATCCGCCAGGCGCGTACATATGCGACGCTGAATACGCCTCCGCCAGCATCTTCAGTTCAGCCGACCCAAGAGCGCCGAGAACAGGAGGCGACCAGCTTTTCTACAAATTCTACAATGATGAGGGCATGAAGTTTGTCGCCAAAAATTATCCGCAATACCTGGTTTTCCATGAGATGTTGGGGCTGAAACTTGTAGGTGTGCCTGAAAACGCCATAATGGAGGCCCACCGACCGGCTGAGCGTTTGGCGTATTTGCTTGCAGTTGAACCGAAAGACGAGTTACTAAGTGCGATGCACAGCGTCCTAAGCACCGTGCTAGAAAATTCAGGATTGAAAATGCAGAATTTCGGCGTATTCGGTTCTCTCTTGCATGGCTTCCATCATCCACGTTACTCAGACATAGACTTTGTTGTGTATGGTAAAGCGGAGAACGCGAAGATACGGCAAACTCTCGAGGATTTGTATGCCCGCGGTAGCTCGGGTTTGCGCAATGAATTTGAATCTCAAGACGCAATGAAGGGTAAGCGTTGGCTTTTCAAAAATTTTGATATAAAGGACTTCATATGGCATCAGCGCCGTAAGATGATTTACTGCTTATACGATGATAGGCCAAGAAGCGGCAGAATAATCAAAGTCGAGTTTGAGCCTGTTAAGTCTTGGAGCGAAATTGAGTCGGAGTATGATACGCAAGCGCGAATTATACGGAGGGGCTGGGCGAAGCTTAAGGCGCGCGTCACAGCGGATGATGAAGCGTCGTTTATCCCATCAATTTATAATGTGCAAGTGCTCGACGTCTTGAGTGGTCCTAGGGAAGCGGCGGAAGTGGTGCGTGTTTTCTCTTACATGGAAGAGTTCCGCCAGCAGGTTCAAAAAGACGAAACCATTATTGTTGAAGGCAATCTTGAGGAGGTTCAATCGCCTAAGCGTAGCTTTCATCAGATTACCTTAACTTATTGTCCACGTTACTATGAGCAAGTCTTGAGGGCACTGCACTAGCACGACAGTATCATGTAATCCGAAAGATTATTTCCGATGATAATGCGATAATAAACCTGCTCCTTCTGCTTTCCCGTTACCTGCTCAACTTTTCCCTGCACAGTAACCATCTCGCCTTTTTTTGCTTGCTTACAGAATCTACCTCTGAAGGATGCAATTTCCCTTATTGGCTCCAGTTTTGTGCCTTCAACAACTGTAACGTTTTCAATTTGATATGTGCATGGTGTGAACAGCGCTTCGGAGTCATCTGCAATTGTGGCTGTTATTTTTGTGTAACCGCTGTTCTTGTAGCAGACGTCGCCGTACTGCTCGGTGATGTCGAGCCAGTCTTTCACAAAGCGTATAAAATATTCCGTGCCCGCATACATGCCCTGGAAAGCCTTGCGCCGTTCGACTCGAGCGAAGTCTTCGAAGCTCATGATGGTGTCTTTCGAACGGAAATCGAACAGCGCCCTAAGCTCCTGAGAGCTGTAAGGCTTGAATCCTGAAGCATTATCCTTCAACAAGGTTTCAAGCGCTTCATATGCTTTACGGCAGTTTTCTGCACCATAGATTACTGGGTCAATATCTGACTTTTCAGTGGCTAAGCCGACAAGTACGGAGCCAGAAATACCGACGGCGCTCCATGGAATGCCCGCAGCCTCCTTCAACTCCTCCGCAAGCTGCACCGCCTTCCGCTCTAGCGCGCTTAGCTTCTTGGATGTACGTAGTAACCCGAGTTTTCTAATGGGGTTATAATGCTTCTCAACAATGTTGATTGGCACTTCACAGAGGGTTTCGTCAAATACTGGATCATGCATTATAAGTTCAGGCATGTTTTGCTCGAGAAACTTGAAGCGGTCGCTGAAGCTGTAGACTTTGCCATACGAGTCTCTTGGGCTTCTCCGTGTGCCTTGCGGTGAAGGAATAAACCGTGGAAATGCTATGATATGGTTGGGTGGATGCACTAAGCCTTTCACATCGAAAATTACGCCGTTTTTTGTCCTAATCAGTTCGCCTTCGCGTGCTCGCACACACTTCTGCTCCTCAATTGAGTCATTATGTTAGATGTTTCAATTGTGTGTAGTTTTTTACACAACGTTAATAAACCTTCTTTAAGCCATTTTCCCTTATGCAACGTCATGAAAAAGCCAAACACATTGCCAAATGCTTAGAGTTGGCTATTTTACTTGAAGTAAGTGCTGACAAACCGGGAAACGTGAACTTCGTGGTCGGTTTTGAGGGCACTCGTGTGGAGCATTTTCTTGCTTCTGCTGTTGCGGCTCGCGAAGCTTTTGAAGAAGCTGCAAACCGCGGCATAGCCATATCCCGTAATAACCTCAAAATTGAAGATGCAGGTATTGGCGAGCTTATACGAGCTTGTGCTGCGGATGTGGCTGCGTGGCAAAAAGGCGGCAACACTCTGATTGGCACGATTATGCTGTTTGTGCCATTGGCTGTGGCGGCCGGCATGACGCCTATGAACAACGACGGCTTCGATTTGGCGGAGTTAAGGCGGAACCTGAAACTTGCTGTGGAATCTACAACTCCACAAGACGCCGTTTATCTTTATGAGGCGATAGAAATAGCTAAACCAAGTGGGCTTAATGGGGCACCGGATTTTGATGTTCGCGATCCAAAGTCAAAGGAGCGCCTGCTTAAGGAGCATGTTTCACTTTTCAAGGTTTTCCAAATTGCTGCTGGATATGACGACATTTGCTCAGAATGGGTTAACAACTACCCAATAACATTTGATCTTGCTTACCCTTACCTCATGCAACAGCTAAAAAGTGCAAATCTAAACACGGCTATAATCCATACTTTCCTGAAGGTTCTCTCTGAGCGGCCTGACACGTTTATAGCACGCAAAGTCGGTATAGAAAAAGCCCGAGAAATTTCACGTGATGCTCAGAAAATCCTTGAGTTGGGTGGCTTAGCGACTGAAAGTGGGCGCCAGAGCATTGTAGCATTTGATAAAAAACTCAGAAGTGCCGATAGTCTTTACAACCCCGGAACTACTGCCGACTTAACCGCTGCAGCCTTAGCCTTATGTACTCTCGGTGGCTACAGGCCTTGACTACGTACATCTTTGAGCAAACATACTCTTTTATGTGAATTTGAATTGCCTTCAATAGTTAAAATAGGCTTTGCGCCAAGTTTACAGCTATTCTTTGAACTTCTCAAGTATTATGGCTGGGCAAATTTTTTTAACTCCCTCAATAGCGCCGATTTTCTCGGATAGCAGTCTCGTCAGTTCCCGTCCATCTTTTGTCCATATCTCTGTCATTATCATGTGGTCGCCTGTGGAGGTGGCTACGCTTCTGATCTCGCTTATGTCGCAGAGTTTCTGAGCTACTTCCAGCAGTTTTGTCGGTTCTACGTCTACACCCACGATGGCAACGCTGTGAAGTCCAAGCTTAGCCGGGTCTACCTGAATGGTGAATTTCTTGATTACACCTTTGCTTTGTAATGCCAGCACTCTTTTTCTTATTGCTGACTCGCTTAACTTGAGCTTCTTAGCTATCTCGTTAAAAGAGCTTCTACCGTCTTTCTCTAACATTTGCAGTATTTTGCTGTCGATTTCGTCTGGAATCAACATCTTATTTTACCAATTCCGCACTTTTTATGCCTTTTTTGGAATTTTTTCTTCCGATAAGTAAATATGATACAACTATTAATAAGTATTTTGTTCCTAAAACAGTATTAAATGGTGTTGAAAATGGAGGAAAAATGTGAACCAAAAACTGTCATGCCACGAATAGGCGAAACCGCCCCAGATTTCGAGGCAGTAACGACAAAAGGCAAAATAAAACTTTCAGACTTCAAAGGAAAATGGGTAATACTGTTCTCGCATCCAGCTGACTTTACGCCAGTATGTACCACTGAATTCGCTGCGTTCGCTAAAATAAACGATGAACTGGCAAAACGTAATGTACAATTAATAGGCTTAAGCATAGACAGCCTCTACGCCCACATCGCATGGATACGCAGAATAAAAGAAAAGCTAAACGTTGACATTCCCTTCCCAGTAATCGCAGATTTAGACATGAAAGTAGCTACGCTTTATGGAATGATTCATCCAGGTGAAAGTACAACCACCGCAATACGCTGTGTCTTCTTTATTGATCCAGAGATGACGCTGAGAGCAATGGTTTACTATCCGCTAAACGTTGGCAGAAACACCGATGAAATACTCCGCATAATAGACGCGCTGCAGACAGCAGACAAGTATAAGGTTGCTATGCCAGCGAACTGGCACCCCGGAGACAAAGTTATTGTTCCACCGCCTACGACCACCGATGCAGCGGAACAACGCGCACACGAAGGCTACGAATACATAGATTGGTTCTTATGCAAGAAAGAGCTACCAACAAAATAGTTGGCTTCTCTTTTTCTATGATGGGGCGAAGCATGATGCCTGAAGAGGATTTTGTTCCTGTTATAAGTGAAGGCGAATTGAAAGAAGGTTCAATGAAACTGGTTAACGTTGTAGGAAGAAGCATTCTGCTAGCGAGACAGCGCGGTCAAGTGTATGGCGTTTCTAATCGTTGCCCACATATGGGGTGCTCGCTTGCTAATGGGACATTAAAAGAGTACATTATAACTTGCCCATGTCACGGCTGGAGCTTTGATATTCGCACAGGCGAGTATCAAAAAGCTAAGCAAATAAAACTGATGACTTACGAATGCAAAATTCAAAAAGGAAAAATCCGTGAAATTACTGGATGAATTGTAGGCAGTAACTGCAATGGTGCGGCACTTTATTGTTCGTTTCTGAAACCAAGAACCCCTTTTGTTTGGTGATGAAAATTGGAAATTTTTGAACTTAATCTTAAATATAAGCACTTGAATTCTATTGGTAAGGTCGGTTTCATGGTGCAGCAAAAGTTGCGCGTGACCTTGCTTACGGGAAGAACGATCGAGCAAGGCGTTGGGAAAGAGCAGGGGAAAAGCTCGCAGGAATATTTCGAGGCATGTTCAACTGTTTACATGGATGAAGAGGACATGAAGAAACTTGGCATCAAAAGCAACACTAACGTGCTGGTTACAACTCCCCACGGATCGGTGGTTCTTAAGGCGGTGAAACATCCGCGCGGCTCAATGCCAGGTATAATTTACATTCCTTATGGTCCATGGGCGAACGCCATAGTTAACGATTCAACAACAAGTATCGGCATGCCCTCTTTTAAGGGCACACCTGCGGAAGTTGAACCTGCGCCTGATAAGCCTATCCTTAGTATGGAGGAGCTTCTAAAAAACCTATATGGAAAGTGAGAAAATGGTTGTAGTTAAATCTGTAACTTGCCCTATTTGTGGAAGCTTATGCGATGATATTGAATTGACAATTGAGAATAACGAGGTTGTAAAGGTTAAAAATGGCTGCGCCCTCTGCGAATCCAAGTTCTTAGGCTATAAAGGCGAGCATCGAATTAAAACACCGTTGATTCGCAAGGACGGCAAACTCATGCCTGTCTCCTTGGATGAGGCTATACATAAAGCGGCGGAAATTCTTGCAAACGCGAACTACCCTATCTTGTACGGTTGGAGTTCCACAAGCTGTGAAGCGCAACGCATAGGCGTAGAATTAGCCGAAGAAATCGGCGGTGTAATAGATAATACAGCAGTCGTGTGTCATGGCCCCTCCATATTAAGCGTTCAAGAAGTTGGTATTCCCACATGCACACTTGGGCAGATTCGACATCGTGCAGATTTGATCATTTACTGGGGATGCGACCCATGGAGCGCGCATCCACGTCATCTCGAGAGGTACACTGCCTTTACAGAAGGGCGCTTTGAGAAAAGCGACTGGAAAGGCTATATACAAAAGGTCAAGGCAGCAGCGGGTAAAAAGAAGATTGAAAGTGCCGTGAGAAGAGGCGTAGTTAAGCGGCCTAAAGCGCAGCCTATGCTTCAGCACGAGCTTGTTAACGCACCGCCGCCGACGCTAATGAAAGAAGGCCGTAAACTAATAGTTGTTGACGCTAGGAAATCGATGACCGCTGAAATGGCTGACTACTTCATTCAAGTCGAGCCTAACAAGGATTACGAGGTAATGCAGGCAATAAGAGCGCTAATCCGCGACCAAGAACTCGACGTCGACAAGGTTGGCGGTGTCCCTGTGGAGTATCTGGAAGAAGTGGCTGATGCTATGGTTAACTGCAACTTCGGCGTAATCTTCTTCGGCATGGGTCTAACGCAGACTGCAGGCAAATTCCGAAACATTGAAGTCGCCATATCCTTAATACGCGACTTGAACAAGCGCACAAAGTTCGTTATCATGCCCATGAGAGGTCACTTCAACGTTACAGGTGCCAACGTAGTGTTTACTTGGCAAAGCGGCTATCCATACGGCGTTGACTTTTCGCTAGGCTACCCACGCTACAATCCAGGAGAAACAACATGCATGGATATTCTTTTACGTGGAGAATCAGATGCTACATTGGTTATAGCCGCGGATCCTGGAGCTACTTTCCCAAGACGCGCAGTGGAGCATATGGCTAAAACGCCACTTATAGTAATTGACCCCCACATGAACGCCACCGCAATGCTCGGCGACGTGGTTATCCCTTCCGCTTTCGTAGGTATAGAATCAGAGGGCACTGCTTACCGCATGGATCACGTGCCTTTGCCGCTTAAGAAGGTGGTTGACCCGCCAAAGGGCCTGCTTTCCGATGAGGAAATATTGAGGCGCATCCTTGAAGAGGTGCGTGCTATTAAAGCTAAGAAAATGCGTGAGGCGGAGGCTGCATAGATATGACTGAACTGTTAATAAAAAATGGTTTTGTTTTCGACCCCATAAACGGAATTAACGGCGAAAAAATGGATATAGCCGTCAAAAACGGCAAGATAGTCAAATCAGTAAACGAGCGGAAGGCCAAGGTAATCGATGCCACGGGCTTAACGGTTATGCCCGGCGGCGTGGATATTCACACGCATATTGCTGGCGCTGAGGTGAACACTGGTAGGCTTATGCGGCCGGAAGACCATGTAAAGGATGTTGTGCGGAAAACAGCGCTCACGCGTTCAGGCGTTGGCTACTCAGTGCCCTCAACCTTCGTAACAGGTTATCGTTATTCGAAAATGGGTTACACGATGATCATGAATCCGTCGATGCCGCCGTTAGAAGCTAAGCACACGCATGAGGAATTGAACGATACGCCGATGCTGGATAAAGCCACTTACCCGCTTCTCGGCGATTGGTGGTTTGTGCTTGAATACCTGCGGAAAGGCGATTTGACCGAGTGCGCGCGATACGTAGCATGGATGATTGCCACAACCAAGGGCTACGCCATTAAAATCGTTAATCCCGGCGGCTTAGAGTCATGGGGCTTCGGCAGAAACGTGCGCACAATAGACGACCAAGTTCCCTACTTCGGCATTACGCCGCGCGATATAATGTGCGGCTTGGCTAAAGTTAACAAGATGCTGAATTTACCCCACACAATTCATGTTCACACTAACAATCTAGGGTTACCTGGCAATTACCTGACAACGCTGGATACCATGCGCGCACTGGAAAGCGTAGCTACAGGCGACAAGCCAGTTGCGCACATCACGCATCTGCAATTTAGTAGCTTCGCGGGCAACGACTGGGGCACGATGCGTTCAGGCGCTGAGGAAATAACCAAGTACATTAATGCTCATAATCACTTGACTTTTGACATGGGCCAGGTGATATTCACGGATACGACAACAATGACTGCTGACGGCCCGTTCGAGTTTACCCTCTACGAGTTAAGCGGTCACAAGTGGGTTAACAGCGATGTGGAAACAGAAACAAGCGGCGGCATAATTCCCTTCCATTACAAGCGCAATAATGCAGTGAATGCCACGCAGTGGTCCATAGCCTTGGAGCTGGCGCTGTTGGTTAAGGATCCATGGAAAATGTTCTTGACAACTGATCACCCGAATGGCGGGCCCTTCTTTGCTTACCCGAAAATAATTGCGTGGCTAATAAGCAAGAGGGCGAGGATGGCAACGTTAAAGAAATGCCATAAGAAAGCCCAGAAGCTTAGCTTGTTGCCTTCAATAAAGCGCGAGTTCACCCTTTACGACATCGCAATCGTAACGCGTGCTGGACAAGCTAAAGCTTTGGGCTTAAAGGATAAGGGCCACTTGGGCGTGGGCGCCGACGCAGACATAGCCATTTACGACATTAACCCCGAGAAAATTGATATTGCCAAGAAGTATAAGGCGGTGCGTCGCGCTTTCGGTAGCGCCGCGTATACCATTAAGGACGGCGAGATTGTGGTTAAAGATGGCGAGATAGTAAAGCATGTGGATGGCAGGACGATATGGCTTGACGTGAAAACTGCGGAGCAGGTTAAAGTGGATGAAGAAATGAAACGGCGTTTCAAAGAGTACTGGACAGTTGAGTATGACAATTATCCAGTGTTCGACCATTACGTTAAGGTTTCATGTCCATTAACAATAAAGGCGGATGTCTAAAAATGATAGTTTTATCTCCTCTCAAAAAATTCCAGTTTCCCGTTATAGCAGAATGCATCAGCCCTGACATATTCAAAGGGAAGTCGCTGGCTGAAATTGCTAAACTGGAAGTTTGGGAAGGCAACAAGCAGAGAACGCTCGGCGACCTATTCAAGATAGAAGAAGACAAAGCAGAGACGCCTGACATAGTTATTAACGGCGATGCAAGCGAAGTGCGGTTTGTAGGCAAAGCCATGAAAAGCGGCGAGATCGTCATCAACGGCGTTATCGGCATGCACTTGGGCGAAAAAATGGCTGGCGGCAAAATCACAGTTAACGGCGACGCAGGAGGCTGGGCTGGGGCAGAAATGAAAGGCGGTCTTATTGAGATTCACGGGAACGCTGGAGACTACTTGGCCTCACCGTACCGCGGCAGCAGCGCAGGCATGCGCGGAGGCACAATAATCGTGGACGGCAACGTGGGCAGCGACTCAGGAGTTTACATGCGTGGCGGCGTCATCAAAATCCGCGGCAGCGCCAAGCAATTCTTAGGCTTCCGCATGGTTGACGGCACAATTTACGTTCAAAAAGAATGCGGCACACGCGTAGGCGCATGCATGACCGGCGGCAAAATCGTGGTTGGCGGTTTCCTTGAAGAAGTAATGCCGACTTTCACGATTGATAGTATAAAGCCGAAAGTGAAAATTGATGATGCTGAATCTGCTAATGGGCCATTCTACGTGTTTCTCGGAGACCTCGCCGAAGAAGGCAGAGGCAAACTCTTCGTTTCCAAACCGGCTAATCCCCACTTAAGCAGCTACGAAAAGTTCCTTTAGAGGCCTAAGCCTATGGATAGCGCTGTAAGCGTAAACCGCATGGCATGGCAACTAGCCGAGCAACTGCTAAGCAATAAGAATTTTTATGGCGTAAATGTTTCAAAATCAACAGCAGGCGCTACCATCATAGACGCAGGGGTGCGTGCATTTGGCGGTTTTCAAGCAGGGCTAATTCTCACTGAGCTGTGCATGGGCGGTTGCGGAAAGGCACACATTGACTTCAAAAGTTACGGTGATGTTGCGCTTCCGTCTATAACTGTTTGCACCGATAGGCCTGCCATCGCTGCGTTGGGTTCGCAGTTTGCAGGCTGGCGCATAAAAGAAGCCGACGGCTCCATAGCAATCGGTTCAGGGCCGGCGCGGGCTTTAGCGCTGAAGCCGAAGGAGATTTACGAGGAAATAGGTTACAAAGATTCTTCAGACAAGGCGGTATTAACGCTTGAGAGCAATGTTCTGCCGTCGGATATGCTTATTGAGAAGGTTGCCGGCGCATGCAACATTACGCCGGAAAACTTGATTGTAGTTGTGGCGCCTACGACCAGTCTCGCCGGCTTAGTCCAAGTTACGGGGAGAATAGTTGAAGTTGGCATTCACAAGCTTAGAACTCTCGGTTTAAGCCCGAAAACTATTCGTTATGCTTGCGGTTACGCGCCCATTCCGCCGATTTGCCCAGATTTCGAAGTGGCGATGGCGCGGACTAACGACGCCATACTATATAGTGGCACAGTATACTGCACCGTTGAGTATGATGATGAGGTTGCGTTAAAACGGATTGTTGAGCAAGCGCCTTCTGCGAACTCAAAGGATTACGGCAAGCCTTTTCTGCAGATTTTCCGCGAAGCAGACAGAGACTTCTACAAGATAGACCACAACCTCTTCGCACCAGCAATGCTGATTGTGAATAATGCGAAAACTGGCAGAGCTTTCAAAGCTGGAAAGATTAACTCGGATGTATTGCTGCAGTCTTTAGGTTTCTAATTTTTTTAAGAGAAAAAAGTTGGTTTCAGTTTTCCAGTTTCAGTCGCGATTTGACAACGTTTGCTATGAATTCTCCTACTGGAACGGTGTATAGCGCTACTGTGCCGTTGAAGAGTGCTCCTGCTGGAAGGAAGGCAAGTACAGCCATTTCTTCTAATTCGAAACCAAACGGGTAAGGTTGGCGTAGCGTGATATAGTTCACTACCGTCATAAAGGATGCTCTAAGGATGATGCCGAGGATTGTGGATGCCGTAGCGATTTTAAGTATTTTTTGTTGCTCCTCAGCGTCATGTTTGATGAGTTTTTTGGCTATGTAGAGGCCTAGCATCATGGAGAATATTGCGATGAGGTTGTAGAAGGGGCCTGTTGGAAGGGCACCGGGGAAAAATGCGAACAAGACTGCGGCGTTTAAAAGTGCAATCATTATCCCTGCTGTGGGGCTAATGAGGAGGAATGCTGTGACTATTGGGATTTCCCATATGCCGTATATGAGGAATGGCGCGTAGGGTGCTGGGATCCCGATTCTCGAGATGCTTGGGTTTAGAGCGACTGTTAGAGCAGCGAAAACTGCGGTTGTTGCTAACGTTTTGGTGTTCATTTTTGGTCAGCTTTAGTTGATAGTGTAATTATTTAAGCGTAGCTACTCAAAAGAGAGTATTAAAATTTGCCAAAAACTGATAAATGCCCTAACTAATAATATTCTTGGAGTGAAAGGATTGCCTGACACACTAAAGTTTTCTTCCACTGAAATCAAAAGTTGGCTTGAGGATCACACTCGTCCTATTCTCGATCCTGTGCATGTGCATGCGCAGAAGCTGCGAGACGACATGCGCGAGGCTATCCAAAGCGTTGTGGAAGCAAGCAAACTGATTTTTGACAGCAGCATGAAGGAAATAGAAAAAAGAAACATGCGCGTTTACAACCGCGCTAGAGCCTTAAACAAGCTTTCGCGTCTGTTTCTGGATAGATTTAAGAAGGTTAATGTGCCAGACATTGTTTCGTATGAGAGCTTGAGCAGTTTTGCTCAAGAAGCACAGAAAGTGTTTCTTGTAACCGACATCGACATTAGAAACTGGTTTCCGCGGCTCTCGCCCTTCTTTATCATGGATCGGCGGAAGTTCTTGACGGTTTATGAGAAAGCAAAACTAGCACTAACTGCTTTAAACGATTTTCTGTCAAAAGAGTATGTTAAAACTAAAACTTTGGAAGAAACTTTGCAGCTAATTGATGAATTGCGTAATCTTGAAAGGCAGTCTGTGGCGATTGAGGCGGAACGGGCAAGCATAGTGAACGAGCGCTTGCCGCTAGAGAAAGAGCTTGCTGAAATGGAACAAAAAATTGCTGATTTAAAAAGCAAAGGCCCAATAGACCAGCTTTTTCTGGTTGAGACGGAAATAGACGCCTTAAATAATGAAATACACCATGCATTGCGTCATCTGCAGAAGCCTTTCAAAAAAGTGCAAGCCATGGCCATGCAGGGCGGCGGCTCAGGGTTAACGCTTGAGGAGCAGAAGGCGCTTGAGCGCTATTTGGAAAAGCCTTTTGAGGCGTTGGCAACCGAGGAGGCGGGCTATCCCTTGCTGAAACAGATTCTGCAGAAACTGTCGCGATTAATAAGCGAAGATAAGCTTAAACTTAAACCGGACAAAGCGAAAAAAGCCGAGCAGACCATAAATGAAGTACTCCATGATTCTTTGCGGTCTCTACAGCAGCGCTGTGCCATGATGGCGGCACAGCAGCGGCAAATTTTGAATTCAACAAAAATGGCGGAGATACGTGCTGCTCTCGCCGAATATCAGGAGCAGGCTAAGCAGCTTAAAGCCAGAAAAATAAGTGTTGAGGCTCATGAAGCCATCAAAGAGCGGGCCTACAGGGAGACGCTGGAAAAAATTGACGGCCTTAAACGGGCAATAGAGAAGAACGTTTACAGCTCTTTGGGTGTAAAAATCCAAATTTTGTAGTGTGAAGTGCAATTTGGGCATAAATCTCGCATCAATCATTAATGAATCTTTGGCTGTTCAGAGCCGCGATTTTCTCAAAATTGTGGAATCCGCCATATCACTGCTGCGTGAGGAATGCGGCCGGTTTAGGCGTTTCACTGTTTTGGAGCGCTTAGTTAAGCTTGACCCTATAGGCGAGGCTTTGGTAATCGGTGATTTGCACGGAGACCTATCAAGCCTCCGCCTCATACTTGAGAGTAGCGTTTTCTTGGAGAAAATGGCTAAAAATGCAGATGCTGTCCTAATTTTTTTAGGCGACTACGGTGATAGAGGTGCCTATTCAGCTGAGGTCTATTACACTGTTTTGAGGCTTAAGCTTGCCTTTCCAGAGCAAATTATGCTTTTGCGTGGAAACCATGAGGGACCAGCCGATTTGTTGGCTTCGCCGCATGACTTGCCCATGCAATTTCAGCTTAGATTCAAGGAGCACTGGCGCGTTGTGTACTCTAAAGTTCGAGAGCTGTTTGGCTATCTCTATAACGCCGTGCTCGTTGAAGACTGCTATTTGATGGTTCACGGTGGCTTGCCCGCGGGCATCCGTAGCATTCAGGATTTGGCTCTTGCGCATAAACTGTATTCTGAGCATCAGTTTCTTGAAGACTTGCTGTGGAGCGACCCTGTTGACGAGGTTAACGGGGTTTTATACTCGCCGCGAGGTGCGGGCAAACTATTCGGCAAAGACGTTACAGAAGAAGTTTTGAATAAAATGGGCGTCCGCGTTCTGATAAGAGGGCATGAGCCATGTCAAGAAGGCTTTAAGCTCAACCATGACGGGAAAGTTTTAACGTTGTTCTCCAGAAAAGGCGCGCCCTACTTTAATGCTCATGGCGCTTATTTGCGGCTACCGCTTTCCGAGAAAATTAGGAGCGCACAGCAGCTTTTGCCATGGATTCACAAGTTTTAGCCGTCGTTTCCATTTAGCGAAGGTTATATTAGGCTAAAGCCGCGTAGTATGCGATTATGAAGCCCTGTATTTTGTATTTTTCAAGGACGGGAAACACGAAGCGCATGGCAGAAGCCATAGCCGCGACGATAAAGGCGCCTGTTTTCGCCATAACTTCTTCTCAGCCGTCCGTGGTTGAGAACTTTGACATGCTGATTCTAGGCACGCCAGTTGAAGGTTTCAGACCTGCTAAAGAGGCCGCGGATTTTGTAAAGCGCTTGCCGAAGGCTGAGGGCAAAAAAGCAATTCTATTCTGCACTTGCAAGCTCTGGAAGGGCAGCACGTTTAAAATCTTGGAGAAAGAATTATCCAGCAAAGGATATAGCGTTGTTCTGAGTGTTTCAAAAAAAGGAATCAAGTTAGACAAGCCCACAGATTTTTCAGACTGCATAAACAAGATACAGGAAGCACTCAAGAAATAACGCGGCTTTCACTTTGGCTCGAAACGGCAGAAACTCGTCTATTCTCACTTATATGATGGGATTATAGTGGCGTGTTAAAGCAAAATTCTTAAATGCTTAAGGTTACAACTGCGTGTAAACGGTGTTGCTGTTGAGTGTAAAATTACATCCTTATGTAGTATTTCTTCCAGCTGAGCAGAAGGACCGCATTCTAAGCGCCATCTTCGGCTCCAAAGCAGGAGTGGACATCCTGCGCTTCTCGCTGAAGCAGGGAATAGCCAGAAATCTTTATCAAAAAGACCTTGTTGCACAGCTGAATTACTCCAACAAAACAATCATCGAAAACTTGAAAACGCTGACGAAACTTGGCGTTCTAACCGAGCTGATGGAGAAGAACGAGAAAGAAGGACGCGTAATCTGGGTTAAGGCTTATCAGCTTACAGACCTCGGCAGATGGTTCGCGCTGCTGCTGGCTGAAGAGAAGGAGCTGTCGGAAAAGGAAAAAGCCGAGATACTTCAAAGCCTATTCCGAACTTACGTTAAGCTGGTTAAAAACTTGGCTGCAGAACTAGGCATAAGCAAGAAGAACCTGGAAACAATATTCAAAGAAGAAATGACCGCCTGAGGCAAAGAGCATGCGCGCCATAGCCGTGGTCGGAACAAAAAAATCAGGAAAAACAACCACAATAGAAAATCTAATTCGGGAACTCACGCAAAGAGGCTATAAAGTCGCCGCCATCAAGCATATACCTGAACTGGATTTTACTATTGACACGCCAGGCAAAGACACATGGCGTTATGCAAAAGCCGGTGCAAAGACTATCATTAGCGTGTCGGCAAATGAGATTGCGGTAATAGAAAAAGCTGACGCTTTGAATGCGCCGCTATCGGCGTTGCTGAAAAAGTGCCGAGACAGCGACATCGTGTTCATTGAAGGCTTCAAAAAACTTGTCGCCCAAAAAAGGTCAATTCCCAAAATCGTGGTTGTAAAATCCCCAGATGAAGCAACAAACGCCTTAAACAGATTTAAGCCGATAATAGCCTTCAGCGGATCCTACAACACGACAAGCTTAGGCTTCGAAGCTCCATATGCAGATGGGCTGAAGAATCCTGAGAAACTGGCAGAAATAGTCGAAAATGCCATCCTTAAAAATTGACAAGGTATACTTCCAACACTCTCATGAAATGGTACTCTTTTTCACGAGGAACTGCTAAAAACTGCCAATTGCCGCCGAAGTAGACCCTCTATAGGTTTCTGCAATGAACCACTAATAGCCGCCAAATATGAAGGCGCAGAACGATTCCTTCGGATCGTGCGCAAGAGACTTGCATACACTGGATAAAGTGGACAGATTGGACAGCACAGAATACCATCCAGCTTTGCATGCTCAAGCGAGGCATAGTTCTGAAAAATAACACAAGAGATAGTTTGGAAAACGTAAATAGAACGGCAATAAATAAAAATGTGCAAAACAAAAAGGTGCATTGTGCTTTGAAGAAAAGTGTGGCGGGGTTGCCCTAGCCTGGTAGGGGGCAGGCCTGCTAAGTCTGTGGCCCAAAA
>JAOZIH010000020.1 GCA_026014545.1 Candidatus Bathyarchaeota archaeon
CAAACCACGCTTCTGCACAAGCTTCTGCACCGCATCAGCACTAGTCAACGCAGCGCCTTTCTTTGCAATGGCCGACACTAGATCCTGAGGCACAAAACTCACAAACGCCTTCTTACTCTTACGAATGAAGATTTCCTTGAACTTAAAATGCTCCAAAGCACTCTTATCAGCTTTAAAGTAAGTATCAAGTTTGTTATCTAATTTTAGACGAATAATCAAATTAAAACTGTTACAGGCCTCGATAAACCTTAATCCAGAAACTGCCATCAAATCCATAAATTCTTTTAACTCTGGTCGTTCCTGCTTGACGACTCGAACCCATTTCCATACTTCTTCTGGATCTTCAACATTGGTTAGGCGCTCAATAAATATGTCATCTGCACTCTTTCCGTTCCACTTGAGACCGTACTGTTTGATGAGCTCTTTGAATTCAGTATAGCAACCAAGAAACTTAGCTAATGCAGAAAGTCCTTTCATTGCATTTGGCCGCATAGTGTCACTAAGATCACGGATGCCACTCAAATCTTTAGTCAGAAGACAATCTTGGAAGCGTTCGGCATAACTTACGAGTTGACGCGCAACCCTTGGTTGATGGTCCTTTTCAACAAATTCCCTGAAAGCATCCCAATTAATCTCGGCTCTGCCACGTTGACGACCCGGGTTCAAATCCCGGCGACCGCACCACGATTTTCACTTTTAATAACCATTTAAGCGTGGAACATAGTGGAACTATGCAAGTAGAAAAAATCCAAAGATGAAGTTTACGTGTGATTGTTAGTTTTTGTTTTTCAGTAAGCTTTCTCGGATACTTGCAGGTAAAGTTGGGAAAATTTGTGCTTCCTCAAGCTTCATTTTCGCGGCTTCTGTTATTTGCGATTTGATGAATTCCTCGTTTTCTGGGTCATTTATCCAGAATAAAGGTTCAATTTCAACCGACCATTCTTTGGTTCTTACTAGAAATCTGATTTCCCGCTCCCTTTCTTTATCTACTACAACGCTAGGGTGACTTCGGATGGCATCCTCAATTATCTTTTTTGCCTCTTCGATGTTGAAGGCATAATCAACCGTGAAAACCACAGATGTGATTGCTTCTTTTTTCCCGTCAGTTAAATTGATTATTCGATCTTTTAGCAACGAGGAATTGGGGATGATTATTTCTCTGCGGTCATATGTCTTCAATTTTGTTGTGCGGAGGCTTATCTCTGTAACTACGCCCTTATTGTCGCCTACCTGGATTATGTCGCCGAGTTTGTAGGTTTTCCCTGATATTATAAGTAAGCCTGAAATCCAGTTTTCGATTATATCCTTTAAGGCAAAGCTGATTACGAGCGTACCTACACCCAGACCTGCCAAAAGTCCTGTTACGTCAACATTGAAAATATGCAGGAGTAGGATGGCTGCGGCTGAGAAAATGGTTATCTGAAGGAAGCGTTGTGCATTGTGAACCATCCGCTTTGATTCTGACGTTTTGCCGCCTGCCATCTTCAATAGCAGTTTGTTAAAAATGGCTACTAACACGAAAGCGCCCACAAGCACTATCGCCGCTTGCAAAATCTGAAGCACAAACGTCATTTCAAATAGATCAATCATTCGGGTTACCTGCACAGACATCAATCATTTCTGAGGAGAAATAAGTGTTACGAATGTGGAGCTTGCAAAGCATCCATCTACTCAATAATTTCATTGACGAGCAAGAGTAACCAGATTGCGCCTGAACACTGAAGCGTCTAAAAAGTGGCAAAACAGAAAATATGCTATAGTAGCGATGCTGCTATTTTTCTTGACTCGCGCGACCCTGATCTAATAAGCTTGCCGTATTGGGTCTATTTATTCTAAAGAGCTTGATTGTATGGCTAATTGCGCGGTGGAAACGATGCGGATCCACCAATTGAGCGCTTTAAAAGAATCATCATAGTACACTACAAGCCTTGCGACTGACTCCACTGGGGCGTTAGCTGGCACGGTGCCATTCCACGTTAAGGTTGCTGATTCTCCAGGTCGAAGACGCAAAGTTTTCGGTGTTCCCGCTTGGGACCATGTATCGCCTTCTAGAGCTATGTTCACAACCCAGCTGCCTTCGGTTGCACCAGTGTTCTTAAAGGTGATGCTAACTTTGAAGGGTGCTCCTGGAATCTTGTTTACCACTGTGTCGCCGTAAGTGTTAGCTAAAGTTAAAGCACTGCCTTTTTCAGTTAGCGCGAGATGCACTGCAGCAACTACAAGGACTGCGATGAAGGCGGCTATGATATATTTTTTCGCCATTCCTTCCCCCTACCAAATAATTTTTCACATTGCTAGCTATTATCTGTTCTGAAGGAATGTTCTATAAAACAGCTAGAGGAACAAGCTTCTTATGGTGTTAAACGTGTTCTGTCTCTTGGGTATAAGGTTACTTCGCGAATGTTCCTTCTCCCGGTTAGAATCATGGTAAGCCTTTCTAAGCCTATTGCCCAACCAGCGTGAGGAGGCATCCCATAATCAAATGCTTGAAGATGATGCTTGAAGCTTTCCGGGTTTAACCCCTTTTCCTTTAGTCTGCGTATTAAGAGGTCTTTTTCAGCTATTCTCGTGCCACCTGAAACTATCTCTATCCAGCGCCACATCAAGTCGAATCCTTCGCAGAGCTCAGGCTTATCGTCTCTTGGTTTTATGTAAAATGCCTTGGATTCTGTGGGCCAATCAGTAATAAAATAGAAGTATGGATGTAGCTTGCCTAGGGTTCTGAAGGCCTCTGTTGGTATGTCCTCGCCCCATGGCACTTCCACGCCTTCCTTCTTTAGATCGTCAAGGACGCTGTCGTAGGTTAAGCGTTTGAACGGAACCTCGGGAACTTCAACTTTGTGTTTGAGTATAGTCAACTCTTTTGTGCACTTTTCCTTTACAGTTTTGCAAGCATGCTGTATCACTTGCTCAAGAAGAGCCATGACATCTTCAGCATCAGCGAATGCTTGTTCAATGTCCACGGAAATGAATTCGCTTAAGTGGCGCCGCGTATGTGATGCTTCAGCTCTAAAAAAAGGGCCTACCTCGAACACTTTCTCGAGGCTCATCACCAACTGCTCTTTGTATAGCTGCGGGCTTTGGGCGAGATACGCCTTTTCGCCAAAATAGTCCACGGTGAACAATGCTGCTCCGCCTTCGGTTGCTGAGGCGATTATTCTGGGCGTGTGGACTTCCAAAAAGCCCCTTTCGAATAGGAAACTTCGAATCGCATCCAGCGCGACGTGCTGGATTTTGAACACTGCGATGCTCTGTTCTTGGCAGAGATCCAAGGCTCTTGCGTCTAAGCGGGCTTCTATGTTCGCCGGTGTTTTGCCAGTTATGTCAATCGGCAATTGCGCAGCGGCTGTGTTGAGAACCTTTATTTCATTCGGTATGACTTCGACGCCTCTAGGCGACATGTCTGTTTTCTTTACAACGCCCTTCACGCCAACGCTATACCGCTTCTGCAGACTGTTGGACTTCGACAACACTTCGGCACTTACTTTTTTTCGTGGGACAGTAATTTGTATCGTGCCTTCTCGATCTTGCAGTATTATAAAGCGAATTCCGCCGAGATCCCGTATTTCTTTTACCCAGCCGAAAAGCGTAACTTCCTTGCCGTCCATAGCTGGCGTTATGTCAGCAGAGTAACATGTTCTAACCCAGTTGCCTATAAAGTCCGGCGTCATGAAGCCAGTGCTCCTTAATCAGCAAACTCAACGCGCAAGGACATTTTGCGCACTTTTTGAGCTATTTCCTTCAGGGCTTTCAAGTTGAAGGGTAATTGTGTCCCTCGTTTCTTTTTTAAGATAACTCTTGTCTCAGTAGTGCCGTCAGGCAACCAAATAGTGTTGATTGTAAGTATGTTGAGAGGCATGAACAAGTCTTCCAAAAACTTGCGGTCGTCAACACCATACTCTAAAACACGAATAGACTTGCCAACCTCGTCGCTTAAAGCTTTAATGATTTTGCCACCGTAACCCAAAAGCCTGGGTACGTCACCGTGGCCAACAATTATGGCTAAGGTCTTGTCAACATCAACCGCCTTATAAAAACAGACATTCTGAAGCGAAGGATATTTCTCCTCTAGGGATAAAAGCAAACGAGCGATTTTCAGATCTAACTCGCTTATCTCCCCTGCTTTCACTTTAGCTGAACATTTTTGGCACAGTATGCCACTTTTTAAA
This sequence comes from Candidatus Bathyarchaeota archaeon, assembly GCA_026014545.1. Lineage (GTDB taxonomy): Archaea > Thermoproteota > Bathyarchaeia > Bathyarchaeales > Bathycorpusculaceae > JAOAIV01. The sequence continues at coordinate 4,170 of JAOZIH010000020.1, forward strand.
CAGAAGCTACATAGTTCAGTCTTCATAGTATGCCCTCCCGTAAATAAAGGAGGAGCGCGATGGCGCAGCGTTTTTAGATGCTTAGATGTCTTCGGTCTATCGTGCCAGCGTTATTTCTATTGTGCTGATGTTAGTTGGCCCATTGCCTTCTTCTTTCGCTGAAAGTTGATCCGTGCCGATGCTTATCTTTGAAACCTTCACGTCAGGTAGAAAACGGCGTCTAACGACTTCTACGACATCGATTGCTCGGCTGATGGCTTTTCCCCTAGCTTTAATGTTTACTTCTTTTGCTCCGCCGTGGAAGAAGGTTATGCAGGCCAGCACGTAGTTCATTACTGGTTTTTTCCCGATCAATACTGAGTTAGTTTCTGACATTGCTAAAGCTTCACTCCTAGTTTCCTCGCTTTATATGGCTTCAATAGTTTTTTTGTCCGCAAATAAATACATTGTGGTTCACCCTCCAAGTTCCAGCTGGCCTGTCTCATGATATGTATGCAAAACTTCTTTTTGAAACTAAAATCTTAAATAATGTGATAATCGTAAAGGATTAGTTTAACAAACTAACAGAAAAGTGAAAACATTGGAACCTCTCACTAAACGTTCAGTTCGACTTTTAAGAACCCTGTACGAGAAGGGTGTTTCTACAAGCACCTATACGCTGCGGCTTAAGCAAGATGAATTAGCAGCGCAGTTAGGTATAAGCAGACAAGCCTTGAACATGCACCTTAGAAAACTTAAAAGTAGAGGTTACATTCGCACGGGAAGAGGCTTCATAGATGTTACAGAGAAGGGCTTAAACGCGCTTGGCGTCTCCACAACACCAGCTTTCATCCTCATCAAAGTATCGCCTGTTAAGCGAATTCAAGTTTACGAGAAAATAAAGGAAATCGCAGTTACGCACGCTTTTAGAATAGCCGGCGATGTCGATGCTTTGATAGTGGTAGAGCGAGAGAACTTGGATGAAATCCTCAAAAAACTCTACAGCATAGAGGGAATACAGGACACGAGATCTTACGTTACAATCGAAACCATCAAATAACATGCTAACCAAAAGACCTGCCGGTGCAGAGCAATCAGTGAGGACAAAAAGGCACAGCATCCTATCGCACCAAGTGGTTGTTGACTTTAATCTGGTTTTCTACTGCGCTTTCTCTAAATGTCTAAAGCGCCTATATCTCGCAAATATGAATTTTTGATACACATTTTCCGAAATGCTTTTATTTTTGTAGCGACGTCTCATTCACCAAGGTTCGAAGCTACAATGACAAGCGCTACTCCAAAAAAAGAGAGCCTTACTTCGCGATTCTTTAGCTTCGACTATTACTTTTACTATTTTAACTAAGCCCAGGCGTAACAAAATTTTTTGTTTAAGCGTCTGGGCGTGATGGAGGATTGATTGATGAAAAGAGAAAAATCTGGCAGAAAAATTGTGGTCAAATTCGGTGGCTCCAGCCTTGCTGATCACGAGAGACTCTCAAGGGCTGTGGCTTCAGTGGCAAAGGAAGCGACGAAGGGCACTAAAATCGCGGTGGTAGTCTCAGCCATGGGAAAAACAACTGATGTGCTCCTGAGCACTGCAAAAAACTCTGCGAATGGTAAACTGGAGAAACGCGAGTTGGACGATATACTTTCAATGGGTGAAAGGACAAGCGTGCGCATTTTCGCTGCCGCCTTGAGAACTAACGGTGTGGAATCCCGCTACTTCGACCCGTTGGATGAGGATTGGCCAATAATCACTGACGCAACTTTCTCTAATGCAAACCCGCTTTTAAAAGAATGCGAAGAGAAAATCAAGAAAAACGTGCTGCCACTTGTAGAAAAAGGTGTCGTGCCCGTTATCGCCGGTTTCGTTGGCAGAACCCTTGACGGCAAAATCACTACTCTTGGGCGCGGCGGAAGCGACACAACCGCTTTCATTCTAGCTGAAGCCTTACAGGCTGACGAGGTTATTTTGGTTACCGACGCTGATGGCATAATGTCTGGCGACCCCAAACTTGTCGCTAACCCTAAGCGGCTTTCGGAAATTGAAGTCAGCACTTTAGTGGCTCTTGCCGACTCTGGCGCCAAGTTTATTCACAGCAAAGCGTTGAAGTATAAGCCGAAATCAATAAACGTTAGAGTAATCAATCATGCGCACGGTGATCTGAATCAAGTTGGCACTGTGATTACTGGTGCATTGGCCACTGAGCTTGATGTAGAAATAGCCAATTCTACTCCTGTGGCGGAAATAACTGTTGTAGGCCGCAAGCTTTCTGAAAATCCGCAAATAGTATCCGAACTCATTGAAAAAGCAAAGGAGCACACGAAAATGCTTGGTATGTCAATGAACACCAACTCAGTTATTCTCTATGTTTCCCAGGAGCAGAATATAGAGGCTTTCTTCAAAGAAATCCACAATATAACGCTGAATAACGAGCAAACCATAGCTATGGCGGTGAAGCGGGATGTTGCCTTCTTGAAAGTTAGCGGTGTTGGACTGGAAGAAACGCATGGTATAATCGGGAAAATCTCGGAAACATTACGTGTTAACGAGATAAATATTTACGGTATCCTAACCATCACGTCAAGCATATTGCTCTTTGTGGATTGGAATGAACGTGAGAAAGCTTTACAGTTAATTAAAGACTCGCTAAGGAAACGTTAAAAATGGCTAAAGCAATAAAAACCAGAAAAAAGGAATGAGAAAAGAATGGATCACGGTAAAGAGCGGCGTTTAAGGCGAATCTTCAAGAAAGATAATCGCACGGTTATTGTGCCGATGGATCACGGTATCAGCATGGGCCCCCTCAAAGGCATAACCAACATGCAAAACATAATTGACCAGCTAATAAAGGGCGGAGTCGACGCTGTAGTTGTGAACAAGGGCATAGCGAAGCGCGTAGACGTGGATGACGCTGGTTTGATAGTGCATCTTTCGGCTATATCTAATCTAGCGCCCAGCGCGCATAACAAGGTTCAAGTGTGCACCGTGCAAGAAGCGCTCCGCATAGGCGCCGACGCAGTTTCAGTGCATATCAACGTGGGAGCTGCAGACGAGGATAAGATGCTTCAGAAACTCGGCAGAGTTGCTGATGAATGCGACGTTTACGGCGTGCCGTTGCTGGCCATGATGTACCCACGTGGACCAAAGATCCAGAGCGAGCATGCTGTTGAAGTAGTGGCGCACGCGGCAAGGATAGGCGCAGAACTTGGCGCTGACATAATCAAAACAAACTACACTGGCGACATAGAAAGCTTCAAGACTGTTGTGGAAGGCTGCCCGGTACCCGTGATAATCGCCGGAGGCCCAAAATGCAAAACAGATCAAGAAATTCTGCAGATGGCATGGGAATCAATAAACGCTGGAAGCGCCGGCCTCTCAATAGGGAGAAACGTTTTCCAGCATGAAAATCCCAAGCTGATGGTTAAGGCGCTCTCGGCGATAGTTCATGGCGGCGCTTCGGTTGAGGAAGCCTTGAAGATTCTAGGTGAAACCTGTTGAAGGAACTTTGGCTTGAGGTAGCGTCATCAGCTTCGCCTTCAGAAAAAGCCGCGCTTCTGAAACTTGCTAACGAGAACGGTGTTGTTCTGCTTGAAGGCGCCAAGGTGAATGTTGTCTCAGAAAAAGGCTCTGTGCATGTACTCGAGGGTTTTGATGCGGACGCTATAAAGAAGCTGAAGAGCGAAGGCAAACAAGTTGCCGTTAGAATAAGCATTAAGGGTAAAGAAGATGAGAATACCGCCGTAAACGCCGCTGAGTTTTCAGTTGATTACATACTTATAAACTGCCTTGACTGGCGCGTTATCCCGCTGGAGAATCTTATTGCGAAAACTCGAGGCAAAAGCAAGCTAATAGCAGAAGTGGAAAACGCTGATGACGCCAAACTTGTTCTCGAAACTCTAGAATTAGGCACCGACGGTGTCCTACTGAAAACCTCTAGTTCAGACGAGCTCATAAAAGCCATCACCATTGTTAGGAGGCAAGCACCAAAAATCAGGCTGGTTAAGGCGAAAGTCACCGCTGTTAAACCCATCAGTTCAGGCGCGCGAGTCTGCGTGGATACATGCGACCTTATGGCGCCAGGAGAAGGAATGCTTGTGGGCGTTCAAGCCGCGGGCTTCTTTCTCGTCGAAGCGGAGGTTCATGAAAACCCCTACGTGCAATCGCGGCCTTTCAGAGTCAACGCGGGCTCGCTTTCCATGTACACTCTTGCATCGCTGCAGAGTACACGCTATTTGTCTGAGCTGAAAGCCGGAGATGAAGTGCTCATAGTAGCGAGGGATGGAAAGGTGCGTTCTGCAAGCGTGGGTAGAGTGAAAATCGAGCTCAGGCCTTTAATCCTCGTAGAGGCTGATATCGAAGGAAGACGAATTAAAACGATATTGCAGAATGCTGAAACCATAAGGCTCGTTACCGCTGATGGCTCAAAGCCTGTTACTGAGTTAAAGGCTGGAGACGACGTGTTGGCTCATATTGCTGAAAGCCGGGGAAGACACTTCGGCGTAGCCGTGCCTGACGAAACGGTGATTGAGCGGTGAGAGCTCGAATTTGCGTGTCGATTCTCCCGAAAACTGTTCCCGAAGCGCTAAGTCTGATGGAAAAAGCGGAAGCGGCGCAAGTAGACTTTATAGAAGTCAGGCTTGATCGGCTGGAAGACTGCCTTGGAAATCTCGATGCGTTGCAGGATATGGCGGCTTATGGAAAAACGCCGAAGATAGCCACTGATAGAGCTTCCAGAAGCAGAACCGAGCAGCGGCAATTATTGTTAGATGCGGCTAAAAGCGGCTTTGAGTATGTTGATGTAGACTTATTCACTTCTGAGCTCAATGCATTAGTAAAGGAGCTTAAAGCGCTTGGCACAAAAGCCATTATTTCCTTCCACAAGTTTGTCGGCTCCTTAAGCTTATCTGAGCTTAACAGCATTCTTGAAAGAGAAATTGCCAGCGGCGCCGACGTTTGTAAAATCGTGACAACCGCAACACAGATTGAAGATAACCTTATAATCCTCAACTTCACAGCAGCAGCTGCGAACAGGACAAAACTTGTGTGCTTCTGCATGGGTGAGCTAGGCAAAATCTCAAGACTTTTGTCGCCGCTGTTCGGCGGCTTCTTCACCTTCGCCGCGCTAGAACGAGGCAGCGAAACAGCCGTGGGGCAAATGACCATAAAAGAGATGAAGACGGCTTACGAGCTTCTGGGGCAGAAATGAAATGGTTATCTCTGGAAAAACGCGTGTATGCGGCGTCATCGGCGACCCCATAGCGCACACGCTAAGCCCAACAATCCAAAACGCGGCATTTAATCATTTGAAGCTTGACTTCGTTTTCTTAGCATTCCGCGTGAAGCCAGCTGACTTGGAAAATGCCATCCGAGGTATGCGTGGCTTAGGCATTCACGGATTAAACGTCACCATGCCACATAAGAGCGCGGTGATCAAGTACTTGGACCAGTTGGACTCAACCGTCCAGTTTCTCGGCTCAGCCAACACGATTCTGAATAGGGATGGTAAGCTTTTCGGCTTTAACACCGATGGCATAGGCGCTTTAAAAGCCCTTCAAGAAAACGGAGTAGCGCTATACGATAAAAAGGTGCTTCTGCTCGGCGCAGGTGGCGCAGCTAAAGCCATTGCGTTTGCTTTTGCCGAAGAAATCGGAGAGCTTGTTATTCTGAATAGGGCTGCTGAAAAAGCAGCAGAGTTAGCCGCTGCCCTAAACCGCGTGTTCGGCACGAAAATCGTCGGCGGGGCTCTTTCGCAGAGTGCTGTGCAGCAGAATCTGCAGGATGCGGATATACTAGTTAACGCCACGTCGGTGGGTATGCACCCGAATGTCAACCAAAGCTTGGTGCCGGCTCAGTGGCTGAAACCGGATTTGGCAGTGATGGATATAGTGTATAATCCTGTGGAGACTAAATTGGCGAAAGACGCAAAAGCCGCAGGCGCAAAAGTAATCAGCGGTGTAGAAATGCTGATCCATCAAGGCGCAGCATCCTTCGAAATCTGGACGGGCTGCCCAGCGCCTGTCGAAGTTATGCGGCAAGCAGCGTTAAGCCAACTCTCAAGCGCGGGTGCAGAAAAGTGACCGCGAAAGCTGAGGCAATAGCACATGGCGCAGCGACCATTGTGAATGCAATAGCATTGGGTAAGGGCGCGGCTTTCGGCGTAGACCTATGGACAAAAGCCGAGGTTACATTAACCGATGAGCCCCACGTGATAAAAGGCGAAATCACAAGCGACCCAGTTGAAAGTACCGTGCTAATCGAAAAAGCGGTGTTCCGTGTTCTCAAGCATTTTAACGTTGACAACCGTTTCGGCGCACGTGTGAAAACTTGGTCTAACCTTCCAGTTGCGCGTGGTCTCAAAAGCAGTAGTGCCGCAGCGAACGCCGTAGCTTTAGCAACAGTTGCAGCATTAGGAAAAAGCCTCGATGACTTGGCAGTGGTCAACTTGGGCGTAGACGCTGCTTTTGACGCCAAAGTCACCGTAACCGGAGCTTTCGACGACGCTTGCGCCTCATACTTCGGCGGCGCCGTAATCACTGACAATTTAAACAGGAAACTTCTAAAACGGGTCATGTTGCCTGAAGACTTAACGGTTCTGTTTCATGTTCCCTTCAGCAAGGCTTACACAGCCGATTCTAATGTCAACAGACTGCAAACTGTGAAGCCGCTTGTCAAAATCGCATTCAAAGAAGCACAGAAAGGAAATTTTTGGGCAGCATTAACTCTCAACGGCTTAATCTACTCCTCCGCCTTAGGCTACAGCGCTTCCGTGGCTTTGGACGCTTTGGCTGCTGGCGCTTTGGCTGCTGGCTTATGCGGGAAAGGCCCCGCAGTTACAGCAGTTGTTGCCGCAGACAAGGTTGACTCCGTACGAGAGGCGCTACAGCACTATGAAGGTGAAGTTCTGCATGTGCGGCTGAATCATGAAAAAGCTAGGGTGCTATAGCCAAATGACCGTGGTTATAATCGGAAAAGCTGAACGATTAGCAGGCGAAGCTTATGCGCCGCCCTCAAAGGCTTACACACAGCGAATGCTGATAGCCGCTGCGCTTTCAGATGGCACATCAAAGATTTCCAACCCGCTGATCGCAGATGACACTGAGGCTGCTTTGCGTGCCGTCAAAGCTTTAGGCGCAAAGGTGACAGCCGCAGAAGACTGCTGGAAGGTTGAAGGCGCAAAGCCGCTTAAAGTCGCCGAGACATTGATAGACTGCGGCGAGTCGGGTGCCACCTTACGGTTTATGATTCCCGTGGCTGCATTGGCGCCTGAGCCCTCGATTTTCCTGCTTGGTGAATCTTTAGAACGGCGCCCAATTGAGCCGCTGCTACAATGCCTCAAAGACTTGGGCGTTGAAACGTTTTCTCGGCATATCGGCGGCCGAGCGTCAATTTACGTGCGAGGCGGCGGCATACGTGGCGGAAAAACCTCCATTCGCGGAGACATCAGCTCGCAGTTCATCTCGGGCTTGATGTTCGCTTGCCCTTTGGCGCAAACGGACACGGAAATTGCCATCACCACGCCGCTTGAGTCTAAAGGCTACGTGCAAATGACCAAGGCTGTCATCGCTGAGCATGGCATAAGAGTGCTTATTTCAGAAGCGCTTGACCGCATCTACATACCAGCGCGCCAAAATTACGAACCCTGCGACCACAAGGTTCCAGGAGACTTCTCATCTGCTGCGTTTCTGCTGGCTGCTGCAGCTATAACGCGCTCCAATGTGAGCGTCGGAAATCTTGATTACGCGAGCGTGCAGGATGACAAGGCAATTGTGAATATTCTTAATCGAATGGGCGCAAAATGCCATGTGCAGCCAGACAGTGTTAAAGTAGAAGGCGAACATGGGAAGCTTGAGGCTGTTGATGTTGACGCCAGGGACATTCCTGATCTTGTTCCCGTCTGCGCAGCGCTTGCCTGCTACGCAGAGGGCACCTCAAAAATTTACGGCGCGCAGCGTCTTCGGTATAAAGAGTCTGACAGGCTTTTGGCGCTTCATCTTGAACTGAAAAAGATGGGCGCTGACATAACCATAAACGAGGATGGCTTGACAGTTAAAGGCCCATGTGCGATGCAAGGCGCCACCATAGATCCACATAATGATCATCGCATCGCTATGGCATGCGCCATCGCCGCTCTAGGCGCTGCTGGCGAGACGCGTATCCAAAATGCCGAGTGTGTTCGAAAATCTTATCCGCAGTTCTTCAATGATTTACGTGCATTAGGAGTAGATGTTATTGGCGGGGAATTCGATAGGTAAAGAATTCAGGATAACTTCTTTCGGGGAAAGCCACGGGCGGATCATAGGCGTTGTTGTCGACGGATGCCCAGCTGGTTTACGCCTTTCCGAGGCTGATGTGCAAGTAGAGCTTGACCGCCGTGTTCCAGCGCAACCAAAAATCGTGTCAGAGAGAATCGAAAAAGACTCTGTGAAGATTCTTTCAGGAGTTTTCCGCGGCTTCACCACAGGCGCGCCAATTTGCATGACGGTAGAAAACAGGGAAGTGGACTCAAGCAGTTACGAAGCCATAAAAGATCTGCCGAGACCTGGGCATGCAGATTACACAGCTCGCGTGAAGTATGGCGGCTTTAATGATTACCGCGGCGGCGGCCGCTTTTCAGGCCGAGTTACTGTAGCCTTGGTTATGGCGGGAGCAGTAGCCAAGAAACTGCTAAGCCTATTCGGTGTTGAGGTTTTAGCGTATACTAAAGCGATAGGTACGGTGAAGATGAGCGGAGCGCTTAGTTTCGAGGAGATCCGCAAGCGGAGATATGAGACTGCGGTTAGAAGCCCAGATTTAGAATGCGCCAAAAAAATGGAGGATGCCATCGTAAGCGTAAGAAAGGAAGGCGACAGTTTGGGCGGAATAATTGAATGTATCGCTTTGAATGTGCCTGCTGGCGTAGGTGAACCGTTATTTGACGCTTTAGACGCCGACATCGCCAAGATGCTGCTGTCTGTTCCTGCTGTGAAAGGTGTTGAATTCGGCGCAGGGTTCCAAGCTGCTGAGCTGAAGGGCTCAGAGAATAATGATGCTTATCTATTGGAGAAAGGTAAGGTTGTAACGCAGACGAATAATGCTGGAGGAATATTGGGCGGCATATCCACGGGCATGCCCGTGGTGCTAAGGGTAGCTGTTAAGCCTACGCCGTCTATTGCAAAGGAGCAGCATACTGTTAACTTGGCACGGATGGAGACTGCGAAGGTTAAAGTGGGCGGTAGGCATGACCCGTGCGTGGTGCCTAAAGCCGTGCCCGTTGTGGAATCTGCTGTCGCCATTGTTCTCGCTGACCACATGATCCGCGCGGGTTTCATACCAAAAGTTTTGAAGAGGCGAAAATAGATGGAGGAAATTCAGCAGTTAAGAAAGAGCATTGACGAATTGGATGAGCAGATTCTATTGCTTTTAAGCAAGAGGGTAGAAATATGCCGTTCAATTGGCGCTGTAAAGCGGAAGCATGGGCTACCGATAAAGGATTTGCCTAGAGAAAACGATGTGTATGCGCGTGTTAGGAAAAAAGCAGAGGAACTCGGCGTAGACGCTGCTTGGGTTGAGCGGATCTATCAGCAAATAGTTAATATGTGCAGTGCTATTCAAGAGTAAAGGAATTTAGCCGTGGTTATTGAGAGGTAGCAGATATGCTGTATGAGATAAACGAGAAAGCGATAAAACTGGAAAACCAAGGTAAAAAGATAATAAAGTTGAATCTAGGCGACCCAGATTTGGAGACGCCTCGGGAAATAATTGAAGCCGCCTATGAAGCCATGAAAAAGGGGAAAACAAAGTATTCTTCTGCTTACGGCGAGAAAAACCTCAGGGAGAAAATTGCTGAGTATCACGGTGTCTCGGCTGATAATGTGGTGATTACGCCAGGCTCAAAATGGGGCGTTTTCGCTACCATGTACTTGCTGCTAAAAAACGGCGGGAACGTGGTTATCCCAACGCCTTATTGGACAGCGTACGAGTTAACAGCTAAGACTCTCGGCGCAGAAACTCGGCTGGTGAGAACTGAGCTGGCGTCTAAATGGAAGATTGATTTTGAAGCTTTTGAGCGCGCAATTAACGGGCAAACGCGGATGATAATATTGAATAACCCTAATAATCCGACCAGCAAGGTTATGGACACCGAAGACATGGATCGCGTGGTTCAGATAGCCAACGAGAAAAAGATCACAGTGTTATCTGATGAGGTTTATGCCGACATAAGCTTCGTGAAAACCAAAAGCATCCTAGACTACGATGGTAGCCACGTTATGGTCAGAGGCTTTTCCAAAATGTTTACCATGACTGGATGGCGCATTGGCTACGTCATAGCGAACCGAGAGCTCATCGACAAGATTGGTAAACTGAACCAGATAACAATCACTAACGTGCCTGTGTTCATCCAAGAAGCCGCGTTAACGGCGCTGGGCATGCATGACAAGCTTACAAGTGAAATAAAGAAGGTTTACCAGAGACGCGCGAAATTAGCCTCTAAAATCCTTTCAAAGGCAAAGCTGGAATTCACCGAGCCTGAAGCACCGTTTTACGTGTTTCCACGACGCCGAGGCTTAGATTCGGAACGTTTCGCTTTAGACTTGCTTGACGAAAGCGTGGCTATAGCGCCGGGCACTTCGTTCGGCGATTACAGAGAGCACTTTAGAATAGCTTTAACTGTGCCTGATGATGAGCTTAATGTGGCGTTAAATAAAATTTGCGAGGCAGCCACTAAATGAGGTTAGCCGTGATCGGCGCTGGCAAAATGGGCGTTTGGTTCGCCAGGTTCTTCCAAAAAGAAGGCTATTCTGTGGTGGTTGCCGACAGAAAAAGGGATAAGCTGGAGAAGTTACGAAGCGAGCTTGGAGTTGAAATCGCCGATTTTGCTGAAGCCGCTAGAAACGCTGACCGTGTACTTATCTGCGTGTCTATCAGCGCCTTCGAGGAGGTTGTCGAAAAAATTAGCCCAGTTATCCGTGAAGGGCAGGTTGTCATGGACATCTGCTCGGTTAAAGAGCTACCTGTCAATGTCATGCATAAGCATCTCCCAGCGGCTTTGGTTTTGGGCACGCATCCTGTTTTCGGCCCTGGAAGCACAAGCATTGAAAACAAAACTTTCGTTTTAACTCCGACAAGCAGTCAGGAAGAAGCGTTTGCCGCTGATTTCAAGAAGTGGCTGGAAGAGAGAAAAGCGCGTGTCCTCATTATGTCGCCAAGAAAGCATGATGAGCTCATGTCCGTTGTGTTGGGCATGCCGCATTTCTTGGGTTTAGTTGCCTGCGACACGCTACTGGAGCAGGCGAATTATGCTGAAACCAAGCAGGTAGCCGGCACAACCTATCGTTTGCTGTACACATTAGCCGAGGTTGCAGCCGCGGAGACTCCTGAACTCTTCACGAGTCTACAGTTAACTCTGCCTGGTCTAGAGCAGCTTGAAGACGTGTTCATTAAAAAGGCCAATGAATGGTTAAAGATAATCAAGGATAAGGATCAAAAGGCCATCAGCCGCAAAATGGAGCAGTTGAAGGCTAAGCTTGCGGAAAAAGGCCTTGATTATGCTCGGACCTATGAGCTTATGTATAAAATGTTAGAGGCAACAGAGAAGTAAGGTTATGCGGCTCTGGGGTATGAGCCTAAGATTTTTACGAACAACGCGCTTTTTTCCAGTGCCTTCAGCGCAGCAGCACAGTTTTCTTCAGTTCTGTGCCCTTCAAAGTCAAGGTAAAAGTTGTATTCCCAAGGCTTCTTTCTTGTAGGTCTAGACTCGATTTTCGTAAGGTTGATGCCGCGTTTGGCAAATTCGCCGAGGGCATTATAAAGCGAGCCTGGAATGTGCGCCGCAGCGAAAATTATCGATGTCTTGTCTCTGCCTGTTCTGGGCGAGTCTTCTTTAGACAGCACAAAGAATCTCGTGTAATTCTCTGGGTTATCCTCGATTTCTCTTGCAAGAATTTTCATTCCGTAGATTTCAGCTGCTTTCTCGCTGGCTATTGCCGCTGCATCCTTAAGTCCTTTCTCCTTAAGCATTTTCACGCTGCCCGCGGTGTCGTAGGTTGGGACTAGCTCTCGGCCGAAGCGCTCGAGAAAACGGCGGCACTGCGCCAGCGCTTGTGGATGTGAATAAACCGTTTTGATGTCCTCTAACTTTGTACTTGGATTAGCAATTAGGCAATGTGATATTCGTATTATAATTTCACCGCAAACTTTCAAGTTATAGGTTAAGAATAAATCGTAGGTTTGGTTGACGCTTCCCTCGAGACTATTTTCCACTGGAACGACGCCATACTGCACATCTTGTTTTTCTACACTTTCGAATACTTCTTTAAGGTCTCTGCATGGCTTAACCTCAACGTCTACGCTGAAAAAGGTGTAAACTGCGCTTTCGCTGTAGGCGCCTTTTTCTCCCTGAAATGCTACTTTCATTGTTTGTTTCCCTGCTTCTTTTGTCTTATCAAGCACTTGTTTATGCCGTTGAGCATTGCTTCAACGCTTGCCATAACGATGTCTTCTCTTGCTGCGCGGGCTGAAACCACATGACCCTTCTCGTCTTCAACTTTTATGATTACTTCCGCTACAGCGTTGGAGCCGCCTGTAATCGCCTCAAGGCGGTACTCGTTCAATTTAATTTTCGCTAAGCTGTTCGTGATTTTTTGTATAGCCTTCAGCGCTGCGTCAACCGGGCCTACGCCTGTTTCAGCGGCAATGTATTCCTTGCCATCCAGAACTAGCCTAACAGATGCCGTGGGAATCACTTTGATTCCTGTTATCACTGCCATGTCGCATAAGTCCACAATCTTCTCTTCAGGGATAACCTCGCCCATAACCGCGGACGCCAACGCAAGCAAGTCAGCGTCAGTTACCATCTTCCCTTTGTCGCCTAGCTCTTTGACCCTACGCACAATCTCCTTCAGCTGTTCTTCCGTCGGGTGTATGCCGACCTCTTCAAGTTCCGCTTTGATGCCGCGGGTTCCAGCAAGCTTGCCTGCGACGAGCTTCCTCGTGCGGCCAACCAGTTCAGGCTCTATTGGCTCGAAGGTTAAGGGCTTAACGGTTACGCCGCGCGTGTGGATGCCTGACTCATGGGCAAAAGCGTTTTCGCCCACAATCGCCTTGTTCGGCT
>JAOZIH010000021.1 GCA_026014545.1 Candidatus Bathyarchaeota archaeon
CATTGAACATTCTTTCTATGCGCAGCTCGTTAGTGTCAAACATGATGTGGCAAAACGCGCAGATCGTTACTAAAGCTTGAGCAGAGACCTTTTTCACGTGGCTGAGTTTTTCTCTGGCAAGCTGCAACGCAACCTTGTCGCTGACGCCAACGCTTGGAGCACCGCAGCATTCTGTTTCGCCGATGTAGTCCAGACAAGTGGCGCCCGTGGCTTCTATGAGCGTCTTTAAAACCTGCGGGTCTTCTGGGTCGTCAAAGCCAATGTACTCTTTCGGCCGGAGCAAGTGACAGCCAACATGCTCCGCAACTTTCAGCATGGTAAGCGGCTTGACTACCGCATTTTTTATTTTCTCCACGCCGATGTCCTGCATTAGAACTTGCAGTATATGTTTTGCTTCTATTGTTCCCTTGAACTCTAAACCTGCCTCTTTCAAGTGACTGTTTATCTGGTCTCTCAGCGCCTTGTCTTTCTTCAGCAGCGTGTTAACCTTTTTCAACGTGCCAGCACAGCCGGGGCAAAGCGTGAGAATGTTTAAGCCTTGCTGCTCTGCTATCGCCAGGTTCCGCGCTGCCAAGACAAGCATTGCCTCGTGGCTAACAGGATCCAGCGGTAGCCCGCAGCAGTTGAATTCAGGCATCTCGACAATTTCTATGCCCAGCTTGGCAAGGACCTTGCGAGCTGAAATTTCATAGGCGGATACTCGATAAGGGACGGCGCAGCCGAGAAAAATCAGGTATTTGCTACTCATGAGGAGCTACTTCCTTTTTGAATGGTATCGAAGAATTTGATTCCTTTAAGCGTCTTGCGTAGGCTTTCAGGGTTACCTCTTGGAAGCGGAGGCAAACCTTGCGCCTCGCGCTTTTTAATCTTCAACTCGGGAATATTGTAAGCGTAGCCTGAAGTGAGTATGGAGTTGGCTTGCTCTTTGAAAACTGCCGGCACGATGCCTTTTTCGGCAGCTAAATTTCGCAGAACACGAATTACGCTGGCGACTTCAACGCCTTGTGGACAGCGGTCTGTGCAAGTGAAGCAGGCGGCACACAACCATAAGGTTTCACTGTTCAAAACGCGGTCCCTTAGGCCAAGCTGCGCCATGCGAATTATTGTGCGTGGCCTGTAAGTGTCGCTGAACCTTGCTACTGGGCAGTCACTGGTGCATGTTCCACATTGGAAGCACCTGAGAATTTTTTCGCTGCCATGCATCTTCAAAAGTTCATATTTAAACTTCGGGTCAATTTCAGAAGCCCTTATTACATCTTTAGGTTTTTCTGTTTCAGCCACTTCAAGTCACCATTAGCCTCTCGACGCGGCTTGCTGTTTCTTAAAAGAAACATCATTATCAACTACATAAATCTTCCATGCAGAAAGTCGAGAAAGGTATGAATGAACATTTAAAATCGCCGAAAGTATTATTTCAGAAATGACACTCATTACTTTTGAAAGGAAGCCCTTCCGTCATGAAAAGCGAGCGTTACGCCTTCATATTAATCGCGGACGAAAAATACTGGCGAAGACTCTGCAACCGCAACAAATCCAGCGGCGAAACCCACGCTTTCGTAAGGAAAAACAAAGTAGGCCCAACAAACGCTCAAAAACTGCTGTTTTATGTTAAAAGGCCAGTTATGCAAATTCTCGGCGTCGCAGACTTCGTGGAACGGCTAACCGGCGCGCCTGAGGAGTTATGGCAGAGCTACGGCGCAGAAAGCTGCTTTGAATCCTTTGAAGAATTTTGCAAATTTGCACAGGGCAGGGAAGTTATGACGTTTTTAAGGTTTAGAAACTTCGTTGAGATCGAGAATCCAAAATCTGCGAAAGCCCTCAGAAGCATTCTCGGCTCTTTACAGGGATTCAGAGGCGGATACGTGGATTCCGCTACAGCAGAGCAGCTGATAACCTAAAAGTTGCAACAGAAGTTTTGCAGTATAGTATAAGGTTAAATCCTTGATTGGGGATTCATTAGCAGATGTGATTTAGCATGTTTCGAGTCAGAGTTAACAAAATAGAGTCCACACGCGACTTGGACGGTAACCTTGGAAAGCGAATAGAGCTTGTTGAAGAACGGGAAATCTCTCCTTTTGTGGTCCGCCCGCAATCGGAAGAAGCGAAGATGGCGCAGGACATAATGCAAATTCTTCAGCAGCAGATGCCCTTTCTCCAGCAGAGAACACAATTTGCCATACCTAAAATACTCTTGTTTTTGACGGAGCAGGAATATGACGATTTAGGCATAGACTTCGACGTAAACCAAGTTTACGAAGTAGCATTGGAAAATCAAGCGATCAAATTCACGAAAGTCTCATGATGGCGCCGCGCACATGCTTCAGCGCTGAATGTCGCGGGTGAAAGGACAACACAAACATCATTTTCCGCAAAGTTGCGCAGATCTCTTGCAGATCGCCTGTCTTACCCTTATCGCAGTAGAGTGGAATCGGCTCCTCATCGCCATTCTCGTAGTAAACGTAAATTGGCGACAAACTTTTCCGAAACTTGACAACTTCAAGCTCTAACTTCAAAAGCCTAGCTGTTTCTTCAGCTGCATTCTGAACAAATTTCAGCCGCTTCTTGCTGGCGGCGTCTGTGGGAGCGTAAATCAATAATTTTCCAAAACTGTTTCTGAGCATGACAGTCACCAATACTTTCAATGGCGAAAAATTGCCTTTTAAAACAGATGCGCTAACGACCTTTTTAATTAGCGGAGAGGTGAGTTAAAGTGAAAGCGGGTAAACAACAGAAAGCGCCAAATTTTTATAACGCTAACACATAGGGCACAAACTATGAAAGCTAGGGCGCACGTGTTTGTAAGCGGCAAGGTTCAAGGCGTATTTTTTAGGTCAGCAACCAAGCAGAAGGCGGAGGTTTATGGCGTGAAAGGATGGGTTCGCAATTTGGCAGACGGCAGAGTTGAAGCCGTTTTCGAAGGCGAGGAAGACGCCGTGAAAGCAATGATAGAATTCTGCAAGCGCGGGCCCTCCGCTGCGCAAGTTACGAATGTTAATGTAAGCTGGGAGAAGCCTACTGGAGAGTTCACTGCCTTCAAAGTTAGATATGGCTAAGCTACTTTTTCGGCACTCTGAAGTGAGAGGCTTTTCCAGCGCTTATGTATTCGCCGCCCATGCCGCGCACCGTTGAGGCTATCCTCGCGAAATTTTCAGATCCAAGAAACTGCTTGGGCTTCACTATTATATAATCACCTTTATCTTCGAAACTAAGCATTTCCTCTAAATCTTCTGGAAACGCAATTCGAATGTCCTCTATACTTTTCTTTTTCTCATGCACAACTGGCGCCGCAGCGGCAACGGAAGGCTGAGAAACAGGTTGAGGCGCCGGCTGTGTTACCGGCGGGCTCAATGCGGACTTAATTGAAGCCACCAAGGTTCGGAGGTCCTCGGAGATTTTGCCTAAAACCACAAGAAGCTCCTCAGCTTTTTCAGCCAGCTTTTCCAGCTTTTCTTCGCTCATAACAAGATTCCCTTCAAATTCTAAAATACTTAAGGCGCTTATTAATTATTTGCAAACGCTCAGTGAACAGCGAATCCAGCATTGCTGTTTGAAGGTGAAAATCCATTGATTGAAATCGACGGCAGCCAAAAAAGCGGAAGCGGCACAATTCTACGGCTCGCGGTAGCCTTAGCCGCCGCTGCTAAGCAGCCGCTACATATTTATAATATCCGGCAAAACAGGCCGCAGCCGGGTTTAATGCCGCAACATTTGGAATCCGTTTTGACCGCGGCAAAGCTTTGCAACGCAAAAGTAAAGGGCGCCACGCTTGGCTCTAGAGAACTTTGGTTTGAACCGGGTGAGGTGCGCGGCGGAGATTTTGAGGCGGAAATAGGAACCGCCGGAAGCATACCAATGCTTTTGATGGCCACGCTGCCCATATGCGTTTTAGCTAAAAACAGGGTGCGTTTGCATGTGGCTAAAGGCGGCACGGATGTCTCCCACTCACCAACTATTAATTATATGCGGAACGTGTTTGCACCAGCGCTTAAGCGTATGAGCCTTGAGGTTGCCATCGCGGTGCAGAAGTATGGTTATTATCCAAAGGGCATGGGCGAAGTCACTATGACTGTAGAGCCGACGCCTCGGTTGCAACCCTTCAGGCTCGAGGAGTTTGGGCAGTTAAAGAGCATCAAGGGCGTGTCGGTTTGCACTTTTCTAGCGGAGAAAAAGTTGGCGGAGCGCCAAGCCAAAGCCGCAAGTGGATACCTCGCGGAAAGTGGCTATGCCGCGGACATTCAAGTTGTAAACGATAAATCGAATCCGCTCCAAAAGGGAAGCTCTATTGTCTTGTGGGCTGAAACCGATACTGGCGCCATCATAGGCGCTGACGCCATCGGCGAGCTTAAAAAAGCCAGCGAAGCAGTTGGCAGAGAAGCAGCGGAAAAACTTACAGCGGAGCTTTCTGTTAAACCTACCGTGGACGTGTTCTTGGCAGACATGCTTATCCCATACATGGCGCTGGCTAAAGGCGCATCCGCATTTTTAACACGAACAGTTTCAGACCATCTGGAAACTAATGTTTGGCTTGCAGAAAAAATATTGAGCGTAAAATTTAGCATTCAGAAAATGGGTCGCCTCTTCAAGATAGAGAAACATGGACAATGAGCACAATGCCAGAAACTGCATATTGCATTAGAGTTGCGAAACCAAATGGCGAAAAAGCGTTAACCTTAGCGAAAAGGCTTGCGCTCCTCAACAAGTCACTGGAAATTCAGAAAGACAACGGCTATCTCTACATACCGCTTACTCGCAAGCCAGAAGCAAAAGAACTGGAAACTCTGCAAGCTGAAACACTTGACGTTCAAATCACGGCTAAAGTGTTTACAGAAAAGCAACAGAGGAAAACGCTTCTTCAAGTCCTCGAAGAAAAGTTACCTCCACATTTGCTAGCAAGTGTGCCGCGAGCGCTTGACATAATAGGCGACATAGCCATAGTTGAAATTCCCCCAGAGCTGGAGGCGCATGAAACATTGATTGGCGAAGCAATCCTGGCAGTGCACAGGAATGTGCACACAGTGCTTGCAAAAGCTAGCGCGGTCAGCGGCACATACCGCTTACGCGAGTTTAAGATCGTCGCCGGAGAACATAGAACAGCAACGACCCACAGGGAATACGGCTGCAAGTTCCAGGTGGACATTGCGAAAGCATACTTTTCGCCGAGGCTTTCACAAGAACACCACAGGGTGGCATCGCTTGTGGGTAAGAATGAGGTTGTAGTGGACCTATTTGCGGGGGTTGGGCCTTTCGCTGTGCTTATAGCAAAGAAACATGTTGACGCCAAAGTTTACGCAGTAGACATAAATCCCGACGCCGTCGAACTCCTGAAAAGAAACATTCGACTAAACAGAGTGGAAAACCGAGTTATCCCCATTCAAGGCGACGCCGAACAAGTGGTTGAAGAACGACTTACAGGCATCGCGGATAGGGTTATAATGAATCTACCTGAAAAAGCCATAGAATATGTTGATGCTGCTTGCAAGACACTAAAGCCTGAAGGCGGCATAATTCACTTTTACTCGTTTATTCGCCGCCCTAGCTCCTTAGAAGATTTGAAACGCTGTTTCTCCGACGCTGTAACAAGCGCTGGAAGAAAAGCGGATACGTTCCTTTTTGCGCGGGCAGTCCGTGAAACCGCACCTTACGAGCAGCAGACGGTTTTAGACGTACGGGTCATTTAGGCGCGTATGCTATTAGGGTGATATGCACTTTCTGCTGCGGATTCTTCAGTTTCTCAATCAGCGCCCTAGACAAGTCGCATGCGGCTTTATCTGCTTGAACCGCCAACGTTCGGCTGCACACGAAATCGCTTTTCCGCACCACCATGTCCGATGCATGTGTCAAAATAAGCCGCGGAGAACCAGAAGCGGTAACCTGCTCGGTTACGCCGTCAACTTCTATTAGTATGGTCAATTTTGCATTGGGTCTTCGCAGCGTCTCCTTGAAGCCAGAGCCTAAATCCGCTAAGGCTTTGTCCGCCGCTACTGCGACTATACAGTCTCCTCTTTTTGTTAGATGCTTATCCCGTGTGAATTCAAGCGTAGTCTTATGTGTGGCATGAATATTTTGATGACCATAGCACGTAATTACTTCTCTCTCTTCGGAACCGCACAATTTATTCCATTACCTCAATGGAATCCACTTTCCCGTCCCCATCCAAATCAAAACCCTGTATAACAGCCGTAAACGTGTCTTCGCCATGGTACTGCATGAGAGTTTTCCTCCAAAAATTAGTCAGAGCTAAAACGCAAGCTTTGGTTCCCACGGCTTTGTTTCCAGCTAAAACTATAACCCGCTTTTTGGGATCCCAAGGGTTCACAATTTTAGCTATTAACCCAATAGCATCGGCGGTGTAAACACGCTGCGTCTTCTCCGAGGTTAATCCGCCAAGCAGAAAGCCTTGATTTGAAGATTGCATGTTAAAATTTACTGGCAAATAACCGTTAATTTCCTGTGTGAGTAAATTTGTGCCTGGACCGCCGACGAGAATTAGATTATTCTTCTCTTCTTTTTCCGCTTTAACATCCACATCTAACTTTACGATAAAATCCTCTGGCATCTTGGCGAACTGGCCTATGAAGAGGGCTAAATGTGCAGCATAATGCCCATCGCGAGCACTGGTTTTGAAGGGCCCATGTGGAGTGGGGCTGCCAACAACTATTTTTCCATCCAAAACGTCTTCGCTATTGACGTATTCTTTGAAGAATTCTTGAATTTGCCCATCGACTCTCCACAAGTGAGAGTTCTGAATTATCGTGTATCCTTTTGGTAGTTCAATGCCGAAAGCTGGAGAAGTTGTTTTGTAATATTTTGCTGTGGCACCTTTCCTTTTTTCTTCCTTCGCTACTTTTATAGCCCCTGCTTTCGCCAGTTTTCTTACGTGGTAATAGACTTTTTGTTCGTGAACGCCTAGTTGCCTAGCTATTTCCAGAGGGTACATTTCTTTTTCAGAAAGCATCGTTAAAATGTTCCAGCTTAGCTTGCCCAGAATCATCTTTAGCTTGTGTGCATCTTGCATTATGGTGATTTCTTTCACTTTCTGTGAGGCGCCATCATCTTGAAGCAGTAATTTTTTCTGCATAGCTTTTCTTTCCACTCTTAACTTTATGTGCACCATTATTAAAAATTTTATTATAGTTGTTTAAGGTAAGACGGAATAACTCAGCGAAGAATGTGCATAAGAGCCGAAGCGAACAAAAACCACTAAAAAAACTTTTTTAGCATAGAAAGTTTTCTCCTAAAAATCCTTATTAACAAAAGAACCGATTGGATAAGGCTCGAAACAACTGATCATGAAAATGAGGCGCAAGGAATGTGCGGAATTTTTGGCTGCATAACCAAGGAAGGAAACGTTGCACCTTTAATACATACTTCACTAAAACGGCTTGAATACAGAGGCTATGATTCTGTAGGCATAGCCACAATACACGAAGGCAAAATACATGTCAAAAAAGACCAAGGCAAAATTGATGATGTCCACAAAATCTGGAACTTGGACGATTTGCCAGGAAGCATCGGCATAGGCCACACCAGATGGGCGACACACGGCGCGCCATTAAAGATTAATGCGCACCCACATATGGATTGCACAGAACAGGTAGCCGTAATCCATAATGGAATCATAGAAAATTT
The DNA here is from genome assembly GCA_026014545.1 of Candidatus Bathyarchaeota archaeon. Classification (GTDB taxonomy): domain Archaea; phylum Thermoproteota; class Bathyarchaeia; order Bathyarchaeales; family Bathycorpusculaceae; genus JAOAIV01. The sequence goes on from JAOZIH010000021.1 coordinate 7,630, forward strand.
TTCTGAGCTAAAACTTGAACTGGAAAACAACGGGCACAATTTTGTCTCAAAAACAGACACCGAAGTAATAGCACATCTCATCGAAGAAAACCTTAAGAAAAAACCTGAAATAGGCTTAGTTAACGCGGTTTTAGAAGCAGTGAAAAGGCTCAGCGGATCTTACGCTATCGCGGTTATCTCCACAAGCGAGCCAGACAAGATAATATGCGCCAGAAACGAAAGCCCATTAGTTTTGGGAATAAGTGAAAATGCCATCTACTGCGCATCGGATATGCCCGCGTTTTTACCATTAACTAACAAAGCAGTTTGGATAAATGATGGTGAACTCGTAATCATCTCCGCCAAGGGCTACGAGATCAGGAGAATTGATGACTTCAGCGTTGTCACCCGAAAGCCAGAGGTAATCGATTGGACACCTGAAATGGCCATCAAACAAGGCTATCCGCACTTCATGATAAAAGAGATTCATGAGCAACCCACGACGTTGCGCAACACATTACGCTTGCAGGAGCATTATCTGGATTTAATTGCAACATTCCTCGACCGCGCCCGCGAAGTCTTCCTAGTTGCCTGCGGCACATCATATCACGCCTGTTTAGCTGCGTCCTATATGTTCTCAAAACTTGCCTTCTTGGCGACGTACCCCGTATACGCGTCGGAATTTATAGAGCAGCATGGTAAATCAGTTAACATAGACAGCACTATTCTGGCAGTAAGCCAGTCAGGCGAAACCGCGGATACATTGGCAGCAGTCACATGCGCCCAGCAACGCGCCGCAACGATACTTGGTCTGACAAACGTGATCGGCTCCACTTTAACCCGTGTGTCAAGGGTTTATATCAGCCAACAGTCAGGCCCAGAAATTGGCGTAGCAGCCACAAAAACCTTCACCTCGCAACTGTCAGTTCTAGCCCAACTGGCGCTTAGGCTGGCAAAGAAGCGCGGCAAGATCTCCCAAGACGAAATGGATTATATAAGCGAAAAATTGGAAAAACTGCCTGATATTGTCAAAGAGATAATTAAGACACAAGAGGAAAAAGTCAAACAACTTGCCAAAAAATACCGTGACGCCAAAATTTTCTTCTTCTTAGGTCGCGGCATAAGCACCGCCACAGCCTATGAAGGACGCTTAAAACTCATGGAAATAGCCTATGTTCCATCGCTCGCGTTTCCTGCAGGCGAAAGCAAACATGGCCCAATAAGCCTTATTGAGCCAGGTTTTCCAGTGATTTTCATATGCGCCAAAGATGACACACACAAAACTTTGATTGGCAACATAATGGAGATGAAAGCTAGAGGCGCCTCGATAATTGCAATTATAGAGAAAGACGATGAAGCTATAAAAGCGCTGGCAGACGATTACATCGAGGTCCCAAAAGGAATACCAGAAGTTTTATCTCCAATACCTTTCGTAATACCATTGCAGCTTCTCGCGTATTACTTGGCAGTTGAGAAAGGATTAAATCCTGACATGCCCCGTAACCTCGCAAAGTCTGTAACCGTAAAATAGATAGGATACACTTCAGCTAGAAAATTGACGCGTCTTAAACTGGGAAATGCATGCGTTTTCACTCGATTTTTCTAAACGTAATATTTGGCGGCTAATAGCCAATCAATGCAGAAAACAGTAGAGGGGGTCTATTCCGCATTTTGCTTATCCGCACAATGGTCGCATGCTGAAGTAGAGTAAGCCGTGTGCGTTGGTCGGTAAAGATTTTAGTCTGCGGTTACCTATAGGTGTAGTCTAGGGACGAGAAGCGGGATGGCACAGAGAAGTCTACTTGAATACGCGCAAGCAGAGAAAGAATCCGCGAATGAAGCATTGCCTAAAACCGCGTTTCTCAGCGCTGAGGCCATGCCCGCTGGCGAGAAAAAAGAAACAAAGCGCGCTTTTCCTCCTGCGGCACCCGAGAACTTGCCGCCGTCATTTTTTGTTTCAGCAACCTATGATGGGCAATCAAGAAAAGCGCTGGTTAAACTTTACGAGCCTGCCTCAGAGAAAATTTACTTCTGGTATGATAACACTGGGCATAAGCCTTACTGCTTCACTAACCTTTCACAATACGAGCTGGAAAAAATCGACCGACTGATGAAGCATGAGGGCTTTGACCACTTTGAGCTCGAAGAAAAATATGACCCCCTTCTTGATAGGAAGGTGCAGGTAACAAAGATCGTGGCAAATGACCCTTTAGCCATCGGCGGCCGCCCTCAAGGCACTATAAGAGATATAATCCCTGAGGATTTCCCGAAAATAGCTGAGGGGATGGCGAATAATGAGGAAGCAAGGGTTTGGGAGGCGCGGATAAAGTATTATCAGTGCTACATTTACGATAGACAGCTTTTTCCGGGAATGATCTACGAGGTAAAAAACGGCAACCTTGTTTCTGTAAAGCTGGAGAAGGCTGAAGAAAATATTGCGCAGATAAAAGCCGTTTTCAAAGATGCCTCTGCTGAAGAAATCGAGTACGTCGAAGGATGGGCAAGACTGCTTGAATACCCCGCGCCTAAATTCCGCAGAGCTGCAATCGACATAGAGGTTTATGCGCCGGTCTCCACGAGAGTGCCGGATCCACGCAAAGCCGAGTACCCAGTAATTTGCGTTTCCGTATACAGCTCTGACAACCAAAAAAGAGTGCTTCTTTTAAAACGCGAGGGTGTTCGCGAAGGAAACGAGCGCCTTCCCGCAGACGTTAAGCTCGAATACTTTGATAAAGAAGAAGAACTGCTTAGAGCCGTCTTTGACGTGCTCTGGGAATACCCGTTCATTTTGACCTTCAACGGGGACGATTTTGACCTGCGCTATCTCGCGCACCGCGCGCTGAACTGGGGGATTAAGAAAAGTGAGATTCCCATAGAGGTTGGCAAGCGCGTTTGCTTGCTAAAGTATGGCGTGCATATTGATTTATACAAGTTTTTCTTCAACAGGTCAATTCAAATTTACGCTTACAATAACCGCTATCGGGACGTAACGCTTGATGATGTGGGCAAAGCCATAATAGGCGTAGAAAAAATTCGGCTTGAAAAAAGCTTCGGCGAGCTAACCTACACCGAGCTAGCCCAATATTGTCTCAGAGACTCAGAAATCACCTTTAAGCTCACCAGCGTCGAAGACGAGCTAGCTATGAAGCTGATTTTGGTTTTGTCGCGAATCAGCAGCATGCCAATGGAAGACGTGAGCCGCCAAGGTGTAAGCCGCTGGATACGCAACTTCATGCACCGGGAGCACCGCAGGCGGAACATGCTGATTCCCAACGCTGAGGACATACTTGCCAAGAAAGGCAAAACCGCAACCACCGCCATCATCAAGGGCAAAAAGTACAAGGGCGCCATAGTTGTCGAGCCCGTGCCAGGCGTCCACTTCAACGTTGCAGTCATGGATTTTCCAAGCCTATATCCATCGATTATTAAAGTTTGGAACCTCGGTTACCAATCAATACTCTGCCCGCATCAGGAATGCCGCCGAAATTTGATACCAGGCACGCCACACTGGGTTTGCACCAAAAAACGCGCCTTAGAAAGCTTGCTCATCGGCTCATTAAGAGATCTGCGTGTACGCTGGTACAAGCTAAAAGCTAAGGACAAAAGCTTGCCTGCTGAGCTACGAAGCTGGTACAGCATCACCCAGGGCGCATTGAAAGTTATTTTAAACGCCAGCTACGGCGTTTTCGGCGCAGCCAGCTTTGACCTTTACTGCCCACCTGTGGCAGAAGCCACTGCAGCAATAGGCCGCCACGCTATAACGCAGATACTTAACAAAGCTGGAGAGTTAGGCATACAGGTGCTTTACGGCGACACAGATAGCCTCTTCCTTAAAAACCCCACTAAGGAGCAAATCGCAGAATTAGCTCGCTGGACTGAGCATGAACTCAAAATGAACATAGACGTGGATAAAGTCTACCGCTATGCGGTTTTCAGCAGCCGCAAAAAGAATTACTTGGGCGTTTTAGAAGATGGCACAGTGGACGTTAAAGGGCTTACAGGCAAGAAAAAGCACATACCCATCTACATAAAAAACGCTTTTAACGAGATGAAAGCGCGGCTTGCGCAGGTTAAGAACCCCGCGGAATTCGAAAAAGCGAAGAAGGACATAGCCAACATCGTGCGTGAGCGGTATATGCGGCTGAAGAGAAGAGAGTGGGAAAGCCTCAGCGAACTTGCTTTCCATGTGGTGCTAGGCGAAGAGCTTTACCGCTACACGAAAACTACGCCGCAGCACGTTAAAGCCGCCAAGATTTTGGAAAAGAACGGTGTAGAAATCCGCGCAGGCGACTTAATTAGTTTCGTTAAAACCAGCAAGGAGCCTCATGTTAAACCAGTTGAGCTTGCCACAAACAATGAGGTTGATGTGGACAAGTACGTGGCTTATTTGCAGTCAACTTTCGAGCAAGTGCTGGACGCATTGGGCTTAAGCTTCGACGAGATTATCGGATTAACCAAACTGGAAAGCTTTCTCGGATAGCAACAATTTTTTAATGCGACATTTTTTGGCTACACACCATTAAGAGGATCACTGCCGCCGTCTCGCTTGCCGCATGCTAAGGCTTGGCCGGGCTTTCGCTCTTCTCTAAAACTTTTTGAAAGATGGCGCGCAATTTCATGGCATCCACATCCAAAAGCGGCGTTTCGCATATGATGACAGGGTGCATCTTAAACTCGACAAAAACCTCTGCCAGCATCTCAAATTCTGGGCCATACCTTTTCTCATCTAGCACATGATGCCGTTTTTCGCCTTTAGCTGTGTACTCGATTCTGCTGAAGTGGCAGTGCATGTTCCGCGCGGCTTCTGTACCCAATCTCTTCTCAATTTCCTCAACTACACTGCGGAAATCATCTTTTTTTCTGAAACGACCTTGTTGCCTAGCGTGCAAATGTGACCAATCAATAACGGGTTGCGCCTGCTCAACTTCTTCGCAAATTGTCAAGATTTCATCTAGCGCGCCCACTTGGAAAACGCGACCCATGGTTTCAGGCCCTAACTTCACTTTTTTGATGCCCATGCCACTTAAAGTTGCAGCAACATCTTTCAATGCGTCGATGCACGTTCTGAATGCGTATCTCTTTTCCATGAGTCCATAAAAGCCCAAGTGAAAAACCAAAATATAAGCGCCCATCCAATGCGCCGCGGTTGCACAGGCGATTAAGCGCCTTTTACTTGCTTCCACAACCTCCTTTTTACCGCAGAGATTAACATAATAGGAGCCATGAACACTAAGCAAAACATCATTCTTTCTTGCTTCGGCGCCGAGCGCCTCGGCGTCTTCCCGCTTAAGCTGCGGTGCTTGTCCCCAGCGAACTGCTTGATACTCAAAGGCGTCAAGTCCTTCTTCCCGCAGAAGTCTTGGAACATCAGCCAATTCTGCACCGAGAATTTTGAAAAGCAGCGGAATTCCTGCTGGACCAAAACGAGGGTGATCTGCCATTTAGCTCCCTTTTTTCTGCGTAAGTGTACAGTGTGGATACTGACTCGGCATTAAAAAAGCTGACTCTGCGAAACACTATAGCAATTTTCCTGATTAAGTCGCGGACTTGATAGGCAATTAAGTTTGTGTCACTGCTCTTTTCCATTCTTAATAATGAGGGGGAAGTGTTTAATTCTTAAAATGAATAAGGCATGCGTAAAAGTAATATTTGCAAATTCAACAAAATATTAGAGCGTTAAGGATTTAATTTAGGCTAAACAAAAGGTTCAGCAGAAGAGATAGAATAAAATGCAAAGTACGGATAAAAAAGAGGTGCCCACACTATATAAGGATCGTAACGTGCAAGTTTTGCTAAGCAAGTTTCTGAACGGGAAATTTGAAAGTCTTGAACCCGTTTACGACCCAAAAACTGGTTACCATTATCCAGTGGTGGAATCCATTGTAGGCGATAAGGCGCAAGTTGAGCCTTTTTTAAACAAGCTTTACGCTACTGGAATCTTGGAGAGAAAGCTTTATGATAAAGTTATTTTTTGTCCGAAATGTAATTCTGCAAATATTTCTGTTCGATATAGCTGTCCCTTCTGCAAGTCGTTTAACATTCAAAAAAGCTCGTTGGTTGAGCACATTAAATGTGGATACATGGATGTAGAGGAGAATTTTCTCGAAGGAGACAGATACGTCTGCCCGAAATGTAAGGAAACGCTGAAAAAAATTGATGTTGACTATAGAAAAGCGGGAATCTGGTGCACATGTGACGAGTGCGGCAAAAGCTTCGACATTCCCGTAGTTATCAATTTCTGCAGAAACTGCCGTACAAATTCCACATTTGAAGACTGCGCCATCAAAGACGTGTACGCATACACAATAACGGAGAATGTCAAAGCGGAATCTTTCTTAAACTGGTTTGTCATCGCCACCATAAGGGAAATTCTTGCAGAAAAAGGATTAACAGTAGAAAGTCCAGCAATTCTTAAAGGCAAATCAGGAGCAAATCACTCTTTCGACATAGCTGCCTACAAAGGCTCTGAGCAGAAGAAGATGATAGTGCTTGATTTAGCAACTACGGCTGAAAAGTTTGTGTCTGAGCAGCCAGTTATTGCCTTATTCGCAAAAATATTCGATGTTTCCCCTGAAAAAGCCTATTTAATTGCAATTCCGAAATTAAGCGAAAACGGAAAAAGAATGGCGGAACTATACAAAATCAACGCCATAGAGGCAGAAAATCAAGAGGAAGCCGTGTCAGCGTTTAAAAAAAGCCTTGAAATTTAGTCTAATGAGAAAATAGCCACGTTACCTCTTTCAGTAACAACTTTTACCAAATAAGTGTCCTGCGTTATTGTTATGTCTGTGCGGCAGTATGTTGCGGCTTCCCCAGAGTTAAGGAACAAGTCCACATCATAGCGTTGATGCATTGTCGTGTTTACTACCCATATTGCCATGATGCGAACGCTTGTTGGACCCGAATTTTTCATGTCTAAAAGTGTACCATTGATTATTGCCCTTACCGCGAGGAAGTCTATTTCAACCACGGTTTGATTTGTGCCCGTGCCCTCGTCAGAAAATTCTAAGCGGACAGCACCGTCTTCGTTTACGTAGTTTGCCCAATCTTCCGTCACCGCTATAGTGTACTCATTCCACTCGCCGGGTGTCGGCTGGCTTCCAGCGGTAAAGTTGAAGCCAACATCGCTGAAGGCCGCTGTGCTCCAGTCATATGCTTTTAAGAACCATCTTTCAGCGCCCTCCGAGACATTATACCTAATTAGTACTTCTATTCCCTGAATGTATTCACGCGGGTACGTTGATAAATCCAATGTAAAATCATTGCGGATATTAAGGCGGTAAACATCAGACAATGTTGGTTTAAATTCTACCCAGTCAACCTGCATTTCAAACTGTGTATTGGTGGTTTTGGTTCCTGTGATTTTTATTTTCCAGTTTCCGTTGGCGTCTCGAAAATGTGCGGGATTGACCGTTATCGTCTGGTTCGCTGTAACCTTGGTCTGCCCTACTGTGCCAATTAGGTAGCCGTCGCCGCTTGTTGGATACTGCCCCAAGCGGTAATTGTATAATTGAAGAGTTGTTGCTACATCTGGCGCTGTGAAAGATAAGGCTACTGCCCATTGAAGTTGCGTCCAAGTCTCAGTGTTAGAACTTCCCGACAGCTCCACTTCACATGTGAATGTTGGTACGCCAAAATTAGCAAACTCCAGCTCGAAGCACTCATATGTGATCACTGTGGTGCTTGCCGAAATAATATTCGAGCCTAACACTGTTAACTCTGTACCGTCCCAGCTTATGGCGCCCAAATCGTAAGCTGTGTTCTCGAGAACTAAGCCGAGTATCAACGTGTCACCGTCGAGGTTTCGCGGATTGGTTCGCAACTGCACCCACGAATGACTGTTGCTTGCGCCGCCCATTGTAATATTTTGTTGCGTGCTCCATGTGCTTGGAGCCGTGAATGTCTTGTATGCTATTTGCCCAGGATTGGTTCCCCATACCAGCAAGCCTCTGCCGCCTGAGGGTTCCCAAGCGAAATCGGCACACCGTCTATCTCTTGTGTCGGTTGTATCGTCATGTTCCGTGTGAATTGTCCATGCGTTGCCGCTCCAGTAAGCCGTGTTAAGGTCTAATCCGCTGTCAACTACAAGGAAAAGTAAATCATCGGATGCAGGATCAGCTTTTATCGTCACCCAGTAACCCGTGCCTCCGGTGGCTGTTATGGTTAGAAGCGTGGCCGTGCTCAGGGTTGCGCCATTCCAGATTCTATAGTAGAAACGATTTCTTACAGAATCCGCCCAGATGAACATGGCTTCGCCCGTGGTCTGCTCATAAGCAACGGCTATGCACTCGCGCATTGATGTCGCCGCGCTATTGTCCCAGACTGCCGTTGCACCCATAAGACTCCATGCCAGGCCAGTCCAAATATAGCCGTGAACATCAGTGTTCGCGTCCAGATAAATCATCGCTATCTCGTCATCATCACTTGTGCCCGCACGTGTTGCTGGGCTAGGCGCTAAGCTGATCCAACGTACAATGCCCGAGGTGTAGGGTAGATCTAGACGCTGCTCAGAGCTCCAGCCGGTTTCTGTCGTCCATATTCTGTAGCCTATCTCGTTTGTTGTCGTGCCTCTCGAGTAAACGAGCAGTGCTGTGCCACTTGTTTTTTCATAGGCCACATCAAAACATCTATAGTCGGATGTGCCGGGGAAAGCGATGTTGCTTGTGACAAGCCATGTCGTGCCGTTCCACACGTAAGCATCCAAGTAGCCATCATCCGATAGGGTAACAACAATTTTCTCGTAGCTTCTAGATTCCAGCGGAGAATACGCTACACGCACCCATCTGACAGGGCTATTAGCGGTTGGCAGCTCACCCTGCGGACTCCATGATAAGCTTTCCCCGTCCCATGTTCTTCCCTTGGGCGTGTTAAGCGATGTTGTGGAATCTCTGTAGGCAACGAATGCTTCAGTCTTATCAGCATTGGGCGGGCTGGACATGTAGCTCTTAAAATTCATGCATACATCATCAGATGAGCT
>JAOZIH010000039.1 GCA_026014545.1 Candidatus Bathyarchaeota archaeon
GGTCTTCGCAGTGCCTGCAAGTTATGGCCAAGTTTACAAGTGGGCCAAGACGCAGAGCACGTATCCTCGACTTTGTCGGGTTATACGTCTTCTCCTTGGTCATTGAGCATGCGTATTCGCAGACTGTGCAGCCTATGCATTTTTCTGGGTCTGCTGTAACGAACTTTCTATCCTGCGGCCTCACCATTACGCCTTGCCTCCTTGCACAATATAGGCGTATTCGCCAAGACCAAGCGCGTTAAGCTTTTCAACAGTAGGTACACCATCCTTAGTCCAACCTCTTGCCTCGTAATAGTCGTCCAAACCAAGCTGGAATTCTTCTTCACTGACAACAGCGCCTTTTGCTGGTCCCTCATCAGGCACAGGGACATTCATTATCTTCCACGGTAGCGTGTCGTATTTTCTTGTGCCTTTGCCTTCGCGGATGTTGAATAGTCTTGCAAGGTTTTCGATTCTTTCGCCGGCTCTATCAAGCTCTTCAGCAGTCATCGGAATACCTGTGGCTAAAGTGTAATAGTTCGCTAGGTCTTTCAAACCGTCGTAGTATGTGCCCCTTGAGAACTTGCAGACTATCAGCGAGTCAATGATGTTGTATAGGTTTCCGTCGCTTACGATCATTTTGCCTCTGCCTTTCTCAATCTTGAAGCGGTTCACTTTGCCCTTTACGTCAGGTGCGTAGGCTCCGTTTCTAAGGTGGCAAGCACCGCGGAACGAGACACTGAAACCAAGGGCTGCTGTTTTCAAAGTTCGCAAATCGTAGCCTGGTAGCTCCAAGCCTTTGATGTGGTTGGCATACTTGTAGGCGTCTCCGCCGATTATCTCCGATGCCCTAGCAACACCTTCAGCTAAAGCATTGCCGAGCCATCCTTCACGTTTACCTATTTTGTGAATAAGTGCAATCAATGCTTCAGCGTTTCCGAAACGAAGGTCTATTCCCTCTGTCTGCTCCTTTGTCAATACGCCGTGCTCGTAGCAGTCCATGGCAAAAGCAACAACTACGCCGATGGATATACCATCCATGCCATACTCGTTCACAATCTTCATGGCCTCTATTATTGCATCAAGCCGGTCAATGCCACACAACGGACCCATAGACCATAAGCATTCAAACTCTAATCTTGAAATTGCACCTTTGTAGGGTCCTTCTGACACTGCAGCGATGTGGTCACAGCGCATGCCACAAGTTGCACAGCCCACAATTTTCTTAACATAATGCTCATTCAAGTATTCGCCGCTTACTTTTTCAGCGCCTTCAAACTGGGCGTTAGTAAAGTTTCTCGTCGCCAAAGCGGACAGCGAATTCAAAACCAAGACGTTCTCAGGAGTTCCAAGCGTCTTATACTTCTTTGTAGCTGGGCCCTTCATGCGTTCATGTATCATCTTAACGAATTCTCTGAAGCCTTCTAGGTCGGCCACATTGACGTCGTGAGTTCCTCGAACAGCCACAGCCTTCAGATTTTTTGAGCCCATGACAGCGCCCAAGCCTGTTCTTCCGATGGCGCGGAATTCATCGTTTATTATGCACGCAATGCGGCACAGTTTCTCGCCAGCTTCGCCAATCGCTGAGACTCGAATGTAATAGTCGCCGAGTTCCTCTTTAATTGCCACGTCAGTTTGATAGGGCGACTTTCCCCTCAAGTGCTCCGCGTTTCTCAATTCAACTTTGTCATCGTCAATCCACAGATAAGACAGCTTATCTGCCTTGCCCGTGATAATGACCGCGTCGTAGCCTGCCCTTTTGAGTTCAGCCCCGAAGAAACCGTGTGCTTTGGCTTCGCCGACACCGCCGGTTGCAGGTGATTTTGAAACAACTGCGTAGCCGTTTC
>JAOZIH010000022.1 GCA_026014545.1 Candidatus Bathyarchaeota archaeon
CTATCCACGCCGCCACCATAATAGACGGTGAGCTTAACTATGCCATTACTCAATGATGAAGAACTTGCAACGGTAAATGAACGTCTATAGAGCCATCCGTTTAATGGGCTTTCACGTGGTAGCACAGAGGTTAAGACTGCATAATCTATTCTCCAACTGTTTTGCACACGATCGCCACTTGTTATTTGATCTTTAAAGCGTATCGTAAATGTGGGAGTTACATATGCTGATACATCAATAATATTCAAGCCAGATGTTAATGTCGCCAGTTGAACCCATGCTTGCCCATTGTACACTTCCACAATAAGACTTTCAGATAACTGTGCATCCATGACTTTTATGCAAAGATACTTGGAGTAGGCGACATTAACGTTGAGCCATTGCACCTCAAGCTCTAATCTATAATTGTATGCTGCCTGCGAAAGCATCAAAAAAGAGAATGGCTGAGTTATATAGGTATCACATGTGCTAGTTATGGTGTTGGAGACGCTGAAGCCGCTGCTATCCCATTTATAGGCAACTAAAGCATTGTCTAATGTTAATGTAGCAATTAAAGCATATGCGTTCTCTGATGGATCGGTTGCTGCTTGTATCCAGGCAACACACGCTGACGTAGCCACAGAAGCTTCAGAACTCCATGAATTAGAAGAGAACATCTTGTAGTATAAGGTGTTGCTTGTTCTGGCTCCATACAGAAGAATGGCGCTTTCCCCGTTTTGTCTCCACGCTAAATCAATAGAACGGCGAGAATTATAAGCCGCTGACGTGTGTAGAGAATGAATAGTCCATTGTGAACCATCATACAGTAATGTTGCAACATACCCATTATTATCCATTGTAGCCATCAATATTTTGTTACTGCCAGCAGCGCATTTCGCAACAATATATTTCACATACGTGCTTAATGGCGTAATATCCGTTGTCGACAAGCTGCCGAACGAGCCTGCCCAATAATTATAATATATTCGCTTGGCCGTGTAAGAGTTCGCTACGAATATTACCCGTCCAGACTGCTGTTCATATGTGACAGCAATTCCTGTTGGGTTATAACAATAGTCCATTTCGAAGCATCTAGTGCTCCAGCTTGCGCCATTCCAAACAGCTTCAAACCACAAATAATATGTTGCAATGTAATAGCCACCATTATATGGGTCATATATTACATAGAGAGTAGCATATACGGTGCCGGCAACTGCGATTTCATTATCGTCACTTATGCCGGCACGTGCGCCTGGAGCCTGCGCAGCCTCAATCCATTGACCATAAACGCTGTCATAAATAATATATGGCGAGCCTCCCCAGTATGGACCCCAGCTTGCCCCTATCGAAGATGCAGCTGACAGTGAATTGCCATCCCATATTCTGTAGTATATTGGGCTACTTGGCGTAGAGCCTGACGCATATATAATTAATGCGCGTCCAGAAGTCTTTTCATAAGCAACATCGAAACAGCGATATGTAGTGCTTGAGCCAAACGCAATGTTACTGTAGAATGTCCACTGTTGCCCATTCCACACGTACATGTCGATATACGCGTCGCCTGACTGTGTTAACACAATAATTTCGTCTCTCACAGGACACTTAGCTGCTCGAACCCACAATATGGAAAAACCACTGTTTGCCAGCTCATTCTCGCTGCTTAAAGTGTTCGTTGAATAATCCAAGGAACGTGTTTTCAGCGAATTCACAGTGTAAGTGCCGCTATTGCTGCGATACGCGAAAAAAGCATTAATTAATACGCCATCATCAACACCATATTCTGTTAGCACGTCAGGTATATTGTTTGTGTTTCGCATTTGCTCGAAAGCTGTATGTGCACCTACATCCGCCACACCATCAATATCGCTAGTTTGATCTACAAAGTGAAAAACGTAAACGTCAAAATAGGCGGTTTCATTTATAGGCCCATTCATCATCACTACAGCAGAGGATGAGGCTCCACTATAGCTGCCTTGACCTGTGCCAGTCCAATTCTTGAATATATAATTCTGCGCGGCAGAAGCAGTAATCGTCACTGTAGTACCGGCTTTAAACCAGTCTGTTCCAGGAGATAACGTGCCGCCTTCAGTTGGATTTGCATTCAACGTCAAAAGATACTGGGTTTCATACTGCGCTTTTACTTCGCCGCCAGTCGACGGCACCGCAAAAGAACCACTCTGCAAAGCGGAAATGCCGCTTGTCGAATACCATTTATAGCGTACCCCAACATCGGCGGGAACAGCATCCACCCAGCTGAACGAATGCACTTCACCGGCAGGCCAAGTGAACAAAACCGGCAGTTCAGTAACGCTATATTGCTTATCATCCACTGCCAACACGGCATCATTACTGCTGGGTAAGCCTGAAACGGAAAATATTACTGCCAAATGGTAAGTGGCAATTATGTAGCCGCTTGACTTCACCTGTAACGTTGCAGACTGCTGTGTAGATAAACCGCGGGTTTGAAGCCACTTATACGCTTGCGAACCATCTGACGCTGCAGAAACCCATGAGAAACTGTGGGTTTCACCTGAAATCCATTGGAAAGTCTTAGGCAACTCTCCAGCAGCATAATCCACACCATCAACAGTCAAAACAACAGCTGAAAATAATGAGCTAACACCCTCAGCCGTGAACGTTACATATACGGGTTGCCCTGCTGGAACTTCAGTGTTTTGATCAAGAAACTCTTCAAATTTACACCAGAAAATGTTTCCTTTGTACGTTAAAACGCCAACGTTCCATGAAGAGGGAACATTCGTTGCTAAGCATTTTCGTTCCGCCTGCTTTATCTCAACAGAACTGCTAAGATACATGAAGACAGGTGCTTTATCAGTAGGCGACGCTTTAACAACAGCGACAATTAGGGTTTGCACACTGCCAATGTTAGTTACAGCAATTTCCACAATATTGTCATCTTCGATTTTACTCACGTGGACAAGCAAATCTTCAATGTTACGTTCCGCAGCGTCCTGCGCACCCTCAGAACTGCTTTTATGCATAGTATTCAATTGTATAACAAAAAAAGCTATTGTTGAAAGAATCAACATAAAAATAAGCAGCAATGCCAAAGTAGCCGGCAACGAAATACCAAGCTTCTGTCTGACAAGCCTTCTAAGCCTCACCAAACAACACCAAAACAATTAGAATATGAATTCCTTAAAACAGAAAAAGAACAATCAATGTTGAACTGTTACTTTCACAGCGAACGGCGTAGTCAACTGCCAACCAGCCCAGCTAGTATGCATCCAGCCTCCCTCATCCGTGAAGCCTGACGTGTCTCCACCAGCATAAAACATGAACGCACAGTTCTCCGGCGCATAAGAGTACCAGACAACAACGTAAACGTAATTTTGGTTAACCATAACACCCTCGCCGAGGCTAACTTCCGCATAACCAGACATCGCTTCACCCCAATTTGCAACCACACGATCAGGCAGCACAATCGAATAAAACGGCTCCGCGTTGTATGAGGTGGCCAAGCCTATCCTATAAATGTAAGAGCTCGGTACAAACTTAACTAATGCTGCGCCAAGACTCTTAATTATGTTATTGCTGCTTGGAAGCAGCACCTTCTGTGCAACGCGATATATAGAGTTAGGCTGCCCTAAATATAATCCTACAGCGCTTCCTGATATAGAAGGCGGCTGAATCACGGTTGTAGTTAGGCTTGTCTGCGAATAAACAGCCACTATATGGCCATCACAGCTAACCTTAAATGCAGCGTCAGATTGCTTGCTGGATAAGCCTTCAGTGGCAGTCCACGCGTACTTTGTCGTTCCAACAAGATATTGGCTTATCCATGAGAAACTGTGGGTTTCACCTGAAATCCATTGGAAAGTCTTAGGCAACTCTCCAGCAGCATAATCCACACCATCAACAGTCAAAACAACAGCTGCTGTAGAAGGCAAATCCTTGATTGTGAATGTAACGTATACGGGTTGACCAGACGGCACCGCAACAACAGTTCCCTCGTCAAACACTGGTGTAAGCCAGAATACGTTGCCGTTGGAGGTTAAAACGCCTATTTTCTCTGCAACCGCATCAACATTGATAATTTTTGAGTCTAAAACAGGTATAGACACAGGCTCAGGCAACGCGGCAAACACAAGGCCAGAACCTGACTCCGACACAATATGAGTTATGATTGCCACTGCACCGCCCTTGTTAGCCACAGAAATCTTTGATACAACGCCGCCTGCAAACTCGCATGGCTGCAACTCTAAATTTTCAGAGTTTTTCAACGCCAAATTTAGATTGCTCTGTTTTACAGTGGCTTGATAGGAGCTTAATTCCACAGTTAAAAACGCTATAGTGGAGAATATTATGAGAAAAATAAGGGTTAACACCAAAACTACAGGAGCAGAAACACCCCTGCAATTCACAATGTAACCCTCCATACAAAATAGGCTTTTTCAGCCGTTATCACGACAACGTCGAATGGCGCTGCAGCTGATGGCGCTATAACTTCAACAAGCTTTCGAGCTGGAACAACAGGGTCTGTAGACTGCCCATTCGAAACATCCTTGAACACTACATCGCCAAATATAACTGCCTGCGGCATATCATAACGTGCAGCGCCAACAAAAAGCTTAGAGACAGCAGCATCCTCTTTCCCAGCGTTATAAATGAACAAATGCAACTTCATGTTTGAGTCCTGGTAATAATATGATAACGAAAGAAGCTGATTCTGAGCCTTCGCACGTGCCCGTATAATATCAGCGAAACTTGACATTTGCGTATCAACCTTCATGGCTGATAAACTCACATATGACACAGCCATGGCCATTGTTATACCCAATATTATTAGGGCACCTACAATTTCGCTTGCTCCACGACGCATTTCCATCACAAAAGCCATATCAGCATAGACATTAAAAACAAAAAAAGAATGGGGAAACAGGCTTTTAGCCTGTACATGTAACTGTAATCGTTTTTGTTGCTATGTTGCCGCCGTCGCCAGCTCTTATCTGCACAGCATATTTCTTGCCAACTGTAAAGGATGTGCCGATGTCAACATCCGTTATGGAAGCGGAAATAGAGCTGCCTGGAGACAATGTGTCAGTTAATATTTGCTTGCCGTTTGTGGGTTTAGCAGCGCCAGTATCATCATAAATCGTGACGAGCACGGTGCTCATCGCCTGTGAACCGCTGTTCTTAACTGTTATTGAAAGCAGCACCCTGTTTGGAGCAGCTGTCTTCACCAGATCACAAGCGGTCACGTCGAAAGCCATTTGCGCCGCAGACGTCTGCAGGGCATTATTGAACAGCATGTAAAGCGAAACGCCTGCGCCTATCACGATAGAGATCAATATTACCGTGGCAAGAAGCGGACTTAAACCTCGCCTATACATGACACATCACCTTTACCCTGAACATACCACCGTGGTTGCCTTGTCGAATTTGCTGCCGTCCGCCGCAGTCACTGAGATCGTCGCGGGATA
Organism: Candidatus Bathyarchaeota archaeon; assembly: GCA_026014545.1. Taxonomy (GTDB): domain Archaea; phylum Thermoproteota; class Bathyarchaeia; order Bathyarchaeales; family Bathycorpusculaceae; genus JAOAIV01. The sequence continues at coordinate 5,424 of JAOZIH010000022.1, forward strand.
CGAGTAGCCTATCGTCGGAGCCTTCGCGCCTGCAGGCAACGCATTCAAAGTGTTGCTCCAAACCTGCCCCGTCTGCAATGTCAAGCCAGAAGCTGACATAGTCCACGCCACAGGAGTGCTGCCTGACGTCGGCTCCAAATATATCGTGATAGAAATGCTGGAAATTGGCTTGTCTCCTGTATTCTTTATCGTCGCCGAGAAAATGTTCGTGCTTGAAGTTGCTACCAAATCTAATGATTGCACCTGCACCGCCAGCTGCGTAGCAGCCCGCGTCGCCGCGTTACTATACAATATGTAAATTGTCGCGCCAGCAGCTATAGTGATGGCAATCAATATTATCGTCGCCAGCAAAGGGCTAACCGCACGCTTACCAAAGCCGACATTCATACTTTTACACCTACAAAACGAAACCTATAAACTTAAAAAGGATGAAGCTGAAGCGGCGACTGACGCATATGCGTAATCCGAAAAAACGAACTATTTATATAAGCTTCAGTTCAAGGGAAAATATGGGCGCATAACATGGCAGAGAACACATCTTTAACATTTCCATATCCACTAAATATTGATGCAGATTATAGGGGAAGTAATCTGTGAATCATGCAATGTCAAGGCGCTTGAAATTTTCTCTTGGCATCTTAGAAGAAACCACCATAAAACCATGCTTATGGCAGTGCTGGAATGCCCCAACTGCTTCAGAAAATGGAGAATAATAAAGGTGTGGGGGTGGAAAAATGGGTGAAAACAGCGACATAAAAACAGAACTCCCATGGGAAGAAGCAGGAACAGAAGATGACTTCCTTTATATTGATTTAAGCGAAGAGGAGAAAAAAGAATACGAACAGAAAGTCAAAAAGCTGCTACGTGTAAACGACATCACCGTCTTCATGTCTAATAGATACGTGTGCAGAGATCATAGGGAACCAGCTATCAAAGTCATGAAAAACGGCGTTATGGTATGCCCAGTCTGCGAATTCGAACCCAAATTATCCGAGGTAGACCGCAAAATAAACATGTTAGAACACAAGCTGTTCGTGCTTTCAGCGCCCGGCCTCTACCACTTCAAGAACATGAGGCCGGAAGAAATAGTCTGGACATACAAGCGTAAACATGAATTTGACGAGTGGAAATTTTTCTTGGGAAACGACATGGCGCTTGCCGTAATGCAGGGCGACGTGAAAAGGCAAGAGCAGCTTGCAAAAGCCGCGCGTATCCTACATGAACGGATGGGCTCACGCTGGATGCACAAGTGGGAAGACACAAAACAATTCATTGAAAAACTCCAAAACATAAACGAAAGCATAAACTTCATAGGAGAAGGAAGAGCCGCATACTTCGTTGAACAACTCAACAAAATGGGCCTAACAAAAAAAGACATCGACGCCGAATTACGTTATGCATGTTCCCTCAGCTTCGAAGCATACAATAAGTGGTGGACAAATGAATACTGGATTGGCGCATTCTGCTGCCTCTTGACTGGAACAGCACTAGACAAGTACCAAGGAAAAACCGAATCAGTCTACGCCACAAACCCCTTCTATTTTGTAAGGCTAAAACAAGACCTTATTGCAGGCCGCAGACTAAAATACAATTACCGTGTAGTTGCAATAACCGACTTCCTAGACACAACTAATATAAAACTTAAATACAAAGATTGGCATACAGCTGTTCGTGCAATGCGGTACGCTTTGGGAGCGCTGTTCGGGCATAAACATGACCAGCTTATGCAAAACATGGACGACAAAGAATTCTTTAAGAGGCTTAATGACGCTGAAGCGGAAAAAATATTCAGCCTTAAAGTAAATGATAAAGAAATTGCTGAAAAAGCATACAAGATAACGATTGAGCGCCTACGGAAAGATACAGGCATACCCTTCCCGCTAAATGGAACAGAAGACTACTTCATCGAAAAATAAACATATAAAAAGAGTTTAACATGCAAAGTTGCAACTTCACGTTGTGTCAGCTCAACCGCAACATTTCTATCCACTTCTTAGACATACGAGACATTTCTTTGTCACTCGGCAACCGCTGAGCAGTCGAGCCTATAACCTTCTTATCATTTACCGCCGCGGCTATGTTTTTCGCTAAATCGGGATTTACATTTTTAGCGCGTTCATAAATCTCCTTTATATTGTACATTACGCTTTCTTTTTCCGCAACAGTCAACAGCTTTTCAGAGCTGATTTGCTCAACCGCAGATCTAATTTTATCATCATCCAATTCAACCACCATGTCCTTAGGTATTTCATGTTGTTCTTCTGCGACGTGTTTCAGTATGTTGGCGGTTATGTCGCGTGATTTATCCTTAACGGACAACATCCTGATAAAAGCATCTTTGTCTCCGTTTGCAATACTTATTGGCTTCCTTTTCAAGAGTTCTTCTCTTCCATTGAACATTCTGCGAAGTTCTTCTATGCGGCTAGTTGAGTCTTTAATAATATTGCTATATTTTTTATGGTCAATCGCCGTTGACTTAAGATTCAAGTAGGTGTTATAGCGCTCTTTAGGCGACATACTATCCATATAAGCGGTTATCTTCTTTTTAAGCTCGTTTTTATCAACATTCTCGAGAAGACCCTTTGCGTTTTCTGGAAACAGAAATTCAATCTCTTTACCAGTCTGCTTTGCAAATTGCCATTGCCTCTCGAAATCCTGTAATGCAGAATTATTTTCAACACGCTGGTCAAGTGTTCCATCAATGGAGCTTGCAAGGAATAGTCCTTCAGCAGCGTCTGTGGCGTGTTTCTTTATGTTTGGAGCACTTACCGCGTCTGTTAAACCTGGGATTGAAAGAGCACTCGATTTCAAAAGCTTATCAGAACTGGCGCCAGTAACTGCGCCGGTAACAAAATTTAAGCTACTAATAGCTGCTCCTCCGAGTCCAGCTTTAGCACCAGTCTTAAATGCTGAAGAAAAAGGTAGACCAGCAGCTCTTGCTTTTAAGACGCCGCCAACCGCGCCGCCTGCTAAACCGCCGCCAAATGCAGGTAAAGAAAGAGCAAGATTTGTTGCAACTGCAGTTGCAGCGCTTGTCATTGTAGCTACAGAACTAAATAGGCTTCCAAGGCGGCCTGCAAACATGGTTGCCATATACGTGCATGCAGCAACAACTGCAAGTGAAAGCACCATAGCAGCTACACCTGTTATTCCAGCTCCGCCAAGATTTACAGGTGCAATCAACATAAACCCGTAATGCACAAATATCGCTGCAAACACGCTTGCAAACATTATCCCAATTAATGTTTCGATAAGGGAATCAGCAATACGACGTAACGGCGGAATCAAACGTAAAACCAGCAGAAGCGGCAGCACTCCTGCCAAACAGCTGACAAGCAAAACACGGACGGCACCCATTGTCAAACATACAAATAATATTGAAACGCTAAGCATGAATATTATTATTGAACCAAAAAAGCGAACAACAATATCCGTTAACTCCCATGGGCCTCCGCCGCTTAAACTCAATATTAAAGCTGATATTTCATGGCTTCCCGTTATAATATAGCCTGTGCCGCCTATCTCACGCCATCCAGTGAACATGTTGATTATGACAGCAATTAAGTTGTAAAGGTATTTTGCAGCAAATATCAATATAAACGTGAAAACACTGTTCATTATTATGTTTGAGGCTGTGCCCTCGCTCATTATATGGAAATTTTCCAGCAAATAGCATATAGCAGCAACAACAAGCACTATACTGAACATTAAAAGTGAAATAGTTTGCATCTTACCATATATGGCGTCAGCGACTACACCTACCTTCTGCGTTAACCGAGAACCGCTAGTGCCAAGAACAGGCAACTCAATAAGATAAGAGTAGAATCCGTCAGCGCCTCCGAGAAGGCTATCAGCCAGCCATGATATAAAAGTTGGTCCAGCAAACGTTAAGACTGTAACAACACCAAAGAAGAAAGCAATTATTATTGCAGCGTCAATGCCAAAGGCTCCTCGCCTACAACGTAGCCATTTTCTATACGCCCTCAACAGCTACACCAATATAATTAGAAACACACATGTTAAAACAACAAGGGGAAATTCCACTCGCGAGTGGAAAAAACATGTGTCATCGAGGCCTTTTGATGATGTAAACAGCGATACTGATGATTATTGCAGCTATGACCAGTAGCAGTATGTACCGCATAACCTCTTCAATCAAAAGTTCAAGCAGCGTTTTGCTATAGGGCTGGAGACTAATTATGGTATGGAACTTTGTTCCCCAAACGTTTTGGGCTTCCACAACAACCAATGTTTCATTATAGCCTGCAGTAGCTGTAAAGGATGGATCCTTTATAAGGAGAAGCTCTTTTTCACCTGAGAATCCGAGCACCGACTCGTATGTTACATCATATCCAGTGTAAAAGTTTGTCATATTGAACGCTGTGAGATTGAAGTTTTTAGTGTTTGGAAAAGTGCAATTGTATGTTGCGATTAATTCTTTTTTTAATTCGTTTATAGGTAATTCTGAAATTGCATAGTCTTTAGGTGCTTCTGTTACCCTGTATAGACTGATGTTTGCTATTCCAGCATGGTAGACTGTAGCATTCACTGTTATCATAGCGTTTTTTTCATTGTCTCTTGTCACGTTAACTGGTAGCGGCGATTTAGCATCTAAATTAATGTATAATGTGTATGGCGCGTCTGTTCCGAAATTCATTTTTACTGTGCCGTCAACGTTTGCGTTGCTAATCCATTTCCATACAGGGACATTCTCAAATTTTAGATTGTCAATTAAGAATGTGCCTTTGTCGCCTACCACGTCGCAATAAAAGCTTACAGCGGAAACTTCGCCTTGGAACGGAATCTTTATTGTGATCCACTTGTTGAGCTCTGATAATGTTGTGTTAGCGGTAACTTCATTTGTGGATGAGAAAAGCTTCACTGACAATTTTTGGCTGCATCCATCACTAATGTAAACGTCGAATGATAGAAAACTTGTGTTTGAAATGAACTGGGATAATGTTCCTTTTAATGGCAAATGCAACTGTAAAACTGCATATGCAACCGTTGAAGAAGAAACTTGAATGCTGTATTTACCAGCCGTACGTGTTGGTGATGTTGAAATGCTACTTGTTGTTGAAGTCCAATGTGCATACGGAGACATAACATAGTCTGTCCATTCATCATTCACCTTCGGCAGTACACCCACAGTTTCGTAGCCTCTTCCTGCGGTAACATAAATATTGTAATAGTATGGGCTGGTGCGGGTTAACATACTGTTTATTGAGCCTTGATTGAAATATACTTGTGGAATCGCCTTGTACATGTCGCCGGAAGCCATTTCCAACGCCACAGGATCATCTGTGTTCTCGTGGATATAATCCATGAATAGGTCGCTTTCAGTTAACGTGAAAGCTGACGTGAAGAAGGCTTCAATCGCAGCTGAATCATCAATAGACCAGTCGTTTCCGTTCCATTTGAAGGCAGTGATGTTCAACTGTTTATTATAGTATTCGAATGAGCAGTTGAAGTTCGCTTGGAAACTGTGGCTGCCGAAGCGTTTATTCACAAATGAGATGGCGTATGAAATGGAATAATTGAATACATGGCTTGCATAGGATGCTACTTCAGGCGAAAGCTGGAAAATAAATTTAACATAACGGTTCTCACGGTTCATTATAACCGGAAATGTAGTGTTGCATGTCAATATTTCATTATACTTTTCCTTCAATACATCAAACTTCATGTTATAACTGTAGATTGCCAATACCTTGTTTCCAAATCCTTTCACGGTTACATTTCCAACAGGCGAAGTGTTCTTTTTGAAGAGGGGACTGTCGATTGAGCCGTTCAAAGTGTTAGCGAAGTTATATGTGTCATCAAACATTACTGAGCAATATTCGAAAGCGTACCATTGATTGGGCAAAACGTTTATGCCCTGCGGCGTCTTCACAGCAACTGGCATCCGTGCTGGCCACTCATAATAGTGGTCTCCGTCGCTCCAGTTATATGAAACTGGGAGTTTGTTCATATCTACAAGTTCGCCGTCAATCTTCAGGGAAGCGTTAGTATAAATGTAACCTAAAGCAGCAAATTCAATTTTCCGATCCATTATTGTTTGAAAGAAACTTGTTGTGTTCATGCCAATCATCGCCGCTATCTCTTCTGGTGTACCCTCCAGAGAGAATGGAGCAGCATTTTGAGGCGCAGCTGCGGAGCCGTTTTGACTTATGAATTTAGTCATGTACCCATCATACGCGATGCTGTCGATTACGGCGCGCTGCTTAATATTATAGTCTGGCCCGTTCCCGTCATACCTTAGAATCATCGCGAAGGGCTTCTCATAGCTGCTGGCTCCAGGCTCCTTCGGCATCACATATGCTAACGTCAAAGTGAAGTGAGGGTCATATTTGACAACGTCAACTTGCAATTCAGCTTTGCTAACATAATAGATGGCTGCTTCTACATTTGTAAGCGTGTATATGGCTGTGTATCGTGTTGTGTTTTCAATCCAGCTTTCGCCAGTCACAGTTGACGCCCAACTGTAAGAATGTAACGTTCCCCTTTTCCAGTTGAAACTTGCTGAGACACCATATGGGGAGCCATCGACAGTCAACGGGTTAGCTTGCGGATTTATGCCTACTGCTGAAAACGTGTATGTTGAATAAGCTACAGGTAAACTTGTAACTTTAAATGTGAACGGTGCCTCAACATAGTTTCCTGATGCTGTCGCTGCAAGCCGTATGTTATAAAGCCCCTCAGGAACGTTTTCGCCTGCGATAAGAGTCAAGTAGAAGCCGTCATCCCCACTTTTCTTTATTGAAGCTGTAATGCCGCTTGGCAGATCAAGCGCCTGCAGAATGGTGTTTACAGGCGTTAATCGTCCAGTAACGTTAACGTAAATTTTCACTGTAAACGCTTGTCCACGCGGCAGCTCGTAAATGTCCGTTGGGGCATGCAGTTTTATATTCCATGATGGTAGATAACCGTCCTTTTGCGCCCATGCAGCAGCGTCAATGAACACTTCAAACAGGCCACATGTGTCTTCACATTCAAAGTATCCGTCTTGGGCAATAACGTTTTTCATGGTGACGTAGGAGGCGCCTGTGATGATGTTTCGCTTCATAAATTCAACGGTAACTTCAGTGTTTACTGGTGATCCATTGGCTGTTAAAATTCCAGTGGCACGTGCAACGCGGCCGCGAAACAGGTCTATCCAGCTGCTCCATTTAAAATTCTTGATTTCTAAGCGCGGCGTGGAAGCAGAAAGAAGCTTTATTTGAGGCTGGCTTGCCATTGCTGAAGCAGGCAGAAATGTTGATGTAACGTTTCCATTTGTGTTGTTTAATGGCTCCGAAATAACGGTTCGCTGATAATAAGCAACAATGCTTCCCCCTCCATAGGTTGCTTCGATTACATCTTCCGGCGAGGAAAAATGATACGTGCCCCATGCGGCAATATCAATAACATACTTCCCAGGTGGGCAAGCATGATTTATGCTGTATAATGCTGAGCCCTGTAATGCACCCCAATTGCTTGAGCTTATTTTCGTGAACCATTGTGGAACTAGAAATTCCACCCTATCAAAGTCTACGCCATTTATGACCACATCATAGTTCACGTGGAATCTGTCGCCAGGATAGAAAGTGCCGTCTTCATTTACTGTTAAGCCGTTTTCATCTTTATAGGGCTCCAGTGCCGCTGACACGCATATGCGTTCAGCATCTCCGATTATAGAAACTGAACCGCTGGAAAAATTGATGAAAAATGGCAAATATGAAAACAGTAAAATCGTCAATAAGAGGTAAGCAGCCTTCATTTAAAGCACCATAAATAAGAGAACTTCATTCTTAAAAGGGAAATGATGAAGACAAGTGATGTCTTCGCTTCAAATTGTAGAACATATAAACAGAATTCTGTGAACGGCAAATTAAATCAAGAGCAAACTCGCTTGTCCACATTCCATCTTTCAACGTGATATAGTAGGAATGTTTGGTTCATGAAAAACCTTAAATATTAAGATATGATATGCGGGTCGACCTTCACTGGAAGCTTGAATAGTTAAACAAAACTGTTGAACAGGTGAAGAGTAATGCTTACGGAGCAACTTCAAGCAATAATCGAATTGGAAAATTGCTTGGAATTGGGACGTGAAGCAAAAGAAGCTGTAAACCTATGTCGATATATAGTGGCGCTGGAAAAAAACAAGATTCTGAAAACGCCTGCGGAGAAACTGGTGTTTCTGTTTCTTCTTTTTTTCCAGCCACAGCCATTCATAGCCATCAGACGATGCCTGAACATTAGAAAAAACACTTTGGCGAAAACTCTCAAGTCTCTAAGTGAGAAAAACATTCTGAATCAAAAAGACGGCTTATACTTTCTGACTCTCCAATAAAGCAGTTATTCTTCACCTTACTATTTCTATTTTGAAGCCTCTTTCCGTTATAGCGTAAAGCCTCTTCTGATAGTTTTCAAATTCTTCTTCCGTCATCAATATGACATGTTCTGTTTCCTTTTTCGATGAATGCAGCAGCCTGCCGAACCGTTGACTCTCCTGCATTCTCGAACCATATAGGAATGCAACTTCTATGACTCTCTCTATGTCTGGGAGGCTTATGCCTTCATCGCCGACGCGGCTTACAACACATACTTGGCTTTCACGGATCACGTCAAGTCTATCTTTTGTTTCGCCGTAAACAAATGGCAACCCAAACATCTTCGAAATTTTCTCTCCATACTCAAGCCAATCACAGAAAATTAACGTTTTAACTGGAAGCCTAAGCAGCTCGCCGAGCTTACGCATTTTCTCCCTGTTGTCACGTAAAATATACACTCGAAATGTTGGTTCATGGATGACTTGGAGTTTAATCAGCTCCTCCCAGCTCATCCCCACCGGGAAACCAGTTAACGCGATAATATAGTTTTCACGTCCATCCTCCCTGTAGGGTGAGCCGCTGAAGCCTAATCGATACTTGGTTTTCAAGGTGGCTAAGCGAATAAACGTGTTGGAGGGAAGATGCTGGCATTCATCGTAGATTATAAGTGTGTACTCATTGTTTTTCACTTTTTCGTAGCCATGATAGGTGATCACTTCAACATCACTGTGTCTTGAAAGATATTTTGCGATGCGCTCCTGCCACTGCTCCTTTAACGTTACAGTCGGCACCACGACCAGTTTTTGCCCCTTCACGCGTCCTAAAACGTAGACGCCGAATAAACTTTTGCCTGCACCGAAGCTCCAAAACACGCCTAACGCGCCTTTACTGAGAAACTCTTTCCATGCACGCTGCTGGTAGCTTCTTAAGATGATGCCTTCATATGGCCTGAGGTCTTCCTCTTTTACGGGGGCAGGGATAAATGGTAAAGTGCCGTCCTCAATCAGTTTTGCTATAAGCTTGAATTCATATCCTTTTTTCACGCGAAGTCTATCCTCGCCTTCACGTCTAGAAATAAAATGTCTGTATCGACGCAGAGCCTCCTCCTGCAGCTCCTTTCCGGTTAACAGCATCCCATCGTAAACTTTGAATGGCAATGGCTTGGTGAACTTAAGCTTTTCAGCAAGCGCCTGCGGTATATCACTGAACCATTTAATGTAACGATTCACCACAAAAATATTATATGATATGGTTGAGCGTTCAAGCCAGCCAACTTGAAAGTTAAGCCATTTCGGCGCGACAACATACCATTCATTTTCTCGTTTAGGCAAAACAACATATGGCTCTCTAAAGTAGTCATCAAGAAATTCTCTGCGTATACCGCTTAAACGCAGCTTCTCTATTGTCTGCTCAAATTCACCTTTTATTTGGTTTTGTAATGCTTCAATTGAGCGCTTCAACATATCTAACTTTTCAAGAGCTTCATTTATCTTGTTACAAACATCAGTGGAAAAAAGGTCACTCATCACTAACCCTCTCTTCTATCAAAAAATGTATGTTTAAAAAGGGGAAAGAACCCTAGTTTTCAAAGTATGTTTCGTCGCCCCATTCACTTATTGTAGGCGCTGGATTGATGTTTGAATATATGAGCCCATAGTCTTCAACAGTGTTTCCTACTTCCATCACAATGGAACCTGTAAAATCAAAGTTACAAAGAACCTCGCCATATACATTTTGAATCTGCAGGTAATCCACATCCAAAGCAAGTTTATTTGCTATCCAGGCGTCTTTGAACCTTATTAGAATCGTTACATAGGGACTTGAATAGGTTGAC
>JAOZIH010000023.1 GCA_026014545.1 Candidatus Bathyarchaeota archaeon
TCTTTAGCCAAGAAGTGCTGAACCATGTCGTCAATGCCTTTCTGGCAGAAGACAACATCAGCACCTGCTGCCTTGATTTTGTCCACCATGGCTTTCATCATGCTTGTTTCTTGATCCAAAAACGCCTTCATCTGCGTGGGATCGCGAATGCGGATCTCAGCGCTTATCTCAGTTTTCTCGATCTCTAATGCGCAATCGAGAAGCGCAATTTTCGCGTTCTCCTTCTTCTTGGGCATTCCAGAATGAACAACTTCCTTGTCGATGATGATGCCTCTTATAAGCTGCGTCTCAAGAAGGCTCTTACCAGTCTTCTTTACAAGCTGAATATTGTCGATGTCAGCTATTCTCCTATCGCCGCGTTGCTCTGTAACCTGCTTCACAGCATCTATAGCGATTTCTGCAAGGTGCTCTCTAGCAGCACCCACCGCCTTACTGCTCATGGATGTCAATGCAATTTTAAGAAGCGTCTTACGATCGTTAATGTCAACGGGCACGGCTAATTTGTTTATGGTTTCAACCGCCTTCTGCGCCGCCTTTCGGTAACCACTCACAAGTATCGTGGGATGAATACCTTGATCAATGAGCTCCTCAGCCTTCTTAAGCAACTCGCTAGCAAGCACAACAGAAGTAGTTGTTCCGTCACCCACCATGTCATCTTGCGTCTTAGCAATTTCCACCATCATCTTAGCCGCGGGATGCTCCACGTCAATCTCGTTTAGGATTGCTGCGCCATCGTTTGTTATTGTGATGTCGCCTAAGCTGTCAATGAGCATTTTGTCCATGCCGCGTGGGCCAAGCGTCGTCTTCAGCACTTCGCCGATTACGCGTGCAGCCATGATGTTATTGCGCTGCGCTTCCTTGCCTCTGCTTCTGGACGTGCCTTCCTTGAGAATGAGAACCGGTTGCCCTGAACCTGTTGTTGTTAAATACGCCATATATCTTCAACCTCGCTTTTTAAAGTCAGAATTTTTACCAATCGGAAATATGCAAAAACCAGCGGAAAATATAAACTTTTACCCTTACAATACGCTTTAACGTATTGGTTATTTGAAAAATTATGACTACAACACTTAATCATTTTCTTAGAATAAGGAAGATAAAAATTTAAGAGAGCGCTGAAAACAGCGCACCTTTAAGAGGTTTATCTGCCTAATACATTCAACTGCTAAAGCTTAGGAATATAATTTGCCGTAGGGTCTTTTGGAGGCGGGAACTATTTTATGGAACTTAGCGTTCATAATTGCATTGTAATCTGCGCCGAAATGCTTACAGAACTCCTTCACTAAGGATTCAATGACGCGTAAATCACGTTTGCCCACTTGCATAACGTTGGTTTCTTTACTTGGCTTGAGGATGTTGCCACGCTCGTATATTACGCCGCCATGCATGCCTGTGCCTACAAACCGCGCCTTGCAGAATTCGCCTTCTTGCAAGTCTAAGCCAAGAATCAGAATTACGCCGCCCGCCATGTACTCGCCTAGGAAGTCCTGTGCAGTGCCGCCTATGACAAGCTGTGGCGTCTTATTCTGGAACTCTTTCATGTGTATGCCCACTCTGTAGCCCACATTGCCGCGGACAAAGATTTTTCCGCCGCGCACCGAATGCCCGGTTATGTCGCCAGCGTTACCGTGAACTATTATCTGCCCCTCATTCATCGTGTTACCGCAGCCGTCCTGCGCGTTTCCGTGAACCACAATCGTGGGCCCATTCATAAAGGCTCCTAAATCGTTACCAGGAGTCCCGTAAATGTCGATTTGAATAGCCGCGTCCAAGTCTGTTCCTACGTACCTTTGCCCACAAACATTGTGCGCTTCGATTCGTTCAGCGCCGTTTCTGCTGATAGCCCTTAGCAGGCTGTTGAGTTCGCGGTAATGCAGCCCTTCAGCGTCGATTTTCCAGACATTTTTTTCAACTTTTAAACGCGGAAGAAGCTTGGCGCTGATTTCCGCGATTGCCTTCTCTTCTTCAAGCATCCATTATTCACTCTCCCGCCATTTTTACGCCTAAAATCTTCAGCTCAGTATCTGTCAAGCCAACACCCCGTAGAGCTAAACGGTTCCCACGCAAACTCTCAATAGCGTTTATGCCCATACCACCCATCATTTCCTTAATCTCAAAGCTCCATGCACGAAGCAGGTTCGCCAGCCGCTCAGAAGCTATTTCAGGGTTTACGCGCTTAGAAATCCACGGATCGCTGGTTGCAATGCCCCATGGACACTTGCCAGTGTAGCATCTCTGGCAGATGGTGCAGCCGATAGCTACAAGTGCAGCAGTAGCAATGGACACGGCGTCAGCGCCTAGCGCTATGGCTTTCACGACGTCGGCGCTGCTTCGGATGCCGCCCGCCGCAACAATAGAGGCCTTATTCCTTATGCCTTCCTCGCGAAGACGCTGATCAACTTGCGCAATGGCTAACTCGATGGGTATGCCCACATTGTCCCGTATAACCTTCGGCGCAGCGCCGGTAGCACCTCTAACACCATCAAGCGCAATGATGTCTGCGCCTGCTCGAACCATGCCGCTGGCAATGGCTGCGGAATTATGAACAGCGGCAATCTTCACTGACACTGGCTTGGTGTAGTTAGTAGCCTCTTTTATAGCGTAAATCAGCTGTCTGAGATCCTCGATTGAGTAGATATCATGCTGAGGCGCAGGCGAGAGTGCATCCGTACCCGGCGGAATCATGCGTACACGTGCAACATCCTCAGTCACCTTTTCGCCTGGTAAGTGGCCGCCTATGCCAGGCTTTGCACCTTGGCCTATTTTAATTTCCACTGCAGTGGCAACATCAAGATACTCAGGGTGCACACCGAACCGCCCGGAAGCAACTTGAACAATAGCGTGCGAACCATACTTGTACAGGCTTTTATGCAAGCCGCCTTCCCCACTGTTAAAGTAGGTTCCGCATTCAGTAGCTGCACGGGCCAGCGCTTCCTGCACGTTTAGGCTGATGGCGCCGTAGGACATGGCTGAGAACATTATCGGCGTTTCTAAGCACAGTTGCGGCGTTAACTGCGTTTTTAACACGACATCGCCGTTTTCCAGCTCCATTTCAAGCGCATCAGGTTTTGCGCCTAAGTAGGTTCGGATTTCCATGGGCTCCCGTAGCGGATCTATCGATGGGTTAGTCACTTGGCTAGCGTTTAGCAAAAGTCTGTCCCAGTAAGTAAAGTGTGGCTTATCGCAGCCCATGCCTGTTAAGATGACGCCGCTGGTTTCAGATTGCTTTTTAATGTCTCTAAAGGTTTCCCATGTCCAGTTGGAATTTTCTCGGTAAGCATTGGGGTTTTTCCGTATCGTAATGGCATGAGTGGGACAGAAGGTTACGCAGCGCTGGCAGTTAACACAGTTTTCGTCTCTACTACGGATAACATCATCTTCGGCATCATAATAATGCGTATCATACGTGCACTGGTTCACGCAGACCTTGCAGCGGATACAGCGCTCTGCGTCTCTTTCAACGATGTATTCAGGAAGCAGATACGTCTTCATTTAACTTTTTCCTCCCTGTATGCTAACACTTCGATAGTCGGTCGTTCGCCAAGTTTCCCAACCACAGGCTCGCCGCCTCTCGGGTACCAGACGCGATCCAAGGTTGGAGAGACGAGGCGTATGGCAGCCTCTTCTGAAGATAGATAGAGGAAATTGTCTCTGGTGCCGGCGATGAGAGGGCGCAGTTTGATTCTGTCTGTTAACCCGATCATTTCGCCATGATGCGCTATGATTATGCTGAAAGGCCCATTCATCAAGAGACTGCCGTAAGTTTGACGCAACGCTTTGAGGAGTTGCTGCTTTTTGGGTTCCATTGCATCTATTTCGCTCCACAAGGGCGCAGCGAAGATTTTAGCAACTATTTCTACGGGTAAACGTTGTCTACGCATGAGAAGATCCACGGCGTAGGCTAACACTTCAGTATCCGTACGCATGGTGCATTTGTAACCATACATTTCCAAGTAGCGGCGGTTTATGCCGTAAGAGGACAATTCGCCATTATGCACTACAGTCCAGTCTAAGATATTGAATGGATGCGCACCGCCCCACCAGCCAGGAGTGTTTGTTGGAAATCTGCCATGGCATGTCCACAGGTATCCTTCATATTCATCTAGGCGGAAGAAGTCTGCTATGTCTTCTGGGTAGCCGACTCCTTTGAATACACCCATGTTCTTGCCGCTTGAGAAGACAAACGCCTTGCCTGTTTCCGTGTTTATACGCATCACTTGAGCAATCACATAGTCTTCTTCAGACTGCCCTTCAAGGCGCTGCTTTATAGGCTGGACGAAGTAGCGCCATACCAATGGTGGATCGCGCACATTAGCTGTTCTTGTAGGTATCTCTTCGTCATGTAGCACTTCGAAGTTCTCGCGTAGCAACTTGTCTGTTTTCTCCTTAGCTTCTTTGCTCAGATACATTATGTGGAAAGCATAGTCATCCTGATGTTCAGGGTAGATGCCGTAAGCCGCGAAGCCGCCGCCGAGACCGTTTCCGCGCTCGTGCATATTCGCTATGGCCCTAATTGGATCACGCGCCGAAAATCGTTTACCCTCCAGATTCATCATGCCGAACAGTGAGCAGCCGTCGAAATCCTTATCGTCATTATAGGGATTGTTTATTTTGCCTATGTTCTTCATCATGATCACTCCAAGTATAGTCTTTTTCTCAGAGATGACGGTAAAGTGGCGAGACCGAAATTTTCTGAGAGAAGCGCCTGCTTGAACTTTTTCACGTTAACACTATTTTTCATTAGGTTAAACAGCACCCCTGCTCTTTCGATGTCATTTAACAGCAGTATGCCTACAATCACATCGTCTTTGAGAACGATCTTTTTGTAAAGTCGCTTCTCGGGTTCATATCTGGTTAAGATTTCGTAGCCCTCAGCGTTCTTCGGATTGACCAAACCGATGGATATGATAGGTATGCCGAAGTACTTCAGGGCGCTCATGGCTGTGCCACCGGGGTACTCTGCTTTTTTCCCCGCCATGTTATAGCCAGCAACTCTGCCTTCAAGCTGAGCAAGAGGCCAGAGAGGCAACAGCCGATTTTCGCCAGAAATGAAGTCATAGGCTTCAGCAACATCACCGCTGGCATACACGTCTGGAACACTTGTACGCATGAAACGATCAACAAGAATACCCCTATTCGTCTTCACATCGGTTCCTGAAACAAGCTCAGCGCGCGGAACAACGCCGATTGCAATTATCACCATATCACATTGAACGCTATTACCGTTGGTTAATACTACGCCGCCTACAACACGTTCATCTTCAGGCTTTCCAAGAATTCGCTGAACCGATTGCCCAGTAACAATTGTCACACCAGCACGTTCCATCACGTTAGCAACCATATCTGATGCAGTCGCATCCAAGATTAGGCTGAGAATCTTGTTTTGAAGCTCCACTATGGTTACCTTCAAGCCACGCTTCACCAGCGCTTCAGTCAGGCTGACGCCTATGAGCCCGCCGCCAACAACTACGGCACTCTTGGCTTTCTCGATTTCTGCCGCTAAACTTTCAGCATCAGAAAGCTTTGTAAACGTGAAAACGCCTTTTTTGTCAGCTCCTTCTATTTTGGGCACAAAAGGCTTTCCGCCTGTTGCGATTAGCAGTTTCTCGAAAGAAACACGGGCGCCGTTATCAAGAACCACGTATTTCTCCTTCAAATTTAGGCTAACAGCCCTTTGTCCCGTTAAAGCTTGCACATTATTTTTTTCCCAAAATTGACCGTCGCGGCACAACATTTTTTCGAAATTGGCTTTTCCGCTGACTAAATCAGAAATCATTGGCCGTGAATAGGAAGGGCAAGGTTCCTCTGAAACTACAGTTATCGTGCTAACAGGGTCCACTTCTCTTATGGCTTCCACTGCACTGATTCCTGCTGCCGAAGCACCTATAATCACGTACTTCGCCATCAGGGCTTCACCTCTATAAGTACTAAAGCACCGTTTGGGCAGTTAGCAACGCAAGCTGGTACATCCAGTCCTGAACAGAAGTCGCATTTTGAAACGACTTTTCCTGAGGCGTCCATTTTGATGGCGCCGTATGGGCAAACCATGATGCAGGTCCAGCAGCCCATGCATTTCTCAGCGTCGTGAATCACGAGC
Source organism: Candidatus Bathyarchaeota archaeon (assembly GCA_026014545.1). Taxonomy (GTDB): domain Archaea; phylum Thermoproteota; class Bathyarchaeia; order Bathyarchaeales; family Bathycorpusculaceae; genus JAOAIV01. Next base: position 6,098 of record JAOZIH010000023.1, read on the forward strand.
CCTGTTGATTCGTCTTTTTTCATGGCGCCGGATAGACAAGCGGTAACGCATGGTGCATCTTCGCAGTGTCTACATTGGACAGCAAAAGAAACAGGCTTATTCACTTCAAGCCTTACTCGACCAAGCGGGCGAGGGTTTTCCCTGTTATAAGCCTTGATAACATCTTTTGATTTGGAATGCTGGACTGTACAGTAAACCTCGCAGAGACCGCAGCCTATGCAAAATTCTTCCTTTGCCACAATTCTTTTCATACGCATACCCTTCACATTTTTATAAGCTAACACCTGCCAAGGGATCACAGTAAATAAGCGGTTGTAGGGCTATCGTCTGAGAATTAACATTATCAGCTATCGCGTGTATAGCGCATCTTGCTCGGTATTCACAGGATTTGAGGGTCATTGGTGATTCCGTTAGAAAGGTTGTTGCAATGTAAAATGATATATGTTTTATATAACTTTACTGAAAAGCATTTATATGCAATGTAATAAACTATATTATATATGTGAAATATATGCATGAGGCGAAGATGCATGGCAGAAAAAGACCTAGGATATAGAAGAGTTCAATGCACAGGCAGAGGCTCATACATAATATCTCTACCAAAAGATTGGATACAAAATGTTGGATTGAAAAGAGGAAACGAAATCGACTTCATCGTGCAACCGGATTTATCGCTAACTTTGATCCCAAGAAAAATAAGAGAGAAACACAAAGGAGATGAACAAACCAAACTCAGAGAATACTACATCAGCGTTGACACAGCAGAAGAAAAGGAATCAACGCTCCGAATGATAAAGGCACTTTACGTCATAAGCGCTGACATCATACGCGTACACTTCAAAGGCGAAAACGTGGACAAGTTCAAAGATGTAATAAAAAACTTCGCCAGAGATACACTACTCGGAGCAGAAATAATAGACGAAAAACCAGACGAAATTACATTGCAAATTCTCATAAAACATTCAGAATTTCCAATAGAAAATGCCGTCAGAAGAATGGCAGTTGTAGCGCTTTCAGCTAACAGAGACTCCATTCTGGCGCTTAAAAATCGAAGCAAAGAACTGTTCCAAAGCGTAATTAATGCTCACCATGACACAAACAGATTAGGGCTATACGCTGTTCGCCAATTAAAGTTCGGTATAGAACGAAACTTATTCAGAGAATTAGGCTTTAAGACGCCCAAGGAATTTCTATTATACAGGATAATCGTAAACGACATAAAAAGTATAAGCGAAAACGCTCTAAACGTAATCAATAGTTTGGCAACACTGCAAAAACAAATAGACGAGCAGTTACTTTTCATAAAAGATCCCATAGACGAAGAAGTGTACTCACAATTGCTCACATTCAATTCTCATGCACAACAACTATTCGAGGACTCCCTAAAGGCAATGTTCAAAAAAGACTATTTCGACGCGGAAAAAATAATCACCAAACGCGAAAATTTTACACAGCTAGAAAATGAGCTTATCAAGCTAATGGCAAGCAAGAAACTGGATCCTAACATAGCTACAATCCTCCGGTTGATGCTAGACAATTCTAGGCGATTAATGGATCACGCCCAAGACATCGCGGAGCTCACATTAAATCGGACAGTAGAAGAAATATGCACTACGCTCGAGGTCAAATAGCCTAAAACCAAGAATATAGTGGAATTTAGTATAAATTTTGGCTTTCCTTTCTTTTTTCTGCCTCTTCATAAAAACGTAAGATTTCGTCTATTATTTCAACATTTGAAAGCAGCATTCGCCGACAACAGTACCGCTTAACACCCAGACTGTCCAAAATGTCGCTGGCATTCTCACCTGTTTTTACTCTCCTAGCGAATTCTTCCCAGAGATCACCAATCAACTTGCCACACGTGAAGCATCTAACAGGAATTATCATCGTTTCTTCTCCTTTACCTGTAACTCTTCTGCTCTTTAGCGCGCGCTCCTGGACCACCGAACTTCTTCGGTTCCTTTCTTCGCGGATCACCAGCAATCATGGTTCTATCGTACTCGATAAAGACCGTGCGCAAGTGAGCACTTTTCGTCCATTTCAGCAGAGCATTCGCCAATGCCATGCGAACCGCTTCTGCCTGGCCCATGAAGCCGCCACCGGAGGTTTTAACGTCAATATCAAGCTGTTTCCACACCTCTTCACCAGCTTGTATGAGTGGTTCCATAATTTTTTCACGGGCAATTTCTGGCTCAAAAATTTCCACAGGAACCATGTTTATTCTTACTCTACCGACGCCTGGCCTAACAAAGGCTTTGGCGACTGCTGTTTTTCTTTTTCCACTAACAACTAAAACTTTCTTCGCAGGCATCCTTATTCACTTGTCCACCCTATTTCTTTAGCTAATTCGCCGAGAGTAAAGTAAGGACCCCTCAGTTTCGCAGCTTGGGCTTCTTCAAAGGTAATCATCTGCTTGCCCTTCAAATCCTCAGGCACACCAATAAACACTTTTAGTCGTTTATAAGCCATTTTCCCTTTTGGCTGCTTGAAAGGCAACATCCCCCTCACAGTTTTACGCAACATTCTATCGGGCCGCCTATAGTGTAAAGGCCCCCTGCCCGGCGAGCCAACTTCAAGAAACTCTTTAGCTTCCGACACTCTGCTTTTCTTTTTCCCCGATAGAACCGCTTTCTCAGCGTTAACAACGATTACTTTTTCCCCGTTCAACAGCTTTTTAGCGACTATGCTAGCCATTCTACCAACAATAAGCCCGTCAGCATTGATTATGGTGACTTGGGAGTTTATGGTTTGCATTTTTTCACCGGATTATTTTGATGTTCGAACCTTGCGGGTTTGTTTCCACAAGCTCGGGAATAGATAAGTATTTTGCTTTTGCCGCAGCTATTTTCTCCTTTGCCTTTTCTGACGCACTGAAAGCAGCTATTGTTATTGAATGATCCAGCGTGCCCGCGCCCAAGATCTTTCCCGGCACAACTATCACATCGCTTTTTTGCGTATACCTGTTTATGCGGCTCAAATTTACGGCGACACGCTGCCTTCTTGCCTTGGCTAGGTATCCTGCTACATCCTGCCAGATAGCAGCATTTTTTTCTCTACTTTGCTTTCTTAGGAAACGAATAAGCTGGATAAGTTCCGGATTTGTAGATCGGGTTTCTTTCACTTTACCTCAACCTTCACTTGTTCTTCGAATTCCTTTAATTGCTTATCTAATATTTTAGTAGCTTCCTGAATTATCCTCTCTGGAGGAAGCACACCTGTTGATTCTATATTCATTATAAAAGCATTTTTTTCCCAAGACACCTTTATTGGTGATGGTTTTTGCGGGCAAGCCTCAACACAGTCCATACATAGGTTACAGGCCAAGAGGTCTCGTACTTCCACCATATCAGCCTTTATCGCGAATACTTTTTTGGGGCATATCTCAACGCACTTTGCACAGCCCGTGCATTTTTCGCTTGCAATCTCAATTTTTGGAAGATACTTGTAGGCGCACATTGAAACGGGCTGCCATTTTGCATGGTTCTTGCCTTTTCCAAGTCGGGCGTATGCCTCAAGCTTCAGCTTTTGTCCTTTGGCTAGTTTTATGAGCGGAATTTTATCGGAAACTGGGACTATCTCTGGATTTTCAGAAACCAATTCGCCTGAATAAACTGTGCGTGTTCCTTCATTTGCTTCTGCGTTCAACGTAATGGTTACACGGCAGAGGCTACAGCCAAATTCGCTCTTGCATTCGCATTCGCCAGGAAGGTTGTAACTGTCCAAGTCAGTTTTGAGCGGTGTTAAACCCAATCTATGAGCTATTATTTCATCTTGCAAGATAGATGAGTTATCAATTATGACGACTTCATCTATAGCCATGCTTGGCACTTCAGCAAGCATTATCCGCCGCAACGCATTTACTAACGTGACATCTGCGCCTCTTATCATTAGACGCATAGTTGTTGCATTCTTGTCAAGTATCTTTATTTCCACTTGATGTTGCCACTCCATAATAGTAATGAATAATGACTGTGCGGTTCAATAAAAGTAACAGTGCATTATTTCAATTTTTCTGTTAATAAAATGTAAAGTGGTGAGCTATACACGTCTTCCTCTGCGGCCACCAGGCCTTCTTGTGCCATCATGAGGAATAGGTGTTACTTCTTCAATACGTTCTATGCGAAAACCAAACCTTGCAAGAGCCCGTATAGCAGCTTGAGCGCCTGGCCCAGGTGTTCGTGGTCCTGAACCGCCTGGAGCGCGAACCTTGATGTGTATAGCCGTTATTCCCTTATCGCGGGCGATTTCGGCAGCGGCTGTGGCGGCGCGCATGGCGGCGTAGGGTGAAGACTCCATGCGGTCGGCTTTAACGAACATTCCGCCGCTTGTACGCGCTATTGTTTCTGCACCTGAAATGTCGGTTATGTGAATCATCGTGTTGTTGTATGAGCTATAAATGTGAACAACTCCCCATTTTTCATTTCTTTTGCTACTGCTCAAAATTTATCACCCTTTTTCCCTTTTTCTTTCTCGCGGTTGCTCTATTTCCGGTGGCTTCGCAACAGCTGCCATTGCTTGACGCAACGGATGCGTCGCATTTGCTAATGCACTTTGCGGCGCATATCCAATTTGACCCTCTTCCTCTTTTGAGACTAGATAGCTTGGCACTGTTACTCGGCGGTTTCCGATAGCTATGTGGCCATGAGTTATTAGCTGCCGCGCTTGATAGATTGTTTTCGCCAAGTTCTTTCTGAAAACTAATGTTTGCAGCCTCCGTTCAAGTATATCTTCAATGCTTAAGTCCAGCACATTATCAAGCACCGCAGTTTCTGGAAGAATACCAAATTTCTTCAACCGAAGCAAAAGCTCATTTTCCATCTTTGCGCGTTCTTCAGGAGGTTTGCCTATAAGCAGACGGGCTATGCCTCTAGTTTTCGAGAGAAAAGTTTTGTGACGCCACAATTCATGCTTATTTCTTAATCCATACTGCCCTAATAGCTTAAGCTCCTCTTGCAGCACATCTTTGCGCCAAGGAAAACGCGGAGTCTCATACTTTTTACGCTGCTTCTTTGGATCACCCATTTATCCTCACCCAGCTAAGCTGATGATGCCCCTCCAGGTTTCTGTGCAATTGCCTTCTTTTTGACGCCTAAAGCTTTTCCTGCTCTTCCAGTGGTTTTTGTTCTTTGTCCACGAACCTTCAAACCATAAGCATGGCGGTAACCGCGCCAAGATTTGATTTCCTTCTCTTTATCAATATCCATCTTTGTTCTGAGAACAAGATCAGCGCCTATAAGGTGAACATCCTTCCCTGTTTCCATTTCTTTCCGTCGGTTAAAAAGCCAACTGGGCAATCCATATTTTGCCGGTTCTCTGATTATATCTTCGATTTTGTCAATTTCTGTTTCTGTAAGGTAGCCTACCCTCAAATCCGGGTTTATCCCAGCCTTTTTCAGTATGGCGTTTGATAAACTCAGGCTGATACCTTTGATTTGCTTTAAAGCGTATACAGTCTTTAGGGTACCCTGAACATCTGTACCCATTATACGTAGGATATGGCGATATTCCTGTGACATTCTACTTTTTCATCCGTTTAAACTTGAGCTAACTACGAAAGTAAGGCGTAATTTATTTAAACCTTCCTTTTCAAATGCGGTATGTGGAACATTCGCAAGAAAGCGCTTAAGCTGTTATTCTATTTGAATGCTTCGCTTAATTTGCTTGCGCTGCATTAGCCATTCAGCTGTGAACACGCACATAGCAGAGCTAGTTATCAGTATTAGTAAAAGAAAGAAAATTTTGAATACATAGTTTTCTACTGGATAATGCAAAGCGAGAATAATAATTTCAGTAATAAGAATGCATAGGAAAACAGCGGCGTAAAACAGCATTTTCGATATTATGCGCCGCCCAATCCAAATATACCCTTTTACAGGTGCTTTACCCTTAATTATGTATTCGCCGTACTGATTTTTCTGCAAGTAACCCATGTCCTCGAGTTTCTGCAAATGCCGGTAAGCCACGCTAGGACTGCTGAGGTGTACTCCTTTCATGACGTCGCGCGGGCCTACTGGTTTGCCCCTCTTAACAGTGTAAAGGTAAACGCTTAATGTTGTACCCTCAAGTTCCTCACTATTGCTACGCGTCAAAGTTAAAGCCTCATATGCGCAACACTTAATTTTGGAGGCTATTGCGTATTAGTTTTATCTAACTATAAGAAACTATGCACAACCAAAAGCTTTTGCATTTAAGCCCCAGAAACCCAAGGCAACCAGAAATTTTGGAATAGAAGGAGCAGTATTTGATGTTCTCTTACGGGAACAGCGCGTTCTCTGAGAAGAGTAATAAATTACTTTCTCAATGAATAAAAGTTGAGATGAGCCTATGAAACCAGTTGTTTGGTCATCCATGAATTCGCCAGTTTTAATTCCAATTTCATTAGGCGATTTTGTTTTGAAGCAATTTGGCATAATCGCAGCCTCATCATCAACATTAAGCATACAGCAGAGGTGAACCATAAAAAATGGCGGAAAAAGAAAAAAGAAAGGCATCAAAACTTATGCTGACGCTAATTTTGATAAGCATCTTAACCGTAGGGTTTGCAGCATCTGCAGAAGCGCTTAACATAGGCGGCGCTTACACAGTTAGCTTATGGCATCTAGACGAAGTTATGCCGGACGGCTATAGAGAAGTGACTCCTGATGCTATGGGAAGAAACCCTGGAATTCTGGTGTCTACGCCTAAAGCGCCGGAGCTGGTTGAAGGCAAATTTAACAAAGCTCTGAGCTTCGATGGAAACAACGGCGTTTACGTGCCTATTCGCTTTTTGGTAGGCTTTCCACCTTCGCCCCAACCCATATACATACCAGTTTCCACAAGCCTCGACATCCAGAAGGAAATCAAAATTGAAGCTTGGATAAAAGTGCATGAGTTCAAAAACGTAACTTACAACAACATCGTAATTAAATGTACACGCACGGATGCTTCTACAGAGAACGTAACCAGAATTTATGGCATTTCTGTAAAGGCAGGTTTGCCTCAAAATGGCTATGCGGTGCCTGTGGGCGCGCTTAGCGGCTACGTCTATACTGACACTGACGGCTTTAACGAGATAGTGACAACAGAATCGGTGGTGCCTCTAAATGAGTGGATCCATGTGGCTTTCAAACGCGACCTCGCTACTGGCATGCACTTGTATGTGAATGGCGTCGAGCAGTCTGTCAGAGCTATATATGGCAAACAAAACCCAGCTGGCAAGATAATCAATGGGACAGAAGTCTATTTCGGACACGACTCCTTGGTAACCATTGATGAAATTCAAATAAGCGATCTCGCGCCTGAGTCTCAAACGGTTACAGCACAGGTTGACATCGGACCTAATCTGCTGATCGCGGTAATCGCTGTATCAGTGATTTTTGCGGTGGCATGGATTCTGCGAAGAGCTATCCAAATGTGGATGATACATTCAAAAGCCTAAATTTGAGCACCAAAGCACAGGAGATGCGAACATCGAGGAGCGTTGCGTAGAATGGGGATTGGCCTTAAGCTGATAGAATTGCTTCTTCGCCAAAAGCTCTTAGACAAAGGGATAAAGGGAGAACTAAACACGCCGCTAATCGTATCTTACGCGGTTACCAAAGCCTGCAACCTTAGATGCTTACACTGCCATGTTGAAGCTCAAGAAGCATTAGCAAACGAGCTTGGTTTAGGGGAAGCAATGCGAGCGATAGAGGAGATGGCGAGTCTTGGAACTCAAGCATTGATCTTCAGCGGCGGCGAGCCACTGCTTAGAAAAGACTTTGTTTTGACGCTTGCAGAGCACTGTGTCGATGTTGGCATTATTCCAGCTATGCTAACAAACGGTATATTGCTAAACCGCAAAGTGGCACTGGAGCTCAAGGAAGCAGGAATAATGGCTGTAGGCATCCCAATTGACTCCTCCATACCAGAATGCCATGATAAACTTAGAAACGTGCCAGGCACCTTTGAAAAAGCGGTGCAAGCCATTAAAGCCTGCTTAGATGTGGACTTGGAAGTTGTGATTACCACGATGGCCATGAAAGACAACTTTAGCAATGTCCCAGCGAGAATAGAGCTTATAGCTAATTTGGGCGCAGATCAAGTTGCAGTTTACGACTTGGTTCCCGTAGGGCGCGGGAAAGCTGTTATGGATCAAGCTATGGATCAGACACAACGAGTCAGTCTAATAAGGTATCTTCAGCAAGTGCAGGAAACGCGTGAAATGGTTTTCACAATGTCAGGTGGGCTTCCGCTTTACCCGGAAATCGTGTCTGAAATGCACCGGGCGAATGACACTAAGCCGAAGGATTTGCTGCTTAAGCAGTTTTGGGTTGACGCTAACGTTGGATGCCACGCAGGCATTTTCTATTTTAGCCTAAGACCCAACGGAGACGTTTACCCCTGCACTTTCCTGCCCGTGAAGATTGGTAACATACGCGAGCGAAGCCTTACAGACATCTGGTATAACTCTAAGGTTCTCAAGGAGCTTAGGGAACGCAGCCTGCTAAAGGGAAAATGTGGCATATGCGAATATCGCGAAACATGCGGCGGCTGCAGAGGAAGAGCCTACGCTTGCACAAGCGACTACTTGGAAACAGACCCCGTTTGCCTACGAGAGCTACTAATAGAAGAAAGGATACATCCCTCTAACATAGAAAAGTTCGGGTTCTGCGTGGGCTAAAATAGCTAAACAGCCTAAAATTTTTCTACATATTCAACAATATTTTTATTTGAGTCTCAAGCCTAGATTCAGCTTGCTGGGGTGGCCGAACGGTTCAGGCGGCAGCCTGCAGAGCTGCTCTATGTGGGTTCAACTCCCATCCCCAGCTTTTCAAGAGCAGTCCCCAGCTTCTGGCGGCGAATCCAAATACTCACTTACGCTTCCTAAAGAGCTTAAGC
>JAOZIH010000008.1 GCA_026014545.1 Candidatus Bathyarchaeota archaeon
ACGGCCAAGCGGCAAATGCCACAGCGTATGGCGCTGCATGAACATCCACGTAACCCAGGAGGCATAAGCGCAGATGGCATCCGCGGCCACAGCAGCAACCCTGACCAGCAGCGACGCACTGCAGCAGAGGCTAACAGCGCTGGAAACGCAGCTGCGCGAAATCACCGACATACTCGAACAAGTCGCCCATGACGCCGACCTCCTAAGCTGCAACATCATCCGCGCCCTCAAACATAAACAACAGCAGCAGGAGCAGCGCCAGTGGACCTGGGATCCAACACGAATCCGCTGGGAACGCGATGAGGGCTTCAAGGGGCCCTACGAGAAAACCGAAGACTACACTTCAGCGGACTACAAGGCCCTGCTCGCCGATCTCCAAGCGCACAAGGGCAAACTCACACGCGACGGCATCTTCTACTGGACCTTCGAAAACGGCGCCACGATAGGCCGCAAACAGGTGACCCGAAAATGACGCGGAAATATATCTGTGACAACTGTGGCAAAGAGTTCCAACATGAAACCGCAGTTTGCAACATTGAGTTCCACATGGACGCCCGCGAACTCAAACGCCTAATCGACGCAGTCATCCGCGCAGAAATCCAACTGGAGGCACTCTAATATGCTTTTTAGAAAAGAGGATAGAGCTGGCGACTTCACATATGCTCACTCATTTACGTTCCATGCAATTTTGACATTTTCACGCAAATTTTACGTTATTTATTGGAGGAATATTGATTGATTAGTGTCATGGAAAAACCGCGTACCCACCTAAAAAAGCGCATATGCAAAGGCAAAGTCCATACAAAAGCTGACACTCTTGAGAAATATATAATTTCAGACGAGCGAGACCTTCCAATGCTGCACACAGGCGCTGACATTAGTCGCCCGTTGAATGCCATGCGCCTTGCGGAATATCACAAGTGTAAAGATTGCCTAACGCTCCCAGTTCTGTACATTCAATACAAGACTGAGAAAGGTCACAAGCGCCAGGTAGGCTTGTGTGAGCGTCATTGGGGACGGTTGGCGGATACGGTTATCGGATGGAAAGGAGACTAAAAAATGAAGATCTATACGGATGATCCGCATTTGCCCTATAAAACTACGCGGTTGAATGCGCTTTATACTAAGGCGGAGATTGACGGCTTATTCGCTAAGTGGGGCATTAAGGACGTGTATTGGCATTGGGACCCTGAGCACAATGATGTTTACGTCATGTTCAAGATCCACGAGGAAATCGACGGCATACCTGTGAATGTTTCTGCCCGCGTGGATTGCCCAGTAATTTGGGATCATAAGACGCGGAACAGGGCGGAAGCGCCTAACTGGAACATCAGCATGCGTGTCATGTACTGGTACATTAAATCGCACTTGGAAGCCGCTTACCTGTTGCAGAGTAGCAAAGCTGCGGCGTTTCTGCCTGACTTAAGCGGCAAAGACGAGAAGCAAACGCTGAAGGACATTATCATTCCGCACATCAGTGACATCCAAAAGTTGACAGCGCTGCCAAAGGCGCCTATTGTTGTTGACCAAGCGGAGGAAACTTAATTGAAACGCGCTTTGTTGCCGCTCGTTTTTCCCGCAATATGCCTACTCTGGACCGTAGCTTGGCTAATGTACGTGGGAGGACGCTGAACTATGCCACGGTACTATCACCTATACACTACGCACGGCCGCATAGACATCCGCGAACTCACACCAAGAGAATACCTCAGCTTCAGCGCACGCAACTATCTATTAGCGATCGCGCATGAAGACGGCACAATCAACCTGGTTAAGGGCCGCAACATAATCACGCTGAACCAGGAGCACCTGGAAAAACTGCTACAACTAACCAAGCCGATGGAGGCGTAGGCCATGGGCTTCCCTGGGAAACGGAGCAATCAATCACTAAATTCACCAGAATCTCTCCCTTCTCCCCTCAATTCAAAGAATGCTCCGCCCAAAAAGGAAGCCAACGGCTACTACAACTTCCGCAGACAATTCGCCAAATGCAAACATTGCCGCCCAGGAGACCCCTGCAGATGGCACGGCGGAAAATATCGTTACTTCGGCCGAAAGAGAGGATGAAAAGCATGCAAAGCCTAAAACGCATACCAAACGGCACAGTATTCGGCGAGATCCCGCTGGAAGCCGCCAAGGCGTATCCAACACGCATTTGGCAAGGCACCGGCTTAGCGCCGCGTATAGCCTACGCCGACCTAAACACCCACGGCGAACACAACACGCTTTCGGTGAAGCTGCTACCCGACGGCGGCAAGACAGCGCCGCACCCGCAAATCGCCTTCTACATCAACGGCCCATACCACACAGAAACACTTGGCTATGTACGTAGTAACCCATACACATGGACCACGTGGATGGAGTTCCACATGGACGCCCGCGAACTCAAACGCCTAATCGACGCAGTCATCCGCGCAGAAATCCAACTGGAGGCAATGCAATGAGCAAAAAGGTTTTGGTTGAAGCCCAGACACACCACAGACAAGGTGAACCCGACTTGACCTCCATCCAGGAGTTCAAGCGGCACCTGACAAGTCTAACACAGCAACTCAGAAACATAGACGAAAAAGCCAAAACCATAGCCAACAGCAAAAATTGCATTTATAACGTAAAAGTTATCGAGAAAACCCAGAGTACATTCTGCGCGAAACTCGACCAATGGGTAAGCAGCAGATACTGCAGCATCTGCCACGATTTTTCCCCAACGAGGTGAATTCTGAAGCCATGTAGTACCAGGAGAGAATGAATGTATGAATGAATGTAATGCATATGTACGTACGTACTTACGTATCCTCTCTCCTTACACTATACTCTCTTTTTTTGTCTTCTATCCTCTCTCCCACGTACATTCATAAGGTGAGTCGCATGGCATTGCCCAATACAAAACAGCACATAATCAGGTTGTGTTTGGCGCCTGAGCTTAGAAGCGCCTTGATCAAGTACATGGCCAAGCATGACTTGGATAAGGAGTATGCTGCGCTTCACCTGCTTGTTAAAGCGCTCTATGCTGAGCAGCTGATTTCGAAGGAGGTTTATGAGGTCTTCAGCTACCGTTATAGTCGCCGGCTTGTCCGCAATGATCTTGAGCGGTTGATGACGCAGGAGCAGCTTCGCGAGAAGCAGCAACTTGAACATAAGGCCAAACTTTTCAGCATGGTGCTGGATCAGTGGCACTTGCACGGCGAGGAATGGCGGAGAAAATGGATCGCTGAAGCTGAGAAATGGCGAGACAAGGTTCCAAACGCTCAGCTCATACTAGACTTGGGAAATGGCGGAAAATAATGAATTTCGGAAAAAAACATTAACCTCCATGCGCATATGCGTACACGCACGCATGGGGAGAAGGTTGGAATGGTGAAGGTAAAAGTGAGCGTAAACATCGACAAAGAAGTCTACGAAAAAAGCAAGCAGCTTGGCGTAAACGTCAGTCAAGCCTGCACAAACTATCTAAAACTCCTAAACGCCCAAATAGAAGCCACCCTCGCCGAAAACAAAGGCTTTCTTGGTCAAGCTTCTTTCACGAAAGAAGGTTGGTGCGGTCGCCGGGATTTGAACCCGGGTCGTCAACGTGGCAGGCTGATGTCCTAGACCAGACTAGACTACGACCGCTACACCTATGCTACGTACATTTTTAACATAAACAGGTGCTTATTTTCTTTTTCGGAACAGCTTACGGCTATCCATGAGAGTAACATACTCGAAGCTTGCTTACGCCAGTTGCGTAGCCTCATCAAGGGTTTTGGTAACTTTGCATATGTACTCGTTATTCTAGAAGCTTGCCGGTTAAGTGTAAATTAACGTGTGATCTCCTTAGATCCCAAAAGCTGTTTTACTTCCAGCGTTAGTGGAAAAATACTCTGACTACCGCGTAAGCAAAAATTGAAAAGCGATTGTCGGGATAAAGAAAGGATTATTATTCACTCGTCCTTTTTCAATGATATTTCATTCAGGAGAGCTTAATAAAGTGCGTAGACGAAGATGTGAAATGACTCACTGCGTTAACAATGTTGGCGGATAATGCCATTCAGGTCGAATAAGTAAGTGGCTAGGACTTTGTCGTTTCAAACGAAGATCTGACTAGACTGCAACTGCTTTTTCAGCATGCTATCGTATGCTTTCATTAAAAGGCGATGTTTCCAAGCGTACAGTTTGCATTGTTTTTTGCAGAAAGTGATATTCGGTAATATTGAATAGGTGGCTTTTGCAGTGGCAATCCGAGCAACCGAAACCTGCAACAGGCGTGCCTTTTTTGCTGATCGCTTGGGCAAGCAAGCATTCCCCGCTTTTGTCTGCTTCCTTGTAAAAAACTTTGGTTACTTTCGCCGCGCGGTGGTTGAGCAAATAGTCTATGTGCCAAAATAAGCGTTTTTCTCTTCTAAGATGACGTTTTAGCCGATGGGCCAAATTAGTCTGCGCGGAGCCGATGTATACGTATAATCCCTTTTTGAATGTCAATTTGCCCAAAGTGCCAACGCACAGATTTATATCACTGTCTAATTGGATGATTAAAGCGTAAATACCCTTCAAAGTGCTCAACTGTTCCTTGATTCTTGGAGCGGACATAGAATTCGTTTACTCACGCTATGTTAAATACGAATTACGCGCCTAAGCGTTGTGTATTTAGGCAGTCACAGGAACTTAATTTATTTTGATGATCTGAGGAAGCTTGCCTGCCGTTCCAGTGAATCCCTTGTAGATTATGAGCACTCCTTCAACGCCTTGAATTGACAGGGCTTTGTCTATTCCCTGTTGAATGGCAGCTTGGTAGTTCTCGCCTTTCACCACATTGCACACTGCTGTTGCTGCCGCGTCGGCCAAGCCTGCGTTCTTGCAGAAAACTGTTGCTACGTCTGCATCTCCAAAGCTTAAGGCGTGGCTGAATCGACCAGAACTTGTGGCTACGCCTACTGGGAATTCTGTAAGTCTAAAGCCGAATTTTTTAGACAGCGGCGTGTCGCCCGCGGCGACTGCAACGTCAATCGGCGTGTTTGCCATAGCGGAGACTTCGCCTCCGTTTTCTACAACAGCTACTTTACAGCCAGCGCGAAGCATGGCTTTTACCGCTAAATCGGCTAAAACACCGGCTACAGCGGCCATAGGCCCCACGTTTGCTTTCTCCGCTGCTTCTGCCATCAGCTTGGCAACCAGCGGCTTACTGGGAATTGGAACAGGCTTGAGAGCATGTAGAAATTTGGGGTTGGTCTTAATGTAGTCTTCGAGCTTGCGCCTATTTTGTTTAATGGATTCTTTGGCTGCTTGAATGCCTTCCGGCTTGTCGGCTATTATAACGCACTGAGATTCTTTGAAAATAAAAGATTCCTTGAGCAGGTTCTTCATTGCTTCGCTCCAAGCAGTTTTACTGCTTGCTGTTGGTGGTGGCTTCCGCGTTATTTTGCTTCACAGATTTGATTGCGCGGGTTGGGCAGGCGTCCACGCATGTGCTGCAGATGCTGCCAATGCATTTTTCCTTGTCGAAAACCACCGTTTTGTCCTCGTCAATTTTAATGGCTTCTACAGGACATAGCGTTACGCAGGCGCCGCAGCTAATGCATTTTTCGCTGTCGACTTCTATGAGCTTTGGTATGCTGACTAAGGCGCCTCTTTGGCGGAAAGCCTTAACAACTTTATCCAGTGCTTCGTTGGGCACTTCCGCTATGACCTCTCCGCCTTTTGAGTTCACATGCGCAGTGATAATGTTGATTGGCACTTTCAATTCCAAGATTATCTGTGCGATTATTGGCTCCTCAACGATGCTTTCGGAGAACCTAAGAAGTATTCGCGCCATTTAGTCTTTCACCTTCCCAGCAGTTTAGACACGTCCTCGGCTGTGACGATGCCCAGCACTTTTCTCTCGTTGTCTATAACGGGCAAGGCGGAAATGTTATGCTGCGCCATCCGCTTCGAGGCTGTCTCTAAGGGCTCATCAGGCTTCGCTGTTATCACTCGGCGGGTGACAACGTCCGCCAGCGCTGTTTTGCCATGTGCCAATGCGCGAGTTATGTCCCATGAAGTCACTATGCCAGTTAGCTTGCCGTTATCGTCGACCATTACGATGTGGTTAACTGAGCGCGTGACTATGCGCTCAGCGACTGCTTGCAGCGTCTCGTTTTCTTTACACGTAATTGCCTTTTGCATTACGTTAGCCACAAAGGATACCTCTTCGGTTTGCCGCATCGGCTTAAACACTGTGTCAAGCGGCAATCGCTCAACAGGCGCTGTCAAATAGAATTCGCCTTCTTCGATCCACCGTTTTAGTGTGGCAGCTATTTTGCGTGCAGTTTTCAGGCTGGACAGCGAGCTAACACGTATTCGTTTGTCGCCTACGGTTATTGAACCTGACTTCAGCTCTTTGTAGCTTACGCGACCCAGCACTGGACGGTTTCTGCGCGGCACACCATAATCAACAACGTTCGTGAAGATTTCCTCGTCGCGTATGGCGGTTTTCTTAGCCAAACCCAAATTCAAGATAGGTATGGGTATGCCTATTCCAACGTAAAGTGTGGTGCCATACCTTGTGAAAGATGCACCTCGCAGGAACTCGGGGTTCATTTTCTTGGCGTCTCCTCGAACCATTATGGTGCCTAAGCGGTTCTGCGGGTCATGCTGAGTTCCCTCGCCGATCACGTAGCCTTGCGTTCCGCCCAAGAAAATTCGTGTGCCGATGCCTATGGTTTCGTAGTCAGGATCATTCATCAACGGATTTAACTCGCCCGCGCCAGAATAGGTAGCGTTCTTCAACCTTGGCAACAGCTTACCCATGTAAGTGTAAACTGTTTCGTCGCGGCTGTTCACGGCACAAGCGTAACGTTGATAGCAGTTGCGGAAGTTTAGCAGATAAAACTGGTTCAAATCATCCTTCGTTAAATGCGTTCGAATCTGCGTTCTCGGGTAGCAGTCAGTGCCGTACGCTGTAGCCCTCAACTCAACTTCTTTGCCGCTTACAAGATCCTCGATAACATGGCCGCCGCCGTACTCGAAGGGCTGCCGCTCGGACATAGCAGTAGCGCCTATATACAAGTCAACAGCTGCGCCGGGATGGCAGATTGGCACGTCATTTATCCATGCTTTCTCAATTTTTATCGGCGGGTCGGCGTGCCCAAGATTTATGACCGCGCCTGAAGAGCACATTGCGCCAAAAGTTCCTGTGGTTACAACGTCAACTTCTCGGAAAGCAACTTCAACGCCGCTGCTTTCAACGAGTCGCTTCATCTCTTCAGCGGTTAAAACTTGGACATCGCCCGTTCTTATTTTCTCGTTTATTTCTTCAATTGTTCGAGTATTCTGCTCGGGTTTGAGTTTCGTTTACCTCCAACCAACAACCCAACCGAAATACCAAAACGTGTATTAAAGGCTTTTGGAAGTTTCTATACGTTTAGAAAGTTACACTTTTAATTTCACAGAAACAGAAGAAACATAAAACATTGACAAAAATCAGCGCTTCACCAGAGCTTCCAAGGCAACTCGTCCATATACTCGTTCAAAGAGCGAATTGTAGTGCCGTTGTTGCCTTGCTGCTGTAAAACCCGTACAAGGGCAGAAGCCAACTCGAGATTCGTGATAACAGGAACATTAAATTCCACTGCTTGCCGACGAATGATATAGCCGTCAGTCAAAACATCAGAGTAGCTCTTGTTTTTGCTGCCCATTGGAACGTTTATGACTAAATCGATCTTTTGCTCTCGAAGGTAATCAAGAATATTCGGGCTCGCACTGGCTTCCTTGACCTTATGCAGAACCGTTACGTTCTTTATACCCTCCGCTTGCAATACCTCAGCCGTGTGCGCCGTAGCGTAAATCTTGAAGTTCATTTCTTCGAGCGCCTTTGCGATGGGCACGACTCGTCTTTTCGGTTCGTCACCGCCGACCGTTATAAGCACTGAGCCGCCCTTAGGCGGAATTCGGAACTCAGCTGCCTGTAACGCTTTTGAGAAGGCATCAGCAAAGTTTTCGCCTAAGCACGCTACTTCGCCAGTGCTAAGCATTTCGACGCCTAGTACTGGATCTGCACCGCTCAGCCGCATAAAACTGAACTGAGGAACCTTCACGCCCACGTGCATCGTAGGCAGTAGCTTCACAACGTCAATTTTTTTGCCCAGCATTGCCAGCGTCGCAAGCTCTATTAGGTTTACGCCGCGGGTTTTGCTTACAAAGGGCATTGATCTGGATGCGCGCAAGTTGCATTCGATAACGTGGACCACGCCGTCTTTCACGAGATACTGTATGTTGTAGGGTCCCTTGATGTTTAGGGCTTTAACAATTTTCTGCGTGCACTCTTCAATTTTCTTTTGAATCTCAGGCGAAAGCGTGTGGGGCGGAATGCTCATCGTGGCGTCGCCGCTGTGAACACCTGCATTCTCTACGTGCTCCATTATGGCGCCGATTAGAACGGTTTCTCCGTCAGAAACGCCGTCTACCTCAACTTCCTTTGCTTTTTCTATGAACTTGGAGATTACCACGGGATGCTCGCGAGAAACTTTAGCGGCTAATTTGAGAAAGTTCTCCAGCGCAGTTTCATCATACGCCACGCGCATGGCGGAGCCTGACAAGACATAGCTGGGTCGCACGATTACTGGGTAACCGATTTTCTCTGCGAAGCGTTTAGCCTCCTCTATGGACGTGAGTTTGCTCCAGCTTGGTTGTGGAATGCCCAGTTCGTCAAGGAGAGCGCTGAACTTTGATCTGTCTTCGGCTAGATCTATGTTCTCTGCCGAAGTGCCAAGCAATTTTACTCCGGCATTTGCCAGTTTCAACGCCAAGTTGTTGGGGATTTGGCCGCCGACGCTTGCGATTACGCCCATGGGCTGTTCTTTCTCGTAAATATCCAGAATTCTCTCAATAGTTAATTCTTCAAAGTACAACTTGTCGGAAATGTCGTAGTCTGTTGAGACCGTTTCGGGGTTATAGTTGACCATTATGGCCTCTTTGATGCCGTTTTTCTTAAGCGCCCAAATTGCGTTAACGCCGCACCAGTCGAATTCCACACTTGAACCGATTCTGAAAACTCCAGCGCCGAGAACAATGACCTTGCTCTCGAGATGACTGAATTCAATGTCGTCCTCGTCGCCGCCATACGTCATGTAGAGATAGTTAGTTTTAGCCGGCCATTCCGCGGCTAAAGTGTCAATCTGCTTCACGACAGGGGCGATGCCGGCTTTCTTTCTGAATTCTCTTATTGTGAATTGGTCGGTTTTCAAGCAGACGGCAATTTGCTCATCAGAGAAGCCTAGACGCTTGGCTTCTCGTAGAGTTTCCGCTGCATCGCTGTCATTGAGGTTTAATTCGCGGAGTTTTCTTTCCATATCAATGATGTTTCGGATTTTATAGAGGAAGAATGGGTCGATGCCGCTTAAGCGGTAGATTTCCTCTATGGATATGCCCATTTTTAGGGCTTTAACTATCTTGAAGAGTCTTTCATCTGTTGGATTAGCCAAAACATCTTTAATGTTCTCGATTGGTTCCGGTTCATCCTCATCCTCGTTGCAGACAAGCCCTTTCTTGCCAAGGTCTAGCATCCGCACCGCTTTCTGCAACGCCTCTTCTACGCAGCGCCCAATTGCCATTACTTCGCCTACAGAGCGCATTTGAGGGCCAATGTGGCGGTCCGCGTTTTTGAATTTCTGCAGGTCCCATCTTGGAATTTTAATCGTAACATAGTCGAGCGCTGGCTCAAAGCAGGCGGTTGTTACGCCGGTGACTTTGTTTATGAGTTCTGGAAGGAGGTAGCCAATGGACAGTTTTGTGGCGATGTACGCGAGCGGGTAACCGGTTACTTTGCTTGCAAGCGCAGAGCTTCTTGACATACGAGAGTTGACTTCGATAACGCGGAATTCTTCTGACTTCGGATGTAGGGCCCATTGAATGTTGCATTCGCCGATGATACCCAACGCTCTTATAGCATTTATCGACGCTGACCGCATAAGGTGATATTCACGGTTAGTAAGTGTTTGCGAAGGCGCAATAACGATGGAGTCGCCTGTGTGAACACCCATTGGATCCAAGTTTTCCATGTTGCAGATTATTAAGCAGTTGTCCGCGTAGTCGCGCATTACTTCATACTCAAGTTCCTTCCAGTGACCCACGTACTCTTCCACAAGCACTTGAGTTATGCGGCTCTGCGCTAAGCCCCGTGTAACTATTTCTCTTAGCTCCCAAGCGTTATGGGCGACGCCTGCGCCTTTGCCACCAAGCGTGTAAGCGACCCGGACTATTACGGGATAGCCGATTTCTTCCGCTGCTGCAATGGCATCCTTAACTGTGGTGGCGGATTTACTTTTCAGCGGGTGCGCATCGGCTTTAGTCATAACTTGCTTGAAGAGTTCTCTGTTTGAAGTGCATTCTATTGATTCAACAGGTGTTCCCAGAACCTTCACGTTATACTTCTCGAAAACGCCTCTTTGTGCAAGCTCAACGCCACAGTTCAGCGCAGTTTGCCCGCCGAACCCTAAGAGAATTCCATCGGGTCTTTCTTTTTGAATGACCTTTTCCACGTATTCAGGTGTAACTGGTAACAAGTACACTTTACCTGACAGACGCGGGTCTGTTTGAATAGTAGCCACGTTCGGGTTTACCAGGACAGTTTCGATGCCTTCTTCCCGTAGAGCCTTTAAGCACTGGCTACCAGAATAATCGAACTCGGCTGCTTCGCCGATTTTTATGGCGCCGCTTCCCAGCACCAGCACTTTGCGTATCCAATCAAACTTCGGCACTTCAAGCAGCCTCCATTAGCCTTTTGAATTCGTCAAAGAGGAACTCGGTGTCGTATGGTCCCGGCGAGGCTTCGGGATGCCACTGAACAGCAAAAGCGGGTTTACTCTTGTGCTTTACGCCTTCAATGGTTTTGTCGTTGGCGTTTATGAACCATGGCTCCAACGGTATCCTGCAGAAGCATTCCGTGTCAATGGCGTAGCCGTGATTCTGCGTGGTTATGTAACAACGGTTAGTCTTTAAATCTAGCGCAGGTTGGTTTTGAGAGCGATGCCCATACTTCAGCTTGTAAGTGTCACCGCCCACTGCCAGCGCAAGTATTTGAGCGCCCAAGCATATGCCCATCATGGGAACTTTATCAACAAGCTCGCTGACGCATTTAATGGTGCTAACGCATCTTTTCGGATCGCCTGGGCCGTTGCTTAGGAAAACCCCATTTGGATGATACTCCAAGATTTCCTTCGCTGAGAAATCGTAGGGCACTCGTATCACATTGATGCCGCGCTTCAGCAGGTTCCGCAGAATATTATATTTGACGCCACAGTCAATTAGAACCACGTTGTATTTGCCGTCAACATTATAGTGAATGGGTTCCTTCACGGTTACTTCCTTGACTAAATCGGTCAAGTTGGGATCTGGAATGCCCCTTTTCGCTTCTTGAAGAAGACTTTCTAAATTGGGCTCTTCACCGACGGCGCAAACTTGGAGGATACCGAGCATTACGCCGTGTGTTCGCAGCTTCTTAGTAAGACGGCGGGTGTCAACGCCGTAAATGCCCGGCACGCCTTCATCTTGCAGCCACTTGTCCAGTGTTCTTGTTGACGCCCAATGATGCGGTTCATGGCATAACTCATGGATAACTAAGCCTTGCACTTGGATGCGGTCTGACTCGAAGTATATGGGCAGGCCAAATTTGAGATCGTAGGGTGGAACGCCATAATTACCTACAAGAGGGTAGGTTAGGGTTAAGATTTGTCCTTTATATGAAGGGTCTGTAAGCGATTCGGGATAGCCCACCATTGAGGTGGAGAAAACTACTTCGCCTGAAACTTTCCCGGTTGCGCCGAAGCCTTTGCCGATAAAGACAGTGCCGTCCTCTAACAGTAGAACCGCTTTCTTGTTTTTGCTGGAAGTTTGTTCGGGTGCCAAAGCCCTATACTACCTACCATTGTGGATTTTTAAGTTTTACGTTTTTCACTGGAATATGAGGCAACAGCCGCTTCCAAGTCATTTTCGGCTTTTTCAAGCAGCTTATCCAACTGCAATATATGGGATTTGGTGTTAAGCAACTTTTCCTTCCATGCATCCAACGCTTTTTTAACCACTTCAGGCGCAGGCCCACCCTTGACTTTACAAGCTTCAACCATCGCAAGTGGGTCAGCAAGCGCCTTTAACTCTTCGGCCTTAACTGTCAACTTGATGTTTGCCGCATTTTCCGCTGCCTTTTGAAGCAGTTCAGGCGTGGCTTCTGCGAAAGTCCGCTGCGTCTCTATCAGCGCTTTGACGAAGGCGCCGACTATCTTATGCGCTGTTCTGAAGGGAACATCATATTTGCGCACGAGCAAATTGGCAAGCTCGGTTGCCGCCACAAAACTCGCGTTTGCTTTATCAGCAATATTTTGCGTTACTTTCAGTTTGGGCAGCAGCTTATGAAACATGTCCAGTGAGGCGCGAACAGTTTCTATGGATGCCCACAGCTTAGGAGTTATTTCCTGGAAGTCAAGATTATACGTGGAAGGCAAACTTTTCACCGTGGCGGCTGCGGCTACAAAATCGCTCAGCACATGGCTGGCTCGTGCGCGAATTACCTCTAACACTTCTGGGTTTTTCTTCTGCGGCATTATGCTGCTTGTGCTGGCGAACTCGTCTGGCAGCTCCACCACGCCAAAGTCAGGGGAACTCCAGATTATTAGATCCTCGGCGAAACGACTTAGATTAACGGCGATTAGCGTCAGCACGGCAAGCGTCTCGGTGATGAAGTCTCGGCTGCCCACGGCGTCAATAGAGTTTTCAGCGATGCCAGCAAAGCCTAAAAGTGCTGCAGTTCTGTCCCGGTTTATTGGGAAGCTTGTTGTAGCCAAAGCACCTGCGCCGAGTGGGCAGAGGTTAACCCGCGTGTAAACGTTTTGAAGGCGTTCAAGGTCGCGTTCCAAGGCAGCGCAATGCGATAGGAGGTAATGGGCAAAGGTTACTGGCTGGGCGGGTTGCAGATGTGTGTACTCCAAAATGACTGTTTTTAGGTGATCTTCAGCGACTTCTATTAAGTGCTCTTGCACGTGAGCCACGGCACGCATGAGCGTAAGCAGCTCTTTCCGCAGTTCCATGCGGATAGCAGTGGCAACCTGGTCATTTCGGCTCTTAGCAAGGTGAAGATTTCCGCCTACTGTTTCGCCTACCTCTTTAAGCACTGCTTCCTCCACAGCCATATGAACATCTTCAGCTGAAGTATCCAACTCTGTGCTGGAGCATTTGGCGAGCGCCTGCAGAAGCTTAGCGCCATCTGATGGCTTGAGGATTTTCTGCTCCATCAACATTATTACGTGAGCCTTGTTGATGGCGATGACGGCTTCTGCAAGCCGCAGGTCATCCTTCATTGAAGAGGTAAACTTGGCAACATCTTCGCGTACTGCTGATAAGCGGCCGCCGCGCAGCAGCTTTGACATTACTCGCCTCCCTTGGCGCCTTTTTGTTTTCCAGCTTTTCTTTTCAGAATGTTAGCCATTCTTGTTTGTAGACCCCAAAGCTCGATAAAGCCCTTGGAGTAAGCAGGGTTAAAGCCAGTTTTTATGTTATAATTCACCAGGTTCTTATCGTAAAGCGACATCGGCGACGAGCGCCCAACTACTTGGAGCCCGCCCTTGTAGAGCTTTACGCGCACTTCGCCGTTCACTTTCTCCTGAGTTTTGTTTATGAATGCTTCAAGATCTTCTTTTAGCGGCTCCACCCATAAGCCTGCATAAGCCAGAAACGTCCATTGCGCGTCGATTTGCTGCTTAAACAAGACTTCATGCCGCGTCAGCACCATCTTCTCCAAGTCCTTGTGTGCTTCCAAGATGACTGTTGCGGCAGGGCACTCGTAAATCTCCCGTGATTTTATGCCTACTAAGCGGTCTTCTATGTGGTCTATGCGGCCGACTCCGTGTTTTCCCGCAGTTTTATTTAATGTTTCAATAAGCGTTAAAGGATCAAGTGTCTTGCCATTCAAAGCAACAGGTACTCCTGATTCGAAGTGTATGGTTACGTATTCCGGTGTGTCTGGCGCTTTTTCAGGCGAGACTGTCCATTCGAAGGCGTCTTCCGGAGGCTCTTTGCTGGCGTCTTCTAGAACGCCGCATTCTATGGATCTGCCCCATATGCTTTGGTCTATGCTGTATTTCTTCGCTGCGGTGGAAACCGGGATGCCCTTTGCTTTGGCATACTCGATTTCTTCTTCTCTTGTCATGTTCCATTCGCGGACCGGCGCGATTATCTTTAAGTCTGGTGCCAACGCGCCAAGTGTTACGTCAAAGCGTACTTGATCGTTGCCTTTGCCTGTGCATCCGTGTGCTGCGCCTGTTGCACCTTCTTTTTCCGCGATTTCCACCATCTTCTTAGCTATGAGCGGCCGTGAGAGGCTGGTGCTTATGGGATATTTACCTTCATAAAGCGCGTTGGCTTTTATGGCTGGGAACACGTAATCTTTGGCGAATTCTTCTTTGGCGTCTATTGAGTAGTGTTTTAGAACACCAAGTTTCTTGGCTTTCGCCTCGATTTCCTTTAGGTCTTCTGGTTGGCCGACGTTGACTGTTACGCTTATTACGTCGGCGTTGTATTTCTCTTGAAGCCACTTAATCATCACGGACGTGTCTAATCCGCCAGAGTAGGCTAGTACGATTTTTTCGATCGTTTTGCTCCCCCGCTTTTAGAGTGAAATTTATTTCCCTTACCTTGCGGGTGTAGTTTTTAAACATTGCGACTTTTTTGTGACTTAATAAGCTTTAAATGTGCCATTTGATACATGTATGCACCATGCCAATAGCTAAAACCGTAAGAAATCACCTTCAAAACAAGCCGTATCTGCTCGAGGCACTGGAAAAGGGCATAGTTAACCTCAGCGAGTTAGCTCGCCAGATTCAGAAAGAATTGAAAATAGAAAACACCAGCGCCATAAAGGCAGCCTTGCGAAGATTTGCAGAAGATTTGCAGAAGCACAAGCAGAAGAGAGAAGAAAAGGTCCTGCAGGTCTTGAAGCGAAGCGGAATCGCTGTTTACGACAGAAAAGCTGTCATGATAACAAGTAAAGAATTAAACACCAAAAACGGAATGAAAGTTGACCTACTAGGCAAGTTCGTTTATCTTCTCGACAGAAGCGACATGCCTGAAAGAGTTAACGCGCTTGTTAAGCATGATAACTGCACAATGATAGTCATTCACTCGCCTGAAGAGTTGGAAGCAACGCCTGGAGTTGTGGCATTTTTAACGACGTTACTGGCAGAACAAAACGTGAACATCATAGAGTTCATCTCCTGCTGGACTGAAACAATAATTGTTGTTGAGAAAAAGGACAGCCTCAAAGCTTACGAGGTTCTGTCCAACCTCGTCGGGTGATATGGAAATGGCTTTTCAGCAGCAAAGAGCACGAAGCATCAGCAATAGGATTAATACTTACAATTTTATACTGTTTGCCAATCACGTAGAAGCGCTATACGCGAAATATTCGGCCTAAAGAGGTGGATGTAGTGGCTAATCAAGTTTGCATTAACTGCGGAAGCAAGTATGAGATAGATGAGATTGTGTACTTCTGCAGAAAATGCGGAGACATACTCGAAATAAAATATGATTACGGCGAATTGAGTAAAGCGCTTAAAAGAAGCGATTGGCGGAATGCTCCGCTTTCAGTGTGGCGCTACAGAGACTTCATGCCTATAAACGACCCCACAAAAATTGTTTCATTAAACGAGGGGGGCACAGGTCTTCATCCGTGCATGCGCCTAGCGAAGCATTTGGGATTACGCGAGCTTTACGTGAAAAATGAGGGTGAAAACCCCACAGGCTCCTTCAAGGATAGAGGCATGACTGTCGGCGTCACTAAAGCCGTTGAGCTCGGTGTTAAATCCGTTATATGTGCTTCTACAGGCAACACTTCTGCGTCGCTGGCTGCTTACGCTGCTAAGGCGGGATTACAATGCGCGGTGCTAATTCCTACGGGCAAAATTGCATATGGGAAGCTTTCGCAAGCCATGATTTACGGCGCAAAGGTCATTCAGGTGCGCGGCAACTTTGATCAAGCCTTAGACATTGTGCTTAAACTCTCAGAGAAGCACAGAACCATTTACCTGCTTAATTCGGTTAACCCGTTCAGAATTGAAGGGCAAAAGTCGCTGGGCTACGAAATCTGCGACCAGCTAAACCAGCAAGCGCCAGACAGAGTAATCGTGCCCGTGGGAAACGCAGGAAACATAAGCGCCATATGGAAAGGCTTCAAAGAGTTCCACGAACTCGGCTTTGTAAAGGGCTTGCCGAAGATGACGGGTATACAGGCTGCTGGTGCTGCGCCTATAGCGCAGGCGATAAAGACTGGAAGCGACACCATTGTTCCAGTCGCCGCGCCTGAAACCGTCGCGACGGCCATACGCATCGGCGCGCCTGTAAGCTGGAAAAAAGCATTAAACGCCATTCGCGAGTCAAAGGGCACAGCAGAAACCGTGACTGACGAGGAGATTCTCAGCGCGCAGAAGCTGCTAGCGAGAGTTGAAGGCTTGTTTGTTGAGCCGGCAAGCGCTTCGTCAATTGCGGGTTTAATAAAGCTGGTTGAAAATGGCTTAATTGACAAAGATGAGCGCATAGTCTGCGTCACCACAGGCCACGGGCTCAAGGATCCAGATACAGCGGTTAAGATGAGCGAGAAGCCTGTGGAAGTTGATGCGGAAATGGCTGCTATAGAATATGTTTTAGGCTTAAAGAGAGCCATGGAAGTTGTGGCAAGGTGAAGTGGGCATGAGGATTATCCTAATCGGCTTCGGCGTGGTTGGCAAAAGCGTAACTGCTATAATAGCCCGACGCTACTCGGAGAGAGTAAAAGATTACGGGTTCAATCCGAAAATCGTCGCTATCGTTGATGTAGACGGCGCGGTCATTAACCCGAGGGGGCTAAGCGCTGAAAAGCTGGAGACGCTCCGGCAGAAGGGCTTTCCAATATCGAAGGATCCAGAGTTTGGGCATCCTGGAATGTCAGCGTTAGACGTTATTGAGTCAGTGGAAGCAGAAGTCGTTGTTGAAGTCACGCCTGTGAACATCAAAAATGGCGAGCCCGCCATGTCGCATATTACCAAGGCGTTCAAAACAGGAAAACATGTTGTAACCACTAATAAGGGCCCTTTAGCTTTGGCTTTGCCAGCGCTGATGGAATTAGCCGAGTACAACAATGTTTACTTTCGATTCAGCGGCACAGTCGGCGGCGGTACGCCAATGCTGGAGTTTGCCAAGCGATGCCTTGCAGGAGACAAAATCCTCGCCATAAAAGGCATACTGAATGGCACAACCAACTATATACTAACTGAAATGGCACAAAAACGCGTGACTTTCCAAGAAGCGCTCTCGAACGCCCAGAAGCTCGGCTACGCTGAGACAGATCCCACGATGGATGTTGAGGGTTTTGATACGGCATGCAAAATTGTTATTCTAGCGAACTGGGTGATGAACAGGAAGGTAACGCTGAGAGACGTCGACAGAACAGGCATTCGTGGCGTAACATTGCAGGAGCTTGATGAAGCAGCAAAAAGGGGCAACACTATAAAGCTCATAGGCGCAATAGACGGTGAAGGCAAACCAACCGTTAAGCCCATGGAGATACCTAAAACGAGCCCCTTATGCGTCAGCGGCGTCTTGAACGCGGTAACCTTCCATACGGAGTTCGCTGGGGAGCAAACGCTTGTTGGAAAAGGCGCCGGCGGCGTGGAAACCGCCAGTGCAGTTTTAAGGGACTTGCTAGAAATAAGACGTAGACTAGCAAGCAAAATGCTCTCATGAAACGGGAAGGATGAAGAATGAGGATAGTTATGAAGTTTGGAGGAACATCTGTTGCTACGGGCGAGAACATCCACCGAGTAGCCAGCATAGTAGCAGACAGCTTCAAGGAAGGCTACAGCGTCGTGGTTGTGGTTTCCGCTTTAGCCGGGGTTACAAACCAGCTCATGGAGGAAGCGGAGCAGGCGAAAAGGCAAAGCGAGAAAAAAGTTCAAGAGTTCACGAATCAACTGACTGCGCGGCACTTAGAAGCAGCGGAGAAGGCAATAGAAGACGGCGGCATACGGAAAGAAGTAAAACAGATAATTAGGAAAACTGTTGATGAACTGGAAAAAGTGCTCCTGGGCATATGCTACGTCGGCGAAGTTACACCTAAATCAAGAGATTACGTTTTATCCTTCGGTGAAAGACTGTCCACGCCATTAGTTTGGGGCGCACTACGCGACCTCAAGGTGCCCACGCAATATTTCACCGGGAAAGAAGCGGGAATAGTTACAGATGACAATTTCGGAGAAGCCAGGCCACTAATGAATGTCACCACACATCACGTGAGAGAAAGACTTGAGCCGCTTCTTGAGAAAAAAATTGTGCCTGTTGTAACGGGATACATCGCTGCAACTCAAGACGGCATAGTCACCACGCTGGGGCGCGGCGGCTCAGATTACACGGCTACGATACTCAGTGTAGCACTGTCTGCCGATGAAGTCTGGATATGGACAGACGTGAATGGCATTATGACAACTGATCCAAAGATTGTGCCTTTAGCAAAGACGCTGCCGCGGCTATCTTTTGGAGAAGCAGCAGAAATGGCCATTTTCGGAGCGAAAGCGATGCATCCGAGCGCTTTAGAGCCTGTAGCTGAAGCGCGAATTCCTGTACGAATAAGGAACGTCTTCAACCCTGAAAACCCCGGTACGCTCATAGCAAACGGGCAAGAGACTGCATCTAAGGACGTTGTGAAGGCTGTAGCGTTAATCAGAGATGTAGCGATGATCAACATTAAGGGCGCGGCGATGGTTGGCGCGCCTGGAAGCTACGCTAAAGTTTTGGATGTTCTGGGCAAAAGCAACATCAACATTATGATGATTTCCGCTGCGGTCTCCGAGGCAAACGTGTCGCTGATAATCCGTCGAAGCCTGTTGGGCAGAGCGCTCAGCGCACTGGAGATAGCGCTTCTCGGCAGAGGCATGGTCAGCGAAATCACGGCTGAAGATGACGTCTGCGTTATAGCGGCAATGGGCGCGAACATGAAGGGCACGCCCGGCGTAGCGTCAAGGATATTCACGGCTTTGGCGAAGAAGGGAATAAACATCCGCATGATAGCGCAAGGCTCCTCTGAGCTTAACATCTCGTTCGTGGTCAAAGAGAAAGATGGGGAAGCAGCAGTCCGCGCCATTCATGAAGAATTCAAGCTTGAAAGCATGTAGCGCGGGCCTGTTAAACTCTTTTATTGTGTAGCTCTGACAGTTTTAGAAGGGTTTCCTTGTAAATTTGTATGGCATCCAGATACTCGCTTATGGTGATGTGCTCGTCTACTCGGTGGTCCAGATGAGAGTCGCCCGGGCCATAGGTTACTATGGGCAAGTTCATTGCTTTGCCGAGAATGTTCATGTCGCCTGTCCCAGTTTTCCGCATAAGCGTGGCAGGCTTGTTACGCACTTTTCTGATGGCGGCGGATAACGCGTGAACCAGCAGAGAGTTCTTGTTCACTTCAAAGGGCTCGACAGTATCATGAACTGTTGCTTTCACCAAGACTTTGGGGTTACTCTGCTGATACTGCGCGATTAGCTTCTGCGTTTGTTCAATAATCTGGGCTGTAGTAAACTGAGGCGGCACTCGGATGTCGAGGGCCATTTCGCATTCGTAGGGGATTACAGAGTTCGCTCGTCCGCCAGTTAACTTTGTGAGGCAGGCGGTTACAGCGTAAAATGGGCTTTCTCCATTCTGCTTATCCGTTGGAGCATATGAGTAGGCAGTTTTTATTTGCTGCCAAAGCTCGTATGCCTTTTCCAGTGCATTCTCGTAAAGCCAAGGCGTAGACGCATGACCAGTATCGGTATTCACAACTATTCTAAGCTGAACTTGGCCTTTGTAGCCGATGGTTATGTTCTCAACACCGCTGGGCTCGCCGAAAATTGCATAGTCAGCTTTTATTCCCTGCGTTATTAAGTGGCGAATGCCGCGGCTTGTGGCTTCTTCTTCAACAGCGCCTATAACCAGGATTTTCCCCTTGAAAGCAGGGTCTTTACCAGCTGAGGCGGCGGCCATTATCATGGCGGCAAGAGGTCCCTTAGCGTCTACTGCGCCCCGCGCGTAGATTTTGCCTTCCTCAACCCGAAGCGGAATATGCCCCGCAACGGTGTCCATGTGTCCGCATAAGAGGATAACGGGCTCGCCGTCGCCAATTACGCCTATTACGTTTCCCACACTGTCAACGCCGACCTGGAAGCCCAGCTTCATCATTTCTTCGGCGAGAAAGTTGCCTATGGCTTCCTCCTTGCCTGAAGGGCTGTAAATGCCCAGCAGATTAATTAGAAACTGCACTGCTTTGTCGTTCACTTTCTTCTTCACCTAACACCTCATCGAGGACAGCGACGACCCTGTCGATGTGCTCTTTTTCGATGACTAAGGGCGGCAGGAACCGCAGCACATTTCTGCCCGCTTCCAGAATGAGCACGCCCCTCTGTAAGGTTTTGATTATTACGTTGCGCACGTCGTAGCGGAGCTCCATGCCCAGCATCAAGCCTAAGCCGCGAACTTCCTTCACAATTTTATGCTTAACCTGCAGCTCCTCCAGCTTGCCCTTAAAGTAGCCGCCAAACTCAGCTGCTCTGTCTACAAGCCGCTCGCTTATCAGCGCGTCGATGGCGGCGCATGCCGCGGCGCAGACCAGCGGGCTTCCGCTGAAGGTGCTTGTGTGCTCGCCGACGCCAAGAGAAGACATGACAGCCTCTTTAGCCACCGTTATCCCTATGGGCAAGCCACCTGCAAATGGCTTAGCTAAGCACATTACGTCGGGGATGACGCCCCAATGCTCGCATGCGAACAGCTTGCCGGTTCTGCCGAAGCTTGTTTGTACCTCGTCTAAAATTAGGATGATATTGCGTTCGTCACAGAGTTCTCTAACGCCGGGCAGAAAATCGGCTGGTGGAACGCGGATGCCGCCTTCGCCGCGTATCGGCTCCAGAAGCACGGCGGCAGTCCTGTCAGTTATGGCTTCACGCAGCTTCTCGAGATTATCAGGCTGCACATGCTTGAACTCGGGAACCAGAGGCTGAAAGGGCTCACGATATTTTTTATCCCATGTCGCCGACAGCGCACCCATGGTTTTGCCGTGGAAGGCGCCCATCACCGCGATTATCTCAGGTTTGCCGGTGAATTTTCGCGCCAACTTTATGGCGCATTCAACAGATTCAGCGCCGCTGTTTGAGAGAAACGCCTTATTCAAGCCCGGTGGCATGATGCCGATAAGTTTTCGCAGAAACTCGGTGCGCTTATCATTGTAGAGGCTTGCGTGGCATGAAATAAGCGTCTGCGCCTGCTTGCATATGGCCTCTACAACCTTTGGATGCGAGTGCCCCAGCAAGGCGACGCCGTAGCTGCCCATGCAGTCGATGTATTCTTTGCCGTTTATGTCCCAGACTAAGGCGCCTTTGCCGCGTGTTATCACCACGGGACGCTTAGAGAAAACATTCGCCATTAACCGGTTTTCGAAGTTGATTATGTCGTACTCATTCACTTGTCATCACTGTACCTGCTTCATGCTTTAATGCGGAAGAAATGGGCTGCGACTTTGCACCCGAGGTTATCAGCACTTCTTTGACGCCTTGCTTAAGCGCTTCCAACGCGGCGTGCACCTTGGTGCTCATGCCCTTGCCGATGCTGGAGAGTGCTTCTTCCGCTTCCGCCGCTGTTATCTTGGAAACAAGCTTGCCTTTCAGCAGCAAACCCTCCACGTCCGTCAGCAGTACTAGACGGTCTGCCTTGAGAGCAGCGGCAATCACGGCGGCTGTTCGGTCGCCGTCAACATTTAACGGCTCAAATTCTTCGCTTAGGGCTATAGGCGTTACAACTGGCGTGTAGCCTTTTTCAAGCAGCAAACTTAGCAGCTCGGTTTTAACCTCGTTTATTTTTCCTGTGTAGCCGCCGTCTATTACTTTTTTCCGTCCGCGTTCATCAACAATTATCAGGCGTTTTTTCCGTTCAGCCTTCAAAAGCGCAGCATCCAAGCCAGACAAGCCTATGGCTACTATGCCTTGGCTCTGCAGCGCAGCGACTATCTGCTTGTTGATTTTCCCAGCCATAACCATGGTGTAGATTTCTATGGTTTCCTTGTCTGTGTAGCGGCTTCTAAAGCCTTCAGGCGAAACAATGAACCGCTGCTCTTTGCCCAGCTTAGTGGCGGTTTCGGTTACTTCAGCGCCTCCACCGTGAACAAGAACTAGCTTGTGCTCCTGTGCCAGCGCTTTCAAGTCTGCGAGAAGTTCGGATGATGTGCCTTCCTTGAGTATGCTTCCACCCATCTTAATTACAAGCAACATAGGCTATCACATCGGATGGAATCCTGTGCTTTTGAGGCCTGTGGTTTCGTCTATGCCCATCATGATGTTTAGGCATTGGACACCTTGGCCTGAAGCGCCCTTCACCATGTTATCCATCGCCGAGAAAAGGATAAGCCGGTTTGCATGCTCGTCGATTTCGAAGCCGACATCGCAGAAGTTCGTGCCTACCGTAACTTTAGGGTCTGGCAACTGATAAAGTCCTTTTTGGTACTTGACTAAGCGAATAAATGGCTCGGCGCCGTACATTCCGCGAAGCGCCCGCCAGACATCCTTAGCGGTTAATGGCTGTTTGGGAAAAGTGTGGATTGTAGCAAGTATGCCACGCACCATGTTCACGGCATGCGGCGTAAAGGAAATCTTGACCTGCTCGTTTCCCAAAGCGTTTAATTCCTGTTCTACCTCAGCGATGTGTCGGTGTCCGACGACTTTGTAGGGGCGTACGCCGCCGAAGCGTTCAGGATGATGCGAAGCAGGCGTAGGTTTGCTGCCGCCTCCTGAAGAACCGACCTTTATGTCTACGATGATTTTATCTTTATCAATCAAGCCAGCCTTCACGATGGGGGCTAAAGCTAAAATGGCGGCCGTAGCCTCGCAGCCTGGGCATGCCACAAGCTGTGCTTTTTTAATTTCTTCTCTATGCAGCTCTGGCAGGCCGTACACGGCTTCTTTAAGCATTTCTGGATGCGTATGCTTCCAGCCGTAGTAGGTTTCGTAGTCTGCCGGGTTTTTCAGTCGGAAGTCCGCGCTCATATCAATGACTCTGAGCCCAGCCTCGAGAAGTTTGGGAACTAGATTTACTGATCCACCGTGAGGCGTAGCAGTGAACACGAGGTCGCAGTTTTTCTTGAGTTCCGCTATGTCCTGTGGCACGAATTTCAGTTGGGTTAGCCCGCGGAGGTTCGGATGCACATTGAAGAGGTATTCTCCTACGCTTTGGCGGGAAGTAACCATTGTGATTTCCACTTCTGGATGAAGCAGCAACAGGCGTAGGAGTTCTCCGCCGACATATCCTGTTCCGCCAATTATGCCTATTCTCAACATTTTTCCACCTTCATGTTACCTTGACTAGATTAAGCTTTGCGCGCATTTTAGCAGCGGCACCGCCACGTTCATGCCGGCTATTAGCCGCGTGTGCTCCCAGAATTCTGGGCAAGAATTAGCCTCATGGAAAACCACGCGGTCCCGGTTTTTCTCGAGGCTTTCTTCGATTATGCTTTTAACTTTCTCGTATGGCTCGGTGCTCTTGTAACGTTGGAACGCCTCTTCCAACAATCTGTTCCAGCCTTGGAAGTCTCTAAGCCGAGTTTCATCCTGCTTGACTACGCGCACTTTTTCATACTCCTCTTCTGCTTTTTTAAGCTCGGAAATAAGCGCTGCGTCATCTACGGTTTTGTTTTCGCCGACGTTAATCATGGCGTCCAACGCTAAAACCCACGCTTCAGCATCCTTCCCAAGAGCTTGACTGCATTTCACGGCTAACTCTCTAATGCTGAAGGGGATTCGGGCATCGAAAACTGTGTTGCCCAAGTAGGTGTTTGTTCGGAAGTCTCTAAAACCGCCTCTTGCTAAAGCCACTGGATGGCAAACTGGCGCTTTGCCCTTCTCCTTTGAGACTATAATCCGCAAATCATAAAACCACTTTTGAATTAGCTCCTGCGCGACTATGCCCACGGGATTTATTATTGAGGGCTTTATTTCTTGGATGCCGGCGAGGAGCTGCTCGCGGTTTTTGGAGAGCACCATACCTTTTCCGTGTGTTCCAGCATCAGGCTTTATAACGAGGCCCTCGTCGAGGGCAAGCTCGTTCTGCAGCAGGTCGGCGATGTCTTTTTCATTGTGGATTAAGCTACCGTTTTTTAAAGTGTCAACTGCGTCGCAGGGAACATAAACGGTTTTGGGAATAGGTATGCCAGCAGTCCAGAAATGCAGCAAAGTACGCAATTTACTGTAACAAACAAATTCGATTCGGCTTGAGTTTATGGTTTTCTTGCCGAGCATCTCCATGAAGTAGCCGGCTTGCAGCCGACGGTTTTTGCTTTGCGCCCTGTTCAGCACCACAGCCGCGCTTTTGACTGCGTTGGTGTAGTCTTTGCCTTTAGTTTTCGCTGTGAAGCCCGTCTTGCCTATAGTCAGTGCGATTTTGCGGAACGGCAGGAAAACTACATCTATACCTAAGTCTTGGGCAGTGAGCTTTATGCCCATTTCATCTGTTTCGGAACGTTCATAAAGAAGCGCGATACTCATCGATTGCCGGCATCCCATGAAAAAGTTGGTTATTAAAAAACTTGAGGGATAAGTTCATTTTCAAGCTCAGAGGTGAATTATTCGCCCCAGTCTTCTCCTTCCATGGTTAGTTCTTGAAGGTCAACGCATCCGCCTTTTATCTGCTTCACTTCAAGCTCAAGCCCGCATCCTGGGCAGCTTAAGATTTCGCCCTGCTCAGTGTCAGATGGCACGTCAAGTTCGGCGTCGCAATCGGGGCATCTGGTTTTATACACTGCCATTTTCACCTCTTGTGTTTTTGAATGTGCGGTTTGTTTAATCATTCTGCTATCACGTTTTATTTATTGGAAATGTCATTTTCATTCACTGGACTTTCTTTTAAATGTTGCGACTTATTTGTAACATATTACGCTGCTAATGTTTCATTTAGAACAAAAATTCCACGGTACCTTTCTCCAATTTTTCCGAAAATAGACACGTAAACTGCACACCACAGCAGAAATCCGTATTAGCCATACGCAGTTGAGTGCAGAAACCGTTAAATTTCTCAAAGCTCACAAACACGTGAGGGAAAACCGAATGGACGACAAAGACAAACAAATATTACAAATTCTCAAAGAAGATGGCCGCGCGGGCTACGCAGATATCGGCAAGCGAGTCGGATTATCAGAGGGTGCGGTTAGAAAAAGAATCAAAGAACTAGTCAATTCAGGCGTTATAAGGAAATTCACAATCAAAATTGGCACGGCAGAAGGCGCAGAAGCAATTACACTATTAGCAACAGACCCCGCACTGCCAACGCAGGAAGTTTCCAAGAGGATACGGGAGATTCCAAACGTGGAAACAGTCTATGAAGTAACTGGCGAATACGACATCGTCGCAGTCATCAGCGGAATGAATGTAGTCGAAGTCAACGAGTGCGTAGAAAAAATCCGCCGAGTAGAAGGCATAATGAAAACAAACACCATGATAGTACTACGCAGCTGGTAACCAAAAAGCAGAGCGCGCCTTCATATTTGGCGGCTATTAGTGGTTCATTGCAGAAACCTATAGAGGGTCTATCCAGCAGCGGTGGTTCTGCTTATTTTTACAAAAAAATGAGTGGAATATTGTTGCCTATTTTACGAGCTTGTATATTTTGTCGACGTAATCCCAGTTGACTATGTTCCAGAAGCTTTCAACGAATTTGGCGCGGTCATTCTTGTAGTCAACGTAATACGCGTGTTCCCACACATCAAGAACCATGAGCAGACGGAATGCAGGGTACACGTTTACATTGTGCTTTTCTATTTGCATTATCAGCGGTCTGTCGACGCACTGCTGCACGGCCAGCACAGCCCAGCCTGAGCCTTCAACACTTGTTGCCGCTTGAGTAAACTCTTTCTTGAAACGCTCAAAGCTTCCAAACTCTTTCTGTATCGCGTCTGCTATTGCTCCTCCGGGTTTCCCTCCGCCTTTGCCTGGGGGCGCCAGGTTATCCCAGAAAGTGCTGTGCAGCAAGTGGCCGCCTATGTGGAATGAGAGCTCCTTAAGCGTTGCTTTCATGTCGATGTCCAGATTTTCTTTCCGCGCTTTGTCCAGCTTCTCAAATATGGCGTTGGCGCCGTTTACGTATGCTTGATGATGCTTATCATGATGCAGCCGCAGTTGCTCCTCAGACATGTACGGGGCAAGCGCTTTGTAGTCATAAGGCAGCTTCGGCAAACTAAACATTCTTACGGCAGACATTCTATCTCACCAAAAATCACCCATTTCAAAGCACTGCATAGCTAATATACTTTACTTAAGCTCTGGTTAGATTGTGCCTAGTATTGGATGCCCTCAGTTAACTTAAAGGTCTTAGGCATTTTAACTAATTCAACCACATTAACGAAGTCAGCTCTTTCCACCAGTTCTTTCGGCGCCAATCTCCCGGTCATGACTACGGTTGTCTCCTCAGGCACATCGTCAAGCAATTTTAGCACATCCTTAACATCCAGCAGCTTCCACTGCACCGCCAAGCCAATCTCGTCAAGCACAAGCAAATGCGGCCTTTTCTCCCGAAGCACTTGCGATGCAAAGTCAAGCGCTTCCTTAGCAAGCTCTTTATCGCGGTTTTTGACGCGCTCCACATGGAATGTTTCTCCAGCAAACTCTGCGGTTTTCTTTTCCTCGCCAAGCCAAGCCTGCCGCCCGAACTGGTAAATCTCGTAATGAGGCGCAAGCTTGTCCCTGATTAAGTACTCGCCGATATCTTTTCTCCATTTGAGAAACTGAATTATCACAACGCTTTTGCCATGGCCCACTGAGCGTAAGGCTAATCCAAGCGCGTTCGCGGTTTTGCCGCCACCAGTGCCATAATACAAGTATATGTAACCCATAATAGCTCACCTCAGCTTGGGAAGGGACAGTTGGGTGTCGGGCAACCACCTGCGTACTCGGATTGCGCGGAAACAAACTTGCCTTCCTTAGTTTTGACTTCGCCAATGTACAACACTTGCTCAGGCTTGCTGCCATACCTGAAAACCGTGATACCCTTACATTTGAGCTGCCAGGCTAAATCGAAAATTTCCCGCACATCCTCAACTTTCGCCTCAAAAGGCATGTTAACAGTTTTCGAAACCGCATTATCCGTGAACTTTTGAAAGGCAGCCTGCATCCTAACATGCCAGACAGGCGCGATATCTAAAGCCGTGACAAACACTCGCTTGACGTCATCCGGCACGCCTACGATTTTCTGAACCGAGCCAGTTTTAGCCACTTCTTCGAGCAGCTTTGCACTGTAAAAGCCTCTTTCCTTGGCAACAGCCTCAAACAACACGTTTGTCTCGAAAAGTCTCGCACCGCCCAGCACATTTCTGATAAACGAAACAGCAAACAGCGGCTCTATTCCGGAGGAGCAGCCTGCGATGATGCTGATGGTTCCAGTAGGCGCCACAGTAGTCACAGTTGCATTCCTAAAAGCGCTGTACTTGCCCTTCCAAATGCTCTGCTCAAAATTCGGGAAAGAACCACGCGCCTCACCAATTTCCCTAGATTTCTCATGCGCCTCTTTCTGGATAAACTGCATCACCCGCTCAGCAAGCTTCAGCGCTTCCTCGGAATCATAGGGCACCCCAAGCATAATCAGCATATCAGCGAAGCCCATAACGCCTAAACCAATTTTACGATTAGCCCTTGTAACCTCGGCTATTTCCTTAAGCGGATAAACATTCGCGTCCACAACATTATCGAGAAAATGCACAGCGTTCCGCACGGTCTCCCGCAGCTTATCCCAATTCACCTTGCCCTCCGTCACAATACGCGAGAGATTAATCGACCCCAAATTGCACGATTCATAAGGCAACAGCGGCTGTTCACCACAGTTATGAACATAAAAACCATTTGCGTCAAACGCGTTTATTCCCGGAATCATGGCATCATAAACTTCTTCCGAGTCTACTGGCATTATTTCGGATACTGCAGCCACAAAGTGCTCTCGGTTCAGCCGTCTCTTGTAAGATTTTAAACAGCGCTCAAGCTTTTGTTGCTTATTTGAATCTCCAAAACCTATTTTTTCACAAAAAACCAGTATATTCTCCTTAGAGATTACCAGTTCATGTTGCGGTTTGTGTATGTACTCTTTTGTTCCACCTTTCCCATTTGGCATCCATGAAGGCCCCATGCATCTTCGGTTAACATAAATTGTTGAGAAAACGCCAAACCTCAAAAGAATACGCTGAACAGCCTTTAAAGTGGAAAGATTACTTTGCGCTAGTCTGATGCTTACACCTTTTAATTGGCTTCCCTGAACAGAACCATCAGCGTCAAATAACCCTCTAAGCAAACCTTTACAAAAGGCTGAAGAAGCCTTCTCCATGCTTTCAGTAATATCTTTTGAATCAGGCGTTACACCTAGTTTTTGGGCAATTTTCCTTATGTATCCTAGAGCCATGCGGTATTCGGATCTATCGCTAACTTTCATCCAACCTTGAAAATCAGACTTGTGTGGTAGAGCCTTTGCGTAAGCATAAGCTAAAGCTCGCACCGATTTTGACCCCTCATCCTCACCCCACGAGGAAAGAACAGCTTTGTCCTTCTTCATTGCACCATCTCCCAAAAGCAAACCCATCAAGTAGCCTTCGCCTTCATTATATTCGCCTACCCAACCAGCAAAACTTCGATGATCATTCAGAACAATTTTGTCGCCAACTTTTATGTCCGCCACGCTTGCCCACTCAGTTGTAATAGCATTTCTCGTTAGTTTTTTAACTCTCAGCAGAGGATGATTCAGGGTAAGTTTCAGTTCAAAGCCTTCTTTCGTCTTAAGCTGGTAAACAAGCTTGGTGCCTGTTAAAAAGAACCCTTCTTTTGAACTACGCCATTTCTCGCCTTTCACAACAGCTACAAACTCCTTGCCAATGAGTTCTTTGACTTTTCTCGGTCCCTCTTCAGTCATTACCCACGTATCTGAAGTTACACAAGGATTTGTAGATTCGATTAGTCCAACCTGCGGTGTTGGATTATGCCGATTTATCTCATCGATGAAAACTACGCCGGGGTCTCCGCTTGCCCATGCAGATCGCGCGATTAAATTCCAGACGTCTCTTGCCTTAAGCTGCCGCACTTTCTCCCTATTCCGCGGGTTAATGAGCCAGTACGCTTCGTCAGCGGCAACTGCTTGCATAAACTCGTCTGTAACAGCAACTGAGACGTTAAAATTCGACAGAAAAGTGGGATTCTGCTTGGCGGTGATAAATTCCAAAATGTCCGGGTGGTCCACGCGTAGAATGCCCATCATGGCGCCTCTGCGTTTTCCGCCAGCCTTTATCACTTCTGTGGCTACATCAAAAATTCGCATGAAGCTTATTGGACCAGAGGCGACGCCTTTCGTTGATCGTACGATGTCGCCTTTGGGTCGTAGCTGTGAGAAGTTGAAGCCTACGCCGCCGCCTGTTTGCTCAATAAGCGCCATGTTTTTTACGGCGGTGAATATTCCTTCAAGCGAGTCTGGAACTGGAAGGACAAAGCACGCGGACAACTGCCCGATGGCGGTTCCCGCGTTGAATAATGTGGGGGAGTTAGGGAGGAATTCG
Source organism: Candidatus Bathyarchaeota archaeon (assembly GCA_026014545.1). Classification (GTDB taxonomy): domain Archaea; phylum Thermoproteota; class Bathyarchaeia; order Bathyarchaeales; family Bathycorpusculaceae; genus JAOAIV01. The sequence continues at coordinate 29,549 of JAOZIH010000008.1, forward strand.
AGCCGCGCCATCATTTCATAAAAGATCCTTGCGCTTGTTTCCGCGTCATCTCCGTATGTCTTATCAACTTTGGCTATGGCTTTAGCTACTCTTTCAAAAAGCTGAGCAGGTGTTTCTATAATGTTCTCTTTCTCGTCGCGGAGCAAATATCTTGCCTTTAAAACTTCGAGAGCATTTACAGTCAGCTTGGGCTCTATTCCAAGAGTTTCTCTGAGCGCGCGAAGTTCTTCTTTCTTTCTTCGGTAATCCTCATAGGCCTGTGCGACTGCGCCATAGCCTTTTTTCTTTAAAACCTCTACAACTGTGTCTTGCACGTTCTCAACTGAAGGAATTTCTGTTCTGAATCGCTCCTTTAACAGCGCAACAACTTCTTCAGTTATGCTCTCAGCTTTTTCGCCGTTTTCAAGTTCAACCGCGAGAAAAGCCCTGTGAACAGCGTTTTTGATTCTTTCCGGGTCAAAATCAGCAATGCTTCCGTCTCTCTTTTTGATTTTATTTAAAAACATCTATATCCAAAATATTGTGCTTTTAAGGCGGATATAAAGCTTTCAAAAAATAGTGTGAGCAGCGCGGAAGTATTGAATTACTTCTGTTTTAATTGCGCTTTACGAATTGACTTTTAGGCGCTCCGCAAATCGGACAAGCCCAGTTTTCTGGTAGCTGCTCGAAGGCTGTCCCAGCGGGTATGCCATGTTCTGGGTCGCCTTTTTCTGAATTGTATATGTAGCCGCAGAGTGTGCATTCCCATTTATCCATTTTTCAACACTTCATTTTGCAAAATAAAGTGACGCTACCCTTATATAAGATGCGCTATTAGCGAGTACCCTATTGCTTTTTCACAGAAAAAGGGTGGGCAGGAAGGGCAACAGTTTAGACCAAGGCTTTAAGTTTTTCTATAAGTTCCTTTTTCATTTCAGGGCTTTCGTTAATTTCTTTGCGGGCTTTCCGCCAGTCTGCTGAGCAACGGCCATAGCTAGCTTGCTCACTTACATAATTGTGTATGACTTTTTCAATTGCATCCTTGTTTTGGTCTGTGACCTGCACTCCGGCTTCTTTTAAAACTCCGTTAAACCATTTCCAGCAACCCATAGAAAACACCAGAATATACTCTCGCGGAGGAATGATAATAATGTTTTGAAAAGTTTAGAAATAAAAAAGGCGTTACTATGTTGCTTTAAAGAATTTTTCTTTTGGAGCCCCGCAGATGGGGCACACATCTGGCGGCGAACCTTCAACGATGTTCCCGCACACGCTGCACACGTAATAGTCTACTTGCTCCATCGACTTTTTATTCTTCAAAGCATCGATTGCTTTTCTGAACATTTTAGCGTGTATCTGCTCTACTTGATTTGCCACATTAAAGCTCCATGCCGCTTGCTTGTTGCCTTCCTGCTTTGCAGTAGCTATGTACTCGGGATACATTTCTTTAAATTCAGAGGTTTCGCCAGATACTGCAGCCTCCAAGTTCTCCAAGGTTGATTTAATTTGCCCAGTTATTCTCAGATGATTCAGCGCGTGAACTGTTTCCGCCTCTGCAGCAGCCTTAAAGAGTTTCGCAACCTGCGTGTATCCTTCTTCTTCAGCCTTCCTTGCAAAAGCCAAGTAACGCCTGTTAGCCTGAGATTCACCTGCGAAAGCAGCTTTCAAATTCTCTTCAGTTTTAGCCATAATAAAACTCCCTTACAAAAATAACCTTGCAGAGAGTTATAAATCATTATGCTTATTATTGCACAAAGTGTAAATTGAAGACAACTTCAGCAAAGCCTACGTTGACGATGGAATCTAAGAGGTTTATGTAGGCAGATAAAAAAGGAAAAATCGGAATTGGACAGAAATCTGAGAAATCGTGCATCATTTTTCTGAGGCAACTTTTAATCCACGCGCCTTCAACGGTGTTATAATGTTAGGTCGACGTAGCATCGAAAGCACCAAGTACCCTATGACCGCTACGGCAATTAAGCTGCTGGCGGTTATGCTGAGGATCATGCCTGCCCATGCGGGTAAACTGCCTAACACGTCTGGCGGCGGAAAGAAGAGCCAAAGGTAACTACCAACGATTAAGCCAATGGGCAAAGCGCCGGCAACACATGCCAACAATCGACGTTTTCTTAAGCGCAGCACAAGCCAAGCGGCGACAAAGTTGGCTATCGGCCCGAGAATAACATCTGGCGCGCCGAGGAAGTAGTAGGAGTTGGTTAGGAAGCAGCCTATTGTTACGCCGCCAATTATTGGCCAGCCGAATAATGCTGCCAGAGCGATCATGAAGTCTGCTAAGCGTAGTTGTATAGGCCCATAAATTGTAGGGTTACCCACAGTAACAGCCTGCACAATGTTGATTACTACGTACAAAGCAGCGAAGACAGCGGTTCCAGTCAAATCACGACTATCTATTTTCACTATTTACACCTCCTACACCGGGGTTTGTTCGGCGGAACGGGTGGAGGCCCACCTACCCGCTCATTAGCTTATGCACAAGCTAACTTTGCCTATTAAAACTTGCTGAATCAAGTTAACATAATAACTCGGTAAGCACCGCGAAGGAAACGAAAATCGCTACAAGCAATGCTATTAAAGCCACTACTCTGCGTTCAGTCATCGGCCGCTGATAAGTAACAAGTGTAATTAAACTGCGCCTGTGAGTAGATACAAGCTTATTCCCGTCAAGCGAAACGTTTGCTTTTTTTCCAAAAAGGAAAACATTCAACAATATCAAAGACGAGTTAAAAACATACGGTATAATCGAAATCAGCAAACTCGATTTTAAATCAGTGATTATTGCGAAAGAGGCTACTGTCGTGCCTATGGCGAATGAGCCGCTGTTGCCTACGAAAATCTTGCCTTTAAAGTTGAAAACGGCAAGGACAAGCCAGAGGATTAGGGGGCCAAGCATAAGGAGCACATAGGAAAACGGCGACAATACCATTAACCCTATTAGGATTATGGCAGGACAGATGGTTTCTAAACCGTTCAAGCCGCCGAGCATGTTCACAACGTTAGTGACCACCATTACTATCAATGGAATTACTAGAAAATAGTACGAGTCTCCAAAGTCTATTACGCCGATTAGGGGCAGCGAGATTGCAGTGCGTAAGGCATACTCTCGTGCCAAATACACGAGGGGAAGTGCGGCTATTAAGGGCATAAACGCCTTATACCGCCATTTCAGATCCATCCAATCGTCCAGCAACCCCATGAAGCCCCCGAATAAGATGCATACGGCCAAAGTTAAGGGTGCAGATACTCCGTTTGAGGTTTTGACAATTCCAAGAAAGTAGCCCAAGAAAAGATAAACGGTTGTAAATAGAACGTAGATAACGCCTAAGCCGTTGGGAACTAATGGTTTATTTATCTTATGCTGATCGGGAACTTTGGGGAACACAGTTTCGCTTCCTTAAGGTTGGCTTGTAGCGTTGTAGTATTTTTGCCAGTCAATCTCGTACAATGCCACAATCGGTATGAGGCCACCGTATTTGGCGGAAGCGTCAATCGCGCTCAAGTTCTCACCAGCGAAGTATGCTTCCTTGAAGTATGTTGGCTGCACGCCTGCCTCGTCTGCGGTGATGCCGCTTTGTACACCAGACACGTCAACCCAACGCTGCTTTGCCCAGCTCATTAACTTGTATATCGTAGTATTCTTGCCAACATCAAGCCATTCACCGCTGGTTTTGTTGATGAAAGCGGTTTCATCAGTCCATGCAGAGTTCTCATCAAGCAAGCCTTCATCTATAAATCTGTCGCGCGCTTGTCCTGAAATCCGCGCCATCCACTGCCATTTCCCTTCATCGCCATATCCCACAAAGCGTACAACGTAGGAGTTGCCGCTGGAAGATTGCGCAATGCCGAGAGTAACGAAAACAAGTATGTATTTGGCGTTATACCGCTCAAGCATCGCCATTGCTTTTTCTTCTGGCGCCATAAAGATGAAACCGATGTTTTCTATCTGCGTACTATTAACCGTAGCGTTATCAGCTAATGTCGTCACGTTGCCAAGTATGCTTAGCCAATATCCATAATCCCACCAAGCACACACCACACTTGTTGACTGGAGATTATTCCTCGTCCAGCTTAACATGTCTAGCCATTCAGTCGCCGGCTCATTCGGCACTACTGGCAGGCTGGCGGCGGTGATCGTGAGAGGCGAGTAAGCTTGACCATAGACGCGCGGTATACCACCAGTTTGAGGTGAAAACGCAAGATTTACCATGAGAAGCATAAAGATAAGAAACACGGCGGCGCCACTGTACTCTTTGCTTACACGCACTATCCTTCGCTTTGCTTTTACTGCAAGATCTGGCGCTTCACGCAATAAGGCGTAAAACGGCTTCAGTATACCCAAAGTTCCCGTGGCTGCTAAAAGGCTGAATGCAGGCGCGAAGATGGCGAGCAATCGCACCATGGAAGCGGCGAAGTAAAGGGATGTTGCGCCGAAAAGCAGTAAGAAAATGTTTCTGTTAGTTGGGTTCCTCAACGTGAAGTACAAACCAGCTAGGAAGAAAAGTATTCCTAACCCTAAGTCGTAGTAGATGCTGCCCCAAGCTGAAATTCTGTGTTCGGCCACTGACTCCAATAGCGGAACGGCAGAGCGAAGGAATGGATTAACCACCGAAAGGAATTTGCCCGCTATATTTGCCAAGTAACCAAGTTGCGCCAGCACAGCGAAGACGCCTACTAAGACGATTAACGTTACTGCAGCAAGCATCGTCTTTGCCTTGGCAGAGATGTCGTGCCGCAAAACTTCTGCGAGACACAGTAAAAGGAACACGCCGGCGACCAGGATCACTGGCCCGGTGGTTAGGTAATTTAATGAGAGATATGGGAACTTTGTGGCTATGAAGAACGCTAAACCGAAAGTTATGCTATAAGAAAACAGCAGGCGTGGTGTGTATCTCTTTAGCAAAATTAACGTTAAAACGAAAAGAGCAATTAAACCCAGTATATAGTAGGAGGCTCCCCAGCCCAAAAGAAAGTAGGCTAATGCTCCGGCGGCGCCAAAAGAGTACAGCAGAGAGGAGCGTGTTGACCTATTTTCGTCGATTGCCCTTAAGAACAATAGTATGAAGGATAGTAGGCCGAGGATGCCTACGGATTCGGTGTCAAAGAAGCCAAGTGCAGTTCTTGCTAGAAATGAGGGCGCTAGAGCTAGGAAAAGCGCTGCGAACAGGCCAATTGTTTTTCCGCCTATGTCTTTGCCTATGAAATAGATTATTAGGCACGCGGCCGTCCCGAAGATTGCGGGTAAGAAAGAGCAAAATGACATTAGATCTATGTTCACGCCTAAAAATGAGATAATACTGTAAAGTGCTGCCGCCGTCATCGGCAAGGAAGGATATGAGGTAGACATGTCCAGTCCACTTGGGTACCATTGCTGCGTGTTTATCCATGGTGTAGGCCAATAAGGCGAGAGCAAACCGTTCTGCACCATATAATTTGTTATGCTATATTGATAGTATGGGTCAAATTCGTTGAGGCGTAAAGTACCTGAGGGTATTTCCCAGCGTATTGGTAAAAGACGAACTGTAAGCGCAATAAAAAGTATCAGAAACAAGGCGGAATAGCATACTATCGACGCGTGGCTTGTTTGGATGCGCAAGCGCCCAAAAGCTTTAAGGGTGTTGAAGAACCGTTCCTTAGCCGTGTCTTCTTCCTCCAATTTGTAATCTCTTCATACGTCAATGGAACCATTTATTTGTTTTGTGGTTAATAACGGTTATATCACAATACACCGTTTATTTATTGTTTTCTAAGAGTAGATTTAAAGGTTCATTCGAAATTCTGCTAAAGTTTACAGTAGTTACCAATAACTCAAGAGGGGATTTCGCATAAATAACCTTAAGAAATATCTAATTGCCCGAGTCTTGCCGTCTTGTTAGATTATTCCGGTAAATTTTTTGTTCGCTGCAAGCTATTTTATGGGTCTTATTTCAACATCGATGGGAAGCAGGGATAGTTTCCGGCCGCACTTGGGGCATTTTCCATCATAGCTTTGCAGAATTTCATCCGGGGGTTTAAGTTCTACGCCTTCGTATAACACGTGCTTGCAGCCATGGCAAATTATGATTTGCGGCATTAAACTTCACTTGACGAAATGTAACATCTGCGGCATATTTATTGATTACTAACTTCAAAATAGGAACTGTGAACCGAGTTTTAATTGTGTAGACTACTTAAGTTGTATTTTGCCGCTGAGCCATCTTCTGTTATTTAAAAGCATGTTTTATGCCGATGATGCAGTTGTAGGCTGTTTGTTTGGTTTATAGCGCACCAAAACTAATTGCGATGAATAGGGCGTACATGAAAAGTAAAATTGCTGCCTCTCGCCAGCCCATCTTTTCGCCAGACAAGAAATACCATAGAAGAAGGTTGGCCATCAGCGAGAAGAGTGCAACATTGGAAAACCCATTGGCATCTACTCCGAAAGATGTCGCTGCTAAGGTAACGCCTAAAATCAAGGTGATGTTTACAAAGCAGCTTCCAACGATGTTGCCTAAAGCAAGCTCCAAGTGTCCTTTTCTTACAGCGCTGATGCTTGTTGCAAATTCAGGTGTGGTTGTGCCTAAGGATACAATTGTAGCGCCTATAATAATCGCTGGAAGCCCGATGCTCACTGCGATATTGGATGCTGATTCAACTATAAAAAAGGCGCAGACCACAACGCCTAATGCGCCGAGAAATGTGAGGGTTATATACTTTCGAAGTTTGCGTTTTTCTGCTCGTGATGGGGCGCCTGCTTCAGGAGTGCCGCTTTTGGAAAGTTTGTACATGTAAAACATGAATATTGCTAGAAGTATTATGCCTATAAAACGGCCGACGTGCTGTAGATAGAGCAGGGTCAAAGGAACAATGGACGCTATGAAAAGACCGAAGTGGAGGCTGCTCAACTCTTCTTTCGCCATCTTTGGCAGGAAAAATGAGCCACGCGGGTTTTTTAATGCTAACAGAAAGAAACATGAGCCAAGTATGAGACAGATGTTAGAAATATTGGCGCCTAACACATTTCCAATAGATACTCCAACATTTTCAGGGTTTACTGTTGAGAAAATAGCAACAAAGAATTCAGGCAGAGAAGTGGAAAAGGCAACAAGGATGAAGCCTACAGTTGTTTTTCCCAGCCGCGTTACGCTGGCCACGTTTAAAGCATGCTTTATTGTCATCTCACTAGCATTGGCCAGCGTCACCAATGTCACAAGAAGAATTACTGTGTTACCTATTAGGCCTAGTTCTTCAAACATTGCTCTGTTCCTCTTGGCAAGGTTGTTTCATAGCCGGCTCAAAAAGCCGCGGAGACTAAAGAGACATGCTGGAATTCCACTAATAAACATTTTTTAGCAGTTATCTTAATTGGAAATGTATCAGCTTTCGATTACCCATAAGGCCTTATTGAGTAAAACCTTTTTGAAGAAGAAAATAATTTTAATGCGCAGGTGTGGTTTATCAGCCAACTGGAAAAATACACATTAATTATAACGGAAAAGCCTGATGCGGCGAGTCGAATTGCCTCTGCATTAGATTCTAAGGGGAAAGCGGAAAGAATTGTGGAAAATGGTGTTCCTTATTACTTGGCGAAAAGAGAAGCAAGCATAGTTGTTGTGCCAGCTTTAGGACACTTATACACTGTTGCGAGCAGGGAAAAGGGCTATCCTATTTTTGATTATCAGTGGGTTCCGCGGTATATGGCTGAACGGGGTGCAGCGCGAATTCGCAATTGGCTGAGGGTTATTTCGGATCTAGCTAAACATGCTGACAAGTTCATTGACGCATGCGACTACGATATTGAAGGGAGCATAATCGGCTACACCATACTAAAGTACGCTTGCGGCGGCAAGGAGAAACTTGCACAACGCATGAAATACTCCACGTTAACAAAAGAGGAACTTGAAAAATCCTTTGCTGCAAGGCTTTCCCACTTGGATTTTGCTCTTATCGAAGCGGGACTGACAAGGCACGAGGTGGATTGGCTTTATGGCATAAACTTGACCCGCGCTTTGACGGCGGCCGCTAAGAACTATAGCGGAAAGTACGCTACACTCAGCACTGGTAGAGTGCAAGGGCCCACACTTCACTTTTTGGTAAGGCGAGAAAAAAGCATAGGATGCTTTGTGCCGGCGCCATACTGGAGCATAAAAGCAGAGGTTGAAATTGACGGTGTGATTTTTGAAGCATTATATAGGAAGGAAGTGATTGAAACTAAGGCGGAAGCAGAGGCGGTGGTTGACCTTTGCAGAGGCAAAGCTGGAATAGTGGAGAAAATAGAGAAAGAAGAGGTTAGACAGGCACCTCCTTTACCTTTTGATTTCGGTTCGCTGCAGAGAGAGGCCTACCGTGTTTTTGGGTATACGCCCATGCGCACTTCACAGGTTGCTCAACGTTTATACTTGGATGCGTTAATTTCGTATCCCAGAACCAGCAGCCAAAAACTGCCGCCGACAATCGATTACCACACCATATTAAGAGGTTTGGGCAGAAGCAGTGTGTATGCAAAGCTAGCAGCGGCGCTTCTTGCCAAGCCGTTGCTAAAGCCAGTTGAAGGCGATAAAGAAGATCCAGCGCATCCAGCAATTTATCCTACGGGAAATATGCCTGAGCGAGCGCTTAACAGTGCTGAAAAGAACATTTGGGATCTTGTAGCCAGAAGGTTTATGGCTGCTTTCGGCGACCATGCAATTTGGCAAAGTGGCACAGTTACCTTGAGCATTAATGGTAAGCTGTTTGTATTGCGCGGGAAGAAAGTTTCAGTAGAAGGTTGGATACGGTTCTACAAGCCTTATGTTCGGTCAGAAGGCAAGCCCTTGCCAAACGTTGAAGAGGGACAAGAAGTAAGCGTTAAAAGAGTGGTTTTAGAGGATAAATTCACTAATCCGCCGCCAAGGTACAATCCCAGTAGCCTTCTAAGAAAAATGGAAGAGGAAAACATAGGAACTAAAGCAACCCGCGCAGGCATTATTCAAACATTGTATGATAGGAAGTATATTCGTGGCGAGAGAATTGTCGTAACCGAATTGGGCTTTGAAGTTGTTAATGCCTTGAAAAAGTACTGTCCAACTGTTATATCAGTAGAGTTAACACGTGAACTTGAGGAAAGAATGGATAGTATTCAGCAAAACAAAGATACAAAAGAAAACGTCCTGCGACACTCTGTCAAGCTGCTGAAGCCCATTCTTGAGCAGCTCAAAGTAAACGAGCAGGCGATAGGCGCACGTTTAACTCAAGCCATACAAAAGGAAATATTAGCAGCCAAAAGCATTGGCACATGCCCAATTTGTAGAAGCGGGAGGCTTGTAGTTTTACGTTCGAAAAAAACGGGCAAACGATTTGTAGGCTGCACGAACTACTCTGCTGGAGCCTGTAAAACGGCTTTTCCACTCCCAGAAAAAGGTTTGATAAAACCAACGGGCAACGTTTGCAGCGCCTGCGGCTTGCCAACCGTGCATGTGCGGCTAAAGGGAAAGCGCTCTTGGAAATTATGCTTTAATCCTAAATGCCCAACAAAAGAAAAAGCGAAGGGAAAAAATTGAAGTGCAAAATATGCCAGAGAGAGGCTGAAGAAGGAGATTTCTGTTCATTACACGCCACGGCATATGATAACATAGTTAAGAAGTATGAGGTTTGGAGAAGAGCTTTAAAGATTTCTTGGAAAGAATATTTAAGAGAGATTGCGCAAAACTCTTTAACAGGCGAATGGGCTAGAGAAACAGCAAGATACTTACTTAACAATGAGGAAAAACAAGATGTCAAACAAAGTTAAGAAAACTGCCTCATCAATGTCCTTTTCACTGAGCAGATGGTTCCGCAAAATTTCAACAGCGCAACCATCATCCGTAATTATTTCCATAATTGTCATAGCTCTTGCAATTTTCCTTTTCAGCGGCGGATTATTTGCGATTACAACGCAGCCGCCCTACTACGCGTATATAGGTAACAACTTTTACTTTATCTGGAGCCGCGCGCTCCAGGGCAGCAGCGCACTTGGCGACCAATTCGTGTCAGAAACCATAATTTCAAACGCCCTTTATGCGATGGGATTTGTTGGATTGCTTGCCATTTACCAGAGTACAAAATACGCTTACAAGCCAAGACAAGCGTATATGATGCTAATTATAGGCGTGACATTGCTGCTTTTAGCCTACATATTCCTTGAGTTTGCAATTGACGCCAAAGTTTAAACAGTTGTTACCACGGATTTTTCTTCATTTTCAACTTGTAGGCTGCAAGATTTGTAAGTAGATGAATAGGCGGCGTAATTATCAAAATTGCAGCGGCAAGCTCCCATGATATCGAAGTAAACGGAAACGAAAAGAGAAGCGCTCCTACCACGAAGTCTACTTGATCTACAATTGGCAATAAACCTCCAGGAGCGATTCCTAACCGCCTTTTCAGGAATGCGCCTGCTAAATCCCCGCAGAGAGCGCCCAAAGGCGAAAAAATGCCAAATAGCAGTGGATAATTGAAAACTTTCCACTCTGCCATACCGACCAGTATGCCGATGGCTAAACCGAAGAAGAAGCCTCGGTAAGTCTTGTTTTTTCCGAAAATGGGTTTTCCGTCAAAAAAGTTTTTCCCGAAATCTATTGGTTGCCCCCCGCCGGCTATAACGGGCGCGGCGTTTGCACAGTAGGCGGGAAATATGAAAATCAATGCTTCAACTATCACCGTTGCTATATCCATATAGTCAACCATCACTATTAAAGCGGGTAATCATGAATTCCCATTTCGGTTATTCTTAAATGGCATGCCGCTTCTTGAGCCTTTCCAAATGTTTTTTCAATCACTGCTTTAATTATTTGCGGGTTTTCCGTGGGTTTCATGGCGATTATTGCGTCAGCCCAGAATTTTACAACTCGGGTAGCAACAGGAGCCACGCTGACGTAGGGCTCGTTGAAAACGCTTCTTACCTGACTGGTTATAATGATGGGCATTTTTTGGGTTTTTGCCGTCTGCGCTAGAACAGCCATCTGTCTGTTCAGTTCACGGTTTAGATCGAATGCTTTCCCAGAGGCTTCAGCAATCTCAGCCCGATACAAAGAGGTCACAGTGTCGATTACCACCAAACCAAAGTTTTTAGCAGTGTAATCGGGCAAGCGGTCTATGACGGCGGCTTGCTCTCGGAAACTCTCCGGCCTCATCAGAATTACGAGAGCAGCTATTTCCTCAAATTTTCCTGCAGACACCTGTGAAAGTCTCTCGGCTGAAAAGGTGTTGTCGCAGTCTATGAAGAGGATCTTTAAGCCTTGCTTGGCACAATTCACAGCGCACTGCATAGCCAGAGTTGTTTTCCCAGTTTCTGGTTCTCCATAAATCAGAATAACGCGTTCAGAGGGTATGCCGCCATTCAAGTGTCGGTCAAGACATCCGCTACCTGTTGAGAGTCTCTTCACCAAGTTAACCCACGCACCAGAAGAGTATGACTGGCATAATTAATAATTGTTTAGCGCTTAACCACACTCAAAACTTCGCTTGGAGCCACCCTTAGTTTATATGGTTTAACAGCCTAGCGTTTTCCGCTACTGGAGTAGCCCCCTCTATAGGTTTCTGCAATGAATCTCTAATAGCCGCCAAATATGAAGGCTATCGTGTCTGAGAAGCTGGAGGGAAATAGCAACACAGCTGGGGGTTATGGCAAGATTAAAAGGGAACTGGCAACACAATAACGTGTGGGTTGTGAGTAAATTATGAGCAAAAAAGACATTACAATCGAATATGCACCCTTCAAAGAAATCGTTATAATGGAACGCACGTATTTTTCAACTCCAGAAGAAATGGCTCGTTTTACTTCCGTGATAGCCGGCGGAAAACTGGCTGGATTATATTGGGCTGAAGGCGTGGTTTTTCTTTATTTTCCGCTTCCCGCTTCCACAACGGCGGTTGCAAAGGCATTGATAGAGTCGGGCAAAGTTTACTGGACGTTTGTTGGCTACTCATTGATGCCAAGGTATGCGCCAACTATAGAGACAAAAGAGAAAATTATTGTGCCCGTGATTGACATGTCTTCTGACCATATTCTCAGAAAAGTTGCTCAATGGCTAAAAGAACAAAAATAATGAGGCTATGTATGCAGCAGAATGCGGCGACTGCAGCGTTAAGAGCGTAGCGCTGATGAAAAAGTTAGAATTCAGCGGCAGAGTGTTCTCCAGCCGAGGCGAAGGCAAAAAATTTCTCGAGTTACCGTGGGTTAAAAGTCAAATAAAGCGGAAATTGGGCTTCACACCGTACGCTGGCACTTTAAATTTAAGGCTCTCGGAAGAAAATGCAAAACGCAGAGCGCTGCTTGAAAACACCTGTTCCATGAAGATTATTCCAGCTACAGGTTATTGTAGCGGGAAACTTTTCAAGGCGCGCATAGATGGGATAGCATGTGGCGTTGTAATTCCCGAAGTCCAAGCCTACCCAAATGATGTTTTAGAAATAATTGCTCCTGTCAACTTGCGTGAGACGCTTAAGCTTAAAGATGAAGATGAAGTTACAGTTATGGTTATAGTTTAGGATCAACGTTTCCTCTTCATGAATGCACTTATGTACTCTTCTGCAAGGTTGTTTCTTTTCAGGTATGCACCATAGCTTACAAGGGCTTTCATGGCCCGTGCAGCATCCTCTGGTGAGGGATAGGCAGGGATTCCCAGCTTGTCAAATCTAAAGCGTGTGTATAAGGCCATTTCCGTCTCGCCGATATCACACATAACAATCGGTTTGCTGTACTTGCTTGCTACATGAGCTACGCCTTCGATGTATTTTTCCCGCAAAGCTGGCAGATGATGCAGACCAAGCAGGATTATGCCGTCTACCTCTGGATCTTGGAACATCAGGTCTGCTGCAACCTCATACATCTCGTCTGTAACTGAACCAGTAAGGTCAACGGGATTAGAGGTTGCCGCAAACTTGGGAAGCACACCCTCATCCTTAAGCTTCTGGAACTTCTGCAACGTTTCTTCTGAAAAGCGGTTCACGGATAAACCGTTACTTTCACACTCGTCCACCGCCATTATGCCTGGACCACCCGCATCTGTGAGTATACCAATGTTCCTGCCTAAAGCGGGCGGCTGCATAGCTAAAGCTTTTCCCATGTCAAAGAATTCCTCCATGTCTCTTGCGCGGATTACCCCTGCCTGCTCGAAAGCCGCATCGTAGATTCTATCTGAGCCAGCGATAGCGCCTGTGTGCGAGGCAGCAGCTCTGGCTCCAGCAGCGCTTCTACCAGCCTTAAGCGCCACGATAGGCTTCTTCAAAGTGACTTCTTTGGCTATATTGAGGAATTGCCGGCCATATTTTATGTCTTCCACGTAGAGAAGTATGACTCTAGTTTCATTGTCGTAAAGCAGGTAATGCAGCATTTCCGATTCGGTTACGTCACATTTATTGCCGAAACTTACGAATTTGCTGATTCCAATTTGGCGGCCAGCGAGAAAATCGAGAGCAGCAACTCCGAAGGCTCCGCTTTGTGTGACGATGGCTATATCGCCGATCATCGGCCTTGGCGTGGCTATAACTTCGTCTCCTGTTGTTAGAACCTTGGTTTCAGGCAGAAAAAGCGTGTCCACTCCTGTTTTCTGATAGTAGACTCCTAGGCAGTTTGGGCCTAAAATGCGTATGCCCGCCTTTCTAGCAGTGGCAACTATTTGCTCTTCAAGCTCGCTGTTTCCGATTTCCTTGAAACCAGAGCTAATGATTATTGCGGCCTTAACTCTTTTAGTAGCTGCTTCCTCCATGATTGATGGAACAATTTTCGCTGGAACAACAACCACTATTAGATCAAGCTCGTCTGGAATCTCCGTTATAGAAGGATAGCATTTGAACCCAAGAATGGACTCTTCATTTGGATTTACTGGATAAAGTGCTCCTTTGAAAACGCCTCTTGTTTTGTTATAGGCGAAATTTTTGAAAATTACATGTCCTGCCTTGTCTATTTTTTTAGTAGCGCCGATAACAGCAACTGAGCAAGGATTAAAGAAGGCATCAAGCCGCTTAGTTTCTTCCATACTTGATCACAACGCTCACTAAAGAAAACAGGGATGTTTATTCTTTACTATTTCAAAATGGCAGATCTTGCTTTGCTGCATCGTTCTTTCTGACGATAACAAGTGGTGTATGCTTCATCTGCGCCAGCATGTCCCAATCTATCTCTGTTACTGATACATGAAACCTTGCAGCCATATCCCACACTGTTGCGCCTGAACCTGCACCTCTTGCTCTGTCAGCGATGTTGGCAATTTTTAAAGCTTCTTCTGCGTGAAGTCTACATCCAGCCACAGCAAGCGGCGTTGACCTTTTTCTAAGCTTGAGGGCTCGGCCAATAACGTAAGCGAAAAAGCCGCCGAAAGAATGAATCCCCTTCATCGTCTTTGGCCGAGGGGAAAAATGAAAATTCCTGAAGGAATAAGTTTTATCCGTATCCACAATTACAACGCAAACTTTCTTCTTTAACCTTCGCCAAATCTGCCGGCGAATTGCGTCTGCCACCTCATGCGGGTTGCTTAGAGGCAAGCTCACATAGGAAAAAGGCAAATTAGAACCATCGATGCCGCCTTCAGAACCCCATATGAGTGCCTGCAAAAGCCCTGCTTGCTGCAGAGCAACTTGTTTGTGCCGGCTGCCTGCTTCAAGGGGATACTGCCGCAGTCTTTGTGTTAGCCGCTTTCCAAGATGACATATTACGCTTAGGAAGTATCCCCAGACTATGCGCATCCAGAAACGGCTAATCATTTTTGCATTAAATCCAGCTTTAACAGTGCTTTCATCCAAGATGTTGCTGAGCGCTGTTGAAAGAGCCTTTTCAGAGATAACAACAAAATCCGCATCACATACTCTATTCGCTAACTTACCAACAATACTGTTTAAGTAATCATCGCCTGGCTTCCAATACTCCGTTGCTAACGCTAAAGCGCGATATTTTGTCATTTAACCCGCATTCCGAAGAGGCACATCTCTGCATATTCTAATAAAGGCTTCATTTCATTTACGGTTAAGCCGCAGCAAGACAATCATCTCGGCAAGTGCACTCATGAAGCTATGTGCCTTTATGCTGGCAAAACCGCGACTTTGGCGCCAACTCCTACGTTAAATTCTTTCGCAGCATTGCCTTGGTTTAGGGCTATTTCTAGAAAACCATGGCTTCCGATTAAGGCTAAGGGCTCTTGCAGTCCAGCTTCGCCGTAGGCGTGACAAAAACGCAGATTCATTTTACAGCCGGCCAAGTCCACGTTTAACGCTGTTTTTACACCGATATGCGTTAACTCGTTCTCGCTTATGTTAGTGATTATGTTTCCAAAACCGTCCACATGCAAAACTTCGCCTGTGAGCAAGCCATTTTTTTCTGTAACTTCCGCGAATTCAGGATGCACAGCATCGCAAATTTCAAGTCCAAACTCTTCTAGCCTCACACCATTCAGCAAATGTGCGGCTGCGGGAGCGAAGATGTCTCTGCCATGGAAAGTGAAGGAAACTTTAGGCAGCATAAACCTTGGATTCGTTAGTTCATGTATACGAACTATGCCCTGCTTTGCTGCAGCTAAAATTAAAATACCGTTATCTGGCCCGACAAAGAAACTGTGTTTTGTCTCGATGATTATTGGGCGCCTCTTTGTGCCAACCCCAGGGTCGACAACTGCCACATGAACGGTGCCCGCTGGAAAATACGGCGCTGCAGAAGCCAGCATGTAAGCACCCATCCGCATATTGAACTTCTCTATTTCATGTGTTATATCGATTATAGCGGCGTTAGGGCATATGTTGAGGATTACGGCTTTCATTTCTGCTACGTAAGGATCTTTTAATCCGAAATCTGTTGTTAAAGTTACTATTCTGCTTTGCATAATAGTTGATATGTTCATTGTGCCTCTTGATAGTTTTGCTCTGCTCGTTCTTGAGAATCCAAATACGCTTGCAAAGTTTTTCTGATAATTTTATTCGCTTTGCTTCGCTTTCTTGCTCTTCATATACACATATTATTAAAACACATGAGAAAGATAGAGCGCGCAGCTATGACAGGATTGGGCAGCAATGGGCAAAAATTGTAGTCGTGAATGTAACGTGCAATATTAAGCATTAAGTTTTACTATTCAAAGCTCTCTAAGGTAAACTGCATCGAACCAATCCTCAGCCACCATGAACAACGGGAACAAAAACTATTTCATCACCATCCTTCAGCATCGTCTCAAAACCATTCAAAACACTGATTTCCCTGCCGTTCACGAGTATTAACAGGTTTGACTGCAACTCCTCAAGCCGCTGAAGATCCATGCTTTGCTTGAGAGCAGGGATTTCCATAACAAGTTTGCTAATTAACTCCCTTAAAGAAAGCGCGCCGCAGATGCCTAAAGCAAGTTCACTTTTGCCCGAAGCATGACGCAACGTGCCGACGAACTTGAGGGTTACCGCCATCGCTGTATTCAGCCTGCCCATGGAATTAGAACGTCCAAAACTAATAAAGAATTCCCGCGCTTTTCAGCGTAATTTGAAGTTTAAAAGCCTAAATTGAATAGTGTGCGGCTGCAGGCTAATCTTCTATTTTTTCTTCAGTGAAAGTTTCAACAATGTCCGTGGCTATTTGAATAAGCGTATCAGCTTGCTTAATAATTGCGTCGCCATTAACCTCCTCTAATTGCGCTAACTGCTGCACAATTCCTTCTATTTCGATGAAAAAACGCAGAGTCTGATCATTGGTGGGCGGCGTCTTTCCCAGTTCTTCATGTATGAGAAACTCGATGAAAGCTGGCTCGCCTATGCTGTAGTATATGGCATTTCTGGCTTTTCTAATAGCCTCCAGCACCAGACTAGGTGCCATATAGGGAATCTTCCGTGCTGCTTCCAGCTCAGCTTTTGCTTCGCGTAGATAACGTATTGCCCATCCTTTTCTATATTCATCCATCAAAAGCATGGTTGCTCCCAGCAATTTTTAGGCAGCTATTTCTTCTTCGGTTTCCGTTGACGGTACTGCCCGCTTTAAGATCATAGCATGTGTTATGTAGCCTGCAATTTGGTTTCTGACTCTTGTAGTTGCACCACGTGTAAGCATGTCAACTGCACGTTTGTTGTCTTCGAAATTAGTGGAAAATTTATCTGGAAACCTATTCATGAGTTCTTTGGCTAGCCGTTTGATATGTTCAGTTTTGACTTTTCCCAAGTATGCTGGTTCCTCCAATTACGCCGTGTTTCTTCTTGCGCTGCTTCTGAGCGTAAAAGCAACTTTCAATAGTAGAGAGACTTAATTTAAGTTTACGCCTTGCAAATTCTTTTCAGTAAGCCCAAATTATTAACGCAGCATATTTGAAGACCAAAAAAGGGATATAAAAACTAAATTAAAAGAGCGAAGACGCATCTCAGGGCTGAAGGAGTGCAAAATGACGCAAAAAGAAGGCTGTATTAACAAATAGAAGAGCGAGAGTAGCCATCTTCAAGGAAGCGTACAGCTTCAACAACACATGTCAGCAAAAAATTTAGCTCAGTTTTATGCCGAAGAAAAACTCGAAATTTCTTGCTATCTGTTCGGCAACATCGGCGACAGCCATATTCTTAATCTCGGCTATGGCTTCAATCACTGTACGTATAAACGAAGGCTTTGTTAATTCGCCATTATAGGGTGATTTCCGGTAAATCACTGGACCATCAGTCTCTGTTAACAGGTTAGTCAACGGTACTTTCTTAACGACTTCACGGATGCCCGGCGAATAAGCTACTGGTGGCCCTTCAGTAATGAAGTAGCCATTCGCTACGGCCTTGTTTAGCGCGCTTAGCGGGTGGCTGAACCAATGTAGCAGAACACGCTTGAGGTTGTAGGAGGGCAACATATCTACGATTTGGGCGGTTGTTCCGCGTGAGTGGATTATTACGGGTAGACCAGTTTTTTCAGCGGCATGTAGCATTTCGTCGAAAACCATAAGCTGCTTATTCCATATGGCTTCATACTTGTAGTCTAATCCGATTTCGCCTATGGCGGCTATTGCCTTCTTTTGGTTTTGCTCGAAAATTAGTTTTAATGTCTCTGCAAGCTCGTTTTCTTTGAGCATATTTACGTTCCACGGGTGAATGCCTAACGCAGCGTAAATAAGACCATTGTATCTTTGGGCTAGGGCTACATTTTTGATGCTGGTCTCAAGGTCCATGGAATTTGAAATTAACGCGGCCACACCAGCGTGCTGGGCATCTATCACAAGGTCATCGAGGACTTTTGCATATTCATCGTCGGAGAGGTGTATATGCGCGTCAATCAGCTTCATTTTCTGAACCTTAGTCGCCATTTTATCGGTTGCGGCGTTTTTATAATTTTCTTCTTTATTTGAAGAAATTCAGCTGACAAGCCAAGTTAGGGAAGTAAGAAGACAAAAAAGGTTAAATATAGCGTTAAAAAGAAAAAGAGGCTATGGAGTAGTCTTTATGACGGATTTAGAGTTAGCTGTAGCTCCCATGCATAGGCTATGCAAGAAAGCGGGAGCAGACCGAGTAAGCGAAGCAGCAGCGAAAGAGCTAGCTAAGGCGCTAGAGGAAATCGGCGTAAAAATTGCTAAGGAAGCTTTGGATTTCGCCATGCACGCTGGACGCAAAACCATCAAAGCCGAAGACATAGAAATCGCTGCAAAAAAAGTCATGGGAAAATAATTTCCCCTCTTTCCTCTTTTTTAGTATAACAAAACTAACACACAAAAAACTCCATAAATATAGCTTAAAGTGATTAGTCAACCACTACTCTGCTCTACGATCGAAAAGAGGGTTTGCTGGGGCTTTGGGTGCCAAACTAAAGGAGAGATATAGGAGAAGAGAAGAATGGCAATCTGCTGCTGCAGATAAGCCGTATTCCCAAAGCCCTCTCAGCCCTCCACGCTTGGACAGTCAAATAACCCAAAAAGGGGGGGGAATTGAGTTTTTGCGCATTTTCAGCATGGCTACCGTTTCCTGAGTATCAGAAGTCCAACGAGGACTACAGCGGCGATTATGGCAACGGTCGAAAGGGCAAAGTATGTTCCTACGGGCTCCTGCGGTGTAGGCGTAGCTTCAGGCGTAGCGGGAGGCGC
This sequence comes from Candidatus Bathyarchaeota archaeon, assembly GCA_026014545.1. Taxonomy (GTDB): domain Archaea; phylum Thermoproteota; class Bathyarchaeia; order Bathyarchaeales; family Bathycorpusculaceae; genus JAOAIV01. The sequence continues at coordinate 48,544 of JAOZIH010000008.1, forward strand.
CTCCTCAACGAAAACAGCAGTCTCAGCATGCGAAGGCCAATAGCTCTTAGAGCCAGCGAACCTAGCCACAACAGTGTACTTCCCAGGCACAGGCGGATCAAACGTGGCGCTGTAAAAGCCGCTGCCATCCGTAGTGGCTCTGGCAACCTCATAATAGTTGCCGTTCGGATCAAGCACCTCAATAATGACCTCAACACCCTTAACATTCACCGGACACGAGAACTGCATGTAGACGTATTCCATCCAGGCGCTCATGCTCTCGTCTGCTACTGCGGGAACGCCATTCGGGAACCGCTTCTTAATGGCGTCATCGTCCGTGCCTGGTGAGATGTCGGTGACCATGCCTTTTACGAGGATTTTGCTGCCGTGCGTAGCGATTTCAGGTGAAGCCTCAACAGTGGTTTTGCTTGGACCCTTGCCAATGGCGTAGACGCGGGAGTCGTAGGAGTTGAGGCAGGCTATTATGTTGTCGCCGATGACGGGTTTCCCGCCCCAGACAGTTCCGTAATAATTGAGACGCCATATTTCTTCGCCTGTTTCCGCGTCAATGCAGACCATTTGGGAGCCGCGCTCTTTCGGGTCTCCCGGGGAGTGCTCTGCATAGTTGAAGTAGAGTTTTCCATCAGCTATGAATGCGCTGTAAATGAACCAATTGTTGCCGAATAAGAACTCGTGATAGCGGTCTACAAAGTCATATTGCCAAAGGCGCTTGCCAGTTTTCACATCGTAAACGTACACTGAGCCACCAGTGCCTTGCGCGTAGTGCTTGCCGTTGTATATGAAGTCCCAAGAGTATCCTGAGGCATAGGACCATGCATCCTTGTAATCTTGCTTCTCTGTCGGGCCCCAAAGCTGCCTACCCGTATTAATGTCGAAACCCCATTTCTCAGTGGTCTCCAAGCAGACTACGACGAATACTCCATCTTTGACGCTGGCTGCCTCCAGCCTATAGCGTGCATCTGGTCTCGGCGGTGTCCAAGTTATGTTGAAAAGCAACTGGCCTTTCGTTTCAGTTTTAGCGCTTATTCCCCAAATAACCATGGTACTCGGCGCAAGCGAGCCGCTAGCAAAATTGGTGCCCAAAACACGATCTTCCAATGTGGCAACGACGCTTCCAGGTAAGCCTCTCGGTATAGTTGCATTCCATTCGTAGCCATTTAATCCAAGCGGAGTAACAGGTGTTACGGGAACAGGGCCGGTTGCGTTTATGACTTTGCCTTGCGGTCTCCAAGAGCCCCAGCTTGGGTCGGCTGGGTTAGTGCCCCAGTATGCGCTGATCACAGCGGATGAGTTCCACTTTGTCATCCAGCCCTGCGCTAGGTTGACGGTGTATCTGATTATTTCGCCATTTGGCCCGTATATGTTGGCGCCAGAAGCCGGAACGTTAGTCATTGTGTACACCCAGCGCCCAGTTGCGGCCTCATAAGCGTACCATGTTGTGCCTACGGTTGCCCAGAGATAAGCGAATACTCCGTGATAGTTGAAGCCATCCCAATAGAAAGTTTGACCGAAAGCTAACCGCGTGTTGTTCCAGTTTCTCACCCAAAGCTCTTCGCCAGTCCGCAAGTCAACCGCCACGACTTCTTGCTCAACTGCTGTGTCGCCGATGCTCTTGTATCTGTTAAAGTAGAGCACGCCAGCGATTATGACTGGTGGCAGGAAGAAGCCTTCGTAAGCGTCTCCGTCTTCAAATGCGTGGTCTTCGACGTTTATTCCAACCAAGCCGCCGCCAAGCGCGCCAACGCCGCCCTTAACTAAGGGTTTAGCCCAAAGTATGTGCGGTGCCTCAGGTGCGTCGTCATTGCCTGGAGTGTCCATGTCAATGAAGTAACCTTTTGAGTATAGCCAGTTTCCAGCGATGACATTCCATTCTCTGAACTGCGCGTTTATTGGGCGACTCCAGAATTCGGTTGGAAGCGGGACACCCGGCCAGTACTCCAGCGGTTCCTCTTGCACCGTTATTTGAAGTTTGTCGCTTACAGAGGCTTCTAGTATCGTGCCTGCAGGTAAGCCTAAAACAGATACTTCCAGCGCTTGCTCAGGAAAATGTACCTGTGCGTAGTATGTGCCGGCGATTGTGGGGATGTAAGTTACGCCTGTGCCGCCTGTTGTGTCCGTGTTGATTGGCCCTAAGGTGTCAACTTTGCCGTCTGGACGCTCAATCGTTACTCTGAGCCCCTTGTGCCCTGTTTGCGGCCAAGTTGCAGGCAGAGAGATTCCAACGTGAAGCATTATCGGCTTGCCTACTTGAGCGGGATTAGGTACCGCACCAATGTATGGATAGGTTTTCACTCTACGCGCTGCTTGTGCTTCAGCGAAGGGTGTTATAGAAAGCGGAGCAATTATAGCAAATATCAGTGCAATAGTTAAAGCAACAGCTACCTTTTTCTGCTTCATTCTTCTATTCTCCTTTAGGCAAACGAAGGTAATAATTAATGGGTATTTATGCTTTAAGCAATTTAAGGGAAAATCGATCTGAAGCGAAATTTTTGCTGTAGATAACGGAGTAGTGCATAATTCGCTGCGTTAAGCTTTTGCCGAGGAGTCCCATAGAAACTGGAAGTATTCCCGTGCGAAACCCACCAAGCCTACATGGTTGCTCCATATGACCAAGCTGGGTTTGTCTTCGCCGAGGAAAAGCATGGCTTCTTTGCCGTCAGCGATTACCCCGCCGCCAAACATATGATCTCTAACACGTAGCTCGCTTATGCCGACAAACCTCTTTAGGAACAGCCAGTCCTCGGTTTTTCCTGCCACCATAAGCTTAACGTTCACAGCTTTTTTAACCATTCCTAACAGCGATTCCGCCGAAGCCAATATTGGTCTTGCGAATTCAGGAGCAGCGACCATGATTTCCTTTGCGGCTCTCTTGAGAATTTCCTCGAGTTTGGCTAGAACCGCTTGCTGTCCATGCAGCATCAGTAGGTCGGCGCGCTCCACCAGCACCTGCTTTTCATACAGAGGCTGCAACTCCTCGGCTATTGCTCTTTCCCAACTTTGATATTTGTCCTCGAATCTGAGTTTAGTGAATGCCATAGCTTCGACAGGCGAGACAGGATAATACTTGAAGGGTCGTTTTTCTGAGCTTTTAATCCATCCTTTCTCTTTAAGCGCATTAAGAACCTCATAAATCTTGGAGTATGGCACAGAGGCTTCTCGACTTATCTCCAACGCTGTCATCTGCCCGCCCTCCAGCAACGCTGTGTAAGCGTCGATCTCGTAGGCGCTTAAGCCTATTTTCCGCAGAATATCGCGGATATCCTCGCTAACGGGCATGTTAATTCCCCCTAATCACCTTATGAAACGGTTGGAAACGTTATTATGTCTACTTCCGCTCTTAAGCACTTCGAAACTCGCGTTAACCGAAAAGGCATAGGGAAGATCATGAACGTGATTAAAAACACAAAGAGCGTATGCCCTGAATGCTTGAAAGTTTTAGACGCCACAATCTTTGAGGACGGCGGCAAGGTTTTCATCAAAAAGGAATGCCCCGCCCACGGCTTTTTCCAGGAACTTTACTGGTCTGATTATGACCAGTACTTGCGTGCTGAAAAGCTCAGATACGACGGCGAAGGGTTGAATAATCCACGCACAAAAAAGGAGAAAGGCTGCCCCTATGACTGCGGCATATGCCCGGAACACAAGTCACACACGGCGCTCGCGATAATCGACGTAACCAACAGATGCAATCTCACGTGTCCAGTCTGCTTTGCTAACGCTGCTGCGGCTGGCTACGTTTACGAGCCAACAAGTGAGGAGATTGCAGGAATGTTGGAAAACTTGCGTGCAAACGACCCTGTGCCAGCCACGGCGCTCCAGTTCAGCGGCGGCGAACCGACAATCCGCAATGACCTCTTTGATCTTGTTCGAAAGGCAAAGGAACTGGGGTTCCGCCATGTGGAGGTCAATACGAACGGCCTTCGACTAGCACAGAGCGTTGATTACTGCAAGCAACTGAAAGCCGCGGGGGTAAGCACCATTTATCTCCAATTTGACGGCTTAACATCGGAAGTTTACAAGTTCATACGCGGCGTCGACCTGCTGGAAACAAAAATGAAAGCAATCGAAAACTGCCGCCAAGCAGGTTTACACAGCATAGTCCTGGTGGTCACGTTGGTAAAAGGCGTCAATGACGGGCAACTGGGAGACATCATAAACTTTGCAGTAAAAAACTTTGACGTGGTGAGATGCGTAAATGTTCAGCCTGTCTCGCTTTGCGGACGTATTCCGCAGAAAGAGCGCGACCGCATGCGCATCACAATTACTGATTTCATGCGGCTAGTTGAAGAGCAGACAGGCGGCAAAGTGAAGGTTTCAGACTTTTATCCAGTCCCCACAGTCGTGCCAATTTCAAAGGCAGTCGGCGCACTAAAAGACAAGCGATACGTAGAGTTCACAGCGCATCCACACTGCGGCATGGCTACATACCTCTTCGTTGAAGACGGCAAAATTATACCGATCACCCGTTATGCTAATGTGGAAAAGTTCGTTGGAACCATGCGGAAAGTTTATGAGAACGCCTCGGAAGGAAGCAAAAACAAAGCCAAAATGCGCTTGATAGGAGCACTTAGACACGTAAAATTCAGTTTTCTCAGAAAATATCTTCTACGAGTCTTAACCGAAGGAAGCTACAAGGCGCTCGGCGACTTGCAGAGGAAAGCTATTCTGCTTTCAGCCATGCACTTCATGGATCCATACAACTTCGACTTGGAGCGCGTTCAACGGTGCGTCATTCACTATGCGGTGCCAGACGGGCGGATAATACCATTCTGCACCATGAACTCCATACATAGAGCTGAAGTTGAAAGGAAACTTGGCGTACCACTCAAAGAGTGGAAGAGTAAGCATAAAGTTGAAATAAGCCAGATTGCCTAGTGCAGAAAAAGGAGCCGGAAAAGAATGGGTGGAAAAAAGAAGCTTGGCCTAAAACAAATGGAGCGTATGCAAGCCAGAAAAGATGAAGAAGAAAAAGCAGCAGCGGAGAAGAAGAAGGAAAAAGCAGGCCCTCCGAAGGAGAAAAAGCCTGCCGGAGTGATACTGCCAGACGCGAAAAACGAAAAAATCATCAGCGAAATAAAAAAGATGAACGTTCTAACGCCTTATACGGTGGCTTCAAAATTCAACATTCGAATAAGCACTGCCAAAGATTTCCTGGAACAGCTGGAACAAAATGGCATAGTGGAATTAGCCTCTGGAAGCCACAGCATCAAAGTATATAAGCCAAAAGCCGCTTAATGGCATCCATCAGATTTAGAATAAGTTCTTGCTTTTGAAGAGGAGTTTGCTACGCGTGAAGTTCCCAAAAAGAGTCTACACAAAGAAAGAAGTGAAAACCGCAATAGATCTCATAAACAGCGGCTATAAGCACGAGTTGACTGTTGAAGGAAGCCCGGAATTTAAGGAGAAAGTATGCCAAGCGCTTGAGTTGATAAAAACCGCTGGATACTACGACTTCCTGCGCACCTATATCAGAGAAATTCTGGAAATTGATGGCTTAACGCAGCTTCGTGAGACAGAAGTTGCGATATGGGCAAACAAGTTTGCAGTTGAAAATCCCGTTGATGCCGCGAGCCTTTTCATTCAAAAAGCCAGCCAAATGAAAGAGTATTTGGAGGGAGAACTTTATTACGGAGGCAACGCGGAAAAGCGTTCGGTCGAAAAGCGCATGGAGTTCCTTGAGACTTTAAAACAGAAAACGCAGGATGAAAGTGTGAAAGCAGAGTGCGAACGGTTGCTGCAGATGTGGAAAGACAGCTCAATAGCTTACTAAGCCAGTAACTCAACCTTAATTGTCGTGCCGCTTTTAACCTGTTTAAAGAGCTCCAGATTCTTTGTCACTTTGCCCAAGACGTTTACTGGGCTATAAGGCTGCGACCGCCCATAAAATATGCAAAGTGCGCTGCCCATTGGCCAAAAGGCTATCGTCCCAGTTTCAACAGTGGGTTTAGCTTTTTCTTCGCCGATTTTAACTGGAATTTCGAAGTAAACCTCTTCTTTCCATAAAGCAGCTCTCCCCTCAACAGGAAGCTTGCGCACTATTGTGTCGATAGTTCGGGGCGCCAAAAACCTTACAAGTTCACCTTCTGCTTCGCCTAGTCCTTCTATAACGAATCGTATTTTGACCCGTGAAATATTTTCCTCGCCGCTCACTATTTCATAACACCTTTCAAGAAGTTCTCCAGCACTTCTTCAAGACAAACAGGACTTATTACTTGAAGTTCATATTTAACTCTTACAGTAGGCTTATTAACCTTAATAATCCTTCTCAGATCGATGGGTGTCCCGATTAACACAACATCGCATGGTGTAGCGTTAATTGTTTCCTCAAGCTCAGCTATTTGCGTTTCACTGTAGCCTACAGCGGGGAGAACCGCGCCTAAATGTGGATATTGCGCGTACGTCGCCCTTATCGAGCCGACAGCATGAGGTTTCGGATCGGCAAGCTCTTTCGCGCCGAATTTTCTCGCTGCAATGGTGGCTGCTCCATATGGCATGTCGCCATGAGTTACAGTTGGGCCGTCCTCAATTGCTAACGCTCTTTTTCCCTTGATCAGTTCAGGTTTATCAACTGTTATGGGTGAAGCTGCCTCTAGTATCAGGGCGTTTGGATTAAGCGACTTTACGTTTTCTTTCACTTGCCTAATTTTGGCGGCGTCGGCTGTGTCAACCTTGTTCACTATAACCACATTAGCCAGCTGCAGATTAACCACGCTGGGATAATGAGTCAACTCATGCCCCGCTCTGTGGGGATCAGCTAAGACTATGTGCAGGTTGGGCTTTAGAAAGGGCATGTCGTTGTTGCCGCCATCCCAAATTATTATGTCAGCTTCATTCTGCGCTGCCTCAAGAATTCGCTCATAATCCACGCCAGCGTAAACCACTATGCCATTGTCAACATGCGGCTCATACTCTTCCAACTCCTCAATCGTGCAGTCGCATTTGGCTAAATCTTGATGAGAAGCAAAGCGTTGCATTACTTGCTTTTTCAAGTCGCCGTAGGGCATGGGATGCCGCATAACCACAACCCGCAGGCCCTTACTTTTCAGAAACATTGCAATCTGCCGTGAAGTTTGGCTTTTCCCCGCGCCTGTGCGAACAGCGCAAACGGAAATCACGGGAACCTTCGCTTTCAGCATAGTGCTTTTAGCGCTCATCAGGCAGAAGTCGGCGCCGCTGGCTAAGACTGCTGCGGCTTTATGCATAACATACTCGTGGGAAACGTCGCTGTAAGCAAAAACCACCTCGTCGGCATTGAATTCTTTTATCAACTGCGGGAGCTCTTCCTCAGGGTAGATGGGTATGCCATCTGGATAGTCTTCGCCGGCAAGCTCTGGCGGGTATATTCGGCATTGTATGCCTGGAATCTGCGTTGCTGTGAAGGCCACTACTTGATAGCGGCTGTTATTTCTGAAGTAAACGTTAAAGTTGTGAAAGTCCCGTCCAGCGGCACCCATAATTATAATTTTCTTTCGCATACACAAACCCCTTAGAAATTAGCAGTGAAAATTAGGGAAGCGGCTGGTATAAACCTTAGCGCAGAAGTAAGGCTACAAAAGGTTTAGAAGAGTCTCACCGATGTAGTCTATCTGCTCCTGTGTTACGCTTGGGTGTATGGGCAGGGAGAAAACCTGTTTAGCCGCCTTTTCAGTTTCTGGAAGGCTGCATCTGCCAAAGCGCTCGCGGTAGTAGGGCATCAGGTGCACAGGCGTGCTGTAGTAGGCTTCAGCGCCTATGCCCTTCTTTCGCAGTTCCTCCAAAATCTTGTTCCGCTCAGCCTCAGCAGCATCTTTCAGCCTTACAGTATAAAGATACCAGCTATGCCGCCTTTTATCTGTTTCTTCTGGAAGCTTTAGTCTATCGGTTTTCGCAAGTAGCTTGCTAAGCCTCTTAGCGTTTTCGCGGCGCTTCGCAACAAAACTGGACAGTTTTTCCAGTTGCACTATACCGATGGCAGCTTGAATCTCAGACATACGATAGTTATAGCCAAGCATTAGCGAAGTGTATTTGGTTTTTTCTCCATGATTCCTTAGTAGCCGCAGCGTTTCCGCAATCTCAGCGTTGTCAGTGGTTATGACGCCGCCCTCGCCTGTAGTCATGTTCTTGCTGGCATAAAGGCTCCAACAAGCAGCATCCGCGAAAACGCCGGCAGGCCGCCCATTATAGGTTGCCCCATGCGCCTGCGCGGCATCCTCAATAACCGCCAAACTATGGGCATCGGCAATTTCTCTGATGGGTTTAATGTCAGCAGAAAAGCCATAAAGGTCAACGGGCATTATCGCCTTGGTTTTTTTCGTTATCTTCTTTTCGATTTCAGCAGGCGAGATATTGTAGGTTTCTGGGTCGATGTCGGCGAATACAGGTTTTCCGCCAGCCATAACCACCGCCTCGGCGGTAGCAACAAAAGTGAAACTTGGCAGGATTACTTCGTCGCCTTGCTGCACGCCCGCTGCTAAGACAGCAGCATGTAACGCGGCAGTGCCTGTGTTTACGGCCACGGCATATTTTACGCCAGCGAATTTTGCAAAATTATTCTCGAATTGGGTAACCATTGGGCCAGCGCCTAATCCATGCGTAAGCACGCCGCTTCGCATGACACGCACGACGGCTTCAATTTCTTCTTCGCCTATTTTTGGGAGGTTTATTGGGATCAAGATTTCAGCCTCACGTTAACAACAACATGCTACCTTCATAAAAGTCTATGCTCTGATTTAGCATAGAATCGCGGTTACTCGATGGGCATTTCATATTCTATTTTGTAATCGGCTATAACCTTCATTTTGCGCTTCCTCAAGGCAGCGTCTAACTCTTCATCGCCCGTATCCACCCTCAGCGCTTTCAAGCTTCTCAGCTTGCTTTGAGTAGCAACCACAACTATATTATCCAATCCTACTTGCCGGATGACTTCTGGGCTTATCTGCTGGTTTCCTCTCCCAAAAATGAAACCTTGCCCACCTATTGGCGTGACAATTATCTGCGCAGCTTTCCCACGTATTGTTTCCAGAATCTGCTTCTCGTTCACGTCGCTTGCCACAAGTTTCTTGCCGCAGAATATGTCTATACCTAAAAGCGTTTTCTTCGCGTCTAAGAGGTCAGCAATAGTACGCGTTGTGGTTCCCGGACCTATAATGTAAACCACATCAGGCTTCATGCTTTCAATGACGTATATGGCTATGGCTGCTTGGTTGCGCAGTTCACCCTCGGTCATTGGACTCTCCATCTTCGAGCCTTGAATCAAATCAGGCTCATACGGCGTTAGCAAGTAACCATAAAGGCTTGCAGATACACGGCCAGCCCTAAAGGCGTCTTCATCAATATCCATTACTTCTGCCTCGCGCAGGGGGAGCGCATTCCAAAGGAAATCAATCGCAATTTTCGCTGCAGCCTTGGGATCCACGGCAAAAACAGAACTATGCATCTTTACGCCTGTCGGCACACCCAGCACGGGTATGCTGAAATCAACAGCGTCCAGAATGTCCCGTGCGGTTCCGTCTCCTCCACAGAAAACAAGAAGGTCTGCTTTTGCTTCAGCAATTTTTCTTGCGATTTCTCTTGTATCTTCAGCGGTGGTTTCCGCTTTTTTCTCTCCAAAAATGATGCAGGAAAACCCACAACTCAACGCCTCTTCTTCGCCCATTTCTCCCGCACCTACGAAAAGTCGTATCTTATCCTTGAGAAATTTCAATTCAGAGAGAAAGGACAGGGCACGTGAGGGCGCTGCCGGTTTTGCACCTAAAGATATGGCTTGTTTTAAGATTCCTTTGCCATCTGTACCTTTGAGCCCAACTGTTCCACCCATGCCAGCAATTGGATTAACGATTAACCCGAGAGCCTTTGTAGGCGCATTTTCACTTTTAGCGCTCAACGCTTCTTCCTTCTTTGCCTCTGCATAGTGGCGAGTTGATAAAAAGTTATGGGTCTTTAACATAAAAAGCTGAGAGGTTGCGCGTGACTGCGCAGCTCTCTATCGTCCAAGTGTTTTCAAATAAACTTCTTTTTGACTTCATCCAGCCATGGATAGAGTTGCCGAAGTTTCCGCATTGATTCTGCAACTTTTTCAGCAGGGTATTCGTATGGTTGAAGTTTGCCATTGAGATAATCGTCGTAGGCTTGCATATCGAAGTAACCGTGACCACAAAGCAGGAAAAGGATCACTTTTTCCTCTCCTGTTTCTTTGCACCGCAGGGCTTCGTCGATGGCTCCTTTGATGGCGTGGGCGGGTTCTGGAGCTGGAATTATACCCTCAGTTTGAATGAAGAGTTTGGCAGCTTCAAAGACTTCTAGTTGATTGTAAGCTTTTGTTTCCAGCTGCTTCTCTTGGTAGAGCCGGCTTATAGTGGGCGCTATGCCGTGGTAGCGGAGGCCGCCAGCGTGAATTGGCGCTGGTATGAAATCGTGTCCGATAGTATGCATTGGAACCAGCGGTGTTAGTCGTGCGGTATCACCGTGGTCATAAGTGTACTCGCCCTTTGTAACTTTGGGGCAAGCTGTGGCTTCCGTTGCTACAAAACGCACATCCTTTGGTGCTTTCTTTGAGATTTTGTCGTAGTAGAAGGGCCAGAAAAGCCCGGAAAAGCTGCTGCCTCCACCTATGCAGCCAAATATCACGTCAGGGTAGTCCCCAGCGACTGCCATCTGCTCTTTCGCTTCCAGCCCAATTACGGTTTGATGCGTAAGAACATGGTTGAAAACGCTTCCTATACCGTAGTTAACGGTGTCATGCTCAAGTGCGTCTTCAACTGCTTCGCTTATGGCTATCCCCAAGCTGCCTGGGCTGTCAGGGTTTTCCTTTAAAATTGCCCTTCCGCTTTTCGTCTGAGTGCTTGGGCTTGCGTAGACATCAGCGCCATACGATTCCATCATAATCCTTCGGTAAGGCTTTTGCTGATAGCTTGCTTTAACCATGTAAACCGTGCACTTTAATCCGAACAGCATACAGGCGAAAGCAAGAGACGAACCCCACTGACCAGCACCTGTCTCAGTGGCTAATCGGCTTACCCCTTCTTTCATGTTGTAGTAGGCTTGGGCCACAGCAGTGTTAGGCTTATGGCTTCCAGGAGGACTAACCCCTTCATACTTATAATAAATTTTAGCCGGCGTCTTCAAAGCCTTCTCCAAACCAAAAGCTCTATACATCGGCGTGGGGCGCCAGAGCCTGTAAACCTCTCGCACTTCATCCGGAATACTTATCCACCTTTCGGTGCTCATTTCTTGGGCTAGTATTTGCTTAGGAAATATTTTCTCGACAATACCTGCGCCAGGTGCTCTCGTCGCCGGGTCTATTGGTGGTGGAAGCGGTTTAGGCAAGTCAGGTAGAATGCAGTACCACTGTTTGGGAATGTAGTCTTCGTCTAAGAATATCTTTTTGGAAGGCACGCCATATTTTCTCCTTTACACTTTAAGTTGTAAACCGTACGTGACTGTCATATTAAATCTTTTGTGTACATAATTGTACATGAAACACGTTGGAGGAACAATTAGCAATAATCATGCAAGGAAAAAGGAAAATTACGGAAATCGGTGAACATATTTATACCCTTGCAAGCTAGGTACATAACGGAAATAGTTCATGTGGAGCACCATTAAGAAATACTTAGAAGGGTACCCTGAACGGCTAAAAGTTGCGCGCATACTAGTTGAAAACGGCCTAAGCACAAGGGATGGGAAAATATACCTTAATCAAATCGAAATTCCACCATTGCGTGTTGCGAGGGCAGCAGGTGTAGACAGGCGGACAGTGAACGAGACATTAAAAGTTATAAGAGCTAACCGCGAACTTAAACTAATATTTGAGGAAATACGCCCAGCTGGGCATTCGCTAAAAGAGATAGCGAAATATCTAAACCTAGGAGTATTGGAGATAACCCCTGTTGACGCGAAAACGCCTGGCATACTAGCTAATTCAGCTATGATACTATCAAAGGCTGGCTTAAGCATCAGGCAAGCAATTGTGGATGACCCTGAACTTTCGCCAGAACCAAAGCTTACCTTAATTGCGGAAAAAAAGATCCCTGGTGAACTAATCCCAGAGTTACTGAAGATTAGTGGCGTAGCCAAAGTTTCCGTGTACTGATTTTTAACCAAAAGCATAATAAGTTAAAAACTTGCAACAACATTTTTTATAGTAAACTTGAACCAGGTATGCATTATTGCTAGAAAAATTTATATGGCAATTATGTTTTTTTGTTGTGCGCACTAAAAGGGGGTTATCTTGATTTGTCATTACCAGCTCAAGCTGGCGGAATTCCAGTTCTCGTGTTGAAAGAAGGTTCAAGCAGATCTCGCGGAAGAGAAGCTCAGCATGCGAATATAACTGCCGCGAAAATCGTGGCTGAAAGCGTCCGAAGCGCCTTAGGCCCTAAGGGCATGGACAAAATGTTAGTTGACAGCTTTGGCGATGTAACAATCACAAGCGATGGGCGCACAATTTTAGATGAAATGGATATTCAGCATCCGGCCGCTAAAATGCTAGTGGAAGTTGCGAAAACGCAAGATAACGAAGCGGGTGATGGAACAACCTCTGCTGTCATAATAGCAGGTGAACTTCTAAGCAGGGCAGAGGAGTTGATAGACAAAAACGTGCACCCAACAATAATAATCGACGGCTACAAGAAAGCCGCAGAAAAAGCCTTAGAGACACTTGAGAAAATAGCCATATCCGTGGATTTAAGCAAGCAGGAACATCTGAAGAAGGCGGCTGTGACTTCTATGGCAAGCAAGATTGTGGCCGAGCATAAGGAGCACCTAGCGGACATAGCGGTTAAAGCGATGCTGGAGGTTGCAGAGAAAGAAGGTACCAGATACAAGGTTGATGTGGAAGATGTCAAGGTTGAAAAGAAAACCGGCGAATCTCTCCGAGATACAAGCCTGATAAAAGGCATAGTTTTAGACAAAGAAATAGCACATTCAGGAATGCCTAAGCGCGTCGAGAAAGCCAAAATTGCTCTGCTTGATACTTCTTTAGAGATTGAAAAAACCGAGTTTGATTCAAAAATAAACATTGAAAGCCCAGATCAGATTGAAGCGTTTCTCAAACAAGAAGAAGCCATGCTGAAGGACATGGTTGATAAAATAACTGCTGCAGGCGCGAATGTTGTCATATGCCAGAAAGGCATTGATGATATGGTTCAGCATTTCTTTGCTAGAAAAGGCATAGCAGCAGTTCGCAGAACAAAAAAGTCAGATATGGAGAAACTGGCAAAAGCCACAGGTGGAAAGATAGTAACTAAACTAGACGACATAACCTCAGCTGATCTCGGCTACGCCGATTTGGTTGAAGAACGAAAGATTGGAAACGACAAAATGACTTTTATCGAAGGCTGCAAGCATCCACGTGCAGTTACGATTTTGATTAGAGGCGGAACTGATCGCATAATCGCAGAGGCAGAGCGCTCAATTCATGATGCACTATGCGTAATCAAAGACATACTTGAAGAGCCGAAAGTCCTTGCAGGTGGCAGCGCACCAGAGCTTGAAATGGCACGTGCGCTAAAAGCCTACGCAGAAACTTTGCCTGGAAGAGAACAGTTGGCAGTCAGAATCTTCGCAGATGCTCTAGAGACAATTGCAGTAACGCTTGCTGAAAACGCTGGCTTAGAGCCAATTGACATACTTTCAGAATTAAGGGCGCGGCATGAAAAGGGCGAAATATGGGCAGGCATAGAAGTCTTGTCCGGAAAAGTTCAGGACATGACAAAAGCCGGCGTATTCGAGCCGATTACAGTGAAGAAGCAGATAATCAAGTCAGCAACTGAAGCCGCTTCAATGATTCTCAAAATCGACGACATAATCGCAGCTGGCAAAATGAAGACGCCGCCAACACCACCAGGCGGAGCCCCTGGTGAATCCTACCCAGGCGCTGGAGAGTATTAGAACACGTCTGCACAAAAGAAGATATTAGTGGGTCCGCCAAAACTGACGCGGTTCGAGAAGGCTAGGATAGTAGGAGCAAGAGCACTTCAGATTTCTATGGGCGCTCCGATACTCATAGAGGCAAGCGAGAAGTATTCCAGCCCTATTGAAATAGCATTGAAAGAGCTTGAAGTCGGCATACTTCCAATAACCATCAGGCGAACCTTGCCCGATGGAACTTTCCAAGATATCCCATTGAAGTGGCTACTTAGCCAAAATTGAGCTTTCTTTAAGCTTTCTCGCTTCTTCCAGCGTTGCCCTTATTCGACTCCAGTGTGCGCCTTGCCAGTAAACGCTGCCACAGTTAGGGCATTCCCAGAATTCATCATAATGGACAAAAGTGTTCTTTTCAACCTTGTCTACAAGGCTTTCTTTAGGTACAGGCTGGATTTTGGCATTGCACTTCGGACAGCGAGAGCGCGCCATATTTATCTCTAGGGGAATATCGAATCGCTTAGCAAGCTCAGATAGCCTCGCTGCTTCTGTTTGCCCTTCCACATAAAAGGCGTCAAGTCCCTTGGCGATGGCGCGTTGATAAAGCTCCATGTCCCTTGTGAGGAGCACACGGCGCTCTTTTTTAGCTATGGCGACAAGTTCGTCATCCTCGAAGTGATTGGAGTATTTCACATCTTGTCCGAGCATGCGAAGCCATCTGGCAAGTTTCCCTAGCATGCCGTCTGCAATGAATTTCACGCGTGTTCTCTCCGGATGACCTCGCCACTTCCAGGCTTGGCTACAATCTCTTGTTCATTCATAACTAATAGTCCATTAACAAAGGTTTTCACTGGTTTGCCTTGCACTTCCCAGCCGTCAAAAGGCGAGTATTTTGCTTTAGAGTGGAATCTTGAGGCATCAATCTTGAATCTCTGTTTAAAGTCTACAACCGTTAAATCCGCTTTTTTACCCTGGCCTAAGCGGCCGCGGTCTTTTAAGTTGAAGATTTCTGCGGGTTTTTCTGAAAGTAATCGGATAACATGCGCCAGCGAAATTCGGTTTTTCTTGACCATGGTCAACATGAGCGGGAGAGTTGTTTCGAGCCCGGGCAAGCCGACTTTAACGTCCCAGACGCTACTAGCAGACTTTTCCTCTAAAGTATGAGGCGCATGGTCAGAGCCTAAAATGTCAACCCAGCCATCAACTGTGCCCTGCCAAAGCGCTTCTATGTGGCTTCTGCTGCGGAGCGGCGGCACCATTATCAGCATCAGACCGTAACGCTCAAAATCAGAGTTAGATAGCAAAAGATGCTGCGGCGTTACTTCACAAGTTACGTTTCTGCCAGCTTTTTTCGCTTCAATCACTGCGTTTAAGCCTTCTTTAGTTGTCATGTGGCAAAAATGTAGTCGAGTATTAACTTGCGCGTTTATATTCAGCAAGCGGTTAACTGCCTTAAGCTCAACTTGCTCTGAATGTGCCTTAAGAAAAGCGGCGGCATCGTGACGATTAGCTTGCTTAAGCTTTTCTTCATTTGCTCTCAACAGCGCCTTATCTTCCGCATGAACAGCGATGGGAACACTTGATTCACCAACTTTGCTAAAGGCTTCTTGCAGCGCTTTATCATCATCAATATTTAATCCGCCGATTTGGCAAGCCATAAAAAGTTTGAAGGCCACAGCACCTTGGGCAACAATCGCCTCGACCTCGTGTAAGTTAACTGGAAATTCAGAATAGAACCCAACGTTAACGAGAACCTTTTTTTCAGCTATCTGCATCCTGTTCTTCAGCGCTTCTGCGCTCATGGTCACAGGAGCATTGTTAGGCATATCGAGAACTGTTGTTATTCCACCAGCAGCAGCAGCGGCGGTTCCCGTGTAAAAATCCTCTTTGTACGATTTCCCTTCATCACGAAGATGCACATGCGCATCGATTAGGCCGGGCAAAACTAGAAGATTTCTAAGATTAATTTTCTCGTCTGCTTTTGGCATCTGTGCCTCTTTGCCTATTTTGAAGATTTTGCCGTCCTCTATGGCTATGCTGCAGTCAACTATTTCCTTGTTCAAGTAAGCCTTAGCGTTTACTAGTACAGAATCAACAATCAATTTAAACGCGCCCTTATCCAGCGAATTACAAACAAGAAGAGTAAATAAAAAGTTTATTTAAATAAAATAAGCCGGTTAGGATCAAAATTTGTGCCTATTCAAGTTTCTAATTCTATGCGGCAATCTTCGCATAAGTTATGGCCATCAACATTTTTCAAGTTATCTGAGAACACGCCGCAGCGGTCACAGTATCCCGAAAGAGGTGCTTCTTCAACCTCTGATTCCTCTGTCTCAGTGGCTTTTTCGATGCGTGTTTTTTCTTGGATTATTTCTATTAGCTCAGGCATTACGCCGAGAATGTCTTTACTTGAAACTACCCCCACAAGATTGCCCTTATAGATCACGCCAAGTCGGCGGATGTTTAGTTTATTCATTTTTTTAGCTGCTTCATTTATTGTTGCATCTGGTTCTATCGTAACTAAGGGCGAGGTCATGATTTCTTTAGCCTTCACAGAGTCAGGCTTGCTGTTTTTGGATAGAACTCTAATCACCAAGTCTCTTTCTGTTATTATGCCGAGGGGTTTTCCTTCCTTGTTCGTGACTATGACGCAGCCTAACTCGTTTTCCTCCATAAGAGCAGCAACTTTGTTCGACGGGGCATCTTCGCTTACAGTTATCACTGGACTACTCATTACATCTTTGACAAGCATTTTTGTTCTTAACCCTATTTCTGACATAGCCTAACGCCTTCTAACAGTTCCGCTATACCTTGACGCACAAGTCAAAAGTAGCAATCATTACATTTAAGAGTTGCTTAAATCCAAACGCATTTGTTTTACCCGTGTTTTATCCCTTTGGATGCCGCGTAATTAGGCATATCATTTTTTTCATCCATAGACATTTACATCGCCAAAGCTTCGTATAAAGCAGATTTGTATGATTGACTGAAAAGAAAAGTAACAAATTTGCCGCTTGAAAAAGACAAATGTTATAACGAAAATCTCATCAACCGGCAAGCCTTATCTAACATCGACAGCGATATCAAAGGTGTGATTGGCATGTTAAAGACTAATACGGACAAGCTCGTGAAAATTTCGGTTATGGGAGAAGTTGCCAGCCCCGTCATCGGCAGATCAGTCTACAACATTTCCGCTACTGGAAAGCCATTGATTCTGCCTGGAGTAGGCGGAATAACCTATAATCTGAGAGTAGGCGACCCCGCATGCGGATGGGAAGCTGACCATGTAGAGCCCGGCGTCAGCGTGGAAAATAAAGAAAATGACGCGCGATATGGACAAGGCGCTAACTCTGCGCTTAATGTGCTCTCTTGTGTTGGCAACGAAGCAATTGTCGTCAGCGGCGACGCGAAAGGCGCTAAAGGTGTTGTCACAGGCAAGCATGGCGGAATAGATCATGTTCTCGTGGATTTTCCATCTGAAACTTTGGAGAAGCTGGTGCTTGGCGACAAGATACTTATCAAAGCTTTCGGCGTCGGCTTAAAACTCACAGAATTCCCCGACATAAAAGTGATGAACATGGATCCACTATTTCTGGAGGCATTGAATCCTAAGCCGCATGGAGAGAAACTGGAAGTTCCTGTAACACACATTGTTCCCGCGGCGATAATGGGCTCAGGCATAGGCGCAAACCAAGTGCATTCGGGAGACTATGATATACAACTGTTTGATGAGAAAGTGATAGAGCAGTATGGACTTGAAGATTTGAGGCTCGGCGATTTAGTGGCCATAATAGATGCGGATCACTCGTTTGGGCGCATTTATCGCCAAGGCGCCATTTCCGTTGGCATAGTGATCCACACAAATTGCGTTACAGCTGGTCATGGACCAGGCGTCACAAGCCTGATGACCTCGCCCACAGGTAAAATAATACCTGAAATTGATGCGAAAGCAAACATCGCTTGCCTCCTAAAATTACGCGAAGACCTCTACTAAACGCCCCTCTTACTGGTTAACCTGCTTGTAGACAGCGCAGGCTTACATGATTTAAGATAAGTTACGAAGTCTTGCAAAATAGGCGCAAACACGAAAGCGACATTT
The DNA here is from genome assembly GCA_026014545.1 of Candidatus Bathyarchaeota archaeon. Lineage (GTDB taxonomy): Archaea > Thermoproteota > Bathyarchaeia > Bathyarchaeales > Bathycorpusculaceae > JAOAIV01. Next base: position 66,485 of record JAOZIH010000008.1, read on the forward strand.
TATGTTTATGCCCACGTTTCTACAATGTGGAAAAAATGAATATGCAATTTTCATAAGCGCAAATATATAAAGCAGAGAATTTACTATGTGGATATCAAAGTGAAGGAGTCATGACAAATGCCGGTTAAGCGAAAAAGTCGCGGAAGATCCAAAGGAGGTAAAGGAAGCAGCGGCCCCGTGCAATGCGCGATGTGTGGACAAATGGTTCCGCGTGATAAGGCGAAAAAGTCTACACGCCGAGTGTCCTTTGTTGATCCGCAATTGGCGAAGGAGCTTCGACAAAAAGGCACATACCTCTCCTCATGGATAGATACCAAATATTATTGTATCTCATGCGCCGTGCACCGTGGAATTGTGAAGGTTAGAGCTGAAAACGAGAGACGCTCACGCCATAGAGGACGATAGTTTTCCAGTTAATCACTCTTAACATAAATTAGGCGCAATGTCTAGTAATGTTGCTTTTTTACTATAGAAAATGCCATTTAAGGCGGTACACGAAAATTTGAGCTATACAAAAAGGGGGATAAGACAAACAATACGCTCAAGCGTTACCACTACCAGCATTGTTTCCTTTTTTCAGCGAAGTATAAACATGCAATCCCCTCTGCAGAACTGTCAAGTTTGCAAGAACAGCGAGCAGCGCTATACCAATGTTTAAGGCTGGGAACCACCAAAACGAAGCAACACTGGCAACAGCCAAGATTATCATGCGTTCTGCCCTCTCAGCAAAACCAACAGACTCCATTTTTATCCCTGCCGCTTCAGCCCTTGCGCGGCTATAACTCACCAGCAGAGAACCCGCCAAAGCCGCTAAACCCCATAAAGGCTCACACAGTCCACCAATTATTACGCCTGCGTAGACAGCAGCATCCGCATATCTATCCAATAGAGAATCTAGAAACCCACCGAACACACTTTGTTGCTGATAAATTCTGGCGATTACGCCGTCCAGCGCATCGCAAAATCCAGAGGCTAAAAGCAGAATCACTGCCAAGAGAAGCCAAACAGGCCGAGTTTGCGTAATTGCATAAGCAGCCGCTGAAAAGAAAGCGAGCGCCAAACCGATTATGCTTACGCGGTTCGGTGTTAAACCTAACCTATGCGCAGCTTTCGCTTCCGCGGTTAATAAAGCTTGAACTTTCTTCTTTAACTTTGTCAGCAACTTTTCACCCACTCGTGCTATTTCGTATCTAAAGCTTATTATTTAAATTGGGTTGCACTGCAGTTTAAGTTTTAATAGCATGCATTTTTGTTGACTAAAAAGTTTGCACAAAAAATCATAGAGAAAACCTAAAAGGACAATAAATAGTTGAATTATAAATTGTATAACGCTATTTTAAAGACAGCGCGCTTATAAGGAAGATTAAGATATATAGACAGATAACGTTCTGTCACCGACAGAAACGCATAACAACAATACTACATAAAAGAAAAGGAGTGAAAAAAATGACCGACAACTCTGATGTGATCTTCGTTGGGAATAAGCCTCCGATGAGTTATGTGCTGGCTATTATTACGGCGTTTTCTTCTGGCAATGCTAAGGAGATTACGTTGAAGGCTCGTGGCCAGGCGATTACGACGGCTGTTGACGTCGCGGAGATAGCGCGGAACCGCTTCATGAAGGACTTGAAGGTCAGCAACATAACCATTGGCACTGCTGAGATGCCGCCGAGGGAAGGCGAAAACAAAAGCCGCATGGTCTCAACGATGGAGATAACGCTGACCAAAAAGTAAAACCTTGATAAAACAGGGCAAATGAGATGGACATTTCCCAGCTTCTCTTTATTTTTTAATTTTCAACAAAAATATTAGCACTGCTTTGTTCCTCTTTTGGTATTTCTGCATAGCAAAATTAATAGCTAAAAGGGAATCAGAGTAGATTAGACTGTGAGAAAGATGTTAGACATAAAACTTATACGTGAGAATCCCGAAGCCGTGAAAAACAATTTAATGAAAAGGGGAAACCTTGAAATCATTAAAATGCTGGATGAGCTTATTGCCGTTGACAGCGAATGGCGGAGAAATCTGACAAAGCTAAATGAACTGCGCCACGAAAGAAAAATGATAACAACCGAAATTGCCGCGCTAAAAAAGGCAGGAAAAGACGCCGGCAACAAAGTTGAAAAAGCAAAAGCCATAGACGCTGAAATCACAAAAATACAAGCAGAAGTAAACATCGCAGAAGAGAAAACACGCAACTATCTTATGCGCTTGCCGAATTTGCTACATGAAACAGTGCCGCTTGGCAAAGATGAAAATGACAATGTCCAAGTTAGATGCTGGGGGAGCATCCCCACATTTGATTTTCCCATAAAGAATCATATAGACTTGGGCCTAAACCTAGACATAATTGATGTGGAAAGAGCAGGGAAAGTTGCAGGTTCAAGATTCTTCTACTTGAAAAGAGAAGGCGCGCTTTTGGATATGGCGTTAATGAACTTCGCCATAGAAGAAATGGCCAAGAAGGGCTATGTGCCCATTCAGCCGCCTTACCTAATGAGGCGAGAAGCCTACGAAGGCGTCACAGCCCTAAGCGACTTCGAAGATGTATTGTACAAAATTGAAAATGAAGACCTATACTTAATCGCAACTTCGGAGCATCCCATGGCAGCAATGTTCATGAACGAGGTGCTCAAAGAAGAGGAGTTGCCGCTCAAGCTTGTAGGAATAAGCGCTTGCTTCAGAAAAGAGGCTGGAGCCCACGGCAAAGACACACGCGGCATATTTCGAACACATCAGTTCAATAAGATTGAACAGTTTGTTTTCTGCACGCCAGAAGATTCGTGGGAACTTCATGAAGAACTTGTTCGTAATGCGGAAGAACTCATGCAAAAGCTGGGTTTGCCTTATCGTGTAGTTAATGTCTGCACAGGAGACATTGGAACGGTGGCAGCCAAAAAGTACGACATCGAAGTTTGGATGCCTGCGCAGAACGCCTACAGAGAAGTAGTCTCATGCAGCAACTGCACGGATTATCAGGCTAGACGGCTTGGCATACGCTACAGGGAGAAAGAAGGCGCACCGCCAAAAGGGTTCGTGCATACTTTGAATTCCACCGCTATAGCTACAGGCAGAACCATAGTTGCGATATTGGAGAATTTTCAGCAGGAAGACGGTTCAGTTGTGGTTCCTAAGGTTTTGAGAAAATACATGCATGACATCGAGAAGATAAGCGTTGAACGGTAAAACTTTTAATACTGCCTTGAGATTCTTGATGGCACGTTTGGAGGATTAACTTGTCTTCGAAAGCTAAACAGATGCGTGATAAGTGGCGCGGCAAAGCATGGTACATGGTGGTTGCGCCGCCATTCTTTGGAAACGTTGAGTTAGGCATGGTTCCCGCAGAAGAGCCAGAGCAGCTTATCGGCAGGGTTGTTGAAGCTACACTTTACGATATAACCGGAGACTTTTCGCATCAAAACATGAAGTTGTTTTTCCAGATAAGCGAAGTTGAGGGTAAAACTGCACGTACGATGTTTAAAGGTCATGAGTATTCTCGAGATTATCTGCGTAGTTTGGTTAGACGGAGAACAACAAAGGTTGACGGCATCTTTAATGTGACCACAAAAGACGGCTACAAGTTGAGGGTGGCAATTTCAGCGCTTACACTTGCACGTATCAAAACCTCCCAAGAAAAGGCTATACGAAGCATGATGGAGAAAACTGTTAAGGAAAAAGCGTCTTTATTAACGCTGGATCAGTTCGTTCAAGAGATGGTTTTAGGAAAGATTGCATCAGACGTTTATAATGTAGCTAAGAAAGTAGCACCACTTAGGCATGTGGGCGCAAGAAAGTCCAAACTGATTGCTAAACCAGCGCAGGCTGCTCAGCCAGAGTTGCAAACGGCAAAGCAGGCATGAACGCTGTTTATTCAATGCTTGCCGAGCAGTTTATTGCAGATTAATCTGCTAATCTTTTTAGTTGGGGAAACAATTTAAGAGGCAAGTTTGCTAAAGAGAAAAGGGAAAGGAAAACGGAGTTTTGATGTTAATTAAAGATATTTGTGGGATAGTGATTGGTGAAGCAAGAACGATTGAGGAAGCAAGCAAACGCGCAGACACCATGAAAAATTGTCCCAATGTGGTGCTTTTGGGAACAACTGCGAACATGATTTACTTGGTCTGCATTGTCCCTTCAGAAAAGAGTGGTGGCTAAAATATCCTGAAGCAAATCCAAGGGCAACAGGTTTAGAAAGAGCAGCAGTCCACATTGTCGGGAATGTTTCTTATCTTCAGAAGTTTAAACCTCGACTTCCTGAAAAGAAAACGGATATTGCTCCGTGCGGCGCTAACTGCAAAACTTGCTTTAAGGGTAGAATATGGTTGCAGCGGTTGTCCTTCCACGATTCACTATCGACAAAAAAGAAGCCCATAAAAAACGTAGCAGCAGCTAAAGGCGTCAAGCATTGCAGAGGGCAAACAGCTTTACAGAGTGCACCTTTTTGATTTGGTGCATGTTAGCTGTTTAAGGCGGAAATTTCTTTAAATGCAAATTAGATTGTATGCTATGTGAGAAGGAGAGACAAGTATGACTCAGCACGCGGGGGTTCATGAAAAAGGAACGTTTTCTGTTAAAGATCTACTTACCAGTATCAGAAATAGCAAGAGTTACGAGAAAGTTGGCGCTATAGCGCTTTTCATCGGTGTAGCGCGTGGCGAAACGTTGAAAGGAGAAAAAGTTGAGAAGCTTACGCTGGAAGCATACGAAGAGAAGGCTAATGAAGTTCTCGCTAAAATCTGTGAGAACTTGTCTAAAAAGCCAGGCATAGTTGATGTTCAAATTCACCATTTACTAGGCGAATTCAATGTGGGAGAAGACTTAGTGTACGTTTCAGTTGCCGGCTCTCATCGCTCAGAGGTTTTTCCAGTTTTGCAAGAAGCCGTGGAACGATATAAAAGTGAAGCGCCTGTTTTCAAGAAAGAACGAATTATTGACTCGAAAGGCGCAGTAACTGAATACTGGGTTTCGGAAAAGGAAAGAAAAAAGATGTAGCAGTGTTTACGCTTATTGGAAAATAAGCGAGTTTTGTTTGCTTACAAAAAGGCGCTGGTATATAGACTAAAGTGTCTTATATAGGATATTTGGAGATTCTAAATAAGTGCGAACTATCACTTTTGCATGGGGGGTAATGCGCAGAGCCATGAGGGGAAGAAAAAGAGAAAAGTCGATTTGCGGAATTCCTGGTGCTTTACTTACATGCAGATTAGCAGAGTGAGATCATGACTAAACGTGGACAGAAGAAAAAGAGAAAAGAAATATACGTATGGGATGTTGGTTCGGTAGACTGGTTTCTGGCAATTGACGCTCACTTATCTTAGGATGGATAGGGGTAGAGCCCATTTTGCATCAATGAATTAAATATAAGAGGAAGGTCAAACATTCATCTTGAATGTGACGACGTTACAGAAGGGTTATATGTCTACAACATAAAATAATGATTAAAAGGAGATGTTCTCTGTGGAAAGAAGGAGCTATAATTGGTTTGAGAAGCGCCGCAAGACTAAGGCGTTAGAGCTGGCGCATGAGCAGATAACAAGAGCCTTTGATACAGTAACATGGCTTCATAAGGCTATCAAAAGTTTCTCTGAAGGCAACTTCGTCGAGTCTAAGAAGTATGTTGAAAACTTGTATAAGGCCGAAGAAGAAGTTGATAGGTTACGGACAGAAGTTTTTACTGAGTTGTCTAAAGGTGCAGCGCTTGTGGCTGATTACCGAGAAGACCTGCTTCACCTCGTTAAAAGGTTGGATACTCTTGCAGATCATACAAAAGATGCAGCGCGCTGCTTGGAAATGCTGACAGGAGCGAAAATCCCGCAGGAACTGTGCGCAAAAACGGTGTTCATGGCATCGAAACTTGTGGATACCGCGCAAACCTTGCGCAACAGCATTGAAAAAATCTCTTCTGATCCAGCGGAAGCTATAGCGCAAGCTAAAAAAGTTGGAGAGATTGAGCATGTGCTCGATGAGGAGTATCTTAAAGCTAAGAGCTTGTTTGTCAAGTACGGTGCAGAAATCAATTGTGGAGCTATGGTCATTTTCGATGATTTAATCGAGTTCATTGAGCACGCCGCAGACATGTGTGCAGACACCGCGGACTACATCATCGTACTCTCAAGCAGGGAATAAACGGAAACTATAAACACTTTTTCCGTCTTTTTAGGCAGACCCAATATCGCTTGGAAAAGACTGCCCCCTTATTTAAGGGTTTTTTACTGTGATAACTATGCATTTTGTTTTTTATGCCTTTACACTTGAGTAAAAAGTGAAGGAAAACATGTTTTCTTTTTTAATGTTAGTGCTCGCCGTTTTCCAGCTTCTTTGAGGCGTACTTCGCTGGATTTTTCTTGAATTCTTCTTCGCAGTGCTGCGAGCAGAAGTAGTATGTTTTTCCCTTGTACTCGGTTTTGCTATATGCCGTTGCTGGCTCAATCTCCATACCGCAAACTGGGTCCTTCACCGTAACAGGTGCTTCTTCCTTGAATTCCACACCCTTTGGCTCGTATTTCCTCAAGGTTTGGCTGTTAAGTGCAACTATTACCGTGCTTAAGCTCATGATTATGGCGCCAATTGCTGGCGGCAAAACTACGCCGTAGCCGCTTAACACGCCAGCAGCCAAGGGTATGGCAATGATGTTGTAGCCTGCTGCCCACCACAAGTTCTGCGTCATTTTGCTGTATGTTTTCTGTGAAAGATCTCTTATCTTTGCCACATCCCGTGGGTCGTTTTTAACGAGGATTATATCAGCGCTTTCGATTGCCACATCTGTTCCCGCGCCAATGGCGATGCCGACGTCCGCCGTAACCAATGCGGGAGCATCGTTTACACCGTCGCCCACCATAGCCACCTTATGACCACGGGCCTTTAACGCGCGGATTATCTCGGATTTCTGGTCGGGCAGAACTTGCGCGAAATATTCGTCTATACCAAGCTCTTTTGCAACCCATCTGGCAACGGATTCAGAATCTCCTGTGAGCATGTAAACCTTCAAGCCAAGCGCTTTCAGCTTCGCTGTGGCTTCTGCAGATTCCCTTCTAATTTTATCAGCTAACGCGAAGGCGCCGGCAAGTTTTCCGTCAACAACCGTGAAAACAACTGTTTTTCCCTGATCCTGCAAAGCTCTAATATCATCGTCATTTGCTGGTATTTTCATCTCTTGCAGCAGCGTTTGGCTTCCCACATACACCTCGCTACGCGCAACTTTTCCATAGGCGCCTTTGCCCGGTAACGCCTTGAAGGCTTTCACGTTAGGAACAGGTACGCCCTTGCTGTGGACATACTCAACTATGGCTTTAGCGATTATATGCTCAGAGTTGAGCTCCACACTCGCAGTAAGCGCCAGAAGACGCTCGGTGGGAATGTAAGCAACAACGTCGGTGACGCCGAATTTGCCTTCCGTTAACGTACCAGTCTTATCAAAAACAACTGCGTCAACATCCTTAATCATCTCAAACGCCTTCCTATCCCTAACGAGGATGCCGCTTTTCGCAGTTATCGAAGTGGAAAGCGCCACAACCAATGGAATCGCCAAGCCAAGCGCGTGAGGGCAAGCGATTACGAGCACGGTTACTGTGTGTTCCAATGCCATATCAGTACTCGCCAAGATGGACCACGCGACAAAAGTTACTATACCCACGCCGAGGGCAACATAAAAGAGAAAAGCGGCCGCTCTGTTCGCCAAATCCTGTGTATGCGACCTACTTTCCTGCGCGGTTTTCACAAGTTTAATCACTTGTGCAATATACGTTTCTTCGCCAGTTCGTTCTATCCTAACTTTCAAGGCGCCTTCGCCGTTGATGGCGCCGCCTATCACCTTGCTTTCTTTAGTCTTGAAAATAGGCTTTGACTCACCCGTTAGCAATGCCTCGTTAACAAAAGACCCGCCTTCAACTACAACGCCGTCAGAAGGAATCTTCTCTCCTGGGCGTACCAGCACCAAATCGCCAATCTTCAGCTGAGACACAGATACCTCTATCACTTCGCCGTCCCGCACAAGGTGAGCGGTTGTGGGCATAATTCGGACAAGCTCCTCAAGCGCCCGCGAAGCGCCAAGCACACTTTTTGCTTCTATCCAATGCCCCAGAAGCATGACATCAATTAGCGTAGCAAGCTCCCAGAAGAAATCCATGCCCGTTATGAGGATAACGGTTGCTGCTGAATAGAAAAAGGCCACGGAGATCGCCGTTCCTATCAGCGTCATCATGCCAGGTTGCCGCCGCTTAACTTCCTCGGCCATGCCCTGCAAGAAAGGCAATCCACCGTAAGCATAGATTACCGCTGAAAGCGTCAACAAAATTTCCTGCTGATAAGGCACTTCAAGCCAAGTAAGTCCAAACCAGCTTTGAATGGCGTCAGAAAGCAGCAAAACAGGAACCGTTAACGCAAGGGAAACCCAGAATTTACGCTTGAACATGTGCATGTGGTGAGCATGATGCGCCATAAACTAACCTTTTTCTAAGTAAAGGTATGTGGCATCTGGCTTATTTCAGTTTGCATTCTCGAAAAAGGGCATTTAAAAAATGTTTGTGGTTAGCCTCCTGGAGCACCGTGAAAAGGCACGTTTTCCCACAGTAGCTGCCACCAGTCATCTTCGGTTATAGTCTCTGCCTTAACAATCACTTCCAGAATCGTTTTCAGCATGGCGTGATGCCGCTTCTCGTCAACTAAAATAGCTTCCAGAAGAAACCTGACCTTGCTATCTTTGACGGAAGGCAGTATTTTCTCAATTTTCTTTATAAGCTCCGCTTCTAGCCGGATGTGCTTCTCCACAAGCGCCCTTTGCTCGTCAAGATTCTCCTGCGTTAAAGCTTGAGAAACTGATGTCAAAAAGGTAAGCGCTGACGCGTAAAGGTCAGCGTGCTTCATGGAGTCAAAGGCTATGCCTTTCAAAACGCTTGTCACAGCCGGATTCTTAATATTAACCACACCTTTATTCAATGAATCCACAATTTCCTTCTCGACAACTATCTGCCGCCTTATGAATTCAACCAACTCATTATCTGGGTTTAGGCTCATTTTTTCTCCTCACTATAGAATAAGCTAAACTTTGTGCATAAGGGTTGTGGCAACTTGCCGCCCAAGCTCGCGGCATAGGCTCAGTGCTTTCTCGTCAGGCGCATATTTAACCAGCAATGGCGGCTCAATCACCTGCATTTCAAACTTGTTTTTCATGATTTCAAGAAGCAACTTCGGCGCTTCACCGCTCCACCCGTAAGAGCCGAAAGCAGCGCCTATTTTTCCCTTTAGGTTCATGCCCTTCGCCGCTGCTTCTTCGAAAAGTCTTTTCATATCCATTGGAATGTCATGATGATACGTTGGCGCGCCTAGAAGTACCGCGTCAAAGTTCGCCAAGTCTTCAGCGTCAACATGGTAGCTCAACTCCACCTCCGCATTACCAGCGTTTTTTGCCCCTTCAGCAACAGCTCTAGCCATTTTCTCTGTGTTACCGCTACGACTATAATAGAGGACAAGAATCTTTGACATAAAAATTCACCATTTAAATATGAAATGAGCATCCAAACCATATGAACCTTTTGCAAACCAACAGTTAAGCTTGAAAGTTTTTCGGCCCCATACCCTAATCGTTCTATGTTTTTACACGCAATATTCTCAAGTTCGAAACATAGGTTAAGTGCGCCAAAAAACTGTTTGCCTTAGAAAGGAGAAGGCCCCTAATGGAAACGCTAAAAGTTAAAAAGGCATTGATGCTTAGCTGCACAGTGCTCCTACTTCACTTAACAATTTTTGCTCCTGTTAGTCAGGCTTGCGCTACAATTCCCTTAGGACCGCTAGATGTCGAAGCGGATGTTGGCTCAATACACTTCCGAGGAGAAATAGCTGACTTCTACATCCTAGTTTCCTTATCAGGCGCGCCTATAGACGCCATGCTAACCGCTGACCTGTATTATGAGGGAACATTGAACGCCAACTTAACTGGCTTAATTCAACCAGTCGCTACAGGACTATACAGAATACCTTACACAATCCCGCATGACGCTTCAGCAGGCACATACGCTTTAGTTGTAAACGCTTACAGCGACTCTGCCGCAGGAACCACGTTAAAATCCTTCTTACTAAGCCAGACTCTGACAGGCTGGAACGCGTGGCTGACCGACATACAGAACAACATAGTAACCATCAAAACAGATGTTAATACGATTAAAGTATCCTTGGATACCGTAAACGCGAGGATAATCAGCATAGAAGGCGACATCGTAACGATTCAGACAGACATAGGCAGCATCAAAACGGACATAGCCACAATAGGGTTAACACTGACCAGCATCGCCGGCAATATAGCAACCATAAACACGGCTATAGGCAGCATCCAAGGCAGCATAATTTCAATTCAAGGCAGCATAATGACAATCAACACTAACGTGGGCCTAATCCAATTAGACATCAGCAACTTAAACGCCACATTGACACACATTCAAAATTCACTCGCGATAATCTCCACATCTGTTGGCACCATAGAAACAACCGTGAACAATATTGAACTCGGCATCACACAAATTGAAGGGAACACCGTGTATATTGGCACAATTTTCGGTAACCTACAGGGCACTTTAAACACAATCGAAGGAGACATAGCCACCATAAGCACCAACATAGGCACGCTTCAAACAGACATAAGCGTGTTAAACGCTACGTTAAAGGAAATTAAAAACTCAATCGCGAAAATCGAAACCAACGTAGGCCAGATGCAGCTTTCTCTTACACAGATAAACGCGAAACTTGTTGAATTAGACGGAAATGTCGCAACAATAAAAACAGACTTAGGTGCAATTAAGACAACCATAACCGACATCCAGCTAAAAGTGACAGACATCCAAGGCGACACAGCAACCATAAGCACCACACTGGGCACTTTAACAGGCACAGTGACAGAAATTCAAGGAGACATAGCCACAATCAAAACTGACATCGGCGAAGTCAAAGCCATATTACGCGACATGCAAAACCGTAGCGAAGAGAGCGCCAGCGCCACCTCACTCTGGCTGGTTCTCGCCGTGATCGCCGGCATCGTGGCGGTTACTGCAGTGATGCTACTTCTGAGGAAACGTGGAAAAAGTAAAGCATCTTAAGCGGCTGCAGCGTTCTTGCTAAGAAGGGAGCAAATCGCAGTAGTAGAAGCGGTTATCCCTTAGCACTATCTCGCCTTTTTTGAATGCAATCTTCTCTTTGAATATTGGTCCATCATAAACGAACGAGTGAAATTCGCCGTTTTCGCCGCATGGATCCACATTGGCTGGGAGATTTGCCAAGAACTGCTCATCATAGTCTTTTCCGACAAAGTCTCTGCTGAGAACTGCTGAATCGACAGACGTAACTATCGCTTTGAATCCGAGATTTATGAACTCCAACGGAAGCAACTTTGTATTTCTGCCCCATAAAGGAAAAAACGCTTTCATCCCAACTTTTTCCAAAAGGCTCTCACGATATTTTCTCACATCAGCGAGAAAAATATCGCCGAACACCACTGAGCAGACGCCGCTGTCGCGATGCTGCCTAAGCGCTTTCAGCAACTCGCGTTCATAGTCAGCGTTAGAGACTCCTTTAGGAATAAACATTTCCTCAAGTGGGATGTGCAGAGCTTTTGCTTGCTGCTCCAGCAGAACACGGCGTACGCCGTGGATACTGATTCGATCATAATCCCGTGTAATTGTCGTCAGGAGCGCTTTTACCTCGTAGCCGCCCGAATTCAGAATCTCGTAAAGTGCAAGGGCGCTGTCCTTGCCGCCGCTCCACGCTACAATCACTTTTTCCCGCATCCAGATAACCACGCTTTTTCTGCTTACCCAATGCATGAGCTAGTTTAAATATTTCAGAGCCGCCATCTAATACCACTGGTTAAACATGAAAGTGCTCCTCATAAATCCCCCGCAGACCTTTTATCCTGGTTCCGATCCGCCTGCTGGCAACCTCCCCTTGGGGCTAATGTACATAGCGGCTGTTCTTGATAAAGCAGGGTACAAAGTGGAGATTTTAGACGCGTTCATGACTAACGCATTGTTCAGAAAAATTGGTGACGCAACCGTTGTTGGCATGCCCTACGAGGTGATAAGAGAGGAAATTCGCAGGAGAAAGCCTGACATCGTTGGCATAGCGAACCCGTTTACATCTCAAGTGGAGCACGCCATCAGAGTCGCTGATATCGCGAAAGAAGTGGACTCTAATATTTTAACGGTGGTGGGCGGCCCTCATATTTCCGCAGTGCCTCTGGAATTCATGGAAGAAGCGCGGAGCGTGGACATCGCCGTCGTCGGCGAAGGCGAGTACACCATGCCTGAAATCGTTCAGTTCTATGCGGGAACCAGAAAAATAAGCGATGTGAAAGGCATAGTTTACCGCGAGAACGACAAAGTAAAGCAGAATCCGGCGAGGCCCTTCATTAGGAACTTGGATGAGCTTCCCTATCCGGCGTATCACTTGGTGAACATGGAGCAGTATCTCAGCCCCCGCAAAATAGAGTATCGCAGCTTCAAGGATAGGGCGATATCTATGATAACTAGCAGAGGCTGCCCGTTTAACTGCAACTTCTGCGCTGTGCACTTGCACATGGGCCGCGCGTTCAGAGCGCACTCAGCAATCTATGTTGTGGATCACATAGAGTACGTGGTTGATAAGTACAGGGTGAAAACCATCTTTTTTGAGGATGACAATTTAACGTTTGACTTGAAAAGGTTTGAGGAGATCTGCGACAAAATAATTGAACGCGGCATCAGGTTCAAGTGGGAAACGCCGAATGGCATAAGAGCTGATTATTTGACGCTTGAGCTTTTGAAGAAGATGAAGCGGTCGGGTTGCCAAAGCGTCTTCTTCGGCATCGAATCGGGCGATCAATACATTCTTGATAATGTTATTGATAAGCGTCTTGACTTGAAGAAAGTGATTGAAGTTGCCAAAATGTGCAAGTCGGTGGGGATAAGCACCGCAGCCTTCTACATTATTGGTTTCCCCGGTGAGAAGAAGGAGCACATGCTACGGACGGTGGAGCTTGCGCTCTGGCTTAAGCGCGAATATGACGTGGGCATGCTGCTTCATGTGGCAACGCCCTCGCTGGGCACCCGGCTCCATCGGGAATGCGTGGAGAAAGGCTACATTGAGAGGGATTTGACGCCGCGCGCCTTCGCCGAGGTGAGGCAGACATGGGGGATGCCGCTGATAAGAACCGAGGACTTCACGCCCGCCGAGGTGAAAGAAATAGCAGCCATGGCTGTTAAGCGGTACAAGAGGCTGTTGCTGATTAATTACTTCAGGTATCCTGGGAAAACGCTTAGGACGGCGCTGGATCAGCCGAAGCTCATCTGGAAATTCATTCAGAATTTGAAGACTTAACCTCATGCTGCTCAGGCTGGTGCTGTCTGCGCTTGTAACGCTTGATTATCGCCGCAGCAACGACAACTAACGCTAAAACGGGTACTATTATGGCTAGGGCTTGGAGCATCACGGCTTTAGCAGGGTTAGCAACTGCGAAATGCACAGTTTCC
>JAOZIH010000040.1 GCA_026014545.1 Candidatus Bathyarchaeota archaeon
GGCCGAGGTGAGGTAGTCTGGCAGCCTAGAGGCCTGTGGAGCCTTTTGCTTGGGTTCAAATCCCAACCTCGGCCCCTCCTAATAGATTTGTATCCCAACAGTTTTATGCAAATTCTTACCCTTATTGACTGATATGCGGTAAAGTTGCCATTTTGAAGAATGCGAAAGAGCATTGATTAAATTTAAAAAAGCAACCCAAAATGACTTGCAGGAGCTCTCTAAGCTACTTTCAGCTCTTTTGGAAAACAAAAATAGCCAAGTTTACCAAGATAACGTTGCCAAATTTGGAATACCCGAAGATTACGTCAAAAAGGCCTTTGCAAAAGAGACATTGCTCAAGGCGGCGGCCGCGGGAAAAACAACTTTTTTTAATTTTTTTCGCTTAAGTTACCTTGTAAGGCGATTGCATAGCAGAGTTGGAGCGCATAATAGTTTTCCCGCAGTACACGCGGCAGGGCGTGGGAACACAGCTGCTGCATGAAGCCATAGCCGACCAGAAACAAAAAGGCACAAAAACCCTAATCGTAAACGCTGGAAAAGACGAAGCTCACGCAAGGCGATTCTACGAGAAAAACGGCTTCACGCAAATAAAAGAGGCGTTAATAGATGCGCCATGGGGTAAAAAACTGGCTTTAGTCACCTGCCAGCTTGACATAAACCGCTAAATAGCAATGCTTAATTCTTTATTTTTCCTTATTATCGTATCCCACTGGCTAACTCCATGGCGACGGACCCAACGGAAGACCGCAAGCCTCATAAAGCTTGCTGCTTGTGATGGCGGGTTTACCCAAACATGGGACACAGTGGGCGCGGGCACGAACATCCCACGCCGAGAGAGCTTGGCTGAGAGGAGCGCACCGCTCCACTGTGAAGTTAAGTGATAGGTTACGTGGGAAACAACCGCCCGCGAAAAAGAACATAACATTATCTGCGGCAGTAGCTATTAGCTAACGTACAGAGGCGGGAAAATAAAGATCCAAACAGCTCTCTGCTTTTGGAAATTAATGTAACTTTTTGGGTTGTAACAAAAAACTTATGTGTTTAAAAACTCTAGCATTTAGAGGTGCAACTTTTAGGTTCAATGGAGGGTTGTGGAAAGTGGAGGGCAAGCACTGCTTGTCTCTCGGGCTTGCTGCAGTTTGCATCTTGACGCTGGTGAATTATGGCTTGGGTCAAGTGGGGTATGCGCCTAATTTTTTGCCAGATTTTGATTGGGCAGGCGGCTTAAGCTATGATGTTGGGCCAACGGTGCTTGGACAGCTGCTTGAGACTAATGGGTCATGGCAGAACATAGGCGAATGGAAGAAGGCGGGGAGTATGGTTTTTGCGCGTGGCGGTCTGGGCGTGGCGGTGGTTAACGGCAAAATTTACGCTATAGGCGGCTCTACTGAAGTATCATGGCCAATTTTTCCGC
>JAOZIH010000009.1 GCA_026014545.1 Candidatus Bathyarchaeota archaeon
AGCAACCGCCGCCACTTACATGCTAAGGCGCCGCATAAAACGCCGCCACCAAACCCGAATTTAGAATACGACACAGAACAGACTGTTACTTGTTTCTACATGAAATCGTAAATGGTCGCCGAATATGAAGGCGCGGAATGCGTATATTGAGGTTTCTGTTTTTCAGGAAGTCTCAACTTGCACAGCTAAGCCTTGTTTAATCAGTATTTTTGCGTTTTCCACGGGCACGGACGCCACGTCTTCTGCCATAAATGGGCCGTAGGTTTTCATGTCTGCGCCAATTATCGCGGGAATCTCCTTCAAGAATCGTAGGGCGACCCTTTTATGTGGTTTCGGTGTGCTTTCTGCGGGAACTTGCGCGCGCAGAAGGTTCTCTGCAAACTTTTGGTATGCTTCGGCGAAGGAAGCAAAATTCGTCCATAATTTAGTTTCTTCAGCCGTCAGCGATTCTGCTGGAACCTTCTGTGTTTTACTAATAATTCGAAGGAGCTTTCTGTACCGTAGCCAGACTACCGCTTTTATCATGCGCTTGGCATGCTGCAGCTCATGCTCAAGAAGCGCTGCTTTCACTGTTTTCTTGTCAAGCATTCTACTTTCTTCTTTAATCTTCTGCAGGTAACGTGCAACACGAGTGTAAAAGTCAGTGGGTAAACTGCCAAGCGCCTCGTTTTCGGCTTCACGCCGCCAAGCAGCATAAATCTCGTCGTACATTCCTACTGCGCCACCTCAGCTCTGCCTTTGCAAATTAGCAGCACAGCCGCTGCTGTTGGAAGTTCAACTACCTGGTTTTTGTATGGACCCAGCGTATTATCACCTAACCTGAATTCTGGCGCCTCCGAGACGGAGACTCTTGCTGTGCCCTCTTTAAAAGCTACTGCCTCCCTGAGAGGGTCGAAGTCTTCGAGGCTTTTGGCTGGAAACTCCACTTTCAACAAGCCTGTTTTGCCGTGCAAGGTGCCGCTCATCCTGATTAAGCGATGAATGTCTGTGGTGACAACAGTGTCGATTTTCGCGGCTTCAAGACTTTGCACATATTTGGCTAGTTTTCTCCAAGTGCCAACACCAATTCCTCGGACACTATCCCATCGGTTTTCTTCTATGCAACGCTTAAGCAGGACCTCTCTGTTTTCCAAAAAAGCAGCGTAATTTCCCTTTATTCCAACATTTTTCAAATCGTCTTTTGTGGCTCTCATTATAAAACTTTGGAGCCCCAACTTCAAGCGTTTGTGCCAACCAAAATTGTGCAGGTGGAATGGAGTCGAACGCCGCCGCTTTTGCGTTTTGCCTTTCGCTTCATCCTCTAATATGGATAGGCCTATTCCGGAAACATAATCAACTATCTCCTTACGCGCCATAGCATCTAATGTCTTAACGGCGTCCTTTTCAATTTGAACGTGATATCCCCGATGTCCCGAAAAAAACACGCGCATCTCTTGGTGGGAAAAGCCGAAGTCTTTCTCCAAGATGTCAATTAGCTTTGCAGTTTCTTCTCTGGCAGCCTCTAGGCAGAGCTCGCACGCCCAAGTTTTAGTTTCAAATTTTTGTCCGCCGCAGATTGGGCAAGCCTCGGGTGTTATGCCTTTTCCGCTGAAGCCGCACTTGCTGTTAGTGCAAGTCCATTCGTCATGTACCTTATCGCAGGGTGTGGGTATGTGGTCAGCATCAATATCGAAGACTAAATCCGCGCCAAGCCAGCCTTTCTTACTCATCTCCGCTTCTGGATTCTCGTAATAGGCGCAAGAGTGATAGACATCTGAAGGAACTGTTTCGCTAAGAAAACGCTTCAGACTGCTCATGCTTTCGAAACTTTTATGCCTCACCATAACGCGCTCTTTGAAAAGAAGAAAACCCAACTCCCGCTGACCTATCATTGAAAGCTGCGGCGTAACTGTAGAGGGGTTACTGTAAAACTCGGAAAATTTTTTATAAACGAAATCCCGGGAAGCCACGGTAACCCTCCTCTGCCGCGCTTGCGCAAATAGATGATTTCGCGTACCCACATTTAACCGTTAGCAGCCAAGCCTAAAAGCTGAATGGAAGCCAGCCCGCGCTTCATCAGCTTGCTTTCGGCAAACTTGAGCTGAATTGCCTCTGTTTGCGCTTATAATAAGTCAATGGATGGCGAACTCGACGGCATAAAGCATCAGGGTTTACGCAGACGCCATGAGTCTGCAATGTCACGCACTGAGGCGGAGTATACCGCGTTCTGGAACCACGCTCTCCTGCTATGTGCTCAATTTGATAACGCGTTAGCCTCTCATTATAGTCCGAGAAACTTTTGAAAAGCTCCGCCACTTTTTCCGGCGACATACCAATGTTTACTAGAAAAGAAGTCAAGGTGAAGCGACCTATATGCGAAAGATGGCGACCTTTTGATGCGGCTTCATAAAGCGCCACGATGCACGGCGGGAAAGCAGATTGCGTAACAACCTTGGGAAACCCTTCCATCTCTTCCTGGCCAATACTTTCCTTAGCTAATTCCAAAAGCCGCGTTGCTATCTCAACTATTTTCTCGGGCAGCGCTGGAAGCTCGGTTGCTTCTAAACGTTTTTCAATGCGTCTCTGCACTTCTTCCTGCAAAAGCCTTGTAACGTCCTGCTTGTTCAAGTAAACTTTCCCATTTGCCAACAGACGGTTTACAAGCTTCCACTTCTTGTCCCGCAGATGCGTCGTGTTCCTTAAGTAATCAGCGAAGCTAACCGCAAACTCGAGAGGCACGGCAAAATCGCGGTTTAATTCTATATTCCAGTCGAAATCACGTGCAATCGCCAAAATCTTTTCGCTACTTTCAGCCTGCATATCGCTGAAAGCCTGCTTAGCTTCAGCTAGAGCATAGCGCCTTTTAATGAAAGAATTTTTTGTAGCTATCACCAGCATGAGCGCAACTGGAAAAGAGGGAATCTCCACGTTGGCTTCGCGTTTTTTGCCAACAGAAATGGACAAAATTGCTTCTCTAACTCGTTCTTCAGCACGATTAAGAATCACAGCCATGTCAGGATTTGCAACTTCTTCGATTTTCAGGCCTAGCTGCTTTACAAGCTTAGCGGTTTCTTTTAGAAAGGGATATTTTGCAAGGTCGGTTTGTGTGAATCGCCCCGTTTCCATTGTGGCAATGCTCATTCTGATTCAATTCTAGGCGCGAGGAAGAACGTTAGCTTGCCCTCTTTTGTTTGCTGAAAGTCTATCTTGATAGGCATGTCTGTTGAAAACTCAAGCGTGGCAATGTCTGATGTGGCAGAAGCCGCCTTTATTATCTCAGCCAGATAGCTTAAGCTGAACGTTGCCTTCGAATTCTCTTTCACTTCCAAGTCCAGCAGGGCGTCGCTTCCTTTCTGAAGCGTTATCGTCGCGCCCATCAGGTCGCCTGTCGCATTTAGCACAAGCTTCTCTGTGTCCGCTTCTATACGCACGTGATCGCTGACCAGCTGCGCGTCTTCTATTGCCTGGCTTAGTCCCTGTGTGGTCGCCTTAGCTTTCACGTTGAAGGTTATCTTTGGAGTGGGAACTTCCTCCTCTGACGCCTCAAGCGTGGGCATATTAAAGTTGCGACTGTACTTTCCAGTTATCTTAATTTGAAGCCGCCCTGTTTTCTCGTCCAGCGACAACTCCACTGCTTCATCTTTGCCTGCGCGTTTAAGCAGCCTCAGCAACTCGCTTATGTTTATGCACATCTTCGAGGGAGCTTCACAAACATACTCTTCAAAAACTGTTTTAGGCCATTCAAAGTCAATCATGGCAACTCGGGATGGATCCATCGCTCGCAGTTTTAAGCCTTCAGGCTCAATTTTGAAGGTGGCCTCATCTACGAGAATGGAGATAGCGGTAACCATATCTCTCAAGAGTTTAGCATCAGATACTTTAAGCTTGAACATGTCCATTTCCTCGCTTAATGCATATACACTAGGGTATAAAAGATTTACACTTAAACCCTTTAAGTTCACAAAACAGTGTGAGGACGCAGGAAAAGCAGCCCAAAACGCCCTTGCGATAAGCATTTTTGAAGCAAGCCAGAAAGTAGGACGCCGTTTTTAGCCATGCGTGTTTCCAATCACCGCACATGTTAAAAGGGAGCCAGCGACATATTCTGAGTGGTGCTTCGATTTGGAAAAAACAGAATGGGAAAAACTCATTGACAGCCTAATAAAGCAAGGCATCTTGAAGACACCCAAAGTTATCAAGGCAATGAAAGCTGTACCCCGCGCGAAATTTCTGCCGCCTGACACGCAGCAATATGGCAGTGTTGACACGCCGCTTCCGATAGGCTTCGGCCAAACAATCTCCGCGCCACATAGCCGCAGCGTAAAGCTGGACTAGGCGACACATGGTTGCGATAATGAACGAAGCCTTACAGTTGGAAGTTGGCCAGAGGGTTCTGGAAGTTGGCGCGGGATCAGGCTGGCACGCCGCTACAATAGCGGAGATAATTGCCCCTTTAGACACGCCTAGAAGCGAGTGGGGTCATGTGTACACCGTAGAGATAGTTAAGGCGCTGGCTGATAACGCAAAGAAAAACCTTATGATAGCGGGTTATGCTGATCGAGTAACAATAATTAATGCGGACGGCTCCAAAGGCTATGATGAAAAAGCCCCATACGACCGAATCCTGGTTACAGCGGCGGCGCCAGATGTGCCTAATCCACTGATAGACCAGTTGAAGCCCGATGGCATTATGCTAATCCCTGTGGGCAGTGTCTCGCTGTTTCAGAGCCTCATAAGAGTCACGAAGAGTGCGGATGGCAAAATCAGGCAGGAAAACCTTGGCGGCGTCGCCTTTGTTCCCTTAACAGGAGAGTATGGGCAAAGGTTTTAGCAACTAACCAAACCATTTTTCCAGCGTAGTTTTTCCCGCAAGCTTCCTGCTTCCTTCCTGCATTTTCTCTATTGCCTTCCTAACACGGTCTTCTGAGAAGTCTTTTTCGCCGACTAGAAAATCCACAATGCCCTCTACGTCGGGCTCCTGCCACTTCAGCGTGTAATCATCACTTACTTTCGGCTGCAAAAATATTTCTCGTATCTTCTCCGGCGGATGCGGAAACTCGGCGTTTTTTATATGTGGTAAAGCCTTTTCCAACGTTCCGTGCTCTTTTATTAGCTTTAAAGCGGTTTTGGGGCCAAGACCCTTGATGCCGTCTGGGTTGAAGTCTGTGCCGATAAGAATGCCCACATCAATCAGCTGCTCATAGGTTATACCGCACTCTTTTAGCACATCATCCAATTTGATTACTTCAGGAACGACGTCGATGTAAACATTTTTGCCAGGAAGCTTCCTTCTGCCTGAAATTGTAACGTTCCGAATTAGCATAGGCGCGCCGAAAAGCAGACTGTCATAGTCTTGGCTTGCGCAGTAATCTGCGTCGCCGCGCTTAGTCAAGTGTGCAGCTTGCGCTTCGCCCTCGCTGGGCGCTTGAATCCAGGGAATACCCATCAGCGTAAGAAGCCTTTTGCTGTCATCTTCCATATAGTCATGCAAACGCGAGGTTGCTTGCGCGTACATGCGGGCTTCTTCGATTTTGCCCTGGGCTAAAGCTTGCTCATATTTGATTGTGGCTTCTTCCTTTGCTTCCACGCGGCGTTTAATTTCAACTTCTTTGAGGGCGGGGGGCGTGCCGTCGAAAACGTAAATTGGCTTTATACCTAACTCCAAAAGGTTGCTTGTGCGGTAGAATAAGCCGCTAAGGTGGCTGGTAACCTTTCCCGTGTGGTCTTTCAAGGGCGTGCCGTCTGGCTGGCGGATGATGGCGAGAAACTGATATAGGGCGTTGTAAGCGTCTATGGCAATCTTTTTTCCGCTTAAATCTTCCAGTCTAACAACTGTTTTTGGGACGAGCTCGCGAAGGTTTACTCCCAAAATAGTCCCTCCAGAACATAGACGGAAAACTGTAATAATAAACTTGCGAAAAACTTTAGTTAGTTGAATTTCCGTTTCTTTTGCCGTGCTCCGCCCTAGTTTTCCTACTTAACAACAAGCCTTCGCCGAGAAATAAGAGCATGGCGATAAAATTCGTTGCTAAAAGGTAAATCAGAGTGATGTTAGGCATTTGGCCGTGCACGAAAAATTGGACGCCGATAATTATAAATTCTATAGCCACGATACCCATAAAAAAGAGGGAGTAGAACATCAGCCTCGGCACCATGTTGCGTCCAATCCAGAGGTGCCCGCTGATGTTTGCTTTCTCTTTAGCCACGTACTCGCCGTATTCGTTTCTCTGCAGCAAGCCTAACGCTTCAAGCTTTTGCAGATGCCAGTAAGCCACGCTTGGGCTACTGAGGTTTGCGCCGCGCATGACTTCCCGCGGGCCGACACCTTTGCTTAATCACGTAGGCGTACACGCGCAGGGTGGTGCCTTCAAGGTCAGGGTTGCCAGCGTTTGGCACGTTTAACTCCTCGGCTCAATGAAAACCTCTACACCATATTGGTCAGTTACGAAAATTTGGTTTTCTCCCAAGATTTTGTTGTATATGTAGCTGTCGCCGTTTCGTGTCAGTTGCACTTGTTTAAGTTCGGTGGCGTAAGACCACGTGTCCATGGCGGTGTTATTTACGATTTCAACTGTAACGTCTGCGTTATTAAAGACTCGCGTCTGCAAGGTTATGCTCCCTGATTTCAACGCTTCTATCGCTTCGGTGCTTGCCCATGGTTTTGTGATGTTCTGAATGCCTTGTAGCACGATTAGGCGGGATTGATGTGGTGCCCAATAGTTGTCGAATAGTCCTTCGCCTACCCAAGTGGATTTCACATTCATATGCCCAAGCGTGTGCGAATTAGCTGTAGAGGTGTCATTGCCAAATTGAAACAGGTGGAGCTCGCTAATAATGATGTCATTGAACGTAAAAGCGTCATTGAAGGGATTGTGCCCTTGTGGTTGAGGTAGTTTAATTCTACCAGTCACGTCTGTCCATGTTCCATTCATGCTCATATAAGTGGCCCAGAAATTGATGCCTTCGTACACGTCCAGCAGTTGTACGCCTTCCATCCAATAGTCTTCAAATCCAGGGCCTGTGGCATTTTCTGGTAGCCCATTAAAGAAAGTAAGGTTGCCCCACATATCAACAGCAGGCCAATTGTGAGTGGCTAATGTAACATTGTACCATACACCATCGACCCATGCGCCCTCAGCGAAGTAGCCAATGCCGGAAGTGCCGTTCATCAGCCAGCTTGGATTTGACTCTGAGATGTTCTTGATTTCCTTTGCAGCCTTGAAGTTCACGTCTAGGAGTTTAGCGCCTATGTCGGAGAGATTCGTGATGTTCAAAACCACATAATACGAAACAGCAGGTCCATCCTTTTCGCTCACGGGTTTGGAGCCATTGATGATGGTAAAGTTGGCGTAGACAACGTCAACACTGAAGTCCGCTGTTGGTCCCTGAACATGTTTTATGAAGGGTTTTACGTCTAGTTCTGAGACAAGCAGGGGCGAAGCAAAAGCAACGCCTATTGTCAGCGACAGAAAGCCGAACAGTATCAGTTTAGCTTGATGTTTCATTTGCGGTCACCGGCTTATTCTTGTCACCAATTAGCTATTAGCTCTATTTGTAGAACAACTTTGTTCTATCACTAGAACATCACAATGCTAAAAACATGCTCTAAAAGTCCCTAAAGCCAGCTTCTGCAACTTTAAATAACAAAAAGGCATCAAATTTGTTTTCACAACTGCCCACGCACCAAAGCCCTCTGAGCAAGCACAGCAAATATAAGGAAGTCTTACGTTACACAAATGACACGGAGTTTGAACGTGATGTCAGAAAAAGCAGCAGCACTATCCTTGGTTACTTGCACAAGCTGCGGTAAACCCATCCAGCCCGGAACAGAGGCAACAAAATTCCTTTGCCCCAACTGCGGTGAAATACAGATAAAGCGCTGTGGGAAATGCCGCAAATTCGGGCGCCCATACAAGTGCCCAAAATGCGGTTTCACAGGACCATAAAATAGAGGCGAGCAAGCAATGGGCAGCGTAAAAGTTATCTACAAAGTTTTCCCCGAGGATGTCGTCGTCAATTTTGACGAGTTGAAAGCTAAAATTGAGAAGTGCCTACCCGAATTTTCAGCTATTGAAGGCTACAACGAGGAGCCCATAGCCTTCGGGCTAAAAGCGCTCCTAGTGCAGGTCAAGTTCCCAGAGGACAAAACCGGAATTGTGGATGAATTCGAAACCGAGCTTGCGAAAATACCAGGTGTAAGCCAAGTTCAAACGGTTATGGTGCGAAGAACAAGCAGATAACCAACCGCAATTGCCGCCTTTGTGTAAGCATTAATTTTCGATTTTTCTGGTTAACAGGGCTAGTGACCTAATCAAGCAGCGGGTTTTTTCCATTCACTCATTAAAGCCTCATAGAGGCTGTCCTCTTCTTCTATGGTTTCGTACCAGCCTAGGTTGCGGGCAATTCTCTGTGCAATCAAGTGATAACACAAGTGGACTTTTCGGTCTAACACGCGAAAGTAAAAGTCGTCGCACATGCAGAATTCAGCTTCAGGCATTATCAGGTAATCACGCTCTCGCCCAACAACTATCCAGACGATACGGCCGCTTGGTCTGAAAACATATTTTTTAACGCGGTTTTCCTTTAAGGCTTCAAGTGCCTTTGTGAAGCGCTGGCCGAAAAGCTCATAGAGCACCGTAAGATTCTTGCCAGAGATTTTTCCTTCTGCTTTTGCTTCCCGGCAGATGCTGTTTAACACTTCAATTTCTGAAGGGGTATTCATGTGTGCACGAGCAATTTAATACGCAGCAACATTCATTCGATGTCGATTGGTTCACCTTTTGGTGGTGATGGTGCGTCAACTTTGGGAAAGATAACTTCCAGCACACCGTTTTTGTAGCTTGATTTTGCCTCCCTCACTCTTACCTTCGCGGGAAGCGCAACTTCCTTATAGTACTTGTACTGCGGCGTGTCCACGCTGATTTCAAGCGAATCCTCGGTACCGCGGAGCTTTATGTCGCTTTTTTCCACTCCAGGCAATTCGGCGACCACGCGAATTTCGCTGTCTGCCTCAATCACATCAATAAGCGGTTCACGCTCTTCCTTAACCGTTGGACCTTGAATGCCCTTCTTTATGTTGCCAAACTCGCGAATTTCAGGCTTGCCGTCAGGACCAATTTTCATGCTGTAGCCATAAACAAAAGGCCCGAATTCTCTCACAGTGCTCCCATCCGGAAGCTTACGCTCCTTAACATATTCCTTAGGAACCTTTTCAGTGAACATGCGGAATTCTTCTTCTATACGCTTTTCCATCTCGCGGAACATGCGGTCAATGTCGCCGAAAAACGGGTCATTAGCTAATGGATACCGACGGCGCTTAAACCATTCTGGATAATCCTCATCATCTGACGACATAAACATTCCACCTTAGTAATGTGGGTTATCGTTTCTATAAGTGTTATGCTATTTATTTCGCATTTTTTCTTGCAAAACCAGTGGTGGCGAAATCGCAATACTCTAAGCGAAAAGCTAACCATTTACTTAGGAACGGGAAAAGGCAAACAGAGTATTTGCATGCCTACTGGTGCTTTTGAACAGGCTACAACTGTTTGCGAGTTTTCTAAAGTTGCTTTAGCTGGTTTAAAGTCCCAAGATAAGTGCCGTCTAAAAGATAAATTTCCGCGTTATCCAAGTCTACAGTTTTTGATCGCAAAACAGGCCCGATCATGCTTGGCGCTTGCCCCTCTTTTTGTGCCGCTTCATTTATTGGTCTGCCGCCTAGAAAATCGTTGAACGATGGCATCAGAAAGATTTGTGTTGTGCGCGGCGCGAAGTTGTAATGCTTCTTTATCGTGGCTTCAGCAGAGTCTTCAACTTTTATATTGCTCTTTTGTAAGAGCAATGTGGCTAGTTGGCCAGTGTGGCATTTGGCTTTAACCCACACTTGCCGCGTTATCTTTAAGCCAGACGGGTCGCGAAAAACTACTACAGGATGAAGATGGCCCATAATTAGCGTTTTACACTTCAGAAGCATGGGTGAAGGCCACTTGTGCCCGTGGAAAAGTCCGACGTCGCCAACAATGGTGCCTGTTGCGGGAAGAAGCCGTATGCCTTCTGGTAGCAGAGGTTCAAGGTTTGCATCGTGGTTGCCGCGTACTATAGCGATGTTCTTCACGTAGTTTTTGAGTTGAATGAAAAATTCAGGTATATCACGCCATTCGCCTGGTTCCGCTGTAACTACAGTGTATTTGACGTCGCCGAGAATCAGCAGAGTGTCAGGTTTGTATTTAGAAAGCAAAGTCGTTAGTTTTTGCAGAAGCTTGGATGTTTGGCTTGGAACATGAATACCCTTCTCATAAAGCGTCAGCTCCCAGCCCAAGTGCGGGTCAGCGATAACAAGCGTTTTTGCGCCCTCTGCCTCTATCAAAGCCGCGGGATGCGGCCGAAGTAACCTTAACATTTCAGCTTACCAAACCAAGAATTTGCTTGTGCAACTGCTCATTTCCAGAGGCAATAAACTTTATTTTCTGCATAGGATCCAACGCGGTCGCTAGCGCGAGACCTTCAGGCGTGGTTATTACTCCACCAGCCTCTTTGAGTATTAGATAGCCAGCAGCCAGGTCAGTCACGCGGAGTTTTCCACGGATATCCACGAAAGCGTCTGTTAAGCCTTCAGCCACGTAGCATAGTTCAAGGGCGTTGGCGCCAAAATGCCGTATGTGCCCAGTTTTTTCAATCAGATCTGACAAGCGAGGTGCAATTGCTTTAACTTTGTAGCTGTTCAGGTCTAAACCTATCACTGCATCTTCCAGCGATGTACGTGGTGAGGGGTTTATTTTCTTGCCGTCACGATAGGCGCCTTTACCCTCCATTGCAGTGTACGTAGTATCATGGAAGAGGTCCGTCACCAAAGCTGCGAAAACTGTGGAAAGTACTGGTAGCGTGGACACGGCGATTGAAGTGGCGTAAAATGGTAGCCGCCGGACAAGGTTAGTTGTGCCATCTATTGGATCAACAGTTACATAGCACTGCGCTGGATTCGCGCCGAACTCTTTCACGCCAGACTCTTCACTTACAAGCGTAAAAGCGCTGAGATTCTGCTCTAAAACCTCAACTATAGCGTTTTCCGCGGCTAAGTCCACAGGCTTCATTGGGTCGCCTCCGGCGCCAGTGCCCAGAACAGGCTGCTGCGCTGTTGCGGATTCAAGATAAGGGCGAATCTTTGCTTTCACGTTATCTCTGCAGCGAATCAGAATTTTCAACCAATCAGTTTTTGCACTCATCGAGAGCGCCTTCTTGCACGACATATGCACATTCAACTTGATAGCCTTTTACCTAACCCGTTAGCAAACACCATGCAAGAATAAACGGGCATTTAACGCGATTAAGCGGTGCGCGGACATTTTTTGATGTGGTTTTCTAAATCGCAAATCTCTTTAAGCGTATGCCCTATACGTCATTTAAAAGCGTGAGCCTCTTGGAATTGCAGGACATAGCAGAGTGGATGCGTAACTTCGCCTTGCAATATGGATACCTAGGTATATTCCTCATAAGCCTGCTTGGAGCAACAGCAATCTTCATACCCATCCCCTACACTGTCGTCATATTCATCCTCGGCGGACTCCAAGACAACTTGGGCAACTGGATTTTTGAACCACTATGGATCGCAATTGCTGCAGGAGCCGGTGCAGCCATAGGCGAATTTTCAGGTTACTTAATCGGTTTCGGTGGGAGAAAAGTGATAGGCGTCAGATACAAGAAGAAAATGGATTTTTTAACGAAGCTTTTCAAGAAATTCGGGCCGATAGCCATCTTCATCTTTGCTTTGACGCCGCTTCCTGACGACTTGCTCTTCATTCCGCTGGGCATCATGAGGTACGGGCTAATTCAGGCTTTCATACCAGCATTGCTTGGAAAATTCTTCTCTAACCTTATAATAGCCTATAGCGGCCGCTTATCTCTTGGAATTGTTAAAATCATCTTCGGATTAGAAGGCGAAGGAGCCTCATTGCTGATAGGCACAGTGATTGGAATAGCCTTGCTGATCATTGTATTTGTTATAATGTTTAAGGTGGATTGGGAAAAGCGATTCTCGAAATATGTAGAGGAAGAGCCCAATTGCCAACCTTCTGAAGGCGCCGCCACAAAGTAAGCAAGAATAAAATTAAATCTTATTGCGGCATCCAAATAACTTGTTAGCTTTAGAGCAGGATGCGCCGAGTATGAAGCCTATTAAGATTTTGGGTATTGTGGGTAGTTTGCGTAACGGTTCATATAACAAGGCTTTGATGCGCGCTGCTATGGCACTGAAGCCAGATGATGCCGTGATAGAAATATTTGATATTGGAGGAATCCCACCTTTCAATCAAGATTTAGAGGAAAACCCGCCTGAAATCGTGAAAAAGTTTAAGGCAGCCATTAAGGCGGCGGATGCATTGCTGATAGCCACGCCAGAGTATAACTATTCTGTGCCTGGCGTTTTGAAGAATGCAATCGACTGGGCTTCTAGACCCTATGGAGATAACGCGTTCGCTGGGAAACCTGTAGCCATCATGAGCGCTTCAATTGGCAGCTTCGGCGGTGCGCGGGCGCAGTATCATCTGCGGCAGATATTGCTTGCGCTGGATATGTATCCGCTTAACCGTCCAGAGGTTATGCTGCCCTTTGCTGATGAAAGTGTGGATGCGGAAGGTAATCTTACGAATGAAAAGACGCGGCAGCTAATACGGGAACTGCTTGAAGCGCTAGTGACATGGACACGGAAGCTGAAGAAGCCATAAAAGCCTAACAACATGCCCTTCAGTGTTTAGTGCAATTGAAACATTAAATTTAAAATTAACATGTGCCACTTTAGAGTAGGCGAATTAAGTGAAGGTTATTGCTGATCTGCACATTCACGGCCGCTACAGCCGGGCAACAAGTCAGCAGATGAGCCTCAAAGAGATTGCTCGTTTCGCGAAGGTTAAGGGGCTGAACCTTGTTGGCACAGGCGATTTTACACATCCTAAATGGCTCAGAGAAATAAAGGATACATTGGTCCCAGAGGAAGGCACAGGCCTTTACAGGGTCTTCGATGACGCAGCCTCGCAGGTGCATTTCGTGCTATCAACTGAGGTCTGCACCGTCTTCAATGCTGGAGAAGAAGCCAAGAAGGTGCATCATGTGATTTTGACGCCGAGCTTGGAGACCGCAGAGCAAATAAACGATGTACTCGCGCGCTACGGCGACTTGGGCGCAGATGGTAGACCACTGCTAAATATGACGGCTGCGCAGTTGGTTGAGGAGGTTATGGCAACCTCAAGCGGTAACATGGTTTTTCCAGCGCATGCATGGACGCCTTGGTTCAGCATTTTCGGCGCTTTCAGCGGCTTTAACAGTGTAGAAGAATGCTATGACGACATGACGAAACATGTGCATGCGCTTGAGACAGGGCTTTCCTCGGACCCGCCGATGAATTGGCGCCTAAGCAAGCTTGACAGGTTCACGCTGCTTTCAAATAGCGACAGCCACAGCTTTTGGCCTTGGCGGCTGGGCAGAGAGGCAAACGTCTTTGAGCTTGAAGAAATAAGTTACCGGGAAGTGGTTGATGCCATTCGCTGCAAAGACCACTCGCGGCTTAAGTTCACTATTGAAACTGACCCAGCTTATGGTAAGTATCATTGGACTGGGCATCGCGCCTGTAATGTGTCTCTTTCGCCGCAAGAAGCGCAGAAACTTGGCAACGTATGTCCAGTTTGTCGCAGAAAACTAACAAAGGGCGTTGAGCAGCGTGTCGAAGAGCTTGCTGATCGACCAGCTGATTTTAAGCCCGAGAATACGCCGGGGTTTATGCGGGTGTTGCCGCTTTCGGAGATAATTGCAACAGTGTTAGGTGTTGATTCTCCTTCGACGCAGGCTGTTTGGAAGATATATAACTCGCTTATCAACCGATTTGGCGATGAGTACACGGTGCTTCTCGACGCACCTGCTGATATGCTGTTGGATGTTGTGGAAGCCGCTATTGCAGAGGCTATCCTTCAGGTCAGAGCTGGCGCTGTCAAGGTCGTTCCCGGGTATGATGGCGTGTATGGAAAGCTTGTTTTGGGGGCGGGCGCTTCAGCTGAGAAAGCGCGGCGTGGAAGAGTTCAACAGTTGAATCTTGCGGATTTCTGGTGAGTATGGAGTTTGATGTTGTTTTTTGTGTTTGTGTGTTTAACATCGCAACGGCAACGCTTATTAAGTCGTAATATATGTGATACCCCGTCGGGGTTACCTTGGAACCAACAACCAGAAAAGAAGACCAAATCTTCAAAATAATCGACAGCGTCCTAAAACAAGTCTTTGGCGAAGAAGCAACCACTTTCATATACAAATACATAGAACAAAACCACCAGCTACGCAAAAGCGAATTTTCAAAGAAAATCGACATTTTCGCAAAAGGATTCGAAGAATGCCTAAGCTCAGGCGCCTTCGTAGTTGAAAACAAAATACTAGAAGACCTTGCAGTCACCTACGGCGCCTCCAAAAAAGCAAAGTTTGGAAAAGAATATGATTTTGCCAACCAAATGAGACTCTTGCTACAAAAAGCTTAAGCTGCCTACTTACATAAAACCTATTTTAAATTTTAAAGTCAATTTTACGCGAAACAAAACTGTTTTATTCTCTTAAGCAATTACTCCAGCCTAAATCTCATTACAGAAGGTTAAGCCGCCTATGGAAGAAGTTCTCTCCAAAATAAATGGCATAGCTGTCCAAAAATTCGGCGCTGAATACGCGGAAGCCCGCGTGCAGAAACTTAACAAAACAATGCTAACCTTAAAAGAAGACCGTGTTGAAGCGGCTAAGCAAGGCATCGAAAGCGGCGCGGCGTTACGTGTGCTCGTTAATGGCGCCTGGGGCTTCGCGTCAGTCGGCTCTCTAAAAGCTGAAGAGTTAATGAGCGCTGTTTCAGACGCGTGCAAAATGGCGAAAATGGCCAGCACACGACTGAAAACTCGAATAAAGCTTGCAAAAACTAAAACTGTGGAAGACCATGTCCAAGTGAAATCAAAGAAAAACCCTGTTGAAGTCCAAATGGAAGAAAAAATAAAAACCGCGTTAGCAGTGAATAAGGCCACGTTAGGTTATGACAACCGAGTCAAAAGCTGCACCATAGATTACTTGGATTTAACAGGTACAAGCTACTTCGTAAACAGCGACGGCACATGCATAAACCAAGATAGACTCTATGTTTGGTCAAGAATAACAGTCACAGCCATGCTCAACGGTGTTTTCACTTTTAGCAGAGAAGAAATAGGCTCCACAGCGGGCTATGAAATATTTGACGCTAATGCGCCAGAAACTTTAGGCGAGAAAGTGGCAAAGCGCGCAATAGAGCAGTTAGCGGCTAAATCGCCGAAAGGCGGCAAATTCCCCGTGGTTTTAGGACCAAACGTTGTGGGCGTTTTTGTCCATGAAGCCTTCGGGCATCTTGCTGAGGCAGATTTGGCATTGGCAGGCGGTGTGCTGGCAGAGAACCTTGGAAAGAAGATAGGTTCAGATTTTGTCACCTTTTATGATGATGGCACAATAAACGGTGCCTTCGGTTCTTTCAAATATGATGATGAGGGCGTTCCAGCTCAGAAAACGCTTCTCATCAAAGATGGCGTAGTCACGGGTTTAATGCATAACCGTGAAACCGCCCAGAAATTTAATGTGGAGCCTACGGGCAACGCGAGAGCAGAGGATTTTCGCGTGGAGCCGATTATCCGCATGCGCAACACGTACATGGCGCCGCGCGACCATTCCTTCGAAGAGTTGCTGGAGGACATAAGCTTCGGCTATTACTTCAAAAGTTTTAGAGGGGGCCAAGCGAACTTAGACGGCACTTTTCAGGTAGGCATCCAAGAAGCCTACGAGATAGTTAACGGCGAGATAGGCGAACCTGTCCGCAACGCTTCCATAAGCGGCAACACGCTTGAAACACTCTTTAAAGTAGACGCTGTTGGAAAAGACTTTGAACTATGGCCTGGCCGATGCGGCAAAGGGCAAACTGCCTTCGTATGCGACGGCGGCCCACACATTAGAGTTAAAGAGGTGCTTGTCGGTGGCAATGCTTGAAAAGGACCAGATGCTAAGTTTGGCGAAAAAGGCTGTGAACGTAGCCCTAGTAAAAGGTGCTGCGGAAGCTGAAGCCTACGTTTACGAAGGGCAAACCATCAATGTAGGGATAGAACGTGGGCAAGTAACTAAAGGCAATAGAATAATTGATCAGGGCTTAGGCATACGCGTCATAGTCGACCGCGCAGTTGGCTTTGCATACACAAACACAATAGAAGAGCAGAAAACCATCGAGGACACAGTGCTTCGGGCTTTAAGCGCCGCAAAAGCAAGCAAACCTGACTCGGACTGGAAGGGGCTAATTGAAAAGAAACCTTACGCGGCCGCTGAAAAAACTTATGACAGCCGAATTCTTGAGTTGCGCGCTGAAGACTTGGTTAACGTTGCCTTCGACATGCTGGATGCCGCCACCTCTGTGGATAAGAGGGTTTTCCCAGTTGAAGGCGGAGTTGGCGCCGCATACCTATCAAACGCTATAGCCAACTCAAGCGGCGTTGAAGGTTTTGACAAAGGAACCATAATCGAATGCAGTTTGGCAACAGTGGCCAAAGAGGGCAGCAAGGTAACGCCCGTATGCTTTGAATTCAATGCTGAACGAAGCTATAATGTCGATGCCAACTGGGTTGGAAAGGAAGCCGCGCGCTTAGCAGTTTCCGCCCTAAAAACTAAAAGAATAGAAACAAAAAACACCAAGTTAATCCTAACACAGTTCGCGCTACAAGAACTTCTCTACTGCACCTTAATCAACGCTGTAAAGGCAGACAACGTCCAGCGAGGGCAGTCAGCGTTTAAAGGGAAAATCGACGAAAAAGTGGCGTCGGAAAACATCACAATTTATGATGACGGCTTATTCCCGGGCGGGCTACGCACTGCAACGTTCGACGGTGAAGGCGCGCCACGCCAGAAGACGCTGCTCATTGAAAAGGGCATCTTACGCAACTTCCTCTATGACAATTACACGGCAAAGAAAGAAAATAAAGCAAGCACCGGAAACGCTGTACGAGCAGGGTATCTGTCAACACCGTTTATTGAAGCCACAAACTTCCACATAATGCCCGGCGCCGCTGCCACAGAAGAGCTCCTGAACGAAGTAGAAGACGGCTTAATCATCTATTACTTGCAGGGCGCGCATAGCAGCAACCCCGTCAGCGGCGAATTCTCCGTAGTCGCTACTCCAGCATGGAAAATCGAGAAAGGCGAAATCACACACTGTAGCCGCGGCGTAATGCTCGCAGGCAACATCTTCGAAGCGCTAAAAAATGTAAGCGCAGTAGCCAACAACGAAAGGAAGATGGGGCAGCTGATCGCACCTTGGATCTTAGTCGAAAACGTCAAAGTCATCGGTAAATAAACTTGCCTGTAAAAGTGACTATGTCAAGGTTAATTAATCCCAATTCTGATTGACGCTATTGTATAGAAGGCCAAGTGCGCATACAGCAACATAAGCCGCAGTTTTAAGCCCAGAAACTCTTTGAATATTCGCCTAAAACAGCTCGGTATATCTGCATAGTCTGCTCCGCGATTCTATTCCAATCGAAGTTCTCCCGCACTTTCCTGTAAGCGTTTTCGCTGACGTAACGGCTGTAATTTTCATCTAGCAGAACCTTGGTTATGCCCCATGCCAAGGATTCAGGATTATTCGGGTAAACCTTAACGCCTGTCACGTCATGCTCAACAATTTCCGACAAGCCCCCAGTGTCAGAAACTACAACCGGGCTTTTCGCCGCCATCGCTTCCAACGCTACAATACCAAACGGCTCAAACAGCGAGGGCACAACGGACACGTCAGCGCACTTCTGCAGCTTAACCAAAGTAGCTTCATCCACAAAACCCAAGAACAGAATTTTATGCTCCAACCGCATACTTCGCGCTATATTCAACAGTTGATCTTTCATGTAGCCGTTACCCACAATCAAGAATTTCGCGTTAACCTTCTCCAGAATCTTGGGCACGGCATTGATGAGCACGTGTATGCCTTTCTCGTAAACAAGCCGGCCAACATAGAGCACGATTTTCTCCTCAGGCAACGCAAACTTGGCGCGAAATTCTTTCAAATTTTCCTTTTCAATGCCCTCGTAAACGCTGGTGTTCACCCCGTTAGGGACCATAGCAAGCTTGTCCTCTGGAAGCCCAAAAGCCCACTTAACATGCGAAACCATATAATTACTGCAGCAAATCACCCGCCAAGCCTCATAAGTAAGCCACGCTTCCGTCTCATGAATCATCCGCTCCGTGTCAGTGTGAAGCCCATCTCTGCGGCCAATCTCTGTGGAGTGCATTGTAGTCAAAAGCGGTTTCCGAAAAACATGCTTCAACCCAATACACGCAGTAGCAACAAGCCAGTCATGTGCATGAAAAACATCAATTTTATCTGCTACCTTATTCACGATGGCCGCAGCTTCCCGCTGCATATTCAAATTCATTAAATAAACCCAGGTGGCAAAATCAGGTGCAGGATTCTTGTAAGAATCCACACGATAAACTTCCACGCCATCAATGACCTCATGCGCAGGCGTATCAGGAAAATCACACGTTACCACGTACACCTTTACACCGTTCCTAGCTAAACTCTTAGATAAGAAATAAACATGAGGCGAAATGCCGCCTATAACACGCGGCGGAAACTCCCAACTAAACATCATAACACTCAATTCATGTTTCAATTTTTTCCTGCGCCTCCAGCCATCGACTTGTACATGGCCAAAATATCTCTTATCCAGGAATTCGCCTTGGGCTTAACAACAGTTATCTTTCCCTTAGGAACAGCATGTATCCTAACAATCTCGTCGCGCATCCACTCCGATTTAACGCACACGCGCTGTGCCTCATAAAAGCCCAACCACTCGATACTCTTTATTGACATGCTATAGGGTGTATTCGCTGGTGGAGCACGATGATCCTCCAAGCTTTCAACAGAATAAGCAAATGGTAAGCCAAACGCATTTTTCAAAGTAACCGCTGCAGGTATGAAATGCCAATCATGAACATCAACAAGGGCAACTTGCTTGCCCACTTGATAGTAAATGCTGGCCGCCGCACGCTCCACCTCCTGATTTAAAGTTAAAGCCCAAGTTAAAATGCCAACATGCGTCCGAACCGGATTCGCAACCCTAAAAACTTTTACACCATCTGGCTCCTCAACAGCACCGGTCAAAAAATCATGATAAGTAACCACATGCACATCAACGCGGTTCTTAACCAACTCAGCAGCTAATAACCGCACATACTCCGCGAGTTGCCCCACAACTCTAGGCGGATACTCCCACGAGAAAATTATCACGTGCATTAGAGTTCACTATGTAAAAAGCGAACAGACCTTAATTATTCCCCGCGCATTAAGATAATACCGCTTCTTCCCCTCATTATCAACGAAACTTTCCGCAAAACCTTCAGACTTGTACTTATCAAGGATACCTTCAATTTCCGCTTGATCCCGCTGCAGAACCCATGCTACTTCCTCGCCTCTCCTCGCCAAATCCGCTGCAGTAGCGCATAAATTATGCAGCGTTTGCAAAACCTTCTCTGGAAACGGAAGCTCCTCCCTCATGCATATGCACCTTAACTATCAACTAATGACGCCTTCACTTATAAACACATACACGCATTGATTATTCAAAAAAGCTTAGTCGCCTCCTCAACTTCCCGACTCAATTTCCGGAAGCGTTTCTTCGCCAGATTAATAATCGCCTTTCGAAGTTTTTCACCTCTCAAATTTGAAGCACAAATCGCCTTTAGTTGCTCCGCCAAAATCTTATCCCGCAATGAATGCTCCGCCCAACCGCTAAAGTCTCCTCGCATGCTATGAAATTCCACAGCTTTCACATCAATGGCCTCAAGCGCTTTTATGAATCCCTTTAGAGTCCACACCATAACACCCGTATAGTTCTCCTTTCCAACGTTTGTATAAAACAGAAAAGGCTCATTGGCTGTTAAAGTTGCAAGCCTAAGCCTATTTTCAAAATCAAACAATAACGCTTGAGCCGCCACAAAAGCATCCATAGGTGACTGAAACGGGCTAAAATATGAATGAACCTCCCCTGGAGCACCCCCAGCAGTGTACATGTAATATAAATGGTCACTAGTTTGAAAATACCGCCATAATTTTAGAAACTCCTCATCCCCAGCCTCCTTAACAATGGGCTCAAGCCTCCGTAAACTTGTGTAATAAGCCCACTGCATAGCATTACCAAGCCACCCACTTGAATCCCGCTCAATATCAGCCCAAGAAACAGCACCTCCTGTCTCGGGAACATCAATTTCGCTTGCCGGCGCATATTTACAGACAACTTCCGAAGGAGTTGCCATATTCAGATGCTCCCACTTCAAGATTTCCTCAGGCAAGTGGCGCAGAAAACTGTGAATGCCAGTTTCAGGCCAGTGATGCTCACCAAAAGTTTCATAATCAGGGAAAATGTTGATACAATGCCCATGCGTATTAGCCAACCAACGAGCGTATTTATCCGCTGTTAATGGCCATTCGCTCCACCATCGCGCTGAAAACCTGAAGCCAATGTCATCGGTCAACTTGTAGTTACGCATCAGCACCCTAAGTTTTTCGCAGCCCTTTGCAGTATAAACGTAATTCGGCGATTTATCACCAAGCACCTTCTCCACGCCTTCCATAAAAATTCCCTTAAAACCCAACTGCTCGACAACTTTGGCAACAGCATTGTTGTAAAGTAGCTCTGTATTCTCAAAAAAGGTAGGCACACACCCAAGCAAGCACTTCATTGCTTGCTGGTGCAACTTAACCTGCTCAATAAACTCGTTTTTCTCAGGATAAAGGCTTGAAACAGAATGATAATATGTCTGATTCAGAAATTCTACGCAGCCAGTTTCGGCAAGCTGTTTAAAAGTTTCCAAAAGATCCTTATCAAACATTTCACATTGCTCCAAAAAAACGCCTGACAAACTAAAGGAGACTTTCACCTTACGCTTCTGCTTCTTATGCTTATCAATTAACTCCAACAAGATCTGGTTAGACGGAAAATAGCATTTTTGAGCAGCGCGCTTAAAAATTTCCCTATTCACATCATTGTCAAAATAATAAGCAAACAGGTCTCCTTTCTTTAAACGCTTGAAAATCTTGTTCTCCCAGAAAAGATTGCGCCTCAACCGGTGTGGCTGATGAACCTCAAACACAAACACAACGTCAGACAAAGCATCAAACACCTCCAATACTAACTCTCAAACAAGACCCCTTCCATTTAAACTATATACAATAGCCGCAACCATGATATGCACTATGAACTAAGGCCCATTAAATAATTTGCCACAGATTGCCCTACGTGAAACAAAGCGGGAAAGCAACTGCGCAGCAGCATTTAAATTCAAACAACAAGATCGGCTAAGTCCACGCTGTTCCCGTAAATCTGTCTTAAAAAGGAAGTTGCAGCTAAAATTTGAGGCATAACTTCTAAAGGCTGAGATTCTGCAACTTTTTCCAAATCAGCAGAAACTTTATGGATTTTTTCACTGATGTTCCGCACTTGCTCAGCCAAGGCGATGTCTTTATTTATGAACGCCTTTACAGCTTGTTCCTGTGCAGCATAACAAAGCGCTTGCAAGTCAACAAACAATTTTTGCAGTTCTCCAGAGAACTTGATGCCGTTTAATTCTAATGTTCGCGTTGCTATCTGTACACATGCATCGCCTATAGATTCTATTAAGCTTGCAGCTAAACGATAGTCTAAACAGTCAATAGGAGATATTCCAAGTTTCTCGCTTAAGCTTGGAGCTTGAAGGATTGTACGCAAAATTCGAACCAGCAAAAAATAGAGCCTATTACTCTCATCATCACGTGCAATAACGCTTTTAGCAAGCTGCAAATCTCCATTGATGAAAGAAGCCGCAGCATCTCGACTCATTCCCGCAACTATCGCATAATTTCGTCTCAAGATTTTTTCAGGTGGAAAACCCGAAGGCTCCAGTAAACATTGAAGGACTATTTGAGAGTAACTTTCTTCGATTATCTCTAAGCCAATCAGTGAACTTGCCGTTGCCTTAACCACATTTCTAACTTCAAAATCAATACCAGTCTTTGCTTGGATGGTGATTGCGTCAAAACCCAGAAGATAGCGGCTAATAATTTCACGGCCTAAATATGGTCCAACAGTTAAATTCGCAACTTTTGGCAACGGCTCAGCATCATATTTTGCGTCAACAAGGAGTTTACCCTCGCTTGTCTCATTCAAAGAAACAAGCGCTCCCTTTCGCAACCCATGCTGCTCAGCCCATGACCTTGGCAAACAAACAAAAAACGTGCCGGTACGCGTGCACTGCACTTTACGTAATTCACCCATTACAAGGATTCTCCTTTTTCATAAACCGCGTTTTGGAAATAACATATCTAAATAAAAGAACGGATATATAAATTTGAAAGGAAATGTTAGAATTCAAGGATAAATGTGTAATCGGCATAGATTTAGCAGCATCAAGCAAAAACCCTACTGGGTGGGCATTGCTAAGAGGAAAAGAGCTTGAAACAACTCTGATCCATACAGATAGCGAAATTTTAGAAAGCATAGTAAAGAACCAGCCTATTCTTGTAGCCATCGACGCTCCCTTGCGCCTTCCAAAAAAAGGCAACTTTTTCAGAGACGCAGACAGAGAAATGATAAGGAAGGGCTACAAAGTATTTTCTCCTAATCTTCCATCCATGCAAAAACTCACTTTAAGGGCAATAAAGTTGAATAGGCTAATAGGTGAGAAAAAGTATAAAATAATTGAGGTACATCCAACATCAACTCGAAAAGCCTTAGAAATGCCGTTAAAAGATTGGAAAGCAATACAGGAAATACTGAAAACTCTTGGCTTGAAAGGTGAATTGGAAACACGCGCTTTAACTTCCCATGAGATCGACGCTGCCACCGCAGCCCTAACAGCAGTTCTCCATTTGAAGCAGCAAACGGAACGATTAGGCGACCACGAGGAAGGATACATAATAGTGCCTAACAAGAGAAATTGGAGAGAACTAGTATGAGTCAACAAGAAAAACTGCAAAGAGCGGTGGAAGCAACAATTGCAGCAGGATACCAATTAAGCAGTGAAGCCTTTGAGTTTTTGCACCAAGCTTCTGTTTTGAATGATCCCACCGCATTAATAAATAAAGCACTGCAAACATTAGAAGAGTTCGCTGAAAAACCATTATTCATAGACAGAAGCCTATTGGAAACATTACTTAAACAGCCAGAAACTAAAGAACAAGAAGAACGTCAAAGCGAAAAACAGGAGTCCCCACCGCAAGAGCCTCTGACCGAAGGCAGCAGCACTTTTCATCCTTACGCAAAGGATGTCGAAGCCGTTATAAAAATTATAGAGGATCCAACAACTAAACTAAGCGCCAACGGTACAGTTGAAGAATACCTCAAATACTTTCAGGACAGATTCAAACGAATTGAACGGCTATTAAGGCAAAGATTTGATGTTAAATCTGCAACGTCTATATTGGAAGCCTTAAAGTCGCCGGCTAAAACTAAACTTAAAATAATAGGCATGGTGACTGAAAAAAGAGAATCAAAGCAGAACATAATTTTAACAGTTGAGGATCTAGAAGGATTTGCAACTGTTCTAGTCTCCCGGAAAAGTTCAGAAGAATTACATAAGAAGGCCCAGCAACTTCTTCCAGATCAAGTTATATGTTTGGTTGTAGTGAAAACAAGCAGCAAATTTTTCCTTGCCGAAGACATAATTTTTCCAGAAGTAGACCAGAAACCCAGACACAGAGCCTCAGAGCCCGTTTATGCAGTACTAACTTCAGACATTCACGTAGGCAGCGCGAAGTTTAATCGAGAAGCTTTTAAACGCTTCATTTTATGGCTTAATGGCAAATATGGCAATGACAAAATGCGCGAAATAGCAAGCCACGTTAAATATGTATTGATTGCTGGCGACATAATTGATGGTATTGGAATTTACCCCAACCAAATGAAAGAGCTCGTGATAAGAGATGTGTATAAACAGTACAAATTTGCTTCAAAACTAATTGAGCGAATACCAGACTACATAGAAGTTCTTATATCGCCTGGAAATCACGACACCCCAAGAAAGGCTTTGCCACAACCAGCTATATCTGGAGAATTTTTAGAGATCCTGCAAACATCCAAACGTATACATTCCTTGGGCAGCCCATGCGTGGTTAGTCTTCATAACGTAGAAATTTTAATGTACCATGGCCGCAGTTTAGACGACATAATAGCCACAGTACCAGGCTTAAGTCATGAACATCCAGAAAAAGCTATGAAACTGCTTCTCCAAAGCCGACATTTAGCACCAGTATACGGAGGCAAAACACTTCTATCGCCAGAACCCAAAGATTTCCTTGTTATAGAGCGCGTTCCAGACATTTTTCACGCAGGTCATGTTCATGTCGTTGGCCATTGCAACCATCGAGGCGTGTTAATTGTAAATTCAGGCTGCTGGCAGGAACAAACAGAATACATGCAAAAGCTTGGTTTAAACCCAACACCAGGAAAAGTACCAGTGGTTAATTTGCAAACACTAGCAACAACGTTCCTCTCGTTTGTTTAACAACTAAAAAGCAGTCTATAACAGGGCTACTAGAAAGCGGGTTAGTGCATGTGTTTTTGAAAACTCTTTGGTTTATAATTAATTAAGCGGCCCATACGGCTGTCACTTTCAAAGACATCTTTGATTAATGTTCTGGATATTTCCAGCCTAATCTTTTTTGTGCGCCCATAACGTCCCATGCTAACTACCTTTGCATTTAAAATGCCCATAGCATCAAGCTCATTAATTAAAGTACCCAAGCGCCTTTGCGTAAGTAGCCCTATCCCTAATTCACCACAAAGTTCGTTGTAGATGTCATAGATTTCTCCAGTAGTAACGCTGGACTTATTCAAGCTGTACACACTTAAAAGAACAAGTTTAGAATGCAAGGTTAAGTTCCTCAAAGCTTCAACAACCCGATTATGTTCAATATGCTTCTCGGCTTCTCTAACATGCTCCTCCAAAATCATCCTTGCCCCTTGGCGTTCGGCGACCTCCCCAGCAACGCGCAGCAAATCCAAAGCACGTCTAGCATCGCCATGTTCAGCAGCAGCTAAAGCAGAGCAAACATTCAAAGCCGCTTCGGAAAGAACACCCTCATAGAAAGATAATTTTGACCTTTCAAGCAGAATATTTCGCAATTCGCTCGCGTCATAAGGCCTAAAAACCAGCTCTTCTTCGCTGAGAGAACTGAAAACTCGAGGGTCCAGGAATTCTTTTAAACGAAGGTCATTTGAGATGCCAATTATTGAAACTTTACTTTTATTCAATGTTTCATTTATTCTTGTTAACTCATAAAGAAGTTTATCACCGCGGTTTTTAATTAACGCGTCTATTTCATCTAAGACCACAATAAAAATTGTTTTTGCCGCATCTAAACCCGCTCTGAACCTATCAAAAACTTCATCCACAGACAAACCAGTAAAAGGTACACTTATGCCTACACTTTGGCTTAAACCAGCGAAAACACGATATTCAGAACCTGTCATTCGGCAGTTCACATAAGAAAACTTTACAGGAACATTATACATTTTTGCTTTAGTTTCCAAATGACTTAGCACGTATTTGGTAACAGCAGTTTTGCCAGTGCCAGTATTGCCATAAATGAAAATGTTAGAGCATCTCGAAACTTTCAAAACAGGTGCAACTATTGTACCAAGAAGACGTATTTGCTCCTCTCTATGGGGTAATTTTTCTGGGATATAATCATGCCTTAAAACTTCACGGTCTTTGAATATCTGTGCGCTATTCACGAAATTTTCAAAGACATCATCAAGTATCTTTTGATCAACCATTTTCTCGCTCTCCTTTTCAGCGGCACTACCGTTATTTCAAGTGGAGCAAATAAAGCATGCAGTATAAAAAACTATATTTAATATTCAATAATCCTAAAAATTAACGAACCAAGAAGATGACATTTGCCTAAGTACAGCAAGCACACACCCCAAAATTTCGACTGGAAATATACTCTTTAACTGATAATTATTTTTGATTTCTTTCTTCAAAAGAAATATACTCCAAGAGGTAAGTATTGTAACAATATATTAATTATTACCGTTAAGAAAATTAGATAAATAATTAACAATTTTTCTACCGGCATTTTCTACAACTCTATTTAGTTAATTTTTCGAGAGGAAATTAAGGGGTGTCTCTGTTCCATGTATTTTTTACATTACTAAAAAATAATTTACGTTACATTGGTAGACATGTCATCCCATGAAAAGCTAATATTAAAGCTTCAAGTCGTGCCTGCTTAACGTCTAACATAGGCAACTTCCTTCACAATTTTGTGAAAACCATGTGAAATTACAACAAAATTGTTGTTTATTAGCTGTCTTTTCCATAAAATTACCATTTTCTTTGCTTGTTTTCTGTGAAGCTACCACCCCTACACTTCTATTGGAAATATAAAAATTAAATAAACTTTCATTTATTTTTGTTTTCTGAGAATTAGTGAAACTTGTAAAACTAAATAAACTGCTTATTTTGCTTATTTTCCTATTTTCGCCATTTTTTGAGCTTTTAACTTTTTAGCTTTTTACCATAACAGCTATAAGTTGTGAAGTGTAAAGTTTGTGAACGGCACCTAGGTGTACTCTATAATGCCAGCGCGTAAAATGCGTGTAGAGCTATTCGATAGCGAAGGCAATCGTTACACTATATCCTTCGAGGGGCAAATTACCAGAGAGAAAGCTCTACACTTGTTGGATCTCGTAGAACTTCTAGGTGGCATGCCCAACGAAGAACAACCTTTAAGCGCTGGCGCAAATTTGCCAAATAACCCGCTTTCAAGATTTGAAAAAGTGCACTATATAATCAAAAAACACTTTCCAATAATATGGTTTTCTTCAAAAGATGTTCAATCAGTTTATGAGCAAGAACTTAAGGAGCCAATAAGCCTTAGTACCGTCTCAACTTATCTTTCGAGAATGGCAAATAAAGGTTTACTTCTAAGAACCGGTGGAGCAAATAACCTGAAGTATAAAGTTGCGCCAAATGTGCCTCAAGCTGCAATAAAGCAGCAGTTCAAATAAAATTGAAATTTTTACTCCTAAATTATTTTAACTGCGTTTTTATATTTCTAAGAAATATTGAGCTAATAGCGTACTTGGGCGAGTTGATGAAAACCTCTCTTGAACCAGATTTAGTCGAGATGGAAAGTAAACTGAAATGTTATGTGGACAAAGGCCGGGTTTCTGGCAATACTGAAACAATAGAAGAACTAACCTTTTATGTTAAACCGAATAAAAGTTTAATAAAACCTTTACAGAAGCAAGATCGTTTTGATGGAACCTTTATAGCTGTTGATTGCTCCACGCGGACACTAAAAAGGGCAAACAATTGGGGAATTTATCTAATGCGCGCTGCTTATGTATCCGTAAAAGAGCGCATTGTTGATTGGGACTATTTTGAGAAAGTATGCACAGTTGTCGGAGATGCACGAACACGCAGAAGTTACCTGCAAGACTTCAGAATCGAGTTGGAAAGCCAATTCGCTCTAAACACGCTTAAAAGCGCCCCTTT
The DNA here is from genome assembly GCA_026014545.1 of Candidatus Bathyarchaeota archaeon. Classification (GTDB taxonomy): domain Archaea; phylum Thermoproteota; class Bathyarchaeia; order Bathyarchaeales; family Bathycorpusculaceae; genus JAOAIV01. Next base: position 27,529 of record JAOZIH010000009.1, read on the forward strand.
CTGCCTCTTACCACGTACATAGTGATGTACGTAGTATCTACCTGCTTCTGGACGGCGGGGATATTTCGGTGGCGAAAGAAAATTTCGTGTGTCACTCTATGATGAATGCAAAAAACATGAAATTAAACTCATAGCAATTAGTAAAAACTCCCCTTCTCTGCATGATGATAAGGGAAGAGATTTGCTTTCTACTACGTACATTATGGCCCCCTATGACATTTGGGTTTACCACCCAGTGCAAAAGGCTGACAAAGAAAAAAGTTTGTATGGGATATAGCGCTTGTAAAACTATGTGCTGACAGCCCTTATGTTTTCCGTTGCGATATAATGGATTACTTAATCCAGAATGATATCTGCGAGCTGCTTTCACCTTTAACCGTCATATCCAACGACCCACGATGTCTTGGATATCCAATAAGTCTTTACTTAGCGCATGAATTTTCAACACCTTCCGATTCCATGTTACTATTTTATCATGAACAAATTGAAGGAAAACTAAAAGACGCTGGCTTACTTGAAATCCTACGCAGCGAAGAACTTTCATGCAGCTTTGCAGATAAAATTCACGGCATAAAATATGCGTTTGAGTGGGAGTGGTGGGATGGTCAACCCTGAACCAATAGGCTTTGTATGTGGAACTAAAGGAGATTCTGTTTCTTTCTTAGTTAATAAGAATGTTAATTTGGCCTTTGGTCAAATAGTTCGCATAGACTCAAGTGATCGGTGCTTCTATGCTAGAGTAGTTAACTCGGAAAGTAGTTCTACCCTTGAAACTATAGAGCAGTTACGAGAGGCTGAAGGCAAAGAAGCTTTTGGCCCATACTCGGCATATAGACGTGTAGAAGCCATGCTCTTCCTAGAAAAAAGAGGCGGTAGAGTACGCTCGCCTACTTTTAATCCAAATTATCGAGATAAAGTCTATGCAACAAGCGAGGAAGACTGTTCCATTCTCAAACTTTCCGGAGACCTTAAACTTGGTCGCTTACGTTCAGCAGACCAACTTCTAGGCACGGTTGGCATAGATATTTCCGCAATTCCTAGAATGATGGGTATGTTTGGCATGACAGGCTCAGGTAAAACGAATACCGAGCTGATTCTTAACGCTCAAATAATTGATAACAGTCCAAGGACAGTGGCGTTAATCTACGATTTTGCAGGTCAACTTTTGGAAGGGAAAGAAATCGAACCGCAAAGAGGCTTAAAAGATCACCCCTTATTCCACAGCAAGGTTCAATATTACTCTGCTAAAGATAGAAAACTGGCAGTTGGTTTGCGAACGATAACGCCTGCAAAGCTAGACACACTATTTCCAGATATTCAACCACCTCAAAAAAGATTCGCTTGGGCTTTGTACCAACATTTCGGGGTCACATGGATCGAGATGAGCCGAGAAATATATGCTAATAGCGAGAAGCTTCCTGTACATGCAAACAAAGTTGTTGTTGAAGCTCTAATACAAAAGCTTTCCTCTTTGTCAAATGAGCTTTTCCCTGCCACTAATTATTCCTTCGTCAACAGCGTTTTGCAGAATATTTGTAAAGGCATAACTTGTTTAATTGACATTTCAGGTCTTCGTTCCGAAGACCAAAAACGCATTGTTTGCTTATCAGCGTCTGTAGTTGCAGAACATTACAAGCACGCGTGGGAGGAGAATTATGAAGAATGGCAGAAACTCCCTACTTTACTCATAACTCTTGAAGAAGCCCATGAATTTCTCGACCCAAATAGCTCCCGAACAATTTTTTCAGACGTTGCCCTTACCTATCGCAAATACCGTGTTGGCCTTAATGCTGTGACACCTCGACCCTCCAGAATCACTTTTGATGTTTTCGCTGAGTTGTGGACTAAAGTTATAATGAAAACAGAACTAAAGAAAGACCGGCAATACCTGACCGAAAACACACCCTACATGGAATACAGTGAAACCGAAATAAAAATGCTTGATGTAGGCGAAGCCCTTCTTATTTCTGAACCAAAAATCAAATTTGCTGTACCAATAAAAGTAACTCATTACCCTGCTTACTTGGAGAAACGGGGCAATGCTGACTATAGTCTTGCTGCCTCTTCGCCCCTTGCAAGTATGGACACGCGTCTTAAACAGTTAAGTGAACAAAGCACGAAACCTCTAATGTAATCACACTTGCTCGCTTTCTGCTTTCTTCAAGAACTTTACCATTTCTTTCTTGACGCTGTACCTGAATGGGATTTTGCCAGTTTCTCTTTCAAGGTAGCCTTCTTCATAGAGTTTCTTCATAAGTCTTGCTGTATGTTCTCTGCTCAGTCCGATTTTGTCCCTGATCTCAGGCGCCGTTTTTGGCCCTTCCGCCGTAAGTAGTTCTAAAACTGCCACTTCCGTGTCCGTTAATGCCGACATAGCTTTGTCTCTTCTTATTGGTATAACTGGCTCGCTCTTTATTTCTGGCATCGCAGATGCTTTTTGCACCTGCTCTTCAATCTCGGTGATTTTTATTTTCAGAGTTTGGCATGCTGCCTCAACATTATTGGTTTTTGTTTCAACTTCTGTCGTCTTTGATAAAAGACTTGTATACTTTTCAGAAAGCACGCTCAATGCATTTTCTATAACTGCTAACTTCTTTTCAATGTTCTCCGCTTTCTTAAGGCTTGTTTCTGCCTTTGCTGCGCTTCCTTCTACCTTATAAATAAGCGCCTCTGTATTTTCAGCATTTCTTTTTAGTTCGCGATTAAAACTAAGCACTATGTCCTCTATGATTCCTCTAGCTTTCTCATATTCTTTCTGAGCTTTACAGATATGTTTATAATACTCAATAGCTGCGCCAATTGTTACTGTAAGTAAGAGTCCCATAAGCATTAATAGGCCTTCGATCACATCGCTTTCCTCCGTGATTCAGCCGTGATTTAACACGTTGCATCACACATCACAGTTTTCCATACAACATTTAAGTTTTATGGTGATTTGGCGATGATCTTCTTATGACATCACAGATCACAGCAATTACTTCTTTCCGCTTCGCCCCATCCCTCATTTAAAATCTCTTGTTTTTTGGCTTATTTTGCATTTTAAGCTCGTTAAACCTGCGTGTCAATACTGCTTCATGCTGTGCAGAGAATGTTGTTATTTAGTGTGATTTGTGACGTCACACTTCTTCAGCGGAGGCAGAAGAAAGCCGTTTTAGGCTTGTTTCAAGCTCTTCACGTATGATTTCTATGATTTTTAGATGGTCTTTTCGCTCTTTATCTGTTTCTGGTAGGTCTTTGTAGGCTTCGACGTATTCTTTCAGTTTATTGGCGATTTCGAGATATGGATCAAGAGTTGTAGTTTCAAAAATTCCTAGATATCCTAAAAGCAGTACTGTGTATATCGATTTTACCACATTTTCTTTTGCCTGCTTTAAAGTCCTATTGAACGATCCTCGGCTTATTTTAGCCTTTGTTAGCCTTAATTTGGCTTTTTCATCGTATTTTAAAGGTTTGCCTGAAATATTTTCAGCTAAAATGTCTATGAGCAATGTTTCTAGCTGTGTTTTTGTTAATTGGCTGTTTTTGTAGAGTATTTGTGCAACGGGGTCGTTTAGTGCTCCGTTTAACCACGCTTGAATGCCTTCCTTTAGCCTCAATGTCTTCTCTCCTGAGACCTTTCAAATGGATACATTTTTGTATACTGGTGCTGCATTTAAACTTGTTGAATTATATTTGCAAGTTATTCCCATTAAAAATGCAGTTGATTTGCTTTTTTTTAAAAAAAGTGTATTTTAGATAATTAATACAAAAATAGACTATAAAAAGTGGCTTTTAGTAATTTTAGTCTTAAATCATGCCTTAATTTCTCAAAAACTACTAATGCTCTTTCTACACAATTGCCTTTACTCATTTGGTACACGGGTTTCTTTTATTTCTGCAGCCATTTTAAAAGTCCTCTGTGCACTTGCATATGCATTGCCTTTTGGGTTCTCTTTATTCCTTTCTTCAAACTTTGCACGACCTTGTCAGCATTGAGTGGCAAGTACTCTCTTAACTGTGAAGCGTGATATCATTCATCACAAATAAATCACGCGTGATTATGCTCTAATACTTGATATCACAAAAGAGTGTGATGCACTTGTGATGTGTGATACGTTTCCTGATTATAGCTGGAAGCTACAAATTTTCTGCTTGTTTTTTCAACTCGCTAAAAAGTTCCGGCCGCAAGTCTTTTAATGTTGGAATAAAACTTTCTGCGGGCTTTATGTCTCTATAATCAACTTCGCAGATTACAAGATCTTCTTCATCATATTTTGCTTTTGCAAGCACATCTCCTGTTGGACTTACAAGTCTACTGCCGCCCCAAAATTGTAATCCATCCTCAACGCCTGCAAGATTGACATATGCAAGGAATACTGTGTTTTCCAAAGCTCTTGCTGCCGTTAGAAGCTCGAAGTAACCTTTGCGAACAGCAGGTGAGGCTGATATGCACGCTATCAATTTTGCTCCTTTAAGTCGTGTAAGGCGGCAAACTTCTGGAAAGAAAATATCGTAACATATGATCATACCTATATCGCCTATAGCTGTATTAAATACGGTTGCTTGGTAGCCAGGGCGAAAATACCTTTTTTCTTCGAAGACGCTGTGGGTGGGGAGGTACATTTTCTGATATTTTCCAATGAACCCTTCAGGTCCAACTAAAACAGCAGTGTTGAATATCGTGGCTCTTGTTTTCCCACTTAGCTCAGGCATGCCAAAAATTATGTACACTCCCTCTTTCTTTGCTATCGCTTCTACTTTTTTTGTTGATGGTCCAGGTATTGTTTCAGCCAATTCATAAAGTTGATCATACAAAACATATCCTGTCAATGAGAGTTCTGGAAAAATCACGAGATCTGTAGCTTGTTCTTTTGCTCTTGCGGCGAATTCTGCCATTTTCTGTAAATTTTCTGCTTTGTTTTCCCGTCTGCTACATATTTGCGCGAGGGCTATCTTTATTTTTTCTTTCTTCATCAGTTTCCCTTCTTAATGTCAGTACTTATGGCGCGGTAGTCTAAAATCAGCCCCTACTGTTCTATATTCAATTTTTGGTGCTAGAGGTAAGCGCCTTTTGTGTTCTACCGCAAGCCACCTACCTTTCACTTTCTCAATCAGCGCCTTTTCAACGCATAGTTGCTCTGCTATTTCTTCTGTTGCCATAAAGTGTTCAAGTCCGTAGAGGATAAGATCAAGAGTTTCATACTTGATGCCCAACTCTGTTTCTGCAAGCTGGTTGGGCCAAAGACCAGGTGTAGATGGTTTTGCTGCAAGCTCGTGTGGGATACCTATGTATTCGGCGAGTTTTCGAACTTGAGTTTTGTATAAATCCATTATTGGCGCTATGTCTGCGGCTGCATCTCCCCATTTTGTGAAATAGCCCATCATTGTTTCTGACTTATCAGAGCTTCCGCAGACTATCATGTTAAGCTTGTTGGCATAATAGTATAGGCAAATCATTCTGACTCTTGCTTTTATATTACCTTTACAAAGCTTGTCTTCTGGATCAAATACAGGTATTGTCTTGTAAAAGCTTTCCAAAATAGCTGTGATGTCACATATCTGTGTTTTCAAACCAAATTTTTCTGCAACAAATTTCGCATCCTCAATGTCTCTGGAGTTGTATGTTTCACTTTCCGGAAGTATGAGTCCCATCACTCGGTTTCCACCGATTGCTAGGCTACAAAGCGCTGCTACTGTGTTGCTGTCGATGCCGCCTGATAAGCCAAGAACGATGCCGTTGGCACCTGCGTTCTCAACGTATTCTTTGATGAAACGTTGAATTCGTTTCGTAACTTCAGATAAATCCAGTTCCAGCACATCTGGTGCTAATTTCATTTGGTACCTCTCCGTTTTTCTATGATTGTAGGCAAGTATTTAAGAGCAAGCGTGAATATTAAAGAAAACGTAATCTACAAATATAGAAGAGATGTTATTAATGGGGCGAAGAAGAAAAAAGGTTGTTCGTATTCCTAAGAAACGTTTGCCCAAGTTCTTCTCTTGTCCTAAGTGTGGGAAAGAAACCGTTAGAGTTGAAATTTTCCGAGATCAAGCGCATGCTGTCGCAGGTTGCAGCAGCTGTGGTTTTCAGGAGGAATTTCAAGTTAAACCTGCTCAAGGTGAAGTTGATGTTTACTGCATGTTAACTGACAGAATTTACAGCAACTCAAAGAGACCCTCTGTAACTAACGGGCAAACTGCTTAGACATAAGAGGTTTAGGCATGATTGGATGGGTTGAGCAGTATCTTCTCGAAAAAATCAAAGCAGAAGGCTCAATTCACATAACTCTCATAGATCCTGAAAAGTTGACACCGCCGCAAGCCGCGCGGGTTGCTGAGTCTTCTGAGATAAGTGGGACTTCAGCTATAATGATTGGAGGCTCCACCTTTGTCTCGCAGGCGCACCTTGATTCCACGGTTAAAGCGATCAAGCGTGTCGTTAAGATTCCCATAATTCTTTTTCCAAATAATATAACGGGAATAAGCCGCTACGCGGACGCCATCTGGTTTATGTCCCTTCTGAATTCTGTGGATCCTTATTTTCTTATCGGTGCTCAAATTCTTGGTGCACCGCTGGTTAAGAAATATGGTTTAGAACCGATTTCTATGGGTTATATAATCGTTGGCGAAGGAGGCACTGCCGGCATAGTTGGTAAAGCCATTCCCGTGCCCTACAGCAAACCGGAGTTAGCCGCCGCTCATGCCCTTGCTGGTCAGTATCTTGGGATGCATTTCATATATCTGGAGGGGGGGTCTGGAGCTAAAACTCCTGTGCCTCCGGAGATGATTAGGACAATTAAGCATTTCATAGATGTTCCACTTATCATTGGTGGAGGAATAAGGACTAAGGAGCAAGCGTTAACCGCAGTTTCAGCAGGAGCAGATATAATAGTTACTGGCAACGTCATCGAAAGCGATGATGCCCGACAGCGCATATCTGAAATAATTGAAGGCGTTAAAAGAACGAGACCTTGATAGCCTTTTTGAGTTAAACAGCTCTGAAATGGTCTTTTCTTGCGAGTCTTTTTTCGTTTTTTATGCTAGAAAGCCAAAATAAACTCCCTTATTATAACTGTTTGGCGGGATCTCGCGTTTGAGCAGTAAAATGAGCTTGTGCCATAAACAGTATGTTGAAATGCTGGATAACCAGCTTAAGCAGTTGTATGAAATTAGTGACAGCGCTAGAGCAAGAGGGTTTGATCCATCATTAAAGACCGAATGCACCATCGCCCAGGACATAGCGGAACTTGTGGAAGGTCTTGTTGGACCAAAAGGTGTGGCTGTAAGTATTCGCGAATTAAGCGCTAGGCTCCAGCGGGAAGAGATAGCCTTTAAAGTTGCTGAGGAAATCGTTTATGGCAAATTTGGTCGTATGGAACCAGAAGTCGCAGCGGAGCAAGCTATCCGCACCGCTCTTGCAATATTTACTGAAGGCCTCACGGCGGCGCCAATACAGGGTGTAGCTCAAGTAAAAATAAAGACTAACGCAGATCGGACCAAATATCTTGCCATATATTTTGCAGGACCAATAAGGTCTGCTGGAGGAACAGACCAAGCGCTAACGCTTGTTGTTGGAGATTTTGTACGCCGCTTGCTGGGGCTTGATCGTTATAAGCCTACTGAAGAAGAAATTTCCCGTTTTCTTGAGGAGCTAAGATTATATGAGCGTTCAGTAGGGCGTTTTCAGTATCACGTTTCTGACGAAGAATTAAGAAAAGCACTTGAGTGGCTCCCTGTCGAAGTAACGGGCACAGAATCTGACCCGATAGAAGTTTCCTCCTTCAGAAATCTTGAACGCGTTGAGACCAACCGCGTAAGAGGCGGCGCTTTACGAGTTGTTAATGATGGCGTAGTAGGGCGTGCTCCAAAAGTTTTAGCTATTGTAGAAAAGCTTGGTTTTCAAGGTTGGGATTGGCTGCGGGAGTTTCGAAAGAAATCAGAAAAGAAGTCTGCCGGATTTATGGACGATGTAATTGCGGGGCGTCCCATTTTCTCTTTTCCATCTAGACGCGGTGGCTTCAGGCTTAGATACGGTCGTGCTCGGAACACAGGGCTATCTGCTGTGGGAATTCATCCTGCTACTATGCTTGTTGTGGAACGTTTTCTTGCTGCTGGCACGCAAATGCGTCTGGAGCTTCCAGGCAAAGGTGGAATCACGGTGCCTGTGGATACACTTGAACCGCCCATTGTCTTGTTAAACGATGGTTCGGTTGCCCGTGTTTCTCTTGAAAACTTTGACTTAATAAAGGATAAGATTGAGAAAATCCTGTTCTTAGGCGACATTTTGATCAGCTTCGGTGATTTTCTTTACACCAGCAAGAGTCTTTCTCCTTCAGGTTATGTTGAAGAATGGTGGGCTAGTGACTTAAAGAAGGCTCTTACTGAAAGATTTGGCGAAGACTTAAAAAAAGCCGCTGAAGTCATCAAAATTTCAGAGGAAAGATTAAAGGCTTTATATGAATCGCCCTTCCTCGTTAAACCCTCTGCCAGAGAAACAATATTGATCTCTGTAAACTTTAATGTGCCTCTGCATCCGGCTTTCACGTTTTTCTGGTCAAATCTTGAGTCATTTCAAGAGGTTATTTTGCTAAGAAAGTGGCTAGAAGATGCCATCGTAACTCATGAGGGCGGTCTTGTCTGCAAGACCGTTGGTCCCTTTGATCCTAATATAGTTCAGATTTTACGAAAAATCTTTGCGCCACATAAAATTCTCGAAAACAAGATTATATTAGAAGGAGACGATGCTTGTGCTTTAGCTTTCTGTCTTGGTTATGGAACTTCGCGACTGGTTGAACATAATCAAGAACTATCTGCACTTAAGGCGGTTAGTTTGCTTTCTGGTGTTGAAATCAGGGATAAGGCGCCTACGTTTGTGGGTGCACGTATGGGGAGGCCTGAAAAAGCGAAGAGACGAGAAATGAAGCCTCTTGTTCACGCTCTCTTTCCAGTAGGATTAGCTGGGGGCTCTCACAGAGATCTTTTGGAGGCATCAAAGAAAGGACCCGTGTTCGTTGAGGTTGTTAAGCGTAAGTGCCCTAGCTGTAAGACTTTTACTTTCAAAGTGAAGTGCCACGATTGTGGATGCGAAACTCTGATTGAGAAGAGTTGCCCGCAGTGCGGTAAGAGCTTGAAGGACAATATTTGTCCAACTTGTAAAGCAACTGCTGTAGGATACCAGCGGCAAGCAGTTAATTTTAAGGAATTGCTTGATAATGCCTGCCGCTTGCTTGGCGCTCCTGCACCGAAGAGTTTGAAGGGTGTTAAAGGATTAACAAATGAAACTAAGACACCTGAAATAATTGAAAAGGGTGTTTTGCGTGCAAAGCATGAATTATCAGTTTACAAAGATGGAACAATTAGATTTGACGCCACCAACGCTCCTTTGACGCATTTCAAACCTGCTGAAGTTGGCGTGCCTGTTAAAAGGCTTAGGCAACTTGGGTACTCATTTGATATGAATGGGTTTCCATTGACTGATGCTGACCAAGTCTGTGAACTTAAAATTCAAGATGTTGTAATTCCTAGGAAAGCAGCCGAATACTTCGTGCGGGTCGCAAACTTCCTTGATGAACTTCTAGAGAAAGTCTACAAGCTTCCAAAGTACTATAACGTCAAAGATGTTGACGATATAGTTGGGCATCTGATTATAGGTTTAGCGCCACATACTTGTGTCGGCATCTTGGGACGCATTATTGGGTTTACTGAACTTAATGTTTGTTATGCTCATCCTATCTGGCACTCGGCTAAACGCAGAGATTGTGACGGCGATGAAGATGCCGTCATGCTGGCTTTGGATACATTGCTTAACTTTTCACGCAGTTACTTGCCAGCGCAAATAGGCGGCATCATGGATGCTCCTTTATTACTGATTCCCTTTGTAAACACAAAGGAAGTCCAACGGCAAGCGCATGATTTTGATGTTGATGGAGCCTATCCGCTTGAGTTTTACGAAAAGACTTTAGAAAAAGTCGACGCTAAACAAGTTAGCTCTATTATAGATCTCGTCAGTCATAGACTTGGAGCCGAAGGGCAATTTGAAGGGTTCAGATTCACCACGCCGCTTTCCAACATAAACCTTGGCAATGCTGTTAGCTCTTATAAGCAGTTTAAGTCGATGATCGAGAAATTGAATATGCAATTAGAGTTAGGTGAAAAAATTGACGCTGTGGACGTGAAACGTGTTGCTTTGAAAGTATTGACAACTCATTTTCTCCGAGATATTTCTGGTAACTTGCGTGCTTTCTCAACGCAGGGATTTAGATGCAAGTCATGTAACAAGCGCTTTCGACGTTTGCCTCTTTCTGGTAAATGCCCTTTTTGTGGCGGTCTCTTAACGCTTACGGTTTATCGTGGTGGCATAGAAAAATATCTTGCAGCAGCACAGCAATTAATTGACAAGTATGAATTACCCAAGTATTACGCACAGCGAATTGCCTTAATAAAGGCTGAAATCACGTGCATGTTCGATAACAAAAAACCCAAGCAAGTTCGACTTGTAGACTTTGCTTAAGAAAGCTTTTCAACGTTAACTGCATATTTACTCTTGGTGAAATGCTATCAAAGCTTTTCATCCGAACGCTTATCTTCAGCGCGTAAAAAACGTAAGGAGCGGGCTTATCGCTAGAACAAAAATTCTGAACTCGCTAGAACGCCAATCAGCTGACACTTTATCCATAGCTAAAGAACTGCGCTCGTCATACGGCGCTGTGATGCATCACCTGCGGCTTCTTGAGAAAGAAGGAATAGTAATTCGAAAAGGCAAGCGGCCAACCTTTTGGGCGCTCTCAGGTTTAGGTCAAAAGCGTTTGGTCGCTTAGAAGTTGCAATTGCATGGTGCTTGTTGGCATTTTGGGCATTTATAGTTATACTTGTTAACTGCAGCGCTTTCAAGATCAATGCCTGTTATGTTTGCAAGAGATGCCAGCCACGCAATAACATCTGCAAACTCTCTTTCAATTGCTTCCCTGCTGCTTCCTTCTTCAATTGCTTCACCTAATTCTTTAATCTCGTCTGTAAGCCACTCATACGTGCCTTTTACACCGCGCGCAAAATCTCTGTGGAAATAGAGCCTATGCATCATTTCTTGAAATTCGCGTATATGCACATCGTTCACCACTTTAGCTATAGCGCTTTCATAGTTTAAAATTTCAGCGTGCCGGCACAATGAGCAGACTTTTTGTTGGTTGCTTTTTCCAGGGGATGCGCAACATTAATAATAAAGAATTATCAAATTAACATCCTACGCTAGGGTAGTAGAAGATGAGCAAGAAAAAGAAAGATGCTGCACCGATGCCTGCTGCGAGCGCTGGTTTGCTGCGCTTTTTTGAAGAAGAAACCGAAGGCATCAAAATTAGACCAGAGCTTCTCGTGATATTTGCGGTTGCTCTAATAATAGTGTCTGTGCTAGCCCAAGTGTTTTTCCCAGTTTAAAAGGCTGTTTTAGCCATCTTTTATCGGCGAGGCGGATGTAAAATTTCTATTCTTTGTACTGAATTAAGATTTAAGAATATTTCGCTTCTTTCTTCGCGACTTGCAACTTGTGGTATAGGCTGGGCAATTGTCGATCTTAACACAATTGCTTCCGCATCTGAAAGCCATATTGTTGGTGGTTCACGAGTCACAGCTACTAATGTCCCTTCAAAACCGTAGGCCGGGTCCAAAATAACCCTGATTTTTTTGCCCACGTTTTTTTCAAGCATTAAGAATATGGTGGGAGGCAACTCTTGTTCTGGCATATTCTTAACTTCGCAGAAACATTATAATTAGCGATTTAAAGATAAAGCGCTTGCTCTTGTAATTACGGATAGAATCAATGGATCATGCGAAAGCTTGGCATCACACTGCGCTTTATTCTTTGATTATTTCATGTTAAAAAATTAACTGCCTTCTCTCTATATTATAGAAAAATATGTTGCAATTGGCGCAAGGACTATTCCGTAACTTAGCTAAATTTTAATAGGCATATTTTAATTTCATTAGCGACAATCAGATGATGAATTATGGATATGGCAGCTGAGGTTTCGCTTAATCATTCCATGAATAAAGCAGTGAAACATTACTCATCCATGTTCTTCCTGCCCTCATTCCGCAAATCGATCAGCTTGATAGCAGTGCTCTGCGTGGGGGTAGTTGGGCTTTCTACCCTTGCACTTGTTCCCGCATTCGATAATTTGGTCAGCATCCTTTTTTTCGGCATTTCTCTTCTCGCTATAACAGTACTATTTGATTATGTAACGAGTAGAATAATTTTAAGAAATGATCCAATTTACGTTTTGAGAAGAACAGTGGCGCTCTCCCTCTACTGCTGGGTTCTCTGGCTGTTTTTCATACTGCCTGGAGTCATCCTCGGTGCAGTATTCAATTTATGGCTATGGATTCAACTTTGCCTTTTAGGCTTCGCTGCTGTCCTGACTTTACGCGCTGTCGTGTTTATTTCAACTTCCTCTTCGGAAATTTTACAGCGATTGTTAGCCTCATTACTTCAGCCTTTCGCATGCATTGCTGTATTTGTAGTTTTTTGGAACACTATAGATGGCGCCTTTGCCTTCAGAATTCTGCCTTTTTTAATTGTTACACCCGTAGTTGGATTTGTAGCTGCTTTAACCTTCGTTTTCCTCATTGACCGGCTGGGGAAGCGAATGTACGGCTTGCCTTCTATGTCACTTTTTAGAGCATTCATGCTCAATTGGGTGGCTAACCTCAATCTTCCCTTCGAAGAGTTGCTTGAAAAATTAGGCGAAGATGAAGACATTGAAGTTACGCTTTTGAAATTTGATTCTCATAAGCCTAAAGCGGCAATTATAGTCCCGCTAGTCCATCCCGGTCCATTTAAGAACATTGGTAGCAGTCTTCTGCCGTCCATGCTTAAACGTGATTTTGAAAAAGAGTTCGGTTGCGAAACTTGCGTACCTCTGGGGATACTTGGGCATGAACTTGATTTAGCTTCACAAGCACAAAATCAGAAAATAATACATCATGTCATCGAGAGTGCGAATTTTGCTTCTCATGCTGATAGAGCAACACCTTTCGTTAAGGTCACCGAGGGGTTTGTAACTGCATCATGCCAAGTTTTCGGGAAAGCTGTTTTTCTATCTTTTACGCTTGCGCCAAAAACCACTGAAGACCTGCCGCAGCAATTAGGTTATATAGTTCGTGAAGAAGCAGCAAAATATGGCCTTGAGTGCAGTATCATAGTTAACGCTCATAATAGCATCAATGACATAATTGAAGAGCCTTCTTTGGAAGTGCTACAGGCAGTAGCCTCTAAATGTCTCCAAAAAGCGGTTTCTATGCCTTCTTACCCGTTTGAGGTTGGCGCTGCCACTGTTTTCCCTAAAGAATTTAGTTTGAAAGACGGCATGGGTCCAGGCGGAATCACCGCAATAGTGGTAAAGGTTGCTGAACAGAAAACCGCTTACATAATCATTGATGGCAATAACATGATCTCTGGGCTACGTGAAGAAATCCTCTTAGCGCTTAAAGATTCAGGTTTTCATGCAAGCGAAGTTTTTACAACCGACACCCATGCAGTGAGCGCTGTGGTTCTTGGGCGACGCGGTTACCATCCTATCGGGGAAGTTATGGATCATAAGACGTTGATCAGCTACATACAGGAAGCAGCAAAAACAGCGGCAGAGCATTTGGAGCACTGCAAAGCTGGATATACACGTTTTATTGTCCCAAAGGTCAGAGTAATCGGTAAGGCTCGGCTAGAGACATTATCGATGCTTGTTGATAAAGCCCTTCAAAGAGCAAAGCGAATAGTAGCGCCAATTTTCGTGACCGAAGGGTTAATTCTAATAACGCTTTTAACGCTCTTATAAGTTCAAACTTTGCAGTCCTGATTGTCCTATTCATTTCGTGTTCGGCGGCGCTGTGCTCTGTTGCAGAACATGGGTTCTTAATAGCAGAAAAAGATTTAGAACTCCCGTGGTTTAGCTATGACTTCCTTTATCTTGAGGTCAAAGAATCTCGCAGTGTTAGCAGGTTTAATTCTTAATGCAGTATCCACGCCATTTCCTGTGCCTGCTATGGCAACGACATCCTCATCAACAGGGATTAGTCCTGCGTCTGCCGCCATAAGCGTTATTTCCACACAAACTTTTGTGCCCTCTCCCATAAGTCTAAGCGTGTTAGAAATTAGCTCCAGAGATCCCATTGTACCAAACTCTGTAGATTGCTCTTTCCACGCTACTTAGCGCATGGGTTGCCGTATGAATTTTTGCGCCATTAGCTAAAATCTCTTTTTTATACTCCTCTTTTAACTCAAATTTTCCAGGTGCTGAAAATCCATAGCAATGCGTTATTACTATGACGTTTCTGCCTTTGAAAGCCTTAGCAGCTTCTGCTCCTGTTTTACCTGTTGTTGTGGCGATGAGTATGCTTCCAATGTTCTCTTTGTTGACGTAGTCTTTGACAACTTCTAAAAGCGTTTTTGTATTTTGCGCACCTGCTGTTTCAAAATAAATTACCTTTTTCGCATGCAAATCCATGCATTTCCCCTCCTATGTTGTTTCATTATAGTTTCTTAGATATTTTTCGCGGTTTCCTCTTAAGAGCCGTTCCGCAGACCGTGCATTTTGTAGAATCATAATCAGCAGTATATTCTCTTCGACACGCCGGGCAATATCTAACCCACTCTAGGAGACGCCGAATACCGAACGTCGCAAGAGGCGCAAACTCTATTCCCAGCTGAGTTGCCACGTTCTGTATTGAATAATCATCCGTCACAATTTGAGTAGTGTAACCTGTGGCTTTAAACTCTAAAGCTAAAGCCAAAAGCTGCACATCAGTTTCTGATAAGAAAAATGAGTCGCCAACTTTGTTTGCGGAAACTTTGACTTTATTCAAATATTCTTCTGAAGGTGCCTTAACTTTTAATTTTCCATTTTCTACTGCTGCTTCAAACCTTACCCATGACATTGAGTTACTTCTTATCTCTTCTTTGACTTTGGGCACTGTAGCTTGGTCTTCACTTATCGAAAATGGATCAAATCCCGCGAAAAATGCGGAAGTATCTAGTATAATGACCCGCTTGTATTGGCCATGCTTCTGAATCTTTCATCCCGTTCCCTTAAACAGTAATCGACTTCGCAACCGACTATAGAAATCGTCTTTAAACCTAATAAAGGAACTTACGTTTTTGGAGCGCGTTACCGTCAAGGCAGGCTCTTTGGCAGTTACGACTTGACGATAGTTTCCATCAATCAGGACTAGCATTTTTTGTGGTCTAATAACTTTAACGGTGACTTTTGCCTCTGCTGGGAATACTATTGATCGAAACACTGTCAACGAGCAAATAGGCGTTAGAACAAACGCGTCTAATTCTTTATCTAAAACTGGTCCGCCTGCGGACAGCGAATAGCCTGTAGATCCTGTTTGTGTAGATAAGATCATCCCATCTGCTTGACATTTAAGAATAGGCTTGTCATCCTTGAATATTTCCATGTACAATATCTTTGCTGGTTCTCCCGTAGAAATAACAACATCATTTAAAGCATCTGGAATTGACATCCCTTCGGTAGAAACCGCAAGCTTAAAACATTTCTCAATTTTATACTGGCCCTGTAAACATTTTTCCACGGCTGCGAATGCATCTTTTGGCTCTACTTCCGTTAGAAATCCCCGTACGCCCATGTTGATGGCTAGTATTGGTGGTTCAGGCTTAGGCGCTGCGATACAAGTTCGTAGTATGGTGCCGTCGCCGCCTATGGTTATTATAAAATCCGTCTTCATCGTTGCAAGCGAGATAAACCTGCCTTGCGTGCTAACTTTCCACTTTAACGTGTCTTCAATGTAAACTGCCAAACCCTTATTTGCGAGATACTCTGATAATTCTTCTGCAAGCTTTATTGCGCTTCTCTTGTCGTAACGGGCAACTAACCCCACGCTTTTAAACACTTTTTCCACCGCTAAGGTAAATAGCGCTACCTTAATCTATATATGGGTGTTGTTTAAAATTGCTTTGAGTAAATGAACCGTTTGGTGAGTGTATGAGCAAACCAGTTGACGTTGGAAGTTTACGTGTTGGAGGCTACATGATTATTGATAATGAACCATGCCGCATAGTAGACATAACCAAGTCAAAACCTGGAAAACATGGTTCAGCCAAAGCCAGAATAGTTGCCATAGGCATCTTCGACGGTCAGAAGCGCCAGTTCGTTAAACCCGTAGACAGCACTGCAGAGATTCCAATTATCGACAAAAGGCCAGGACAAGTGTTCGCTATTAATCCTAACAGTATCCAAATCATGGATTTAGAGACATATGAATATGTTGATGCCCCCATTCCAGAAGAGGAAGATCTGAAAGACAAGCTTGCCGTAGGCACAGAGGTTGAGTATTGGAAAATAATGGGCCGTGTCAAAATCGTCAGAACAAAATGAAGTTTGCTTCCAAAGTTTATTTCGCTGTATTCACATATAGCTCATGAAGCCGATGATGCGTGAAGAGCCGTCTGAATTGTGAAGAGATAGAGTAGCTGAGGCTTCACTTTCAGCTACAATACATATTTATTAAAAGCTGCTAAGTTGTTGTTTAAGGCTGGAAACGTAAAATGGCTCTAGAACGCTTAGGTTCTTCCCTTTACGAGGCACTAAAGAAGGTTTTCAAGGCTTCCGTGATAGATGAGGCTACGGTAAAGGAGCTTGTTCGTGACATACAAAGAGCTCTTCTTCAAGCTGACGTTAATGTTCAGCTTGTTCTCGGAATATCCAAGCGAATAGAGGAAAGAGCCCTAAAAGAAAATGTTCCGCCGGGCATCTCAAGACGTGAGCATGTGATAAAGGTAGTTTACGAAGAGTTAACCCGTTTTGTAGGCGATAAGCCTGTTCCACTTAGAATGGAGCCTGGGAAAAAGAAAATAATTATGCTCGTTGGGATCCAAGGCTCTGGAAAAACCACGGCAGCAGCTAAACTTGCGCGTTATTTCCAGAAAAGGGGATTAAAACCTGCCTTAATATGCGCAGACACTTACCGTCCCGGCGCATATGCGCAGCTTCAACAGCTAGCCAGCCGAATCAATGTTCCAGTTTACGGTGACGCTAAGGCAAAGGATCCTGTCAAAGTTGTTTTTGAAGGGTTAAAGCATTTCAGTGATAAAGACTTGATAATAGTTGATACCGCGGGCCGCCACAAAGAAGAACAAGAGTTAATTAAAGAAATGAAGACTCTTGAAGCGAAAATTAAACCAGACGAAGTTATGCTTGTTATCGATGGCACAATTGGGCAGCAAGCGCTTATACAAGCCAAAGCTTTCCATGAGGCAACGCCCATAGGCGCAATACTAGTGACGAAACTGGACGGATCTGCCAGAGGCGGAGGCGCTCTTTCTGCAGTCGCCGCCACAGGTGCACCTATAAAATTCATTGGCACAGGCGAAAAAACCGAAGACATCGAACCCTTCGTGCCCTCTCGCTTCATCGGCCGCCTCTTAGGTATGGGTGATCTTGAAACTCTTCTTGAAAAGGTCCGAGAGGCAGAAATTAAAGTTCCGGAAAAGAAAGCTAAGGCGATACTCAGCGGCAAATTCACCTTAACCGACATGTACGAGCAGTTCGAAGCCGTTAAAAGCATGGGGCCCTTCAGGAAAATCCTCAGCATGTTGCCAGGAATGTCTTATAATCTACCGGAGGATATGCTGAACACAGCGGAGGATCGGCTTGAAAGATGGCGTGTAATAATACAGTCTATGCGGCCTGAGGAAAAAGAAAATCCAAAAGTTTTAAACGCGTCACGGGTGAGGCGTATAGCACGTGGTTCAGGAACAAGTGAAAGAGATGTTAAAGAACTTTTAAAGCAGTACGTTATGATGCGGAAAATGCTAAAAATGTTCAAACGTAAAAAGAAGTTGCCGTTCATGGGTAAAGGTTTCCCCGCAGAGTTCAGGTAAGCGCATATGGATATTTTAGATAAAGCGCTGGCTATGCTTAGCAAGTATCCTTTGTGCGACCATTGTCTGGGGCGTCAATTCGCTTTACTCGGCTACAACATAGAAAATAAAGACCGAGGCAAAGCGTTAAAACTTGGCTTAATACTGGAGGCAAGCGCGCTTATCATGGCAAAAGATGATGTCGGCATCAAGAGGCTAAGGGTTCTCGCCGACAATGGTTTTTCTCATGAAGCAGAGGAAACATTGCACCACCTTAAAAAAAGAATCGCCAAAAAAGAGCAATCAAAAATATGCTTCTTATGTGAAGGCAAATTTCAGCTTTTGGACATTGTGATTAAAAAGGCTCTTCAAGCCATTGCAGAATACGAGTATACTAATTTTCTGGTTGGAATAGAACTACCGGTTACTGTTGAAGAACGTGAAGACGAGTTTAAGGCTGCGTTCAACGTAAGTTATGGCGAAAGTATCAAACATGAGTTTGGGCGATTGCTGGGAAAACGTATAGCTGAGCTAACGGGCAAAGCGGTAGATTACAAGCAACCTGACATAGTTGTAATAGTTAACCCGTTCACTGAGCAAGTTAGAGTTCAAGTTAACCCGCTATTCATTGCTGGAAGATACAGAAAGCTTGTCAGGGATATTCCGCAGTCGAAATGGTTCTGCTCAAGTTGCCACGGAAAAGGCTGCCAAAAATGCGGTGGAACCGGCAAGATGTATCCTGAATCCGTGGAGGAACTGATTTCTAAGCCATTTTTAGATGCCACAGCCGGCGAGAAAACCGCATTTCACGCTTCAGGAAGAGAGGATGTCGATGCGCGGATGCTGGGTCCAGGTCGCCCCTTCGTGATTGAAGTTTTAAAGCCTAAAAGACGATTTTTAGACCTAAAAGCGATTGAAGCAACTGTTAACCTGCAAGCTAAAGGAAAAGTTGAAATTTCCAGTTTACGTTTTACCAACAAAGACGCTGTTAGGCGACTAAAGAAAGCTGAAACAGCGCAGAAAGAGTACCATGCGCTTATCGAGTTTGAAAATGACGTTTCCGAAGAGGATCTGCGCCTTTTAGAAGAAAAGCTTAGCGGCGCTTTGATTAAGCAACAGACACCTCTGCGCGTTTTGCATAGAAGGGCAGATTTGACCCGAGAAAAGTACATATATGAGGTTAAAGTTAAGAAGGTGTCGCCTAAGAGCGCTCTGATGAAAATTCGCTGCCAAGGCGGCCTCTATGTTAAAGAATTGGTGTCTGGAGATGAAGGAAGAACAATGCCCAACGTTTCAGATTTGCTTGGAAACAGAGCGAAGACTCTAAAACTTGATGTCGTGAATGTTATAATAAATGATCCTGTAAGGTGAAATATGATATGCGGGGCTCAAAAGGTTATCACACTGGAGCGCGTGGCATTCTTAAGAAGAAGCCACGTGAGAAAGGTAAACCGAAGCTTAGTAAGCTATTGACTAAATACGAGATTGGATCTAAAGTTATTATCAAGATGGATTCAAGTGTTCAAAAGGGTATGCCTCACAAACGTTTTCATGGCAAAATTGGCACAGTAGTAGAGAGACGCGGTCGTGGATACGTAGTAAGCGTACCTGCTGGTGACACCGTGAAGGAAATAATTGTTCGTTCTGAACATTTAGAGCCATATACGGGTAGTTAATATGGTAAAGAATGAATTAAGCGAAACTAAACTGACATTACCTCAAGTTAAGAAAATCTTAGAGGCAATTGGGGAGGAAAATTTAGATCAGTTCCAAAGGCGCACACTAGATTATGTGAACAAATTTTCTAAAGTGGACGCTGAAACAGCGGAAAAACTGTTGAAAAAGCTTGTAGCAGAGTTCGGACTTGACGAGGCTGAAGCAGTTCAAATCGTGAATTGTATGCCTGAGACGGTAGATGAACTGCGAATTTTCTTAGCTGGCGGCCGCAAGATAATTGAAACCGCCAAGTTGGAAGCAATTATCGCACTTTTAAACGAAAGCAGAACTGTTAAAGCTTCTTAATCGACTAAGAATTTTTAAGCAGTAACAGCCAATAAAGAATTAGGCCTAGTGACTAATATGGAAAAGCGATACGAAGAGTACGCTTATGTATTAGACTTCTTGCCGCATGGGCGTCCCGGATTCCGGCCAGCAGGTAGGGCAGGATATCGAGCGGGAGCTCTAATTCAGTGTGTTGGCGAAGAGTTTTTCACGCTGCTAGAGGCTTTGGTGAAGGAAGGCTTAGTTCTTAAGCCCGGTGACCGTGTTTATGTGGGGAAAGATGCTCGTGAAGAAGTTACGTACATCATTGGTCGCATCGGCTTTGACGAGTTGACGGCTGCTGCAAAAGCGGAGCTTCCAAGTGTAATAACTCGTATAGTATTGAATCGTGAACAGTGGTTTGTGAACTTTTTCAATACTGCCCGCGCAATTACACCGCGTATGCATGCGCTGGAACTTGTTCCAGGCATTGGTAAGAAGTACATGTGGCAAGTTATTAATGAACGTGAAAAGCGGCCTTTCGAGAGTTTTGAAGATCTGCAGAAACGAACCGAGCTACCTAATCCCGTGAAGTTGATAGCGAAACGAGTTATGGAGGAACTTGAAGGCCAAAGCAAGTATCGCTTGTTCACACGGGCGCAGTAAGGCGTAAAAAATGAGCATTTCGGAAACGAAGCGTCTGCTTCGAAAGCATCGAATTGTTCCGAATAAGCTTTTGGGGCAGAACTTCATGGTAGATGCTTCGCTTTTCTCGCTGTTGAGCGCTTATGCAGCGCTTGATAAATCCGATATAGTGCTGGACGCTGGCGCAGGATTTGGTTTTCTAACCCGTTTTCTAGCCGACAAATGTAAAGCGGTAATAGCGGTTGAAAAGGATTCGCTTATCGCTGAAGTGTTACGTGAACAGCTCAGATGTGTAAGTAATGTGACCGTAGTCGAAGGCGATGTACTGCACGTGGCATTGCCCCAGTTTGACAAAGTAGTTTCAATCCCGCCATATTATCTATCTACATGTTTGGTTACGTGGTTGTTTGAACAGAAAATAAAGTGTGCAGTGCTGGTTTTGCAGAGGGAATTCGCTAATCGTCTTGTAGCCGCTGTAGGTAGTGAAGATTACGGATGGTTAACTGTTGTTGCCCGGCACAGCGTGGAGGTTGAGCTTTTGGATGCTGTTCCTAAATCCATGTTCTATCCTCAACCAGAAGTCGATTCAGTAATAGTGCGGTTAACACCTTGGAAAACTGCGCCTTTCGAAGTGAAGAATGCAGCGTTATTTAGGCGGATGGTTAAGCAGCTTTTCACTCAGCGCAATAAGAATCTTCGCAATGCTCTCGTGCCTTTCCTCGTAAGCACATTCAGAATGCCTAAAGAAGATGCTAAAAGGTTATCTAATGCTTTTTCGTTTAGTAACCAGCGTGTGCGGAAACTGCCGCCTGAAGTTTTTGGAGCCTTAGCAAATGACCTCCTCAA
Source organism: Candidatus Bathyarchaeota archaeon (assembly GCA_026014545.1). Lineage (GTDB taxonomy): Archaea > Thermoproteota > Bathyarchaeia > Bathyarchaeales > Bathycorpusculaceae > JAOAIV01. The sequence continues at coordinate 48,845 of JAOZIH010000009.1, forward strand.
CTAAGCGAGTTTACTTCGATGATTACGTGTTTTTTGTTGATGAAAATGTATACGAACCAGCGGAGGATTCGTTTCTCTTTGCTGAAAATCTTGAGGTTGAAGATGGTGAACGCGTATTAGACATGGGTACTGGCTGCGGCATCCTCGGGATACTTGCTTCTACGAAAGCGCGGGAAGTTATTGCTGTTGACGTGAACCCGTATGCTGTTCGCTGTGCAAAGTACAACTCAAAGGTTAATAATGTACGTAGTAAAATCGCCATCGTGCAAAGTGACTTATTCACGTGGTTAAGCGAAAACGCAAAGTTTGATTTGGTGCTTTTTAATGCACCTTACTTGCCTGAAAATGACCGCATATCAGACTCTTGGATTGCCCGCGCATGGGCAGGCGGCGTCACTGGGAGGCAAATAATTGACTGCTTCATTTCCGCTGTTCCGAAGTATTTAAAGCGGTCAGGCCGGGTTCTTTTGATGCAGTCTAACCTCGCGAATGTAAATGAAACAGTGTTCAAATTTGCTGAATTTAATATGCACACGCGATTTTTAGTAAAACATGATTTGCCGTTTTTTGAAACTCTAGTTCTTTTAGAAGCTTATTTTTAACCGATTTTAAGTAATAAACACATTATTATCCTTTATTTTAACATTCTTCCTGAAATTTCAATTTTATATTCAAGTAATGTGTATGTCAGCAGCTAGTTGGAACCAGTTTGGACCAGTGCTTCTCACAACACGAACAAAAGGCACTTCAAAATTTATGCCTAAGGAATCAAGAGTGCTCACTATTTTACGCCTAGTTTTTTCAGCGGGGTTTTCAGTTTTGGTGGCATGCTCAAAATCATAGTAGTGTATCCATCCTCCAGAGGCCTTAAGTGCGGAAATAGCGTAAGGCAAATATGTGAGCGCTTTTTCAGGCAAAGGCATCAGCACCCTGTCTGCCACTTGTTGAAGGCGGCTTTTAATGATTTCTTGCGCATCGCCCAGCAACGGGATCACCTTATCGTAAACTCGGTTAAGCCTAACGTTTTCTTGCATTAACTGAACTGCTGCGGCGTTAACGTCTATGGAAAACACTTTTGTAGCCTTTGAATGTTTAGCAATTATAATGGAAAAGCAACCCACACCGGCAAACATGTTTACCACTGCCTCGTTAGGTTCCACTAGTGTTGCGATGCGCATCCTTTCGTGGGAAAGCCTTGGAGAAAAATAACACTTCGCTAAGTCAACCATGAACAAGCAGCCAAATTCTCTGTGAATCGTGCTTGTTTTGTTTTCGCCAGCCACATGAATTAAGCGGCGTAGTCTGAAGTCTCCAGCCACAGGACTTGTTTGGCGTAATATCGTTTTCACATTTTTATGGATGCCCATTATTGTTTTTGCAATAATTTGTGCTTCGTTTTCTGTTGCATTGGGCGGTAGCTTGATTATAGCAATATCGCCTACGATGTCAAAGGAATTGTAAACTTTGCTTAAATCTTTGGAGAGAACTTCCGCAAGAGTTCGCCTTAACCTTTTCCTCATCTTTACCCTTCATTAACTTAAAGAACATCGGAAACATTTAAAAGCAAAATGCTTTTCCTTTGTAAAAGAGGTTACTTCAATGGAAAAAACAGGAATCGTTTACGAATGTTTGAAGTGCGGTTCGCCAGTGTCTTCTGAAGAATTGGAGCTTCGCGGTGGCGAGACAAAGTGCACAGTCTGCGGCTATAGGATACTAAAGAAGGTAAAACCGCCCGTGGTTAAGCGTTTGAAAGCCAGATAAAAGAAAAAGCGGTATCATTTTTCGCTTACACGGAAGCTTTAGAACAGTTCTCGGTCTCCAATCTTGCGCAGAGCCTTTCCCCGTAGCTTTATCGTATGGCCCATTATCTCTTCAGGAGCTTTTTCCACAGTTTTGCGTTTAACTGTTTCTCCGCAGATTCCTCTCGGCAACAGGCGTCTTTTAACACAGAGTGCATACGTACAATTTGCCACATTACATGCATCGTCAGTCCATCTGCACCATACAGAGTCGCGACGGTAGAAAGCAGCGTTTTTAGCGCATTTAAAGTATTGACATAGAGGAGAACAAGCTTTTGTCTGAGCCAAAAGATACACCTCTATCTTTTTCATAAAAATTCGATGTTGCTTTACACTCCACGCGTTTTATCTCTTTTGGAAGCCATATAAACTTTTTTATTTTAAACTTATGATTATATATCTCACTTTTATGCTTCCCGCTTTTTCTTTCTATAACTTTCTAAAATCAGAAACAGAGTTATCCCCCCAATAATTATAATGAGAGTTGCCAGTACGCTGCTTTCAACTATAAATGGGCCTATAAGTACATGTTTGGCCATTTTAATCTGTATTGTTGCTGGTTCACTAATTTGAACGGTCGCTGCTTCGTAAAGATTCTCTAAGTCAGTATGATACGCGATGATTTGCAGATTGCCCCCTATTACGCTGGTAAATGTTGCGGCACCATCTGCCTGTGTAACTGCTGACCATGACACTCCGCCTATACCTTTGAGTAGAACATTTACGTTAGGAATTGGCTGCCCGAAACAATCTACAACTGTTACTTTTACTTGGATATTGCAGAGATTGCAGTGAATCTCACGCTGTGTATCGCTAAAGACCTCGATAAAAGTTTCATACAGCAAAATATTGTCTGTATAAACCCGAGTTTTGTATTTTCCAAATGTAACCTCCAAGCTTGCTGCTCCTGTAGTGTCAGCCTCAACACCGTAGAATAAGCCTGTTGTTGCCTCAAACATTTCTATACGAGCGTTAGGAATCGCGTTTCTGCTGTAGTCAAGCACTGTTAAGCTGAGTGTTTGAGCTGGACACATTATAAGCACTTCCGAAGTTGGCTGCGCCGTGAGAATATTAACAGTGCGGTTGCCGCTGTTGAAAACTACACTGTAAAGGGAAGCATTAATGATGTAACTTATACCTGCGAGAGTAGAGTTTAAAGTAAACGTGCCCGAGAGGCCTGTTTGGCCAGAGACCAAGCCTGTCTTTGTTAAGCTTTCCTTTGTTGTGGTATATTGGTATGTGATGTCTATGTTAACGAATGGCAGTAAATTTCCGTTTTTATCTTTAACAGTTATTCTAAGATTCGTCAATTCGCAGGGCAAATTAAAGGAGTCTTCAGCGGTTATGGTAACATTTATTTTGCCAACTTGGACATCATTCCAATATGCGGTTATGATGTGGTTGCCCTTCTCCAGCTTCAAAGTGGCGATTCCATCATTTCCACTTGTGCTGTTAAATCTCTCATTTGATACTTGGTCCGTGGCTTCAACCATTATTTGAGGCACAGGCTCACTTGCCAAGTTTATAGTTTTGAATTTAACCGAATAACCAGGAATGGTGAAGAGTTGCGAGTCAAGTACAAGTTTGGATGCGTTATGTGCTGTTATGGTTATATTATATTCGCCGAGTAGAGCATCAGATGGAACTGTCCATGTAGCGCTAATTATGCCTTCGCTTGAGGCAATTACGTCGGCAGTATGCACATTAACACCAGTTTTTGTGTATGTAATTGTTATTGTTGCTGCCTCGTTAGGTTGATATCCTATAGCGCGAATCATCACGGATTGGTCTCTATGATATTCACTTGAGCTAATGAAACCCACAAAAAATTGGCCAGTTGCCAACTGTTGCGTCTCGTTGAAATACACTTGGTATATCCCCGTGTAATTGGTGAGCGCGCCTGAAGGCTGAAAATCAGTGGCTGGATAAGTAAGCTGAGCCTGTGCTGTTCCTTGGTTCGTACTTGATAACATAATTAACTTTGAATAAGACGTATTGAGTGGCGCTGGAAGCTTCACAGTTATGTTAGCATGATATTGTGTATTTGGTTGCGCGCCTGTAAGAGTAACATTTAGTGACACAAAGTTTCCTTGCTGAAGAAGCACAGGAGCGGGGGGCTCAATTGCTTTAATATAGTATGCGGCGATTATGTTGAAGTTCTGCGTGGCGTTTATGTTTTTAGCGACATCTCTTAGTGTTATCGTGTAAGTGCCACCGGGGAGTTCTGGTATTGTGAAATTTGCATTCACATTATATCCTTTTGAGTTATTGCTTACAACAAGTTTGTCGCCAAACCAAATTTCATATTTACCATCGCTTGTATCGATGGTGCCTTGCAGATTAACGCTTTGAGCTACAGTGCCTTGTCCTTGAGGGCTAACTAAGTAGATATTCACGCCTGTTTGCGCGTGAACCAGCGGCAGAGGCATTAAGGACAAGGCTATAACCATTAAAATTACGAATGCAGATGTAACTTTTTCCTTCAAATCAATGGCTCCTGTGCGTTTGGTGACCTTTCTTATCGCGGTTGAAGATTTACTATTAGGAGAGTGTTTTAAACTTTGCCTTTCAAGTACAATACCCTGCTCTCAGCAATAACTCGTTACCGCTACAGTTGCTAAAGCACTGAACAATTTGTTATGTCATCATTAACGCGTTGAAACCGTCTCTTTATATGAGACTGATTTATAAAATGGTTTCCGCAGTTCTATATTCAGAAAAAATGGCATGAGCCAGTGGAATATGGAGAATCTAGTTTCACCTACGTTGCTTCAAGCGCTAAAGAAACAAAAGTACCATATTATAGGTAGGCACTCGGCAGTTAAAAGATGCAAATGGCTCTATGAAGCCATAGTTCACGATAGAGCTTGCTATAAACAAAAGTTCTATGGAATAAAATCGCACCAGTGTATCCAGATGTCGCCTTCACTTTTTTACTGCACGCAACAGTGTCTATTTTGTTGGAGAGCGCAAAGTGGCGATTTGCAGATTAAATGGGACGAGATGAAATTACCCGAGTGGGATCCGCCGGAAGAAATTGTAGAGGGAAGCTTAAGGGCGCAGGCTAAAATTTTAAGTGGTTACAAGGGCAACCCAAACACGAACTGGAAGAAACTTGTAGAGGCGCTGTCGCCGCGTCATGTTGCTATAAGCTTGACAGGTGAACCGACCCTTTATGAGCATTTAGGCGAGCTCATTCACATTTTTCACGATAAAGGGTTCACTACGTTTCTTGTGTCTAATGGCACGCTGCCAGAGAAACTCGCGGATTTGAGCGAAGAACCAACTCAACTTTACATATCTGTCTGTGCCCCGAACGAGAAAGTGTTTAAGCAAGTTTGTCGCCCGCATTCATCCGAAGCGTGGGCGAAATTGAATGAGACTCTTAGTTTATTGCCGAGTTTTAGATGTCCTACTGTGATTCGAATGACACTGGCTAAGGGGCTTAACATGACAGCGGTTGAGGAGTATGCGGCGCTTGTAAAAAAGGCTAATACAACATATGTTGAAGTCAAAGCGTATATGCACATTGGTTTTTCTAATCTGCGTTTAAGTTACTTGCATATGCCTGAGCACAAGGATATTTACAGTTTTGGGGCGCTTTTAGCAGAGCAAACTGGATATAAAATTATAGATGATTCGGTCGAAAGTAGGGTGGTGCTGTTAAGCAAACTTGAAAAACCTATACGTTTTGGATTCCCCTAACAGAATTCAAAATTACATAGCAAGTGATTCAATTTTTTAGTCATATGTGGTAAGATTAATAATTTGACCATGGGAGGAACATGTGGATAGGCTTAAATAGGTACTTAGATGCCCATATTTTTGAACTAAAAAATCGAATTTAGATGGTGGTGACTGATGGTTAGTTCAGGGAGAGGGAGACTGTTCAGGAGAAAGGACGGCAAATACTTGATCTATTTGCCGAAAGACTTAGCAGAAGACAGCATGTTCCCGTTCAAAGGCTCAGACTCCATATTTGTTAAGGTAAGTTTCAAGATAGGTGACGATAAACTAATTATTCAGAAATGGGAAGAGCCGCCGCAACCGCAAACTTGAATTTTGCAAAAAAGCGGTCTTTTGCTTCCTCCTTTTTAGTGCAATCCATAACTTAAATAACCTGCATAATTGTTTTCAAAGTGGTGAAGACTTGGAACAGTTAAGATTTATTTTAAAAGAAGTGGAGCAACAGCTCATTCAAAAAGATGAGATGCAAGAGAAGACTCAGCAAAGTATGCGTAAAGTAGGCAGCCTTTCAAAGCAGGCTATACTTTTTATTCACCAGAAAAAGTTCGAAGAGGCAAAAAAACTAATCGCGGATGCGAAGGAAGTAGTTTCTAAGCTTTATGATTTAGCTAAGGAGCATCCTGATATAGTCTATGGTGGCATGTTCAGTGCTGCACTTCAAGAGTACGCTGAAGCTAACATATTCTTGGAACTAATTCAAAATTCACGTCTCGTTACTCCAAAGGAGCTTAATGTACCGCCCGCTGATTATGTGCTTGGGTTGGCTGACGTTATAGGTGAATATAGGCGCTTAACTTTGGATGTGCTGCGTGAAGGCGATGTCGAGAAAAGCGAAGAATGCCTGAAAATTATGGATGAAATATACATTGAGTTAATGGCGTTGGATGAAGCCAGCATGCTTGTACCTGGGCTGAGAAGGAAATGTGATGTCGCCCGAAAAATTATCGAAAGCACTCGTGGTGATGTTACACAAGAAGTGCGAAGGAAAGCGCTGGAAAATTATCTGAAAAATTTTGAACTTGCCTCAAGCAAAAAAGCGCGGTTCCATAGCGATAGCGAGCAGTGACTGCTGGCGTGATACATAATTTTTCGGTTTCGCGAGCACATGCCACGCAGTTGCGCCTAGCCGCACAAATCGTTCAGGAAGACAAGTTACCCAACAAAATTAATTTCGTTGCAGGAGTTGATGTAGCTTATGCCAGCGGATTAGCGGTAGGTGCAGTTGCGGTTTTAGATTACGCTACGCTCAAGCTTTTAGAATTCCAAACAGCCATATGCAAGGTAAGGATGCCTTATATTCCAACGTTGCTTGCTTTCCGAGAACTCCCCCCTGCGATTGCATGTATCCGAAAGTTGAAGCGGTACCCTGACGTGTTTCTCGTAGATGGTCAAGGTGTAGCCCATCCAAATCGATGTGGATTTGCAAGTCATCTGGGGCTCGCACTTGGGAAACCAACAATTGGGGTGGCAAAAAGTCGACTGATCGGTAAACTTGTAGAGGTTGGAGACGACGTTTTTTTAGTTGATGGCGGTCAAATAATAGGTTCCGTTGTTACAACAAAAGTAGGTTCACAACCTCTTTACGTCAGTGTCGGCCACCTTGTTTCTTTGAAAACATCTGTAAAAATTGTTAAACACTGCTTACGGCACCATCGAATTCCCGAGCCGCTTTTTCTAGCTCACAGAATTGCGTTTGAACAAAGGTGCGCTGTTTCCAAGCCGTCGCGTGAATGAGGGAAATCAATGAATTTTTTATGGGAATTTAAAAAAGTTTATATTTAAGTGCTATTCCTTTTTAGGAATGCTGTGTTAAGTTTCGCTCTCATTTAAATATATGGGGGTGATTTGACATGGCAGCTGTACCTTCCGGAACAGTTCCAGTTTTAGTATTAAAAGAAGGCACGGGTAGAACTACAGGGCGCGATGCCCAAAGAAACAACATTATGGCAGCTAAAATAATTGCGGAGACTGTGAAAACCAGTCTCGGACCACGTGGAATGGATAAAATGCTTGTAAGCAGCCTTGGAGATGTAACGATAACCAACGATGGCGCAACCATACTGAAGGAGCTTGATGTGCAGCATCCAGCAGCGAAAATGCTTGTAGAAGTCGCAAAGACCCAAGATAACGAAGTCGGCGACGGCACAACAACTGCTGCAGTATTAGCCGGTGAACTCCTCGCGAAAGCTGAGAATTTACTAGATCAAAATGTGCATCCAACCGTCATAATTGATGGCTACAAGAAGGCGGCTGATAAAGCGCAGGAAGTCATAAACAACATCGCTATTCCAGTTAACATAAAAGATGATAAATTGCTGGTTAACGTAGCGTTGACTTCTATGAGCAGCAAAGGCATAACATCCGCTAAAGAGCACTTTGCAAAATTGGCCGTTGAAGCTGTAAAGCAAGTCACAGAAGAAATTGATGGGAAACTAAAGGCTGACATTGACCTGATAAAAGTCATCAAGAAGCATGGCAAGAGCTTAGAGGAAACAGAACTCGTGAAGGGCATGGTTATCGATAAAGAAGTTGCCAGCTCGCAGATGCCTAAGCTGGTTGAAAATGCGAAAATAGCTTTGCTGAACACCAAGCTTGAAATTGAAAAGACCGAGTTTGACGCTAAAATCAACATTGAAAGCCCGGAGCAGATGAAACAGTTCCTGGACGAAGAAGAGCGCATGCTCAAAGAGATGGTTGAGCAAGTCAGCAAGACAGGCGCAAATGTTCTATTCTGTGAAAAAGGGATTGATGACTTGGCGCTGCACTTCTTAGCTAAGAAAAACATCCTTGCCGTTAAAAGCGTAAGCAGTAGCGATATTGAAAAGCTGGCGCGCGCTACTGGCGGTAAGATTATCACAAGTCTAAAGGACCTAACGCCTGATACACTCGGCGAAGCCAAAGTTGTTGAAGAGGTCAAAATTGGCGACAGCAAGCTTGTTTACGTACGGGAGTGCAAGAATCCGAAGGCTGTTACCATCGTAATCCGAGGCGGATCAGAGCATGTTGTTGATGAGGCTGAGCGTTCGCTGCATGACGCCTTGTGCGTGGTCAGGAACTCCATTGAAGACGGCAAGATTGTGGCTGGCGGAGGCGCGCCTGAAGCTGAGGTTGCGCGTCAACTGCGCAAATACGCGCCTCAGGTAGGCGGCCGCGAGCAACTAGCCATAGAAGCCTTCGCAGACGCCATAGAAGCCATTCCAATGACATTAGCCGAGAATGCCGGTCTTGACCCGATTGATATAATGGTCGAGTTAAGAGCGGAACATGAACGCAATGCTAGCCCCTACTACGGCATTGACGTCTATAGTGGAAAAATCAGAAATATGCTGGAGCTGAATGTTGTTGAGCCTTTGCGTGTGAAGCAGCAAGTTATAAAGTCGGCTACTGAAGCTGCAAATATGATACTGAAAATCGACGACCTCATTGCTGCGAAGGGCATGGAAAAAGAGACGAAGGGCTCTAAGAAACCTGAGGAACCTCCATCAGAATTCTAAACTTGAAAATTTAACTTCAAAATCCTTTTTCATTTTCTGCGAAGGAGGTGAGTGTATGTCAAGTGAGGAAGACTGGTTTCCTAGATGGTTCAGAAGGAGATGGTGGCCGTTAGCTCCAAGAAGCATATTCGACGAGTTTGATGAATATTTTCGGCAGATGTACGAGTATATGCGCAGTGAGTTTGAAGAATTTTTCAAAAGCGCGCCGAAAAACCTCATGCGTTCAAGAGTGCTTCCCGATGGAACCCGCGTAGAAGAATGGGGCCCATTTGTTTATGGTTACAGCATTAAGATTGGCCCTGACGGCAAACCGGAAATCAGAGAATTCGGCAACATCAAGCCGCAACCTAAACTTGGCAAAGCAAGCGTGGCCATAAGAAACGAGCGAGAACCTTTAGTTGATGTTACCGTTATGGACGGGGAAATCCGCGTTGTCGCTGAACTGCCTGGAGTGGAAAAAAGCGACATCAAATTGCACGGCACAGAAGATACCTTAACAATTTCTGTTGATGCGACCGAACGCAAATATTACAAGGAAATTGAATTACCCGCGAAGGTTGACGTTAAACAGGCCAAGTCAACGTACAAGAACGGCGTATTAGAGGTTTGCTTACCAATAAGAAAGGATGAAAAGCCGAAAGGCGAATCTATAAAAATCGATTAAACTTGTTCATCTCCAGCTTTCTTTTTTTGTCGCGTCTTTTTGTGAATTAAGCGCTTGCCGACAAAAGTAATATATTATAGTAAAATGCAAATCAAGGTTGTCTTGTTGAAGGCAGGTTTATGAAATGGATATTCCCTTTGAAGAATTCCAAAAATTGGATATGCGTATAGGAAAAATCATAGAAGCAAATCAAATTCCAGGTTCTAGAAATCTCATAAGACTATTAGTTGATTTCAGGACAGAAAAGCGCCAGGCAGTAGCTGGTCTTTTACAATGGTACACGCCGCAAGACCTCATCGGCAAGAAATGCGTTTTCATTCTCAACCTTCAGAAGCGTAAATTGATGGGCGTGGAATCGCAATGCATGATTTTAGCTGCTGAAGGCGACAAAGGAAAAATTACCGTGCTCCAACCTGAAAGGGACATTGCGGAAGGAAGTAAAATTCGCTAGTTTAAGCTTAAAAGTGTGCGGTTTTTTCCTACCCTTTAAGGTACGCAATCATTTCGTCGTCCAAGTCAAGCCATTTTGCAATTCCATCCGCCATCTCCGCATTGTTTTTGAAAATGATCCTTAAGTAGGGCAAAAACTCTTTTGAAGCGCGGCTGGCGGAAATGTGGCATTTGCGCTTTATCTTTAAGCCTATGCTAAGTTTCATGGCACGTTCTGCCTTGGATCTGGAAAGCATTTGAATGCGACTTGGAAACTTGAAGGGCGTCCAGCCTGCGCTTTTTGAGCGTTGCCTCGACATGGCCACGCCTGCCGTCATGTAATCGATTACGTAGCGTATGAAGCTCCAGTCTTGAGTGGTGCGGATTCTGCCTCGATAGACATCTGCCATTGAAAGTGCATCCATGGCTTGCGCCAAATCATGTGGATCAGTTAGATGTTCAGGGGCATTTTCGTAAATCCATTCGAAGAGCATGTCAATGTCGACGTCTGCCATGTCCACGGCTTGTTTCGCACTCGCGCTTGTCCTGCTATAAATTATCATTCTTAGCAAATTGAAGATGCTATCCTGTCTATCACGGTAGCCAAGCCACGAAACATCCTCGTATGTTAAGCGTTTTTTCCCTTGAGCTAAAGCTTGGAAATCGTTAACGGCTGAGCGAACGTCTCCTTCTGAGCGTTGCGCTATGAATTTCAGCGCGTTCTCATCAACTTGGATGCCTTCGCGTTCGCTTATGCGCTTCAAATGCTTTGCTACTTCACTTGCCGCTGGCTTCTTAAACTCTATTAGGATGCAGTAGCTGCGGAGATTTATAAAGCGCGGGTCATAGGCGTTGTTTGCGATTAAAACTATTGGGCACTGGGCGGTTTTGATGATGTCGGTGATGGCTTTGACTCCGCCTTTGTCTGCGTTTCCCGTTAACCCATCTAGCTCATCAAGCAATATTATTCTCCGCGAGCCGAACAGTGAACCATATTGTGAAGCGAGACCTGCGAAACGGTTCACGGCTTCCTCTGTTCTGTAGTCGCTCGCGTTTTTCTCCACAAGCTCCATGCCCAAGTCTTTGGCTAAAGCTTCAACTGTAACTGTTTTCCCAACACCAGGCGGGCCATAAAGAAACGCTGCCCTCTTTTTAGGTACGCCTTTACTCCAAGACTTTATCCACTCGCTGAAAGTTTTGATAGCTTCTGTGTTCCCAACTATTTCCGCAACGGATGCTGGTTTGTGCTTAACAGTCCATGCAGCGTACAAACGTTGGCACCTTATTACTTCTTCATTTCGTAGCCAGCTTCAACTAGCCTTGCCAGAAGGGCGCTTAATTGAACTTCCTCGTCTGAACCTTCTACGAGGCGATAATCTATCTCGCCTACGATGCCTGCGAGTTTTATTTTCCATGGCTCTGGAATCTCGGTGGCCTTAAAGATTTCAGTGTGTATCTGCCGGATTATGTCGCTTCCAGCCACACCATATTTCTGGATCATATCGCGTAACTGTTTTCTGGCGCCTAAAAAGTCACCTTTAATAGCTGTAGTTAGCATTTTCTGCACATCTGCTGGGCTGGCTCTGCCCGTTATCGAATAGACCAGCTTGGCGTCTACAGGTTTGTTCACTGAAGCTGCAGCTTGCAGTGTGTTTATCGCCCTTCTGAGATCGCCGCCGCAGACTTCGAAAATTGCATCGACTCCATCGGGTAATAATTGGACGTTTTCGCGTTCAGCTATTTGTTTTATGTACTTATCGTGCTCTTCCCGTGGCAGGAAAGTAAACCTGAAGGGTGCGCATCGTGACTGGATTGGCTCAATTATTTTCCCGCTGTAATTTGCACATAAAATGAAGCGACATGTTTCCGTATATCTCTCCATAGTTCGCCGTAGCGCTTGCTGTGCATCAGAAGTCATGTTGTCTGCTTCGTCTAAGATTAAGATTTTAAATGGGATTTCGCCTATGGAACGAGACCTTGCAAAGGTCTTCACAGTTTCCCTAACCACGTCGATGCCTCTCTCATCGCTGGCGTTCAGTTCCATAAGGTGCTCACGGTAACCTTCGCCGTAAAAATCGCGAGCCAAGCATAAGGCGGCCGTGGTTTTGCCTGTGCCAGGTGGCCCAGCGAAAATGCAGTGGGGCACATTTCTTGCTTTTACAAAACTTTTTAGGCGTTCAACTATTTCCTTTTGGTCAACCATTTCATCTAATCTTTTGGGTCTATATTTTTCGGCCCACATTTCAAAACTCAATTGGTAAGCCTCCTTTTCATGCTAACTAAATGTGTACAGTGATTATATTTGTTTTGGGCGGGACAAATCAGCGCATGGAAATGTTGCACACTGGCTGCATTTTGCCTATTTGAATTCAATGCCTAAGAATTTTGATATATGTTTCATTTATTTCCTATAGTTCGTGCTCAATTGAATATAGATGATATTCAATAGAATTATATAGAATACATTTGTATGGGTTTTCCACATTTCAACCGCATTAATTTGAATGTTTATAACAAAAAAGGGTGAAAAAATGAGCGAACGTGTACAAAAAAACAGTTCTTATCTAAATGGCAAATCGACCGTTGGAACAACGACACGCGTTAAAGATACTAGCACCGTAAGCGGCATGTGCCCCATATGCATCCACGACTGCCCTGTCCTTTGCGAAATCAGCCTATCTGCCTTTCGAGGAAGAGAAGCGCTCTATCCCGATCCAAGCCAATTCGGAACAAGCACTGCTGGTGCGCTGAAAGACTATGGGCTTGACTGGTCTCACTTTAATGTTCAAGCTAGTCTCTTCGAGGTTCACGGAATAAAAGAAGATTCAGACGTTGCCATCTTTCCCAATGTAAACACTGAAACCAAAGTTGGTGGAATACCTCTAAAACTTCCAATAATAACCGGTGCTTTCGGCTCAACAGACGTGGCGCGCTTGAACTGGGATGGCTTAGCTGTTGGCGCTGCGCTTTCAGGAGTGATGATCACAATCGGCGAGAACGTTTGCGGCATGGATCCAGAGGCTAAAATCGAAAATGGCAAGGTAACGTACTCGAAGGAGCTAAAACGGAGAGTCGACGCGTTCAGAAAGTTCTGGGACGGTAAATACGGCGACGTCGTAATTCAAACAAACGTGGAAGATCAAAGGCTAGGCGTAGATGTCTATGCTCTGTCAAAATTGGAAGTCAACGTTATTGAGCGAAAGTGGGGGCAAGGCGCCAAAGCCATAGGCGGAGAAGTGCGCATAAGAAACCTTGAAAAGGCTATTCTACTGAAAAAGAGAGGCTACATTGTCATCCCCGACCCGGAAGACCCAATAGTTCAAGAAGCCTTCAAAGAAGGCGTGTTCAATACCTTCGAGAGACACAGTCGAGTGGGCATACCTAAAGAGAAATCCTTTATTGAAGACATAGAATGGCTCAGAAAGCAAGGTGCAAAACATGTTTTCCTAAAAACAGGCGCCTACAGACCATCCGCTGTTGCATATACTATGAAATTTGCTTCAGAAGCCAAAATCGACGCGTTATCTTTCGACGGCGCAGGCGGCGGAACAGGCATGAGCCCGGTGCCAATGATGGATGAAATGAGCATTCCAACAGTGTACTTAGAAGCGATTGTTCTGAGATGCGCACAGATACTAAAGAAAAAAGGTCGCCATGTTCCTGACCTAGTAATAGCTGGCGGCTTCATTGAGGAAACATCGATTCTCAAGGCCATAGCATTGAGCAACTTCGGCGGAGGACCGCTGGTAAAGGCGGTACTGATGGGACGTGCACCAATCACGGCTGTCATGAAATCTAGCTACTTCGCGAAACTGGCTAAAGAAGGCAAATTGCCAAAACCCTTCGCGGAAAAATACGGCACCGCCCCTGAGAAATTCTTCATAGCAACTCCAGAACTGAAGACAAAATATGGAAAACGCTTCAGTGAGATACCGCTAGAAGCTATGGGTCTTTACACCTACTTAACAGATAGAATAGGCGTAGGACTGAAACAGTTGATGGCTGGCGCGCGAAAATGGAAACTTGACTTGCTCGACAGAAACGATCTAATGAGCTTGTCTGAAAGAGCCGCCAAAGTCACTGGAATCCCAATGGCTGACGAAGTTGAAAAAGACGCAATAGAGAGAATTCTCGCATAACTACGCCCATATCTCTCTTTTTCTAATCTTCCAATAGTTTGCTAAATTTTCTGGTTTTGTGAATCTAGCAGTCTAATTCGAGGCGGCATTCGGCAAATATTTGTTTTTGAATGAAGTGGAATCCAAAAATATGATACAGTGAGACGCGGATTATGTAGTCTTCATTGGTTATCGTATTTCTCGACTTCATTATTCATTATGACCAGTTCTACACCAGCTTGCTTAAACAACGCTACAGAATCCGCGTCTACATGATACCTTTTCTCACAAACAACCCGCTTGATGCCCGCGTTTATTATCATCATCGCGCATGTTCTGCATGGCGTCATCTTGCAGTAAAGCGTTGACCCCTCAAGAGGAATACCAAACCGTGCGGCCTGAATAATCGCGTTCTGCTCAGCGTGAAGAGTTCGCACACAATGCTGCGTTATGTTGCCATTATAATCAATAACTTTACGCAAGTCATGACCGACTTCGTCGCAGTGCGGCAGCCCCGCGGGTGAACCTACATAACCAGTTGTCATTATTCGCTTGTCCTTAACGATAACGCAACCGCATTTTCCGCGGTCACATGTGGCGCGCTTAGCAACGGCTTCACAGAGGTCTAGGAAGTACCTGTCCCAATCAGGTCTTGATTTGCCTGTCATCTGTATCAGCTCTCGAGCCGTCTAAACATTCATAAAACAAATTAATAAACCTAAATAGGCTATTCTCCGCCATCCGCAGCGTCATTTCTGGAAAATGTGGATTTCTCTGCCAATTTTATGCCTCTCTTCAATGTCCACGAAAGACGCTATTGCAGTCAATGCGTCTGGCACTTTAACGTCTTCCGCAAAATGTTCTTTTTTGAAAGGATAAACACGTTGAAAGCCTGTTTCCAAAATTTTTTCTTCGATTTCCATAGTAACTGCTCTCTCGGATCGTGTCTTAATGTACGGAGTAACTAAAACTAATCTGCCACTTTTCTTAAGCACCTTGTAAGCTTCTTCAATAAAGCCAAAGTACAACGGTTGCAGCTTCCTAATTATCTTCAAGGCATAAGGTTCTGTGGGAATATGCCTTAGCGCCGGGCCTAAATCAGGTTCAGTTACAATGCAGTCAGCTTGTTCCCAACCGATTTTCTGAGCCATACTACGTGCATCGCCATGTAGTATCCTGAAATCTGCTTCTGGCAAGTTGTACTCTCTCTTAAGCCACTCCAAGTTCTCTTCTGCTGCTTTGACGCACCACGGGTTTATGTCCATGCCTACAACTTTAGCTTTAGCTAACAGTGCTTCCTGTAGAACTGTGCCCACACCGCAGAAGGGATCAAGCAAAAGTTTTCCAGGCGTGCAAAAAGCTAAATTTATCATTATTCGCGACAGCCGAGGTGGCATGGCAAAAATTTTGCGCTGATTTGGTTTGCCTATATCGCGCTTTTGGAATTCAAAGGGATTATGCACAGCGATGGTAGTAGCAATCCATGTCTGTTCTTCGCCAATGCAAAACAGCACTTCCGCTTGGGGTTCAACCAAATTTTTCTTTAGTACTTCAACATGGCTTAGCTGTGGCTGTTTTCTGTCTTTGGCGAATCCCATAAACTTTGATTTTTTATTATGCGCCGCTAGCTCGCGCTTTATGGTGCTTCCAATAAACCTTTGAATGATTTTAGAAAGAGGCCGCAGCGACTTTTCCGCGCAGTAAACGCTTACGCCGAAAAAAATCTTATCAGGCTTAGCTTCGAGCATCTTTGCGATGATGCTGCAGGATGCGATGTTCTGAGCGATTTGGGCTTGTGCTTCTCTATTTTTCTGGAGAAAAGCGCTTTGAACAGTTTCTGTTGGTAAATTTGCAACTGGATTACCTATTTTTATGATTCCGCCTAAATCATCAATAGTTGACGCGTTGATTTTCTCATCAAAGCTACACACAAAGAAATCTCTTGAAATGAGGTGTGCAGAGAATTTTTTTCTCCTCGCTTCTAGAAAAGAAGCAAGTTCCGCTAACGATAGACGCCAATTTTTTCCAGGAATAAATAATAACTGAAGCTGCATGATTATTATAAGCTAAAACTGCTACTAAATATATTAAGTAAATGGCCCCTTCATGTCTAAAAAAGAGTCATTTAATTTTACACAAAAACTCGAAGATTATATAAAAACTGTAAGGATACAGTTGCAAATTGTTTAAATAGCGCTAAGGCTGTATGCTAAAAAAGGGAGCCTATATGCATGCAAGAAATTACCGGGCTGTAAAAGGCCAAGCTTATACTAGGAAAGAGTTTGCGAAAGGATTTCCGCCTCCAAAAATAACCAAGTTTACCATGGGGGACACTAAAGGAACCTTCGATATCGAGGCGAGACTTGTGGCGCTGAAAAGAGCTCAGATTCGCCACAGCGCCTTAGAAGCTGCACGTGTGGCAACTAATCGTCTTCTCATGGAAAAATTGGTTAATGATTATCTGATGATAGTCCATCCGTACCCGCACGTTATTTTAAGAGAAAACAAAATGATCTTCGGTGCTCATGCTGACCGTCTCCAGCAGGGTATGCGGAAATCTTTTGGGAAAGCAATCGGCACCGCCGCTCGTGTAGAGCCAAGGCAGACAATTATAACTGTTAGAGTAAAGGCTAACGCGTTGGAAACAGCAAAGGAATCTTTGAAGCGTGGCAGCGCAAAACTGCCTATCCCATGTAAAATAGAAGTCGAGAAATTGCAGTCTTCAAGCGCCGCTGACGCGGTGAAGGCGGAGACGGAAACGGCTTGAATGAAGCGAAAAAAGCCTTTATTATTTGGTTTGAAAACCTTAGAAATACTGATGTATCCATTGTAGGCGGAAAGAACGCAAGCCTCGGAGAAATGATTCACGCTGGTTTGCCAGTTCCGCCTGGTTTCGCGGTAACAGCTTATGCTTACGAGGAGTTTCTCAAGCAAACTCGAATAGCTGAAATGATTTACAAGATAATTAAAGAAACAGTGACTGATCCAAATGACCCTCAGCAGTACAGCGTGGCGTCAGAGAAAATTCGCGCCCTTATTGAGACTTCTCAGATGCCTAAAGAAATCGAAAACGCCATAAGAACCGCCTATAAAGAGCTTAACAGCAGATTAAAGTTACAAAATGCCTTCGTCGCAGTCAGGTCAAGCGCTACAGCGGAAGATTTGCCAGATGCTTCTTTCGCTGGGCAGCAGGAAACATATCTAAACGTTAGAGGCGTTAATGAGTTACTTGAAAAAATTGTTAAGTGCTGGTCCAGCCTTTTCACTCCACGTGCCATCTTTTATCGTAACGAAAAGGGCTTCGCGCATGAGAAGGTTCTCATAAGCGTTGGCGTTCAAAAAATGGTTAATTCGCGTGCAGCTGGAGTAATGTTCACCATAAACCCTGTAACTGGAAACAGAGATGAAATTGTAATTGAGGGTAACTATGGCTTGGGAGAAACTGTTGTCTCTGGCGTAGTGAATCCTGACGATTTTGTTGTTGATAAGAATACCTTAAAAATCAGAGAAAGGCGAATTGCACGGAAAACAGTTCAGTACGTCCGCGATCCAGAGACAGGTAAAACTGTTCATTTAGATGTGCCAGAGAAAAAGCAGAAGGAACCCTGCATCAGCGATGAGGAAGTTATAAAGCTTGCAGAAATAGCCAAACAAATCGAGAAGCATTACGGCAAACCAATGGATATAGAATGGGCAATTGACAAAGACTTATCTTTCCCAAATAATATATTCGTGGTTCAAGCTCGCCCAGAAACAGTTTGGAGTGCAAAAACTGTGGAAGCACCAACCACCGCGGAAGAGCGAAAGCCTGCGCTTAAGGTTGTTGTTAAGGGCATCGCTGCAGGCAAAAGAGGCTATGGCGTAGGTATTGCTAAAGTTGCCCTTTCACCTAAAGAAGCGGCCAACATTATGAAGAAAGGCGACATTTTAGTAACAGACATGACTAACCCCGATTTCGTTCCCTTCATGAAAATTGCAAGTGCCATAGTAACCGACAAAGGCGGCATTACCTCGCACGCGGCCATTGTGAGTCGTGAACTTAGCATACCCTGTGTTGTAGGAACAGAGAACGCAACGCAACTTATGAAAACGGGTAAAGAGTATACGGTTGATTCAAGAAACGGCATAGTATATGAAGGAGTACTGAGCGAGGCTGCTCAAGCAGCGCCAACAATAAGTGCTACAGCTACTACAGCGGTTGCCACGGAATCAGTTCCGGTGACGGCTACTAAGATTTTTATGAACTTGGGTGTTCCTGAGAAAATAGAGGATTATAAGCACTTGCCCTTCGAAGGCATCGGTCTTATGCGTGTTGAGTTCATCCTAACTAGCTACATAGGTGACCACCCGCTCTATCTCATTGAAACAGGTCGTAGTCAAGAATTCGTGGATAAGCTGGCTGAAGGCGTTGCAATTGTAGCCAGAGCCATCCAACCGCGCCCTGTCGTAGTGCGCTTCAGCGACTTCAAAACCAACGAGTACCGAGAGCTTAAAGGTGGAGACAAATACGAGATTGTCGAAGAAAACCCAATGCTGGGCTGGCGAGGCTGCAGCCGCTACATAAGCAAGTGGTATGAGGCGGCTTTCAGACTTGAATGCCAAGCCATCAAGAAGTGCCGCGTTGAATGGGGTCTCAAAAACGTCTGGGTCATGCTGCCAATGGTGCGCACTCTCTGGGAAGCCAAACGGGTTCTCGAGATCATGAAGGAGGAAGGTTTAGAGCGTTCACGCGACTTCAAAGTTTGGTTCATGGCTGAAACTCCTTCCATAGCTATAATGGCTGATGAATTCTCAAAGCTGGTTGATGGCTTCTCTATCGGCTCAAATGATATGACGCAGGGCATTCTGATGATTGACCGCGATTCTGAAAGGTTAGGGCAAATGGGTTATTTCGACGAAAGAGACCCGGCGGTAAAAAGAATAATCGCGCATCTCATACGCGTCGCACACGAGAATGGCTGCACAGTTTCAATATGCGGTGAAGGCCCGTCCAATCTGCCTGACTTCGCCGAGTTTCTTGTCCGTGCTGGAATCGACAGCATATCCGTAAACAACGATGCTGTGGTAGCTACGAAAAAGCTTGTTGCCAGTATAGAGCAAAAGATAATCCTTGAGCGCTTAGCGGAGCAAGCAGCCATAGCTTCTGGTCGCCCAGTTAAAAAGCCAAAAAATGACTGGGAATGGCCCCTCTAAGGTAGCGGCGAACATAAAGCTTCAGCTGTGCTTTTCCCTTTTATTGGTATTTGTTTGTAGGTCATTATCTGTGGGTGCATAAGCATGAGTGGGTTTGATTTTGAGGAAGAACGTATTAAACAAGAAATAGCCAAGCGCGGCGCGAAGCAGGTTCTGCTGCAGTTGCCTGAAGGATTGAAATCTGAAGGGTTGCGATTAGCTAAAATAGTTGAAGGCGCGGGAGCGCTTCCCATAATCTCAGCTGATCCCTGCTATGGCCCTTGTGATTTGGCTACTTCTGAAGCAGAACGGTTAGGCGCGGACTTGATAATTCACTTTGGGCACGCGAAATTGGTAAAGCATGAGCCAGTGCCCACGGTTTACGTGGAGGCCAGAGCAACTGTAACAGTTGACGATGTCGTGGAAAAATCCCTGCCGTTGCTGAACAAGTATAAGCAAATAGGTTTAGCAACCACGGTGCAGCATGTACAAGCACTTGGTTATGTAAAAGAAATTCTTGTTCGGGCAGGCAAGACTGTAATGGTGGGCGATGCTGGCCGGATGAATTATCCTGGACAAGTGAGTGGATGCGACTACAGCAATGTGAAATCAATAGCTGATGCAGTTGACGCTTTCCTTTTCATCGGCGGCGGCCGATTTCACGCGCTAGGCATAGCACTCAGTACATCTAAACCTACGTTAGTTGCTGATCCCTATGAAAAAAGAGTCTACGCTATAGATAAGGAAGCAGAGAAAATCCTGAAGCAGCGTTGGGCTTGCGTTGAAGAGGTGAAGCGCGCTAAAATCTTCGGTGTGTTAGTGGGGCTGAAGCTTGGACAAAAACGTTTTGATGAAGCATTGAAAATTAAGGAGCTTGCTAGGCAAAAAGGGAAGCAAGCGTTCCTATTCGCGGTTAAAGAGATTTCGCCTGAAGTGTTAATGGAGTTCCCGCAAGTTGATGCTTACGTAAACACTGCTTGTCCACGGATTTCCTTAGATGCTCCTTCGAAATTCCTTAAGCCCGTGTTAACCGTGAATGAATTTATGGTGGTTTCCGGCGAAATTTCATGGGAGAACCTGCTCAAAAAAGGCTTGTTCGAAAACTAGACCTGGAACGGTTCCTAGCTCAAATTAGGCCACATCCCTCGCCAAACGTGCGTTTGGAGCAATACACAACGCCTACATCTGTTGCGGCGACGATGTTGTATTTAGCCGCTTACACTTATGGCGCCATCATAAATAAGCGAGTTCTTGACTTGGGCTGCGGCACTGGCAGACTCGCTTTAGGCTGCGCTTTTTTGGGCGCTAAATCGGTTGTAGGCATTGACATCGATAAGTTAGCCGTAAAACTTGCTGCAGAAAACTCAGATAGGCTTGGCTTCAAAACTAAAGTGGACTGGATTACAGGTGATATCAACGCAGTAGCTGGAAAGTTTGACACTGTTTTGCAGAATCCGCCTTTTGGTGTGCAAAAACGCGGTGCTGACCGAATTTTTTTAGAAAAAGCCTTGCAAGTTGCCGACGCAGTGTACTCGCTTCATAATCATTCTTTTACAGATGAAACCCTTGCTGGGCGCCTTAAGCATGCTAATCTACTACAAGCCGAGGCTTCACCGTTTATTGCAAGATTCGTGGAGAAACATGGTGGCATAATAAAAGCAGTTTACGCATTGCCTTTGAATATTCCACACATGTTTGACTTCCACACCAAAGCCAGACGCGAAGTAATTATCGACTTATACGTGATACGAAAAGCAAACAAGGCTTCGTGAAACTGTTAATCTAATATTTTTCCCTAAAGCCGCGCCATTGACTTGCAGCACTTTGCAATATACATGAATGATACACGAATGCACTTTATTCAATCAAAAGGTTTATTGATAAGCACAGAAATTTAGGATATACCCATTAAAAAATGTCAGCATTGCTTATCATTTCAAGTAAAAAGGGAAATTACATGACTTTGAAATCATCTGAGCGAAAAAGCGGCAACTTAGTGTTACCTGGAGAGCGCTTGGGCGTAATTGAGGAGTTCATTCCAGACTCTGGAACATACGTGAAAGACGGCGTCATCTACTCCAAGCTTGTTGGTCGTGCATTGATGGATCTGCTGAGCAGACGTGTTTCAGTCTATCCATTAGCAAGCGAGGCAGCCGTGCCGAAAGTTTCAGCAACAGTTATCGGTCAAGTTTACAATGGGCAGTCTGATAGTGCTATTGTTAGGATTTTTAAAATTGGTCAGAAAAAGCTTTCCGGCATCTTCACGGGCATCCTACATATCTCTGATGTCCAAGAAAAATATGTTAAGTCTATGAATGATGTATGCAAACCTGGTGACATAATACGTGCCAAGGTTATAAGCGACAAGAACCAAATTTATCATCTTTCCACTAAAGATAAAAACTTGGGTGTCGTTTACGCTTTTTGTTCACGTTGCTCTAATCTATTGGAGCCCGGGCGGCATGAAATGGTGTGCCCAAAGTGTGGTAATGTGGAAAGACGCAAGATCGCCTTGGACTATGGAAGAACTGACGTATAGCTGAAAAGGAGGCATGTTAAAATTGAATGTCAAAGTGTTAAAGAAAACGGAGAACGAGCTTAAAATAGAAGTTGAAGGCGCAGAGCACGGCATCTGCAACTTGCTGCAGAAGAAGCTCTTGGAAGATGAGCGGGTGGATTTGGCTGGTTATGATGTGCCGCATCCTCTAGCGTCAAATCCTGTGATTTACGTCCGAACAAAAGGCAATTTAAAACCCGAGACTGCGCTTGTTACAGCCGCAGAGAAAGCGCGCGAAATGAACGAAGCTTTTCGTAAAGCTCTGGAAAAAGCTTTTAAAACCTAAAAATTCTCAATTCACGGTTTGATGCAATAACGGCAGCACTGATAAG
The DNA here is from genome assembly GCA_026014545.1 of Candidatus Bathyarchaeota archaeon. GTDB lineage: Archaea > Thermoproteota > Bathyarchaeia > Bathyarchaeales > Bathycorpusculaceae > JAOAIV01. The sequence goes on from JAOZIH010000009.1 coordinate 71,157, forward strand.
CCTGCTAGGCATGCGCTAAAGCTTATAGCATTTTAGCTGTATACATAGCACTACCTTGTCAGGTAAAACAATTTTGAAACAGAGACGCTTCCACATTATCAAACCTGAAATTCGCGTTCTTGGCGTAGATGATGGACCATTTGTTCCACACACTAAGGGATACGTTTCAGTTATAGGCGTGGTTTTCAGGGGAGGCTACTGGCTTGACGGTGTCATGCACACTAAAATAGAAATAGACGGGTTTGACGCTACTGAAAAAATAGCCACCATGATAACTGTTTCACCTCACTATAAACAGTTGCGAGTAGTAATGCTGAACGGCATAACGTTTGCCGGCTTCAACATCGTGGATGTTAAGGCGCTTAATGCGGCGATAAAGCTGCCTGTTATAACGGTTACACGTGAAAAACCCGACTTTGCAGAGATACGTAAAGCGCTTCAAAACCTCTCGTGCAGTGAAGAGCGATGGGCGGCAATTCTTAACGCTGGTGAACCCATTGAGGTTTTCACCAGAAGTGCCCAAGCGAAAATCTATATGCAAGCGGTTGGCATCTCGCAAGAAGATGCACAGAAAATTGTGAGGTTAACTTCCACCAGGAGTAATATTCCTGAGCCTTTGCGCGTCGCGCATCTTGTAGCCTCTGGCATAGGCGCTCTTTAAAATGGTGAAAAATGGAAAAAGTTTAAAAGAGTCAAAGCATAGGGAATCCAAAACGGATGCTGAGGTAACGCGTGATGGAATTCTGCCCAAAGTGTGGTTCTCGACTTGAGCCCAAGAAATTCAAGAAAGGGAAAGAAGCTACCTTGATGCTTGTTTGCTCAAAGTGTGGTTATAAGAAGCAGGAGGAAAGCTCGACGGTTGAGCCTAAAATCGCTAAGGTTATTCAGCACGATCCGCAGCAGTTTGTCGCTGTGATAGGCAAAGAGGAACAGAAACTGCGGACTTTGCCAACTGTTCGTGTTGAATGCCCAAAATGTGGAAATAATGTGGCTTATGTGTGGCAAGTGCAAACGAGAGGCGCTGATGAATCTTCAACTCAGTTTCTGCGCTGTACAAAATGTAGCTACACGTTCCGAGAGTACAGCTAGAATTTAGGTGGAAATAAAGCCGCCGCTTCTCTTCATATGTTAAACTTTAAAGGTAAATGCCAGTTTACTGCCGTTTCCATTCCTTCTTATATTCTGATGTATAAAAAATAATTTTGCTGTTCGCCGTCACTACTGATGAGCCCCCTCCACTGGTTTCTGCATTGATTGGCTATTGGCCGCCAAATATTACGTTACTGCATACATCGCCAGCTTAAGCTGAATGAAACCTGAAAACGGCTGGCGTCTTTCTATTCAAAGGTGGATAATTGCAAAAATTATCAAAAAATAAAACATTGATTTCTTAAGTAAATAAAAATGGAAATGCCAATAGCGCTTGCCGTCTATTGACAACTGTTTTATTTGCTTTCTGCTTTTTTCTCTTTTGCTTCTTGGAACAAGTTCTTTACAGCGCTGATTCTTGCCTTCTGCGCCAGCACATCGCTTGTGACGAACGTTAAGGCTTCTTCTGGACACCATTTTACACATTGCGGGCCATCTGGCTCGTTTTTGCAGCTGTCGCATGTGAACACTACTTTCTTCTCCGGATGCATCATCATGGCACCAAACTGGCATGCGCTGATGCACCATGCGCAACCGTCGCAGGCTTCTTCGTCAACTATAATTATTCCAGTGTTTTCTTCCTGCGTCAGCGCGTCGCGTGGGCACGCGGCGACACATGCTGGGTCTTCGCAGTGCCTGCAAGTTATGGCCAAGTTTACAAGTGGGCCAAGACGCAG
>JAOZIH010000024.1 GCA_026014545.1 Candidatus Bathyarchaeota archaeon
AAAGGGGAAGAGCTTTTGTCCTGAAGTTTAGCAGCCAATATATAGTCTGTTCGGTGTCTGCGAAAACTTTTGAACTTGCAACTTGCGCTTTTGTGCTTGTGCCAAATTTTTTGCTTGAGCAATATCCGACTACTATTTTTCAAATAACAATTAAAACGCAGACCCACTGCGAGGCGCTCTTAAAAAGAAAATGAAGCACTGCGCTTTCATATTTGGCGGCTATTAGCCAATCAATGCAGAAAACAGTAGAGGGGGTCTACTACAGCGGCGCTGCAATCAAAGCCAGCATGGAAGTAAAAAAGCAAAGAAAGGGCACCACTGCCGAAAGATTGGTGCCGGGGGCGGGATTCGAGCCCGCGACCTCTGGCGTTGAGCGTTTAGCCCCATTCGTCTCCAGATTATGAGTCTGGCGCCCAAACCAGGCTAGGCTACCCCGGCACAAGCTGTTTCCAGTTGGTCATCGCCATCTTTAAGGATAGATGGCTATTACTTGAGTTTTCTCTTCTGCTTGATAAAGATTTAGAAAAAAGTAGGAGAGTTGAGACGGACGAAACTTTTGAATTGATTACTCAAAGGTAGAATTTTCGCGCCATCCCATTTATTGTGGCTGGATGATTAAGGGTGAGGAGCAGTAATTATTTTAGCTGCTTCTGCTTCTGTCCATGCTTTCATGGTTGTTGTGCGCACATTCCCCATGCTGCCTACGCACAGAAGAATCGACATGATATCATCATCTTTGGGGACTTCAATAATAGCTACAAAATCATATTTTCCCAGCGTGTAGAAAACCTGCATTTTTCCTCCAGCCTTATTAACCATGTCATGAACTAGCTTGTCTCTCGCAGGGGCTTCTGTAATTTTTCGTATGCCTTGGTCAGTCCAGTTTCCAAGCACCACGAAAAAAGGCAAAAGGTTCACCTCCAAAAAAACTTGCCTATATGAGAATAAAAGCCTTTGCACACCTCTGTTTACAAGATTCATCTTTGTAATTGCTCCCTTAGCCAATTGATGACGCTTCCGCGCACTAGCTTCTTTCAGATAGAAGGCTCACGTTGTCCATGAATTTCTTTTCAGATAGCCAATTCTATGTGCGGTATTTTCAGCTGTCTCAATAGTCTTACTAGCTGGCAGAGCAGCCTGTTGCGTGGAAATTTACTGGAACATTGATTCAATAGGTCAACTTTTGTTATTTTCTTGCGAAGAACAAGTTGAAACGGGTTACATTAATTTATATATACATCATAAGTTATCAAATAGAGAGGATAGCATGGCTTTAGTTGATCCCGTAACCGTCACCGCAATAGCGTTAGTGGTGGTTATCGCATGTGTGACACTCATTATTTATGCTATGCGAAAACTCAGGAAAAAGCCTGAAAAAACGCCGGTGCTTTCTGAAATGGAGCCTGATTTTAGAGGAGTACCTTTTAAGATCACTAAAAGTGTAAAACCAACTGAGGCTTCTCAAGCTAAGGATGAACTGCGCATTCTTGAATTGGAAAGGGAAATTTTAAGCGACGCTATAAGACGGCTTTACGAAGCTCATGCTGCAGGAAAAATCAGTGAGCAAGAACGTGAAAGGCTTGCAAGCGCCTACAAAAGCCGCATGATGTCTGTCAAAGAAGCCATTGCGAGAGACGAAACCATCGTGGCGCTGCATGAGCTTGAAAGCATGCAGGAAGATTTGATGAAGTTTTTCAGCGAACGCTTCGGAGAGTTAAGCTCAAAAGTGGAGGAGCTACGGTCGAAAATTAATGTGAAAGCCGTAAAAGAGATTCCAGTGCAAGTTCCGAAACCTGAGGTTGCAGAGGCACAGGCAGAAGCCGCTGGAGAAGAAGGAGAAGAGGAAAAAGAGAAGCCTAAAAAGAAGAAGCCTCCTGAAAAGCCAAGCTTAAAGAGCGAAGCGGAGAAGCGCATAGAGGAAATTAGAAGCGAAGTGGAAAAAGTCTTGGATCGACTGGGGCAGATGGAAATTGAATCATGAAAAGGCGCTTGTAGAAGAGGCAAAGAAAAAAGCAGCTTTAGCCGCGGTTAAACATGTTAAAGACAGCTTTATCGTAGGTTTAGGAAGTGGAAGCACAGCTGCCTACGCTATTGAAGCCTTGGGCGAAAGAGTAAAACATGAAAAATTGAGGCTACTGGCTGTGCCAACATCATATCAAGCGTTCTTGTTGGCAGTTAAACATGGAATTGCCATAACCACGCTTGATGAACACCCCGAGATTGATGTAACCATTGATGGTGCTGACCAAATAGACGCCGAGCTAAACTTGATTAAAGGCATGGGAGCCGCGTTAGCGCGGGAGAAAATCGTGGCTTCAGCATCCAAGCTGAACATCATCATAGCTGATGAAAGCAAAAAAGTAAGGGTTCTCGGCGAAAACAATCATCCGGTGCCAGTTGAAGTTTTACCCTTCGCCATAAACCCTGTAAAGCGCAAAATAGAAGCGCTCGGTGGAAAAGCCATTTTAAGAGAAGGCAAAGGCAAACTAGGCCCGGTAATAACGGACAACGGAAACGCAATAATAGACGCGGTTTTCGGGCTAATAGGCAAAGCTGCAGAGCTTGAGCTTAAACTGAAGATGATTCCAGGCGTAATTGAAACTGGACTATTCGTTAATTTCGCAGACATCGCCTATATCGGAACAAGCTCAACTGTAGAAAAAATCGAAAGGATTAGGCATCAGTAATTCGTTTTCTTTCTTATCAACAAATAAAGCAGCAAAGGTCCACCTAAAAACGCGGTGATTGCACCTACCGGCAGAACTATGGGCGCGAGCAGTCTTCTTGCCAACGTGTCCGCAAATAGAAGCAAAACAGCGCCGAATAGGCTTGAGGAAATTATCAAGAATTTTTCATCGCCGCCGATGATAATACGGCATATATGAGGTGAAACCAAACCAATAAAGCCGATGGGGCCGGTGAAACTTACTACTGTTGCAGTGGCGAAGCATGCTGTTATGAAGATGATTTTTCTTACGCGGTTTACCTCTACGCCCAAGCCCTTGGCGGTGTCATCGCCCATTTTCATTATGTTGATATCCCATGAAAGCCGCAGATTAATCACTAAGCTCAAAACTAATACAGCGAATACGTAGGGCGTTTGCCACCAAGCGGCTCTTGAGAGGTCGCCGATTGTCCAGAAAACCGTTGCTGCAACAGCATTAGACTCAGCAAAATATTGCAGTATAGTTGTGCATGCAGAGAAAATGTACATTATGGCTATTCCAGCTAAAATTACGGTTTCAGGTGACAGCCCCCGCTTTTTTGTTAGCAGAAGAATAACAGTAACAGGAATCAAAGAGAAAACGAAAGCATTAAGTATAATCAAAAAGGGCCCGTCAGTTAGTCCTCTTCCGAGTATTATGCCTATGGATGCGCCTAAGCTTGCGCCTGCTGATACGCCTAAGGTGTAGGGCGTTGCAAGGGGATTTCTAAGAATTGCTTGCGTTGAGGTGCCTGCTATGGCCAATGTTGAACCAGCCAAAACTGCTAGGAGTATTCGCGGTAGTCGCAGATTCCATACCACGTTATCGGCAAGTTCGCTTGCGCTGAACCAGTTTGGGAAAAACTTGGCGAATACGGCGGAGTAAGCTTCAAAAAACGACAGGGAAGCTGAACCGAGAGCAAGAGCAATCCCAGCTACTACAAAAAGAAGAACGGCGCAGAAAACTATGAACAAGCTGCGCTTCAAAAGCAGCCTTTGATACTGCATCTTTTCATTTTCAGTAATCGAATTGTTTTGTTTGGAAGCAGAGCCTATTCCATCTTTGTCCACCATATCATTGCCACCTTCATTTTGCGCCTTAACCAAAATTTTCCATCACTCTCCACCAAGACCCGATGCAAGTATTCCCGTAATTTCCCTTCTTTCTCGTAGGGTATATGGTATAATTCCATGAATCGCGATACTGCATCATTTATGCTGCTAAAACTTTTCGTCGAAGTATAACTCCAAACTTCCACATTGGCAAGTATGCCTAAATTATGAAGGATGTTGTAAATGTAGATGTAGTCAGGCCAGTTGAAGACGGTTTCGCCATAAATTATTTGCTGCAACTCCTCTGTCATCCATTTAGATGCGGACAAGAAAAGATAAACTCCTTTTTTGGCAAGAGCATCTATCTTTAGAAGGGCTGCTTCGACATCGGGCATAAAAAGTGAAAAAGAAGCTATTACCACATCGCAGAGACCAATGTAGTCATAAGCCTGCAGGTCTTCTAGGGAACTATTAATGTAATGGATATTTGTGCGTTTTCTTTTTTGGGCATTTGCCTTTAAAAGTTCCAGCATATTTTTGGAGGGTTCCAAAGCGATAACTTGTTTGACACGATTAGCTAAGGGTATCGTCAGCCGACCAGTGCCAGCGCCCACATCCAGCACTATATATTCAGGCAGTAAAGGTAGATTATCAAGCTGACTCTTTGTTAAATCGTCCATGTAAACCATGTTTTCGTTGAATTCGCTTGCGTGCTTGTCCCAATAGCTCGTTTTACAAATCTCAGCTCGATACGTGTCAAGAAGCCTCATTCGCCACATTTCTCCCCAGTTCATCTGGCACATAACATTGCACACCGCTCTTTAGCATAAAATTAAAAAATAGGGAAAAGGAACGAAATGCGATTGCATCTTTTACTGCGCTCCGTTAGGTATGCCTACTAAGTCACCGTTGATGTTCAATGCGGGATACAGGAATACTCCGTGCTCGTCTAAGTTGTAGTTTAATCGCAGAAACTTCGTTATGTACTCTTGATGTATCGACTGCGGGTTCCAATCGCTGAACAAGTCTGGATATAGCGTCTTTGAGAGGTAAACGGCGCCTAGAACTCCGCCCATGGCGTTGTTTCTGAAGTCGCCTGCAATTATGTAGACACGATTATTCTTGAAGGCGTTAACGCTGGCAAACATCGACTGGGCAGTGTAATTTTGCCAACAGTTTCGTATGCTCGTTATGTCATCTACGTCCATTCCCTGCGCTGGATCCGCATTCATTACGCCGTTGAAAGTGTAGCGCACCGTATGCAGGAAAATGTAGTCTGGGTTTTGCTGGATTATCCATTCGGCATCGATGTTTATTGAAGATGAATTGAAGTATGTTGGAACGCTTGCGGCTATGTTTGCGCCGCCTGCTAGAATGCACACTTGTCCTAGAGTGTCAAGTGTTGCGTAAGCCTTGATTGTCGTAGAGGTGGTGTAGGGATAGTTTGACATTAACACTTTTTGTTTCTGGTTTTCTGTTAGCGTGCTTGTTCTATCTCTTATCGTGTTAGTCAAGTTAAGTAGCCAATTTGCGTATTCTCTTGCCTTATCGACTTTATTGAAGATGTAGCCTGCTTTCAATATGCCTTGGAAAAATGCTGAAGCTTCGGGGTTAGTGACGTTAGGGTAGTATAAGCCTAAAAAGACGACGTCTACGCCGGGTAATTTTGAGGCTTTTTCCGATATGGATGAAGGTGTGTTAGAGAATGTTAAGAGCATGTCAGGGTTTAAGCTGAGAACGAGCTCGTAATCTGGCGTGTATAATTGCCCAACAGAGACGATTTTGTCAGCGTTTTCTGGGAAGTAGATTGACTTAAGTTTGTCAACGGCGAAGTCTATGCCGACAACCTTATCTTCTATGCCCAGCACGCGTACTAGTTCCGCGTTTTGTATGTATTCAATGACTATTCGGTTGACAGGAAGTGACACCGTGATGATTTGGCCGTTGCCGTCAAGCAACGTAAGCTTCTCTGCGTTACCATTTATTATGGCGTTAATTTGTTCTATATCTTGTTGGTTTACTGTGCCGTCGTTGTTTGCGTCGGCAAATCTGGTTGCGGTTGCTGTGCCGTTGATTATTCTTCTTACGTATTCTATGTCATTTGCATCTATTTTGTCATCCATGTTTGCGTTTCCGTAAATTTCAAGCGCCAAGTTAAGTGACGCAAGCGGCGGTTGTGGGGTCGCCGTTGGCTGGGGAGACTCTGTTGGTTGAGGTGTCGAAGTGGGTTTAGGGCTTGTTGTTGATTGAGGCGTCGCCGTTGGCTGTGGAGACGATGTAGATTGTGGTGTTGCTGTTGGCTGAGTGGTTGCTGTTGGTTGAGGATTTGTCGTTGGCTGGAACCAGTTTTGACTGTAACCGACTACTACAGCAGAGAGTATTATTGCGGTAATTGCTATGGCTATGATTGCGGTTTTGTTCATGTCCATCACCTTTTGGTGCTACTTTTTAGCAGAAGCGTAATACTTATACTTTGTGCTACCAAATTAAAAAAAGATAACACTATTATATGCCTTCCGCAATCACTAAAAGGCAAGAGGCAATGCAAATGAACATAACAGTGCAAGGAGTAACGTTCAGCTACCGCAGCACACCCTCACTTGCCAACGTATCTTTGACACTAGAAGGATCAGAAATTCTGGGCTTAATAGGCCCCAACGGCTCAGGAAAAACCACTCTACTAAAATGCATGAACAAAATCCTAGAGCCAAAACAAGGCGCAATACTACTTGACAAACGAGACGTAAAGAAGATGAGCCGACTTGAAGTAGCAAAACACATAGGATATGTCCCGCAGACCTCTGTAAGTAACCCAACTGCAATTCCTGTTTTTGAGGTAGTTTTGATGGGCAGACGACCGCACATTGGCTGGCAAAGCAGCGAGCACGATATTGCTAAAGTGTGGGATGCACTGAAGATGCTGGACATCGAGCACTTGGCCATGCGTGATTTCTACGAGTTAAGCGGCGGCGAACAACAAAGAGCCCTAATAGCAAGGTCTATAGCGCAGGAAGCCAAAGTGCTTTTACTCGATGAGCCAACCAGCAACTTGGACATAAAGCATCAGCTGGAAGTTATGAATTTAACAAGAAAACTAGTTACAAAAGAAAACATCGCCGCCGCAGTGGCAATCCACGACCTTAACCTCGCATTCAGATACTGCGACAAAATTGTTATGCTAAAAGCGGGAAAAGTATTCGCAGCAGGCAAAGCAAGCGCAGTTTTGTCGCCGGAAATTCTGAGAAGCGTTTACGGCGTTGAGGTTGTAGTAAACCAAACCAACAACATACCATATATTATACCCATCGCGCCGTTGCAATAGACGAGCAATGGAGCCTCGGGCGGGATTTGAACCCGCGACCATTACCTTACCAAGGTCTTTTTGTTCCGATTTTGGTGAAAGCGCCAAGATTTGGGATGATTTTCGGGATTGGCTTAGTAATCAGGGTTATAACAAAGCGTATGGCACTAATTTGTTCAATTATGCTCAGCGGTTTAGTGAGTGTTTGTTTAATAGGGATTTGAGTAGGGTTAGGAGTCTTAGTGAGAGTGTGCGTCCGAATGTTTTGAAGGCGCTTAGTGCTTTGGCTAAGTTTCTTGGTTGTTATGAGGATTGGAAGGTGCTTCTGAAAAATTACGGTTTAGGTTGGGTTGGTAGGAGTGCGGATGATGTTATCATTGATCGCTTGACGAGAACTGTGGATCCTGATGAGGTTTGGGGTTGGGTTAGACTGGTGAAGGAGGCGCGTCCAGAGTTTAGTGTTTTTATGGATTTGTTGGCGGTTACTGGTTTGCGGTTTACTGAATGCGTAGAAAGCTATAACCTCATAGTTAGGTTACATAAAGAAGGGAAATTAGATTCGTATTATAATGTGGATAAGGAAGCGCTTGAGCATTATCGGTTTAAGGAGATCTTTCTGAGGAATACTAAGAAGGCGTTTGTTAGTTTTGTTCCTGAGGATTTGGTTAAGCGGATCTGTATGAGTGAGTCTTTGCCTGATGCAGAGTACGTTAAGAAGCTTGTTCAGCGTAGGCATTTGCCGTTGCGGTTTGGTGATGTAAGGGAAGCGCATGGAACGCTAATGACTAAGTACTTGAAGGAAAGCGAAATCAATTTTCTGCATGGTAGGGTTAGCTCAAGCGTTTTTATGCAACACTACTTTAACCCTTCATTAATAGGCGACCTAAAAGAAAGAACTTTCAAGGGAATAACTGAAATTTTGGGAAAGGTGCAATAAATCCCTTAGCGTAAGACATGAAGAACTAATAACAGAAATTTAAAAATAAAGTCAAATTATTCTATAGTGGGACTGAGGAAAAATATGAATAAATTGGTATTTGGCAGTAGTGAGGACATGCATGAGTTAGCTGACAAAAGTGTCCATCTTGTTGTAACGAGTCCGCCCTACTTTAACGCACCTTTTGATTATCCAGATCTCTTTGATACCTATGACCAATTCCTAAATTTAATGCGTAAAGTCGCAAAGGAAATAAAACGAGTCTTGGACGATGGCCGTATAGCGTGTTTTGTTTGTGATGATACATTAGTTAATGGAAGTAAATTTCCAGTTGTCGCAGATATAACGCGAATTTTTTTTGAAGAAGGGTTCAAGTACCGAGATAAAATAGTCTGGGTTAAGCCTGAAGGATACATAAGAATAAGTCGCAGAAGCGGAGTTATGCTTCAGCATCCTTATCCAATGTATTTTTATCCTGACAACCTTCAAGAGTCTATTTTGATTTTTCAAAATGGAAATTTTGACTATTCAAAAATCCCAAACAGCATAAAAGAAGAATCAAAAATAAACTTAGATGAGTGGTCTAAGGATAAATGGTTTTTAAGCGTCTGGAAAATAACTAATGTTTTGCCATTTTCGAATAGACTTGAAAAGGGCATTGCGGCCTTTCCCGAAGAAATCGCCTATCGCCTTATCAAGTTGTTTTCATATAAAGGCGAAACGGTATTAGATCCTTTTTTGGGTTCGGGAACAACCCTAAAGGTAGCTTTGGATCTTGGAAGAAAGGCCGTTGGCTACGAATTAGATTTAGAATTATTGGACGTGATAAAAGAGAAGTTAGGAATTGGCAAACAAGCAAGGTTAGTAGATGCTGAACAATTTGATATTGTAATAAGGGATGATGCAAAGCACTTAAGAAAAGAATTACAAAGAAGAATTACGGAACAAAAAAGCGTTACAAAGAAAACGGAAAAGTGAGAGAATGGATGGCATAACAGCAAAAATCACAGGTATTAAATATAAGCCGTTATTATGCGCTAAATTAAAATTATTTAACATCAAATCTCTCGATAAAGCATTATCCACCACATCAGCGTTTATCTTGAATGTTAGCGACGGGTGTCTTTTCAATAATAGTCAAATTGCGGTGAGCTGGTGGGTTTCAGCAAAAAGGACTCGGTCTTATCCATACGCAAGGGTTTATGATACTCTTGGTTTTAGTGGTAGAAAAGTTACGATCATTCCAATAGTTAAAGATGAAGGTGCTGATGGAGATCGAGATTTTCTTCAATGGGATACCGTATCACTAATGAGTTTATTAGGAATTTATGTGGTAATTGGCTACTATTCTGATGCGGAGAAAAACAAGAAGTATGAAAACAAGATAACTAATCAACGTTATGATATTAAATATCTTGAAAATGAAATTCGTGAATTACTTACTTATCAATCAGATGCATTACACTGGAATCTTTCCCGATTGGAAAAAGCTGGAGAAATAGGTAAAAAAGCAATAGACGCATATGAAGAAATCTCTAAGAAACTCAAAGTTAAAATGCACTCCTTAGACTCTGCCAAAGATTGGTTTGAAGAATTAAGAAAAAATAAGGATACTTTCCTCAATTTGTCAAGAGTTTCTGCAGAAAAAGCCCAGAAAAGAGAAAGCGTAACTGTTCAACCTAAAGAGTTACTTGAAGAGGGGGATAAGACAACAATAACAATCACTAATTATCTTGGTGGCAAATATTTTTTCACTTGCGATGAAGCAAAGATACAAGGAAATGAACTTCATTTAATAGAAGGAAAACATACACGTGAAAAGAAATTACCTTCATTAAACGACATCAAAGACGGGTTGATAAAAATGATCTTGTTTACCAACCTCGTAGAGGTGAAAGTTGGAAACCAAGAATATAACGCTATTCCAATCTTAAAATTAACAACGGGACATACAACAAAGGTTGATTCGTTTATTTCCAAAGAAAAGGCGATATTAAATTCACTTATGCAAGAATCAAAGAAAAATAATTTCAGGGTTTTATTAAATGGGGAGTATTTGGATTCTATTCAGTCATTAAGATGAGAATGGCGTAAAATTGCTTTTGCACTATTGCAACTATTAAAGAACATTTACATCGGAAGCATACACACCTGAAAGATTATAAAAAAAGCAAAGTTTTGTTACGTAGCGGTTCCCTACCTTCTTAGGGTAAGGCATGGAAAAACCAGCTTGTTAGCGCAGTAAAGTAACATTAAAGGAAGCGTTTTCCTCAACTCAAACGCAAAATGTTACGTAACATGATGAAAGACCACGTATTTTAATAAATGAAAAAGTATATTTTTTGTTTTATCATTTTAAACCTGAAAAGCTATGAATGAAAATGACACCAATTCTTTTATGACTGTTTTAAACCGTGAAGCACTTGGGTTAGCTGAAAAGAAACTATGGTCGGAAATAGAACCCATTCTTATTGAGCTTTTAGAAGAATTAAAAAAGAAAGAGAAATTAAAGATTGTTTACTCAAAAAGTGAACTTGACCATCTGCGTAACTTGCTGATAAATGTAACTCAACTAAGCCAAAATTATAACCTGTTACTTCATGCAATCACCGATAGAGAAGGCAAAGAATTTTTAGATGCGACTGCCAAATTCGGTTTTCAAGAATCCAATTGGGTGAACATGTATATTCACACTATTGCGCTTTTTTGCATATTACACATTGAACTTTTCAAGATTTTTCTATTATTCCATTGTCAAGATGTCGACTACAAAGTAGCTAATTTTTGCAAAACTATAAAGGAAGCGGCACCAGCATCTTGGGAAAAATTGAGACCTTATGTGGATAATAAGTTTCGTAATGCTCTTGCCCATGGAACATGGAATATAGAGGGCAAGGACATAGTTCTTTTTGAGGATGCCAATCTTATTCCCTTTGAAAGATTAACTTTAGATAAATTTATGATAAGAGCAAAAGAGCAAAATGTTATTTTCCAATGTTTGATTAATGTGATTATCAAAATGAAACATTCCAATTTCTTTACTTAATATGAAAATGATTGGTTCCCCGAAGCGTTTGTTTTAAGTATTGTTGTAAGGCACGTTTAACCTCTTCCCTTTTCCAATCCTTACCAGTTTGATCCTTCA
>JAOZIH010000025.1 GCA_026014545.1 Candidatus Bathyarchaeota archaeon
GGTTTGGTGGCGGCGTTTTATGCGGCGCCTTAGCATGTAAGTGGCGGCGGTTGCTATTGCTGCTGTGCCTGTTACGGCTGCTATAAGCGCGAGTGGTGATGGCTTTGAGGCCTCAGCGATGGTGAAGTGTATGGTTTCTGAGGCGCCCTTGTTGCCTTCCGCGTCTGCGGCGTGGATGGTTATATTGTGTGCGCCTGGGGGTAGGTTTTCAATTGTGATGTTGCCTGTGATTGGTGTTTCTGCGTTGCCGTCCAGCGTGTAGGTTATGGTTTTGGCAGGCTCGTTTATGGTGAAGTTTAGCGGTATGCTTGTGGCGTGATAGGTTGTGTTTGCTGGCGAGTGCACCACTATTTCAGGCGGCTTCGTGTCCGGCGGCACGTATGTGGGGTCTGGTGTGCCGTAGGCGAATGGCACGTAGACTTCGTTGGTGGCGTGCGGAGTTATGGTTGGGCCGTATGGCCAGCTGTACATTCCATCGGGGTAGCTGGTAGTGTAGCCGCCTAGAACATAGATTAAGTCGTTTAGCACGGCAGCAGCGAAGCAGAAGCGCGGCGTAGGCATTTCTGCGCCGAATACCCATTGGTCGATTTTTGGATTGTAAACTCGGACAGTGTTTTGGGGCTCGCCTTCCCATATTTTTCAAGTTTTGCCGAAGACGTAGATTCGTTTGAGGGCGTTTTCGCCTGTTGTTGCAGCTGCTGCGCCTTCTTGGATGCTTGATGGCGGAGGCGTTGCTTCGCTCCATGCATCCGCTTTCACGTCATACACCTGATTGCGACCAGAATCAATCATGTATATTCTACCGTCAACCGCTGAGGCGTACCCACACGAGGCGTTTGGTATAGGCGCCGCTGGGCTCCATGTATCTGTTGTTGGGTCATAGACTTCGTTTATAGCAACACGGGAGCCGCTAACTCCTGACTCGTCAGGAATAATATCCGCCTATGATGTAGATTTTGCCGTTTGCCACGTTGGCTGTTATGTAGGCGCGCGGCGTCGGCATTGGAGCCTTAATCTCCCATGTGTCCGTTGCAGGGTCGTAAACCTCGTTTACGCCAGTGACATTGCCATCAGCCGCGTACCCGCCTATACAATAAATCTTGCCCTTACACGCTGCGATGGCAAAGTCCCGTCTGGGCGTAGGCATTGGCATCTTGAAGTGCCATGTGTCTGTTTCTGGATCATACTCCTCGTTTACTCCTGTTATGCCCCCTTTTACCGGCAGCGGACCTTTTAGTGTGTCGCCTCCTTCGCTTTGCGTGTTGCCGCCTATGGCGTATATCCTGCCGTTTACTGCTGCTGCGCCCAGGCTGAATCGCGCTACCTGCATGGGTGCACGTGTAACCCATGAGTCAGGCGAAAGCGGAGCTGAGGCTTCGGCGCTGTCTATGCATAGGGCTGCTGCTAAAATTAGCGTAAGCGCCATGGCGCTTAGTCTCACGGTTACCCCCAACAGTATACTATCCTGACTCCCAAAATAAAACTTTTCTAGGAAGGTATCAGGCTTACGTGGCAGATGTGTTTTATGGCGAATTAAGTTCTTCACTTGAGGATATTGCTGTAGGTAGAAACGTGACGAAGAAATTGGCGAATGCAGAACTGGAAGTAACCGCAGTTGATGACGATATGACGTTTAAGTGGATGTATGCGGCTAACGGTGCTATAGCGCCCGCTAAGGTTGTAGCGTTAGGCTTTAAGGATGGCTTTTTGAAGTATTTTGTGGACACTTGGTGGCTTTACGACGTTGGATGCACCGCCGTTAAGCTTTCGAAGAGCGAGGCTGTGGCTGTTGCGTTAGAAGCAGCTAAAGCTTATGTTCGCGGCTTGGATCTTGATGCGGCTACCTTAAAAGAGATAAGCGGGATTGATGAGGTGAATGTGCGTTGGACTACGTTGCTTTTTGATAATTCTCTGGACTTGAAGAAGCCGCGTGATGGGAACATGTTGGTGCTATATCCTGTTTGGCGCGTTGGCATCGCTTTTGACAAGTGGTCTGGGCAATTTTATGGTTTAGAGGTGGATGTTTGGGCAGATACGGGCGAGGTTAGGCGTGTTGGCGAGGCTTGGGCGACGCTTCCGCCGCCGGAAAGCGCTCTTGCAACGGATGAGACAAGCCGTGCGTCTGTGTTGAATGTGGCTGTTGATCGGTCAGCGTTGGTTGGGCTTCTGTTGGGTTCTGCTGCGTCTGGCGCTTTGCTTGCCTATTTTGGTCGGAAAAGGAAGGTAAGTGTGCTGAGGCCCTGTGTCTTGAAAACTGGTGTGGTCTTGCTCTGTGCTTTGAGTTTTATTGTTATTGGGTTGTTTGGTTTTTTGTTTACGCGTTAAGTCAGGATATTTTTCGGTGAATCAGACTTTGGATCAGGCTTCGTTGCTGGTGTGGGCGCAGAGTTTTGCGGGAAGCCTGTTGCGGAATGGCTTTACGGCTTACTGGTGGGGCATGAATCCTGAGACGTGGCCGGGCTGCACGATGGCAGTTTACTGAAACGGCAACATTCACCTGAAATACTATACACCATAGAACCATTGTTCCCTTTATACTCCCTCCTCTTTTTTTCTGTGGCGGATAATCAAGTAATGTGCAGTATATGTAAGCACTCCATTGACTCTGCCAACTTTGGCGTTTAATAATAAGCGCGCTTCTCTGTACTCCGCCTTCATATTTGGCGGCTATTAGTGGTTCATTGCAGAAACCTATAGAGGGTAGGTCTACTTCCTAAATTGCCAGTTGACGAGGCAACAGCTGGCAAAGTAGTTTCTTAAAATGAAGCGGCGTATCAGCTGGGCTCAGCGTCGATTTTTCATGGTGTGTGCTCAAAACTTATTAACTTCCAGCATTTAATCTTCCCTAATTCAATAGGTATTTGTGGATAAGACGGAAAATGAGCAGCTCAAGTAAAGCCTTACCTAAACAACCTGAAGTTAACATCGGCACGATAGGGCATGTAGATCACGGGAAAACAACTTTGGTGCAGGCGTTAACCGGCGTCTGGGCTTCTCGGCACAGTGAAGAACTGAAACGAGGCATAACCATACGTTTAGGCTACGCAGACATGCCCATCTACAAGTGCCCAAAATGCGAACCGCCCAAGAATTATTCCACTAAGCCTGTCTGCCCTAACTGTGCTTCAGAAACAGTTTTTGTTCGCGCCGCAAGCTTTGTTGACGCGCCTGGCCATGAAGCGCTAATGGCGACAATGCTTTCAGGCGCAGCTATAATGGATGGAGCTTTACTTGTGATAGCTGCTGATGAGCCCTGCCCTCAGCCGCAGACGCGTGAACACTTGGCAGCCGCCCAGATCATCGGGATAAAGAACATAATTATTGTTCAAAATAAAATTGACATTGTTGATGAGAAAAGAGCGCGCGAAAGCTATAGGGAAATTAAAGAGTTCGTTAAAGGCACTATAGCAGAGAATGCACCTATAATTCCTATCTCAGCGCAACGCGCAATAAACATTGATGTGCTGCTAAACGCCATAGAGGAGATTATACCTACGCCGAAACGGGATGAAACAAAGCCGCCGCTTATGTATATTGTCCGCTCTTTTGACGTTAACAAGCCTGGCACCTCTATCAAGGAACTTCAAGGCGGCATTATAGGCGGCACCATAACCCAGGGAAAGTTTGCCGTCGGCGACGAAATAGAGATACGCCCAGGCGTCAGCGTGGAAAAAGAAGGCAAAACAGTTTATGCGCCTCTCGTCAGCGAAATAGTCAGTTTGCACGCAGGCGAAAAAGAAGTAAAAGAAGCAACATGCGGCGGATTAGTCGGCGTGGGAACACTGCTTGACCCATCGTATACCAAAGCAGACGGCTTAATAGGAAACATAGCTGGAAAAACCGGAATGCTTCCACCAGTGGTGTCAGAACTAACTTTGGAAACGCATATTCTAGACCGAGCTGTAGGAACCAAAGAGCTTCTGAAAGTCGAAAAAATCAACCCTGATGAAACATTGCTTCTACATGTAGGCGCCGCCGTAAACATCGGAAAAATCACATCAATCAAAAATAACATCGTAAAAATCAAGTTGAGCAGACCGATCTGTACGCAACCCAATGCCCGAGTTGCCCTGAGCAGAAAGATTGCAGCACGCTGGAGACTTATCGGCTACGGAATAACCCGAGAATAATTCCGTATACGCGGCCTTTATGCGCTTATTATGCCTTGCGCTTTTAATAACTCATGAGCTTTCTTAAGTAACATTTTCGCGTTTCTGAAAGTAAGCTTTTCCAACGCGCTTTGATAATCCAGCCAAATATAGCCCACATGCTCGTAGGATAGCTCAACTTTCTCTGTATGGGTTTCCGCTAGAAAGAAGATTACTTCCTTGTGCACTTTTGCGCCTTGCCTTCTGTAGAAGTACTCTATTTTTTCCCTAAACCCTTCAATAAACTGTGCGTCAGTTATGCCTGTTTCCTCTCGAAGTTCCCGGATAACCGTGTCCTTCTCGTTTTCGTTTGGCTCAACATTGCCTTTTACAAAGTCCCAGTGGCCCGCCTCGTAATGCAGAAGTAGATACTTCACCTCTTTAGCCTTTAAGAATACTATTGCACCGCAGGATTTTTCGCGAATCAATAGTGCTTCCACTGATCCTATTTTTTTACTCTGCTCACTTATGCAAAAGTTGTTTAAAAGCAATACGTATTTTTCTGAACAGCGGAGCCTCATCATTCAAGCGCGCATTCGTTTTGGACTGCTAAAGAAACAAACAGTTTTAAGCTTATTTAAAGAGAACGTAGATCACCAAAGTTTAATGGAGTACCACATTAAAATGAAGGTTAGGCAAGGCGCCTTTGGCGTAATTTTGGACTCAAACGCCTTATTCGTTCCGCTTCAATTCAAAATCGACATCTTTAACGACTTGAAACTTCTACTGAACAGGAACTTTGAACTGATTTTATTATCGCCGGTCAAACGTGAACTGGAAGCACTTGCTGAAAAAGGCTCGCCTAGCATGCGCAAAAACGCCTCTTACGCGTTAAAGTTTGCTGAAAAATGCAAGCACCTTGATATTGAAACATCGGCGTCAGAGACTACTGATGACGTGATAGTTCGTGTTGCTAAAGAATTGCGTTTTCCAGTGTTTACCAATGACAAGCAGCTTAAAAAGAGGCTAAGAGATATAAATGTGCCAGTGATTTATGTGAGACAAAAATCGCGTCTCGAAATTGACGGAATGGTCTGAAAAATGTTTAAACTTGTAACATTACAGGATACTATTCGCATTCCGCCTGAAACCTTCGGTAACCCCCTCGAGAAGGTAGGCCACGAGCAAGTCAAGGCTAAATACGAGGGAGTTGTCGACGAAGAATTAGGCTACGTCATAGCAGTGACAAGCGTCGACGTAAGCCCGATAGGAAAGATAATTCCTGGAGACGGCGCAACCTATCATAAAGTAACCTTTTCGCTGTTAACTTTCTATCCTGTCCTTCAGGAGATAGTTGAAGGCGACGTCGTAGAAATTGCAGATTTTGGCGCTTTTGTGCGCATAGGCCCAGTAGACGCGCTGCTTCATGTTTCCCAACTCATGGATGACTACATGTCCTATGACGAAAAACAAGGAGTTTTACTGGGAAAGGAAACTAAAAGAAAACTGATGAGCGGAGATCAAGTGCGCGTCAGGATAACGGCTGTTTCGCTTGGCAGGGCTGGGAGTTCAGGAAAAATCGGCGTAACCGCGCGGCAACCGTTTCTGGGCAAGCTAGAATGGATTAAGCTTGAGACTTCGCAAACGAAAGAAGCTGCAGAGAAGAAAGCATCGGAAAGCAAATCAGAAAAGGAGCCTCAATGAGATGAATGAGAAAGCATGCACTAACTGCCACTTCATTACAAAAGAAAATGTTTGCCCAAAATGCAAGTCGACGAGTCTCAGCGAAGACTTCAGCGGCATAGTTATCATGTTTGAGCCGGAAAGCTCCATTATTGCCAAGGCTATGAACATAAAAGAAAAAGGACGTTACGCCTTAAAAATCAGATAAAAGGGCAATAACTGTCAGCGTAAGCGCATGTATTTAGGGCAAATTGCCCTTTAAGCGTCTGAAGGGTTGAAAAGTGGCTGTTGCCTATAGCATTACTCCAGAACTGCGCATAAAACTTAAGGAACCCTTTGGCACTTTAATCCGCGGCTCATCTGATGAAACCGTCAGCAAGCTGAGGGAAATTTTGGAGAGCGAAAAGCCGCCTGCACTAGTGGCTGTCGGCGACGTGGTTTCCCGTAATCTTCACAAGCATTCGATGGTGCCGCAACTCTTGATTACTGACAACAAGAGCATGAGAAAAAAGATAAAGCCAAGAATATTCGCGGCTAAGCTGCTTTATGTTAAAAATCCGCCTGGGACAATAACTGAAGAAGCAATAGCGGCGATAAAATCGGCTCTGGAGAGCGGCGAGTCTACGCAGATAATTGTGGACGGCGAGGAGGATTTGCTTACGCTTATCGCCGTTTTATACGCGCCAATCGACTCCCTGGTTGTCTATGGGCAGCCGCGTGAAGGTGTAGTGGCCGTTAAAGTTACTGCTGAGAAAAAGGCGGAAGCAGCGGAGATTCTGAAAGTGATGAAAACTGTTCGAAAAGCTAAATAAGAAGTAAAAGTATGAAACTCTCTGCTTTAAACAAGTGATGCTGCGATGGAAGTCAAGATAGTATCAGTAAAGGCGAATCCTCTTCTGAAGCGGAAAGAAGTTCGTTTCAAAGTGGAACATGCGCCTAAAGGAAAAACGCCTGCTCGGCTGGAAGTTAAACGGGCTATAGCTGCTGAACTAAAAATGAACGAAGAGCTTGTTTTCATCAAGAAAATGCAGACGTTAACTGGAACAAACACAACAGTTGGTGTTGCCAACGCTTATGAAACGTTAGCTCAGGCAAAACTTATTGAGCCCGAGTACATAAGAAAACGTAACAGTCCTCCAGAAGAAAAGAAAGAAGAGGTAGCGAAGTAAAATGTCCAAGAAAGCAGCTGAAAAGAAGGAGCCAGCAGCGGAAGAGGCGAAGCCGCAGAAACCAGCGAAAGCTGCACCAGCGCCTAAGGCGGAAAAGAAGCAGAAAGACGAGAAAGGCGTGCATACTTTGTATAAGATAGAGGGCGAAAAAGTTACGAGGCTGCGGCCGACATGCGAGCGCTGCGGCCCAGGATACTTCATGGCTGACCATCATGACAGGTATACTTGCGGGCACTGTGGTTTTACACGGTACAAGAAGGCTTAGTAAGCAGTTTTAAATTCTCCACGTACAAATACTATTTGTGGTTCACATGCTTAGGGTTAACGTAATTATAACGAGTATTTCTGCGGAGCGTTTTTGGGATATCAGAAAGCCGTTTCCGCCCATACAGATAAACACGAACATTAACGTTGTGGGTATGCAGAAAATGGCGGATGGCAACTTGGAGGTTCCGTTTATTTTGGCAATAAACTATAATCCGTCAATAGCGCAGATAAGCCTTAAAGGAAGCGCCTTCGTTGCTGGTGAAAAAGGCGAAATTGAGCAGGCGCTTAAGGATCATGAAGCGAAGAAGCCGCCGCCACCGCTTATTGTGCAATCTATTTCAAATGTTGTGTTTATCGAGTCAGTGCTTATCTCAAGGACTCTGAATATTCCGCCGCCAATTCCGCTGCCGCAGATCCCCGAAGCAAAACCGCCAGACACAAAACCAAAAGGCAGAGACTACACCGCATAAACTCAAAGCACAAGGAAAAAACAGGACAACGCCAATTCGATATACGCTAAGTAATTTTAGATCAGCGGTTGGGAACTGGACATTTTTATGTGAATTCAATTATGGAATTAGTGAGATGATTAAAGCATTATAGGCCTTTTCGAGCATTAAAGCGGAGCGCGGTCAACTTCGTTCAAACTATATAGAGGGGTACAAGTTTCTTCAAGCATAACAGCGCTTAAGAGATGTACGTTGTTTTTCTATCTTCTTCTCTGCGTATTTCCTCAGCCTGCAGTGCTCTTTTCTCCTCGATTTTCTGCAGCCGCGTCAACATATTCTCTGCCTTAGCAATCTCCTCGTTTAGCGCGGTCAAATCCACATTGAAATTGAATATTGTATTCAGCACTTCTAAAACGCTTCTCGCAGATAAGGGATCAGGCAAATAACCGCGTGTTTCGCCTAAAAGGCAAAGAGCACCTATATTCTTAAACCGTGCCAAGCCAAGGATTAACCCTGCCGTACCAACAATAGGGCTTCCGGAAGCGCTAACAATGGCGCCAGCCTGCAGCGCTTTATCCAAAAGTTCATGGGAAGTAGCTGCAGCGAAAACCTTTGGTTTGCCCTTTGCCTCCATACGATAGCCACCAATGGTTACAATGGTCTTCACGGCATATTTTTGCGCGAAATCAAGCATTTGCCCCGCAATCTCATACTGCCCCTCTATCGTCTGCGCTTGGCTATCGCCGGTGAAAAGAATCAAATCGTTTTGCCCGCTTTCGTTCTTCCAAAAGTAAAAGCTGCCACGCAAAAGCCGAACATTCCCCTTCTTGTTCACAAGCACAAAATAGGGAAAATGCGGCGAATAAAGATGCGCAAACTTTTCCGCTTTCAACTGCTTAATCAAGTAGCGAATGGCAATTTTGCCGACAAGCCCTAAGCCTGGAAAGCCTTCAACCAAAACCGCGTTGGATGGGTTAATTTGCCTAAGCTCTTTGATGTATGTTTCTTTCATTTTGCCAGCGGCTCCTTCTCTTTCAAAACCATCCTATACTTCAAATATTTGTCATCAGGCGAAAACTTTGGTGGATGCGGGATTCGGACAGTCCCACCGCAGTATGGGCATGCGTCCTTCTTCAAAGTGTATCGGCTGCAGCTTGCGCATTTTCTTAACAGCCAAACCATTACTTTTCCCTTCTAAAAACGCCTTGCCCACCAGCCTTAACAATATTTGACACAATGTTCTGCGCAACTTTCTGAAGAATTTCCTCTGCCCGCTTATAGTTATCAGCCATTACCTCAACACCATATTTTGGCGCCGCAATCACATAAAAATTCACACTTGCGCCCTTTATCTTTTCACTTTTTAGTGCGTTCAAAAAGGCATTCTTGATTACCATAATGCCGTTAGGCTTCATGCAGCGTACTTCAAGAACACCTTTCACCTTCACCATTTTAACATGTATCCGCTCTTCCGCAACCTCTGCAAAAGCCTTAGCGAACTCCTCTGGAACACCTATTTTCATCAAAACTTCTGGGCCTTCGGTGATCGTCTTTTCGAAGCCTTCATACAATCCGTACTTTTCCTCTATAAGTGCTCCTGCTTTTGCGTAAACTTCGTCAGCTGTCAAGCCAAGTTTTTCTGCAACATCACGCAGCAGCGACTCAGCTTTTCTGCCTTGCTTCCACATCTTAATTTTTTCAATCTTTTCGCGCTTGGTAACTCGTCTAAGAGACAGGTCAATGTGGCCTTTTTCCGCGTCCACACGTAAAACTTTCAGAACAACCTTCTGCCCTTCTCTAACAAAATCTCTGATGTTCCTAATCCAGCTACTGCTAATTTCAGAAACATGAAGCAAACCGCGTTTGCCATACTCATCAAGTTTGGCGTACGCACCATAATCCGTAACAGTCTCTATAGTGGCAATTACTAAATCCCCAACTTCAGGCCACTCGGGTTTGCGTTCCGCCATTAAATTTTCTACCCTTATTCAAATATTGCTTGTATCTCGCCTTTAATTTTTGCTTTACCGCCACCTGGCTCGGCAAGCACTTCACTGCATACATTGCAAACAACCTTGTTGGTGGCATGACTGAAGACTAACTGCTCATTTCCACACTTCAAACATTTAACCCGCAAAAAGCGGCTCTCAGGCTTCGGAATAAGCTTATCCCACTCGGTCAAACACTTCTGCCTCCTTAAGCTATAACGAGTTTCCTCAAGCGTATACCATCTTTATGCCGCATGTAACCGCACTTTTTACATTTGAGCCTCAAAGTCTGCTTTTTAGTAGTCTTAGCAAACTCGCGCTGCAACGGATACTTTTGCCCACCATAACCCTTCTTTTCACGCTTGTGGTGGCGCTCGCCTTTAGCTAATGCACGACGTTTTCCTGCCTTGTAGAGACTAACCGAATGAACCTGATGAGCTTTACACTTCGGACAGTACGTAGTAATCTCCTTAGGGACATTCATATCTATCGCTTCCAACCTCGCAATAGAAAAAACATTCACACTCTTATACTTTTTCCGCCTTTTTACTTACATTCACTAGCACACAAAGCATTCTGCAACACATAGGTCCCTCCTACTGGTTTCTGCATTGATTGGCTAATAGCCACCAAATATGAAAGCGCAGCGCTATTTTTATTAAACCAAAGTTTCTTACGGTAGGCACCGTATGGCGTTCGCGCTCCGGTAGTATAGTCCGGTCAAGTATAACGGCCTCTCGAGCCGTGGACCCGGG
>JAOZIH010000026.1 GCA_026014545.1 Candidatus Bathyarchaeota archaeon
AGGGTTTGTTGTATTGTGCCGTATCCTTTTGTCACGCTTTTTCCAAGTCCAAGATGACTTGGTAATGTAATGTTTGCTGTGAAAAGCGCGTAGAAACCGATGAATTTATTGTTATGCACTGTTATCGGCGTGGGTTTGTAATGGTGTATTTTTGTTTTTATTTTGTAGTTTACGTGGATGCTTAGGCCTTTTAGGAGGCTTAGAATGTTTGCTGTTAATATTTCTTCGAGGAGGTGGCGGCTGGGCGACGCCTTATATAGGCTGTAGTTCATTTGGTTCAGCGCTATCCATGGCGTGGTGAATTGGTATGTGCATGGGGCGGCTTTCACTGTTTCCGTTTGGAGCTTGAGGTGTTTCCGTTTTATTGTGACTTGACGGGTGTATGGATGTGAATGCGCTATCATATAGTCTACTGGCATTATTTTGTTGTAGAGGATGCGGGCGTACTTGTTTATGCCGAGGATTATTGGGGTGTCTTCAACTATTTTGTATTGTATCAGCGGGTAATGGTATGAGCGGTCTGTGTGATGGTGGAATTCTGGGGTGTCTATGAAGATGCGGCCGAAGTAGCCTCGCATCTGCGTGGCTGAGATTGGCTTGTCAATGGTAAAGTAAACTCGACAGATTTCCACTGGAACTTCACTGTTCTTATCCATTATCAGATATTGCTGTGGGCGGGGGCTTTGAAGTTGGCTTCCATTTACTTCATGTGTTTTTTGCAGATGCCTCAAACTTGAACCCAATAATGGGAGCAGCCTGGCTTTTTAAATGGCTGCGTTGGCGTTTCATTTGATGAGAATGTCTGCTCCAATTATGCCGTGATACGCCTGCCTCAGCGTTTGTTTCTGAGGCATGTAAAGTTTCTTTGCGGCTAGTTCAGGGTTAAACAGGTGGAGGTTGCTTTTCAACGTGTTTTTCGGTATGGACGCGGAGTACTCGTTTAGCATTTTCATGCAGCGGCCTTTCAGCAGGTTTTCTCGGCAGGTTTCCCATTCATGTTCAGGCGGCACTATTATGGCTGCGTCGTCTGCTGAGATGGCGGCTTTCACGAGGCTCCATACTTTGTCGAATTGTAGACGGCGCATGTAACTGTCAAGTTCACGCTGCCTTTTTCTTGTTACCTCATGGTTTTCTGAGAGTTCCCTGTAGTAGCTTGGCAGCAGCCTGTACAGGTCTCCTGTGTCATGTATCTGCCGTAGATATTTCGCTGAAAGCTTCATTTCGAGGCTGTCGTAGGGGGCGGGGTCATCGTCAACTGTGAAGATTACCAGTTCAGATGTAACATTTGATTCTGCTTCTCTGTTTAGGCGGCCAAGAGTCTGCGCTATGCTGTCCAGCGGGGCGGCTTCGCGGTAGATGTGGTTGAAGCTTATGTCTACGCCTGCCTCTAGAACCTGCGTGGCAACTGCAAGGACTGGGCCGCTGCGGATTGACTTGACAAGTTGCCGGCGATGCTTCTTTGTTAATCCAGCTGTAATGTAGACTGGGCTGAGGCTGGCGAGTTTCTTGTATAGGGCAAGCGCTTTTCTCCGTGTGTTAACCATCACCAGCGTTCTGGAGTCGCATGTGAGCTCGTTGATGTCTAAGGGCTTTTGCACTATACGCTTCAACGTGGCATTCAAGTATTCGTTTTCCACTTCAACTGGAGTTTTAACGGCTTCTACGCTGCTAAGCGTGTATGGGACTGTGGCGCTTACGAATAGTACGTGAGCGTTCAGTTTCCCGGTTACTGCGGATAACATGTCCACCATGTTTGGCAGCAGAAACTTTGGGATAAGCTGCACTTCATCCACTATGAGCATGGAGTCTCTGAAGGCGGCGAGCTTCATTTTGTCAGCTGCCTCATCTGAGTAGAGCGTCATCAGAAGACGCTGTGTAGTTGACACTATAAGTTCATAGTTGAAGCTTTCACGTAGAAAATACTCTTTCGAGTCTGGAATAACAGGCGATTCATCTTCATGCTCGTGGAGGCTGCCGATGAAGGCGTGATTATAAATTAGTATTTTGTCTGTGTCGTCAACTGTCAACTGAAGTTTATCCTCGAAGTCTTCGGTGAGGGCTAGCAGAGGTGAAAAATAGAATATTCTTCTATAATTGTTTAGTCTGCAGAGTTTGCTGGCGATGTCAAGGAAAAGCTTGGTTTTACCTATGCCGGTGGGCGCCTTCAAGATGAGCATGCGCTTGCTGAAGCTGTTTTCCTCCATAACCTTCTTTTGGAAGAGGCTGCGCAGATGCGTGAGGCTGCCGCTGCGGATCAGCTTTGAAGTGTCAATGTTAATGGAGAATTTGGGAAGCTCCCATTGGAAGAAGCAGCCGCGGTCAGCAGTTAACAGTATAGAGTAGAGAATTGAGTAGTTAAGGTATTCTTCTGTTGGGTTGGAGGCATTCACATAATTGAGTGATGGAAGGGTATACTTGAATTGTTTGAGGTTAAATGGGAAACTTTGGGTTTCAGCGAACGCCTTCAAGTTCTCCATGAACCCTC
Organism: Candidatus Bathyarchaeota archaeon; assembly: GCA_026014545.1. Classification (GTDB taxonomy): domain Archaea; phylum Thermoproteota; class Bathyarchaeia; order Bathyarchaeales; family Bathycorpusculaceae; genus JAOAIV01. Next base: position 2,486 of record JAOZIH010000026.1, read on the forward strand.
TAAGTGAACGTTTGAACCGCTCATCCCTTTTTACATGGAAAATATTATGTGGCGGCGGCATCCTGCCGTGATGCCCAGCTATCGCACATAACACTGGCGTTGGCATGCCAAGAGAGTAGGCGGCATGCACGGAGAAGACAGAGTGAAGCTGCATGTACTGGCTGCGCAGCTGCGTCAGCGTGGAGGCTCCTGTGAACAGTGCCTGATAGAACGGGTTAAGTTTGCCGATGTCATGAAGCAAACCGGCGTTGAAGGCGTCCCCTCGAATTGGAAGGCCTTCAGCTAGCAGGCGGCAGCGTTCGGCGACGCTTTGAAGGTGCCTTGACAAGTCATCCTGTAATGTTCCTTTCGGATGAGCGTAAAAATTCATTTTACATCAAAAAAGGGAGGGGTTAATAGAGGCAGACGGCTTCGCCGTTTATCATGTAGTATCTACTGTACTTCAGCGGCTGCGCAGCCTCTAGAATTTCAACTGGCCCTACTGGTATTAGGTGCCGCAGCACTTTCCATGTGACAGAGCCGTTCTCCACATGCGGGTAATAGAGACGCTCAATTATGATTTCTGGATTGTCTGTTTTAGGCGTGATCACCATGCTTAAGGATAAGTCATCTATGTTTTCCATTTTCTCGTCGAGGATAACGGCGGACGTGCTGCATCCAACAGGGCAGGCTTCCTCTGCATCGTAGACTTCATGGTTGATTACGCGGGCTGGGCAGTTCATGTGTCCTAGCACAGGCGTATACGTGTAGGAGCATGTTTCAAGAGCATGCACCAGTTTAAACGTGACATTCAATGTTGAAGCCACGTAAAAAGTGTATTTCGGGTTAAGTATAACCTCGTTTTTTACTGGTTTAATAGTGGACTTTAAAGGCTTCTTTTGCGAGCGGTGATTAACGTAGTAAACGTATTTTTCAGGGACATTGTGAAGTTTAACGCCGACTTTCAGTTCAGCTAGGAAATCAATGAATTCTCTGCTATAGGGGCTGGCGCCTGCAATGTTTGGCCGTCTGACACCTATCATGGCGCCTATAAGACCAGCAATGCTTGTTTTCGGAGGCACAAGATATGTTGATTTATTCGCAGTTACTGTTGGATCACAGAAAGAGGCATATGGTCCTTCAACGGTGAACGCAACGATTTTCATGGTTCACTACTCGCTGAATGGGTAGTATTCAGCCTTGATGCCTCTGCTGTTCAACGCGTTCAATAGTTTCTCAGCTTCGCCTTTGATGTCATTACATACAGCAAGCTTCACAGCGAGAACTTGCTGGCGACGCTTCTCTAAAGCGTTAATTAACCCTGTAAAGTTGAACGGTTCACTGCAGAGCTTCATTGCGTAGCCCTTCATTTCAGGCGCTTCATCAACTAACACGTCAATGTCATTATACAATGCATTGTCATATGTTACTTCAAGCAGCAGTATGCTGCGCTGCGGATACTTGGAGCGTGACACCAGACTGTTTGTGCCATGCCACAGGCAGGGTGCAATCAGCTCCTCCATGGCGAAGAAGCGCTTTAACATTTCATCGTCGTCAACGTAGACTCCCAGATTCATCGGGTTAACTGAGGCTTGAGCCTTTATGAGGGCGTAGTCGACTACTGTGAACTCGCCTATTGTGCCATGCAATGGAGTTTTGCCCTCCTTCACTTTACCCACAAACCTGGATGTGATCTTAACGTTGTTTAAGCTGACTTTGTTGACGCTTTTTGCAATGGCAAACTGAACTGGGCCTGTCAGCTTAAACGAGTTGCCTTCGCTGTCTCCGCTCTTTTTTCTCACAGTTACAAGAGCGCCGAAAAGCGGCACATCAAACGTTCGCTTTATAAGCTCCTTTATGACGTCGCCGTCTAAGCTGCCAACGATCTCTTTCGCCCTGTCATCTGACGTTACAGGATGATTTTCGTCGCCTACCGTCACGAAAACTGTTTGCCCCAGGTAGTTGGCGGCGTAATCGCGTATTGTACGTTTAATGCGTACATCAGTAACCATTATGGTGTCGTCAGGCATTAACCGCGGCTGATTCTCGAAGCCGGGGTCGCCGTTTGGGTTAGCGCGTGACTCATAGTAGAATAGGAGTTCTTTGCGGACATTTTTATTCACGCTTTTCACCTCCCATCATCTCGAATGCACCCTTAAAGAACCAGTATGAGAAGTCGACGGCAGCGTCTTCTTCTGGTATCTCAAATGTAGGTGTGGCAACGTTAATGAAGCGTGAAAGCTCTTCTGCAATAGCAGGCTCCTTTGAAGCTAACAACGCGACGGCGCTGCACACGCGCTTGTAAACGTAACGTAAACGTTCACGGTCATACTTGTTGTACTTCAGCATTTCAAGCGGCGATTTATCCCTGTCTATGCTCTGTTTTACAGCAATGTATTTGCCGACGATTTTTCCGATGGAGTAAGCGTACTCCTCGTTTTTGCTCATGGCTTTTTCCCTCGTTAAGAGCTTAAGCAGCATATCCGATTTTGAAAAGAAGTCTCTGGATTTAAAAGGTGAATCAATCAGTTCAAACCGCTGCTTCAGAAAATGCTTACTCAACATTTTAGTTAGGGATTCACGTTTAAAGTAGAGCCCCCGCAGAAACATGGACACCGCCATAAGGTAATCGTTCATGATTACTTTTTCGCCTTCACGTATAATCAACTGTTCAAACACGAATGGACAGTATCTTTTGCCGCCTCTCTGGAGAAGCCTGTCAAGCTGTCTATGTGAAAAGTTAAAGTGAAAAAGCACTTCCATCTTGCTTTTCTGTATGTTAACGCATAGTATAATCAGCGTTCCCTTCACGTTCACTGAAGTGTACTGGTCATACATGAGGAAGCAGTTTAGCAGGTTATCATAGAAGCCTGTGTTTTTCCTTGGAAACACAATGTCTGGGAATGCAAGATCAGCCATTAAAAAGCGCAGGTCGCCTATCTTCACCATGCGATCCATGGGCAAATTTATCTTTTTAACTGAGCTGTCGCCCAAGTTTAATTGCTTATACATGTCCTTGATTTTAACGTTGTTCAAGGTGAATGACGGGTCGTCTGCAGACAGAAACTTGGCGGTTTGCGTTGTATCTTTAGCGAAGCATAACGCTTGATTTCCGAAGGCGTCAGTAAAATTGAAGCCCTCAGAAGCTTTCTCCCTATACACTATTTCTCTGTTCAACGCGGAGAATGGGAGAACAGCAATCCGGAAGAAGCGTTTTTCATTAAGGTCCTCTGACGTTAATTTTGCATGGCAGAAGCGTGTGAACACCTCGCAGATGCGAGTGAAGACGTCGCGGCTGAAGAATGATTCGCCATCCTCAACCGTTAACACGCAGTCCCTCACATATAAATCGTAGACTGACACGTCGTCTACTAGATAATTGGATGTGTCCATTCTAACCTTCAACTTGCCAACGCCGTCAACACCTAATATTTCTCCTGTTGAAACGTCGCCTTTACAGGTGAAGCTGTCCTCTGGAGATTTCTTGTCGCTTTTGCCGAAATGAAATGAAAGAGCATTCCTGTTCAAGGTGACGTTAATTATAATGTAGGGTTTAGGGGCGCCTATGCTTGTCCGCCTATCAGGCAAATTCACCTTCCGCAACGTTGACCTTGGCATCTGAAGCTTTCTCTTCAAAACGTCAGTGTCATCGTCGCCGTACTCCTCCAATGTTTTGTCATCGAAAACCACGTTGACTGAGCCGTCAACTTTAACGTATACTTTCTTCACGTCGAAGGGAGCTGAGAATTCACCGTCAAACGTTCTGTTTAGAATATAGAGGTTAAATGCAAGAGGCATCTAGACACCAGAAAATCGTTGAATAGAAGTATAAAAAGCAGAAAACGCCAGGCTGCAACAGTTGTCTACAGCCTTTTAAAGCTGCATTTTATCGCTTTTTGGTGTTCCATAATGGATGAGGAAGTAACTATTGTTAGCAACTGTTTCGGAAACATCGACGGCTCCGCACTTAAATGCAACACATGTATAATCCGCAATCAATGCCTGTTAAAATCCGCGGAAATAGCCTTCAAAGTAATAGATGTGCTGACAAGCGCCAATGTATGTGTTCTCCGAGGGATGCTGCGTGCACCGTGATTTTGCCTTTAGAGCTGAAGATCTTCAGCAGAGCATGTTTCAGTCGCTTGCAGATAACGCTGTGGCATCCCATGTTACTGAAGCTTTGAAGAGGCGTTTAACATCGCCTGACACATATGTTAATCCCACAATACTTGTGGGGCCAAAGGGTTCAGGAAAAACATTTGCTGCATTATGCGCTGCTCACGGTTTAAAAGGCAAAGTTAAATTTTACGTTTACAGAAAAAATGGTGCAATAGAGGATATAAGCGGCAGATTCAAGCTTGGAGCTGACAGCCCAAACATTGCAGCATACGTGTTTGACGACATCCACTACCTGTACGAGGCAGTTTTAAACGGCGAAGAAAACGTCAGCACCCTTGAAAGATTCATTGAAAACGCCATATCCATTGCAAAACAGAATATACCAGTGCTAATCATATCTGAAGGGCCGCCAAGCATCTACTTTGAGTCGCTCAGCCTAAAAAATCATGAAGAATTATCTTATAGCCACCTACTCTATATGGAGCCATTATCATTCAACGAGTGGCGCATGCTTGTCAACGCCTACAATATACCAGCAGACAAGTTTGGGCTTCAACTTACCTTTTGGCTTTCATCTCGCCCAAGATTTTTCCTCAAACTCGCCGCTAAAGTTGGCAGCTTAACCTTTCCACACATAATCATGAAGGCAAATGAGATACTCAAAGAGAAAAAACGTAGGTCAACGATTGAAATCGATAAATGCTTGGTTGATGTTCCGCCGAAGGTGCTTGCGAAGCTGGATCAGCTTGGAGCCTGGCGGATTCAGCGGTTTGAAAGTGAAATAGCCCTACTAAGGTATGCTACAAAGGAAGCTGCGGCAGTCATCAGAAAAAACAGTAAAAATCCATATCCGAAAAACACGCCTCATTATAAGCGCTGGGCAAAAGACGACGCGTACACTTTGAAAACCACATTGAAAATACAGAAGCATATAGCACTGGACATAATCCATAAGGTACTTCAGGCAGTGGAAAACGTAGAGGTATCTGAGATTGCTCCGCTCCTATACGACTATATAATGTATGATTATGAGGTGATACGTGGCTCATCAAAGAAGTATCTTCGTCTAGAAAAAGAGATAAACTATTACGTCGGCGGCGGCGACTTCAGCTTGAATCCGCGGCCATTCATAGAAGCATTCCAAGACTGCTTTGAACATACAGTGAACTACCCCTCGCTTCTGCAAGGAGACTATCCGCCGACAAAAGTTAAAGTGTGCTCCACAACTTATTAGTGAATGACACCTTGCGCAATTGAGTATTCTCTATTTTTATCCATCACTGAAATGGGTTCCGCCGTGTTTATGTTTTGTCAACGAAGCTCATAGGATTCCTTGCAGTTTCAGCGACGGCAAACCTAAGTGCATAGCACCTGCAGCGTTTTTGACGTTGTCTTCCCATTAGAGGCAGCTTTTATCTCCACAGAATACAAGCATCCAGGAACCATGTCGGCGGCGACGGCTGCATTGACCGTTGCATTCACATTTTTTGTTTCGCCAACCGCTAATGCTCCAATATCAACAGTAACATACCCCTTATTATGGAATAGAAGCGCCTCGCATGAAGTAATCGGAATCCAGCCAGTGTTGCTGATGACAATCGTGAAAGTAGCCGTGCCATCAACCTGCTTAATTATGTAGGCAGCATCAACTGAAAAAGCCACTGTAGCCGCCGCGGCAACGGCATTCTTAACCTTAACATTCAATGTTTTACGTGAACCATCAACTGATACTGCCTCTAAAACAGCATCATACATGTCAACGTTTAGGGAAGGCATAAAATCTACTTCCTCCGCGATAATCAACGCTCTCTCTACTGCGGCAGAGCCTAAATGGACAGTTAAAGGTGAATCCGACTGCAACGTTAACACAAAGGATGATATATCCTTCCCGCCGACATTAACAATCTGCCCAGTTAGATAAGTCTTATCGCCATAACATTCAAAACGAAGATCCGCCTGGAAATCCAGCTCAGACGCCTGAAACAAACAGCCCAGTAGCATCCAAACAATAGAAGACACTGCTAAACATGCTATAACAGCAGCAATCATAATTTTGCTTTTCAGTTTCATACAAAACAAAAAAACACAATAATAAAAGCGTTACATCCACATTATCATCGTTTATACTGCGCTTTTCTAAACAGAACCAAGGTATCCTCTTATTGTAATTTCAGTTTTAATACTCAGCAAATATTGCAGCCTTAAACCGTTTTGGAGAAGCATTATACCTTGTAGACTAATAAGGGTAGAGTTGCCGATTGGCTGTCATGTTTTTTTGAAAATTTTAAAGTGTGATTTGCGTTTTTCACGTATTAGAGGGACCCTCAAAAACAATTCTGTAACACAAACCTG
>JAOZIH010000027.1 GCA_026014545.1 Candidatus Bathyarchaeota archaeon
GTAGCTATCTAAAAATGGAAGGTGAACTTTGCTTTTTAAGTTCTTAAACAAGAAAATTTCAGGTGAGTTAATGAACCAAATAAAATTCAACATGAGTGTCAAGGTAACAAAGGTTTCAGCCACTCAGCTTGAAGCATACAGAAGTTACAGATCTGGAGAATTAAACGTGTCTGCTGGGCAAATAAATTGTCATATGCAATTAGTCGATGTTGGCTTGAGGAATGATGAGGTAACAGGCGGCTTCATGTTTATTGTTGAGTATGTGCCTGCAATCGCCAAAATAAAGATCCGCGGCGACTTCACGTTAAAAGCGGAAAAACAGTTCTTAACAGGCATCATTGACGGCTACAAGAAGCAGGCGCCGCCTCCAGCCCAGCTTATACATGCACTCTATAATGTATGTTTAACTGAGGCTGCTATTCTATCAAAAATCATCAATGCTCCTTCACCTATTCCAGTGCCAATACCGCAGCCGCCGCTTGACAATTCATACGCTGTTTAATTTCTTTTGACTAAAGTGATAGACAGTGGATAAGTGTGAGTGCGGCTGTACAGAATTTATCTATGACCCTGAAACAGGCGAGGTTATATGCCATAAATGCGGGCTTGTAGTGCGTACTGAGCATTTTAAAGAGGAAACCATCTCGACAGGCTATACTGTTGACGGCGAAAACGTGCATTCAGCGCCTGAAAACATAATGTTTCCATACAAGAAGATGGTTACCGATATTGACCCGTCAGGCGTTGACAGCCGCGGCGTGAAATTGAAAAACAACATGCACCGCCTGAGGAAAATACAGTGGCAGACAGCTCAGAGGGAAACACGCAACATAACTAAGGCTACAATGGTGATAAACAATGTGGGCGAAAGATACAATATACCACGCGACATACGGCAGGACGCTATGTTCCTCTTCAGAAAAGCACAGAACGCCGGCGTGCTAAAAGGCAGATCAGTCGCGGCTGTAGCGTTAGCTGCAGTTTACATCGCCCAAAGAAACAGCGGATACGCCAAAACCTCACGTTTCATCATAAAAATCGCCAGAGAATTCAATGTGACTAGGCGAACATTAAACAGGTGTATCAGAGAAATACTTGACCTCATAAACATTAAGCTGGAAATGCCGAATCACATGCAGCTTGCAATGAAAATTGCAAGCCAAACAGCAGTCCCACCTCAAGTGCTGAATGAAGCCATAAAGCTTCTTCAGAAAACAAGGCCAATGATGATAACGAAAAATCCTGCAGCTACAGCTGCAGCAGCAATCTACATAGCAGCTTTACGTTTAAACATTAACCCTCCGACGCAATCAACTTTAGCTGGAACCGCTGCTGTAACAGACGTTACAATACGCCACTGTATAAAAACAATGCAGAAAGCAATGGTTAAGGCAGGTTTGCCTCTGCCAACATACAAGCCTAGATATGCAAAGCCAACCGTAAATATGCAGCGGCAAAATCAAGCAGCCAATTAACATCCAAGTTTTTGTATGTTAACTGCAAAGCTGGCACGCCATTATCCACGTAAATTCTTCTTATCTCATCATCCACTTCTCTTTGAAACTTTGCGTTAGTACTTCTGAATCCATCGTTCCGAGGAGGCTTCACAGGCGTCAACAACACAATAATATTGTAGGGGTAGGCATAAGCCCACTTTAACGCTGTAGTCTCAAGGAAACTTAGCTGTTTACCTGTAAGTCGGCCATGCTTGTGAAGCCAACGCGCATATGCGACGTGATCAAAAACACAGCGATCCAAAACAGCAATCATGTGATTCTGCAGTAAAGTTTCCTGTATAATTTGATCCATCATTATCCATGTTTGCGCTTCGCCGCTGCCAAACTCGTTCACTGCGAACGGGCAGCGCCTGGAACTTTCAATGTTTGCTGCAGCGTCAAATCCACGTTTCAACGCAGCCTCAACAAAACGGTTAACAGCAGTTGTTTTCCCTGTTCCATGCGCGCCTGAAAACGCAATTTTAAACGCCCTTTTCATATACACCAAAAAACAAGTCTACATGCAACTTAAAACAGCATTTTCCTGTCTTCCACAAGGCAAAGGCAGATGCGGAGGAAAAACCAAGCAGCATCTGCCTTGAGCCCTGCAAGGAGAGGAGGGAGAGTACATAAACAAGTAAAACGTAAACATAAAAATGGAAATTATAAAGAAAAAGCCAGAGAAAAAGGGGTTTACAGGTACTCGCCTTCCTGCGCGAGCACCGCCGCTCCCAGCGAGCCGGCAACAGCCATCACAGTCAACAGCGCAGCAACCGCCGTGAAAACTCTGCCAGTTTTGTCGTATCCGCGTGTACCCCAAATGTTCTGTCTCTTTATCGTTAACGCTCCATAGACCGAAGCAGGCAGCATCACGAATAAGCCTACAAGCGCCTGTGGAACAATATATTTCAGCGATATAGGCTTGCCAAAGTATATCAGCTGGTTCATCAACGTGACCAAAGTGGTTCCTGCAATAATCACCAGCGGCACAAGCAGGAGACCCCACAGCTTGAACGGCGTCGGGAAGAACAGCACATCAAATATCACCGTCAGCAACAGCATAAACGGCGCCAAATAATATGTTGTTGTCTTAACAGTATAGGTTCGTGATGGCGAAACGCCCTCCCGCAGATCTTTAAGCCAGAATTTGGTTCCGCTTCTGCGCCAACGTACCTGCTGCTTCACGAAAGTGCTGAAGCTGTCAGGCGCCCGCACGTAAACCACTGCTGACTCCTGTATAGTAGTTTTGTATCCTGCTTTGATGGCTTCTCTGCTTAGGAAACGGTCGTCGCCGATAGCGCATTTCACGCCCATCCATGTCTCGTTAACCAGTTTATCTGCTATAGTCAACAGGAAACTTTTGCGCCAAGCACTGCAGCGGCCGTCAACAACCACCAATCCACCATTCAATCCTCTGCTGTTCACCAGTCGGTTCTGCTCTATCACATTTGTCATCACATAGGACATCTTTGAGTTTCCTGGCACAACAACATGTCGCGTCTCCACTCCCGCAATATCCTCCTTGTCAAATGGCTTGACAAGCTCACGTATGCAGTTGTCAGCGAGCACCGTATCCGAATCAACATGTATAACAATGTCGTTTCGCGCTTTCTTCCATGCCTCAACCAGCGCTTGCCTCTTGCCTACACGCGTGTTAAACTGCAAAACTTCCGCGCCGTTCTCCTTCGCTATGTCAACAAGTGTTTTGTCGCCGCTGTCAATCGCCACTATAAACTGGTCAGGCTTCTGCTTACGAATAGACTTACAACACTCCCTGAACAACGCTGGATCCTCTTTATACACCGGCACAACCACCGTAACCTTCTTGTTTCCGTCACCCTCGTATATTATAGGCTTCTTCGCTTTCACCTTCACCATCACACGTGGCAAAACCACGAAGACGGCGAAGAACAGCACCAGCAAATGTATGTTGCCATACAGCACCATGCTAAGGAACTGCAATATTTCCACGAACATTTTACATCCCAAAGCAGAAAACCTGAAACTTTAAAAAGGAAAAGCAAAAAGACAACAAAAAAAACAAAAAAACAAAAAACAAAACAAAAACAAGCAAAAATAGGAAACTAAAAAAATTTATGGCGAAGCTTTGCCGTTATTCAGCTTCAACGCTTCATTAAACTTCTGCATTGAATCTATCACGCTTGAGTCTAAACCGTTGCTCCGCAGCGTCTCAGCAAGCATATTCATGTCCTTAGGAAGACATTTACCGTCATACGGCCGACCGAACATTTTTACGCCCCAGCCGCCGCCCTCCCATTCACCAAGCACCTTCACAGGATCAGCCATATCCGCAACGTCACGCGTATCAACCAGCAACTCAGTAGCCAACCCATGTATAATATTCCAAAACGTAATATTCACAGCCCGCAACGTATTACTCGCCAACTTCACCATTTCACTCGTCGTCGGATCAGTCACGTAAATAGGCGCCTGCAACGACCTATATATCTCCAGCAGCACACTACCATGCCTCGCACAGCACTGGCCAATCACAACTCTACTCGGCTTCAACACGTCATCAAACGCAACCTTCTCACGCAGAAACTCCGGGTTATGGCACAAATGCACACCAAACTTACTCATCAACGAAACAGTAGTGCCAGGCGGCACAGTGCTCTTAATCACTATCAAACCGCCCACACCAGCATCCACTAAACCAGCAACAGTCTCCTCAGCAACCTTCTCTGGCACGCAAATAAACGTGACATCAACGTCCTTCACAGGCGACTGCACAACATCAAAATACCTTTCAGCCTTTACTTTAGCAATATCATACCCATACACTTTATGTCCAAGGGAACTAAGCAGGAAAGCCTGAGCTTTCCCAACAACGCCAAGACCAATTACCTGTATAATCATACCCCCAAAAAAAACATGAAAATAAAAACCGTAAAACAACCAACAAAAACACCCAAAAACATGAAATACATCAACCAAAAAGGGGCACCCCCCTTCTATTTTGGGCACTTAGTGCGAAGAATAGAGGGGGGGTCAAACTGTCAAATTTATCATGTCATTTTCAACTATAATTCTCTCTTGAATATTTGCTTTAGTTTGGGTCTTTTTCAATTTTTCAATCAAGTCTTTTCTTTTTGCAGCTGCTAAATAACCTATAAAACGTTTGTATACTAAATATTTTTTAAATTCGTCTTTCGCAAAATATTTTTTATAATTTTCCCATAATATGTTATATGAGTCTTCAATGGTGCTTCCTTTTTCAGCAGCTGCTATTACATCATTTATATCAATGCTTTCTAACGCTATCAACTTGGCGGTTTCAATTCCTTTTTCAGTTAATCTGTAAAAATTGTAGCCGTATCTTTTCATGATGTTATAGCTATGCGGTAAATTAGCAATTTTGAGGTATCCTTTCTTCATTAATGTGGGTATTGCTTTTTTCCATGTCCTTTCTTTCTTGTACTCTTCTACGTTAAGTGTGCGTAGACTATTATTTATATAAAAAATCCCCAGCTCCTCGACCACAGCGTCCCATGGGATACAATCGTTTTTTTGATGCACAGCCAAAAAGGCCTTCAGCAAAGCCTTTTCGACATGTCCAATTTTGCGTATTGTTTTGTCGCGCATGGAAGCACCGTGGAGCTGGGATTCTGGTTGACATAAAATCAAGCTCTTTTAAACCAGAGTTTTCACCTTGTTAGGCTCCATTCCACACTGCTGTTCTATCATACACGTTTACTTTGGCTTTCCAGCCGCATCTCCAGCAGGAGATGGATTGTTCGGGTTTGCCGTTTACTATTATTTCTAGTTTGGTGCCGCATCCCTGTCTTGGGCATGTTGTTACTAGCTTTAGCGGTTCAGTTTGCAGGTACTCGTATACTTCGCTGTTGGCTGTGTCACTTTTTTTGTATGCGATTTTGCCTGTTGAGGCTTCGACTTTTAATGTTATGTTGCAGTGTGGGCATTGTGCTTTGTATTCGCTTACGAAGCATTTTGTTGTTTTAGCTTCTGGTTGCGGTGTTGGCTGGGCTGTGGCTGCTGTTGTATTTGGCTGTGACACTGCATGTTGGGCTGTGCTGGGTCGATTGTTAAGTTGCGCTGTTGGTTGTGTAGTGTTTGGTTGAGCCGTGTTTGGGTGTGCAGTGTTGGGTTGTGTTATGTTTGTGTGTTCAATTTTGTGTGTTTGCTCGTATGTTGTGTATGGGGGCGTGATTGTTTTTGGTGTCTGGGCTTGTGTGGTTATCGTTTGCGTGGTGTTCCATTGTTCTGGCGGCTGGTTGGCTTGTTTCGCCCGTTCTTCAAGCTCTTTTTCCTGTTTTATTCGGCTGAGCTCTTCCAAACAAGTTTTTACTAGGGCGTTGATGCTTCTTTCGGTTAGCAGCGTGTCTCTGGTCATTTGTTTAATGGCGATTTCCTGCATTTCAGCGTCATCTATCTTGGTGAATGGGCATATGTGACTGAGCGTTAGTGAGGGGTGCTTTTTGACGGCTTCTTCAAGTAGCAAGCGTGCTTTCGGCGTAATTTTCGCCAGCGAGAGTATATTCGCTATTTCGGCTGCGGAGAAAACTTTGCCGTAAAGCTTGTAGATGTCCACGCCTCTATTCATGTCCGCCGTTAATATGTCAAGAACTTTGAACCAGTTTAGGTGTCCACGTAGCTTATTGTAGCTCATGCATAGCTCTTTTGCTTTCTCATCGTCTGCCTCGATGATTTTGACGGCTACCTGTTTTAGCCCCAGTTCCTTGGCGGCTCTCCAGCGGTGCTCGCCATCAATTATCTCGTATACATCGCCTATTTTCCTAACGATTATGGGAGGCATCTGCTCAATGCCTGTTTTCGCCATCATCTCCTTCAGCTTAACGTATTCCTCATTCACGAAGGTGTTGGCGTTCCACTTGTTTGGCACTATCTTGCTTACTTCAATCAGTTGCATCCAATACACCTCCATTCAAATCTGCTGTGACTTTATAAGCCAGAGCCTCAGGTGGCAGCGCCGGACGATTCTGCTTAAACGCGAGGGCTAAGCGGCGCATGCTTGCCTCGCCCACACCCGCCGCCTCCGCAATCTTCTTTGGCTTAATCATTCTGGCTATTAGGCTGTCAGCTGCATGAACAGCCGCAGCAGCCACAAGCACGGGCTCGCGGCTTCCAATTATCCAGGAGCTTTCAGGCGAAGCCACCATCTTCAACGCGTACGTCTCCACCACTGAGAGGTACTGGTGCTCCACGTTCTCGCCGGCCTTACGCGTGATGCTCGGTATGTAGTTGGCAGGTGACGACTGCGACACGCCATCCAAGATTTCAAGCCATGTGACGCGCTTCATGATTTTGAATAGGCGGAGCCGCTTGGTGAAGCTTGGCCTCAGCTTCTTCTCGAATGTTTTCAGCGGTATGGGCAGCTGCCGCTCGCTTATTGTTCGCCAAAGCGCCAGCGCAGCTATCTCCTGCACCGTCAGCTTGATCTCGCTTTTGTGTTGGCGCTGCTGGTTGATGATGGCTTGGGCGACCTTCTGCGCGTCCATGAAGATGGGGCTGCTGGGTTCACCTGGCAACCCCAGCAATGAAAGGAAGAGGCTGATGCTGCGGCCAACGCGAAATTCAATGTCGTCCTCATACATGGGCAGCGTGACGCCTTTCAGTTTGGGTGGAGCGCAGCCTAACGCGCTGACGGCCAACGTGGCATACTTGGGTTTTTTAGCTGGGTCGTCTGCGTAAGCCTCATAATGCTCGTCGAACACGTAGCCGCATACGCTGCAGCATACTTCGCTATTATCGCAAAACACCACTTGCGTGGGTTTACCGCAAACTGGACATTCATACTGCTGTAACATTCAATCTCACCCTCCCATTAATAGCGGATAAAGCGTTACTGCGGCATGTTGAAGGTGCAGCCGCCGCATCAAACCCCTCATATAAGTTTTTCGGCATTGGCTCTCCCCCTTTGCTTTTTAAGGCTCTGCTGATTGAGTTTGCGGTGAGTTTGATGGTTGAGGCGAACTCGAGGTCTGAGGAGCTTGTTGTTGTGTCGCGGAAGCTGCTTGAGGATTTGATTGCGCGGATGCAGCAATTTGAGCAAGCACTTGAGAAAGTGGTTGCTGACTCGCAAAAAGCTTAGCAAGCATCTCCTGTATCTGCCGGTACTGCTGCTTCAACTCGGCTATCTCATCTTCTTTTTGCTTTTCCAAGTCAAGGGCGAATTGCCTGTCAAGCGCCAACCCGCAGAAGCCGCAGTACACCATGCCCGCGGGGCTCTCGCGGCCGCAGCGTGAACACTTCACCATCGACACCACACCTGACGCTTCACCCACAGGCTTCTTGCCATATAATTCGAGCACCGCATCCTCCAGGTCGCGTGCAGAGAAGTGTACGTAGCGCGCGGCCATTTTGCTGCCGTGCACCCAGCCAGCGTAGCGCTCCAGCTTAGCTTCAGTGAAGGTTTTCGCCAGCTGCGTAAGCGTTGAATGTCTGAACAGGTATGGCCATATATCCTTGTGAATGCCAGCGCGCTGCGCTATGCGTCTGATTATTTTACGGAACTGTGCATAGCAGAGGACTTTGTTTTTACGGTTCGTGTTGATTGGGCACCATAAAGGCGCGTCTGGATCCATGCGGTAGGGATGTGTCTCAAGCCACGTAAGCAGCGGCTGATAACTCGCCACAAGCGGCAGCACCTTCAAACCCGTCTTCCCATTCACGCTGATCACACAGTAATTCACCTTCTCATTTATGACTGCGCCATTTTCTATGCGAGCGGTTTCAGCCTGCTTGAATTTGACGCTGGATATGCGCATGCTCAGCAGCTCGCCCGGGCGTAAGGCACCCTCGAAGAGCGTGTAGAGCATGGCTTTGTCGCGGGGGTTGTCCGCCGCTTGCACTAGAGCCTCAAAATCTTTCTGTGTTAAGAGCAGCTCTGGCGTGACGCGGCTGCCCTTATCCTTAACGGTCAGCTTGATCCAGGCTACTTCAGGCGGCACTGGCGTATCACGCGTGCAACTGCCATGCTTAGCATACTGGATGAGTTTGCGTAGGAAAAATTTTCTGTCGCGTTTAGTCCACTCGCGCAGCTGCGGGTTAGCGTTTATGGCGGCTACGAC
>JAOZIH010000041.1 GCA_026014545.1 Candidatus Bathyarchaeota archaeon
TTTGGATAGAGGTCGGTGAGCTTTTCCAGCTGGATGACCGGAAACACGGCCACCAGCTTGGGGAGCTTTCGTTCCAGGCTCAACTTCCTGTATGGGGTCATTCCCAGCGTCGAGTGATGCCGTACCGTATTATACATAAACTGCCATCTCATGGCTCTAAGATAAAACTCCTTGAGGTCCACACAGCGCTCTATCTGCGGGATGTAGAACTCATTATCATCGGTCTGGTGTGAGCGTTCCACGAAGGCCTGATACTCCTTCTTGCCTTTTGGTATATGAAGCAGCTCGGCCCGAAGTGGAGCGAAGACAGTCTGGTTCAGGTGCTCTAACTTATCCACTGATTTACCTCCAAACTCCTCCCCGTTGTCGGTCTGAAGCGTTATCTTGTGCTCCAGACCAAAGCTTCTTACAAAGTAGATTACAAGCAGCATGAACATCAGCCCATTGGTGAAGGTCTTTTCATAGGAGTAAGAGATAAACCTTAACCGGGTTTTCACATCTATGGCCGTCCACTGATAGGGAGGGATGTTCAGTTTCTTAGCCCAGCGCAGCGTTTCCTCAGAAAGGGTGGTAGAGTCATAGACCTCCTTAAGGTCGACCTGAAAGTGTTGTAAGGGATAGAGTGACTCAAAATCATAGAAGCGGTTCCTCCGCCGGTAGCGGGAACGTTTATACTTGATACTCAGCTTGTATCGCCTCAGCACATAACGGACAGTAGAGGGAGTTACCTCTACTCCCTTCTCTTGAAGTATCCGGGCTATCCGGTCCCTACCGTAGCCGGTCTTCTTCCTCTCGGCTACTATCATGGCCTCCACGGCCGCTGAGGTCCTCCGCGGTGAACGTTTTGGCCTCCGGGACAGATCCTTAAGCCCTTCCTCCCCGCCTTCCTTCCACCTCCTCAGCACCTTCCGGACCGTCTTCCTGGTGGTCCTAAACAGCCTGGCCACCTCAGAGATATTCCCCGTCTCCTCATAGGCCCTGACCACGAACTTCCTGACCAGTACCGGCGCACTCTTGCCAAGCTCCTGGTAAGTGGGGTATATATTACT
>JAOZIH010000028.1 GCA_026014545.1 Candidatus Bathyarchaeota archaeon
GCTTCGCCGACACCGCCGGTTGCAGGTGATTTTGAAACAACTGCGTAGCCGTTTCCAGCAGTAGGCCCCATCGTACCGCTGAGCGGGCCTGTGAGGTAAATAAGCGGGTTATCTGGGCTGAATGGGTCAGTGCCGGGTTTTGAGTTATCCATTAACAGGCGAATGCCGAGTCCTATGCCACCAATGTAGTTCTTTGCCAACTCCTCGCTTAATGGTTCTGTAGAAATTTTGCCAGTAGTTAAATCAACACGCAAAATTTTTCCTGCGTATGCAAACATTTAATTCTTTTCTCCATCGTGTTGTTAGGCGTATATGCTGAAGCAAAAGGTATATTAACCTAATGGCTTCTTCCGCTGAAAATACTATATAATTCTATTAAACTTGAGCAATAGCTTCTCAGCTATAATGCATGTTAAATAGCTTTGTTCCAGCTAAGAAATGATTATATAACATTTTTTGCACTTGTAGTATTTGCATGCTCGCGGTGTCACCTGTGAAAGTAACGGTTGACTATTTAGGCAGTATCAAACAAACATTAGGCCTAAAGCAAGCGGAGCAAATTGAACTAAAAAGTGGCGCTTCAGTCCGCGACTTGTTGACTCTGCTTGCTGAAAAGTACGGCGACCCCTTCAAGAAGGCAGTTTATGAACCTAACGGCCTTGATTTAAAACCTCACCACATATTATCCGTCAACGGCTTATTGCTTAACCAACTCGAGGGCATAGAAACCAAACTTAAAGACGGTGATCACGTCGTTTTGATGCCCGTTGTCACAGGCGGGTAAGCGAAACCATTAAAGCTAGCTGCAGCTTAATCTTCTCTCAGGGATATTCTTGGACAGGATTGCTTCTTTAAAGCAAGCAGCCTTTAAGAATGGAGAATCTGATGGCTTCCTAATTTTTAACCAAGCTAACCTGATTTACTTCACAGGCTTTTCCGGCGCGACCGCACTGCTAATTCCCAAAGAGGGCACGCCTACCCTTTATGTTTATAATGTTAACTATGAACAAGCGAAAGCTGAAGGAAAAACCTTCGTAGTAGCTTTGGTGAGACGCAGTGGCGACCTGCTGGAGTGCATCGCTGAGCAGGTTAAGGCGCTTAAAATTAAAAACCTCGCCTTAGACGCCGCCAGCATAGAAAGCTGGCTGGCGCTCGCCAAAAAAGTGAGAGGCACGACAAGGCTTAAAGTTCAAGGTAGCATTGTTTCTGCTCTACGTAAAGTAAAAGACGCACAGGAAATCGAGCTTATGCGCAAAGCCGCTGAGCTGACAAGCGAAGGCATGCGCGTGGCATACGAGACATTAGCTCCTGGCATGAAAGAGTATGAAGTGGCAGCTGAAATCGAATACACCATGCGAAAGAAAGGGTCTTACGGCACGGCGTTCGAGACGATAGTGGCTTCAGGCTTGTATTCCGCATTCCCGCATGGCGGATGCTCTGATAGAGAAATCTGCAAAGGCGATTTGGTGGTTGTGGACATCGGCGCCACCTACAAGCACTATCACTCTGACATGACGCGCACTTTGGTGGTGGGAAAGCCAACGGACAAGCAGAAGAAGCTCTACGATATCGTAAAGAAGGCGCAGGATAAGTCGCTTGAAGCTGTAAAGCTGAACGTTAAAGCAAGGGCTGTGGATGCAGCGGCGAGGAAAATAATTGCCGAAGCTGGCTACGGCGAAAGCTTTGTGCATAATCTTGGGCACGGTGTAGGCTTGGAAGTGCATGAGCCGCCTGTTTTGGGTCCTTACAGCAAAGAAGTGCTGGCAGAGGGCAATGTTTTCACAGTGGAGCCCGGCATCTACCTGGCGGGCTACGGCGGAATTCGCATAGAAGACACGGTACTGCTGTGCAAAGATGGCGTGCAGAAACTCACGAATGGGCCCTACTTATTGAGCAAAGAATAACCCTTTTCTGTCATGCTGTATTTTGCAAGCTTGAAGGCGCTTCCTGCAGAGAATACAAAAAGGGGCGCAGGTAGATTTGCCCTTACTGTATTGTCTGGTTCCAATAGTAAATTAGTGGATATTTGCCTTCTACGGGAAAGGCGGGGTCATCATAGATTATGTCCAAGCGCGTGCCGTACTGAGAAAGGAGTTTACGTGAATTTTCCCATATTAACGGCGACTTGGCGTCGGGTCCCCAGAAACCCCAAATCCAATCTTCTGGATGGCGCATTCCCCACCCGTAGTTTCTCGGCAAAACAAGCGCTGCGTCTGCTTGCCTTGCCGTCGCTTCTCGCGGTTTCTGTGTGATTTCCTTCCATAGTTTCTCCAGTGCCTCGAAATGTTCGTTTTTAAGCGCGCCGTAGGGGTTGCCTTCGATCTGCGGGTAATTGAATATTACCACATATTCGGCGCCTGCCTCGTAGGCCATATGCATCTGCTTAAAGATTTCTTCGCCGCTGTCCAAATAAGGCGGTTCGGTATACTTCCATGTTATTATTGCACCCCACGACTTGTTCTGCATGTAGGCGGCGCCTCTCACAAGCGCTATGTCTTGCGTGCAACTGTTGTTCCAGCCGAACTGGGCAAGGATAACGTCGTATCCGCCTAAATAATCAAACCAGTAGAGAACATAATCCGAGGTGAACGTCTTAATTCCTGCTTTCTTCAAAGAGTTCAGGCCGTCATTATGATCAAACAGCATTTGAAACCACGCTGCTTCCGTGTCATAGTCCTTTGGCTCATGCATTGTGACATTCGCCATTTTATCTTCCAAATCCGAGAAAATCTCATGCAAAAGCGAAACATGCGGTCTTCCCTTAAAGTAGTTTGAATAGTTGAGGAAGAAATTGAACCAGTTGTAGTCAAGCTGATTTCCTGCTGGCTCGTCATCGTAATACGCGCCTAGAAACCGGTCGCCGTAGCGTTGTTTGGCTGCTTCAAGCCATGGAAACTGCCAAGTCCAAACTCTGCTGTAGCTCCAATTAATGCCTAAATTAACAATGATATTAAGCCCAGCTGCCACGGCGTAATCGCAAATTTCAGTTGTAGCGGTTTCGTTGTTGCTTATAGGCCATGATTGCAGAACAAAAAGGTTCGTGTAACCCTTTACCTTGTCGATTAACAATTTAGCTTCCGCTGTGGTGTTGCCGCAAAAGGTGACTCCAACATAAAAGTCTGCTGGCGTCTCTTTGTTGTTGCTTGATATGGAGTGTGAAATAAAGAATAGTGCAGCTAAGATCAGCAGTATAAGCACTATAGATAAAATGGCGGTTCGCTTCATCCCTTTTTGCTCCGTTAATTGTGATAGGTAATTTTGACGTCTTCAAATTTTGCTTAATCGTTACAGGCGTTAGGTCTTTATTTTTTCTTTATTTTGATTTTACCGCTAAAGTTTCTTATGCTATCTTCGCAAACGGACTTTTTCCACTTGCATAAACCCTTGATTATCTCGCTCAAGTAATACTCAAATTCCTCTTCTGTTAGGTTGCTGGCGCATTCGACACGGTAAACGATTTCATCCTTCTCTCGGCTTGCCGTTATCGACACCAAAACATTATTCTCGCTCATAACAGTTTCCTCACTGTTTATTTTTAGGTCTTTTAGATTTAAAATTGTTTCATTTCCACGCGTTAATTCAGGCACTTTTAGTACTTCAAAGTTAGATAGAGCAATACTCCCAGTGCCAGCAGCGCGAACATGTCTGGCAGCATTGCGAATGGCCCAAGTCCAAACGGTCGGAAGCCTGCGAGGTATATTACGATAGGGTTAGAAACAACTGTGTAGAGCAATAAAACCAGCGCAAACACTATTAATCCAATAACAAACTCCGATTTCGTCTTTCTGTATAAATTAACGTAGGTTCCTAGCAAGATGATTACAAGCGTCAAGTTTATTGAAGAGATAACTGTTTTGGCTATGTAAAAAATCTCCAAGTCTCCTCTAAAACTAAAGCTACTTGGATATGGTGGTGTAAACGGCCTGGGTTCCAGTAAGGGCGCTGTTCTTTCAACTGTAATAGCCCAGGCTGCTGCAAGAAGACCAACCATGGCTATCAGAACAATAGTTAAACCAAATTTTACTTTATCATTCATACACGTTTTCATCTACATTACTCCTTTTTTTCTTTTTTCCAAATTCTGTTCAATATCTCCTCAAACACAGCGTAATTTTCCTCTAGGAGCGGAGAAAGAAAGTAGGTGGTGCCGTAACCTTCCCCTGCAGTGGTTATGAGTCTGTTTTTCTGTAGAACCTTCAAGTGATGCCTTATCGTTCGATAATCCAGCGCCAGAAGAGAGGCTAATTGGTTTGCGTTCTGCGGTGCTTCCCGTAGCACCTGAATTATCTTGGCACGAGTTACGCCACCACGGGTGCCTGCTATAAGCCAGCCCAGTATGTATTTCAAGCTGCGTGCATTAGCAGACACCTAAACTCATCCCCTGTAGCGAGCCGTTTTTGGTCAAACTGAATGTAGCAAGCAGTAAATATAGTTTATAGGCTATCAGTTTGCAATAGGCTCTGGAAAACGGGCTTTTTACATGCTTGCAATCTGAAGAAATCGTTACCTCTGAAGGCAAACCGTTGCCGCAAGTTTAACTCATGATTTTCGCTAACTCTTGCAAAATTGTATCGGAAGGTATTGCAAAGCCGATGCCCTGTGAATCTTCAACTATTGCCGTCGTCATGCCGACTACTTGGCCTTGATAATTCAGAAGCGGCCCGCCAGAGTTACCCGGGTTCAATGGCGCTGTTGTTTGTATAATATTAGTCAAAGTTGAGCTTTCTGTGGTTATGGTGCGGTTTAGGGCGCTTACTATGCCGTTGCTCATTGAACCCTCCAAGCCATAAGGTGTGCCAACCACCACAACGGGGTCTCCCACTCTAAGTATTGACGAACTGACCATGGTGAGCGGTTTCAATTCGCTTTGCGGCGCACTTGTTATAAGCACCGCGACATCATTGCTTGGGTTGGAGCCTTTAACTGATGCTGAATACACTTTTCCATTGGTAA
This sequence comes from Candidatus Bathyarchaeota archaeon, assembly GCA_026014545.1. GTDB lineage: Archaea > Thermoproteota > Bathyarchaeia > Bathyarchaeales > Bathycorpusculaceae > JAOAIV01. The sequence continues at coordinate 4,954 of JAOZIH010000028.1, forward strand.
ATGTTACTGTTATGTTTACTGCGCTCTCAATTACGTGATTATTTGTTAAGACCACCAGCTGCCCTGAATAGTTGTAGACAAATCCTGAACCCTGCACTTGCGAGTAAACGATGCCGTACCAGACAACGGTGCGTCTTAATCCTTTAACCACAACAACTGATTCTCGCACTCGCTCAAAAAGTTGGGAAAGTGAAACGTTCTCGCCCAACAAGTAAATTATGTTCGTCGCCGGTTCGATGCTGTTAATTTGCACTCGAAGCGATAAGAGTTGACTTCTAAGCTCAGTAACTTCCTGCATAATTTCATCGATTCTTTGGCTGGTTACATTGATTGATTGGAGACTACTAATTTGGCTGTGGATCTCGGAAAGTCTGCTTTGCAGGGCATCAATTGTTTGCAAAATGCTGCTCTGATTTTGACCGGCTACTTCTGCCTTCACTTGGAGATCATCGATTTGCTCCTGAATTGTTGCCAACTGCTTTTGTAACTTATCAATTTTATTCGAAGCGGCTGTACTGCCCGTCCAATAGCCGATAAGCCCGCCTGCAGTGAGGCTTGCCACTGCAATCACTACTACGAGAAGGAGCGAAAGTGTCCTTTTCTTTTCTTTCGGAGGCTCCAAGGTGGCTACCGCCTAAATATTATGGTCATCAACAAGCAAGGGGACATTGATGGTGGGGATTTGCTTGTTGCTTTTTGCAGCCTTATCCGCTGCATCTACAGCATTAAAAAATGTTGCGAATAGTTATTTAATGATTTTTCCAAATTTGTTTCAAAATTTATTTGCGCACTATATTATTGAAGATTGTAAAATTCTGTAGAGATTAGGGAATGATTCTGAAAAACAGTTTAATGCTCTATTTTTACAACAACTTTAAGCAACCAAAAAGGGGGATTGGATTAACTGACACAAATAAATCCAGAATTACAGGCGAAGCCTATAGCGTCAAGCAAAGCAGCACTCCCCTTACCGTTTTTTAACGTCCCTCTTTTTGGTTGCCTTTTTTCTGAAATAGCTTACCGGGTGAAATAATTGGGTGTCCTATCAAGAGCTGTCCGAAACATCTCCCGGCGCAAAATCCGCGCTTTGTTAGTGATTATTGCCTTGGGTTTTTGCATGGCAATTATGGTTTCCATCCCAGCGGGCGTAACCGCGAATCAAGAATCTACAATGACTTTAACTCAGAATCTTGGCAACGTTATAACCCAGACAGAAGCAACAATTAATCAGACGTTAACACAAATAGAGTGCACGTTGACCCCAAGCTTTGAAGGATTTGGTTTCGCGCCGCCCAGCTCTGGCGGCTCAGGCACTATGCCTCAACCTCCTAGCGGTGGTAACTTCACTTCATCTGGCCCATTCGGCGGAGGCAACATTCCCGGACAATTTGGCGGCGGCCAATTCGGTAGCCGAGGATCTACCCCAATGAATGAAAGCCTCTATTATGACATTAGCTCAATTGAGGGGGTTGCCGCTGTTGTGCCAACGTTAACAGTGTCGCAGGGAACTAACCAGACGATTGAAATGTTCGGGCGAAGTTTCACACGGCTTATCGTGGATTACATAATTGAAGGAGTTGCCTTAACTTCTGCTGTTGACGAGTATCCCATTCTACCAACGAACATTACTGCTGGACGAAACTTGCAGGCAGGAGACAGCGGAGTCGTCCTCATAAGCGCCAATAACTCAGCGTTTTTCGGCGCTGGTGTTGGCGATACAATTGAGATTCTGGGACAAACTTTTCTGGTTGTCGGCATTCACGGCTCCACAGGTGTCGAAGATCAATTAACATTGTACATGAATCTCTCTGACGCGCAATCACTGACTGATAATGTAGGGTACATAACGGGTTTAACTGTGTTCGCTGAATCCAGCGACGCAGTAAATGACGTTGCAAGCGCTATAAGCGAATTGCATCCAGAACTCACTGTGGTCACAAGCCAACAACGCCTACAGCAACTTGAGATTATGCGGACAAATTACGAGACGGCTTTAGCTAATGCCGAGGCAACTCTTGCGCAGACACAGGGAACTGCGATTCAAGTGACAATCGTGGCTGTTGCAGCGGCAAGCTTGATTGTTCTATTCGTGATGCTGTACACTGTGCGTGAGAGAACACGCGAGATTGGCACGCTTAAAGCCATAGGCTTCAGCAACTGGACCGTAATGAGCCAGTTTATGCTTGAAGGTGTACTGTTAAGTCTGGTGGCAGGCTTAGTTGGCATTGCAGTAGCTAGTTTTGCTGCGCCGACGCTCTCCGGGCTTCTGCTACCCACATTAACACAACAGGTTAACCTCGGTCGTAGCGCTGCTGCAGCATCGGTGTCCACTGGAACAGCAACTATAGCGTTGACTCCTGAATCAGTGCTAATGGCGCTTGGCGTGGCTGTGCTTCTAGGCGCGTTGGGTAGTTTGTATCCCGCGTGGCGTGCAGCGAGAACAAGACCAGCGGAGGCAATGAGATATGAATGAAGCAGTATTGAAACTTGAAAATTTATCCAAAACTTACTCGCTTGGCAAACGCAACGTGCAAGCCCTTTCCAACGTAAATCTTCAAGTGAACAAAGGCGAGTTTGTTGCGATAATGGGGCCGTCTGGCTCAGGCAAGACTACCTTGCTGAATATCTTGGGCTGCCTTGACAAGCCGACTGCAGGACGCGTTCTGCTGGACGGCGTTGACGTTACAAGTTTGCCAGAAAAAGAGCTATACAAAATACGCGGTAGCAAAATTGGATTTGTTTTCCAAACCTTTAATTTGCTGCCTTATCTGAATGCACGGGAGAATGTGGAATTACCCATGGAAA
>JAOZIH010000029.1 GCA_026014545.1 Candidatus Bathyarchaeota archaeon
GATCGCCACGTTGGCATCGTGGAGGCCGCGGGTTCAAATCCCGCCCAGTCCACCATAGCATGCGCTTTTCACTGTTTTCAACTTGCAAAGCAACTTTTGCCACTATTTACCTTTTGTAACATTTTCTAAAATAAATTAGCACACCCATGCTTATGATAACCAATATTGAACCCACAATAGCTAAAGGTAGTAATGGCGAAAAGTTTTCTGGTGAAGATTCACTCGTCGAGTTAACTTCTGGCGTGTTGGGGGGAGACTGCATAGGCTGGGTTGACGATGAGGGCTGAATTGAGGGGGAAGGTTGAATGGACGGTGATGTTTCAATTAACGGTAAAGGCTGAATCGGCGGCGAAGGAGGCTTATACTCCCATACTGGAAGCTCCAATTTTACATGAGAAATGTTAAACGGAGCCATAAGTGGATAGTTATCCTGGCCACATATGACTTCAACTACGCCGACGCTTGCATCAAACGTTCGAGTTTTAATAAAGTAGGGTGTGTCGCCTATTCCATCACTGTTACTATCTGTACCGTTGTAGTCACTCCAATAGTTTCCAATGGTGCCATTATCCCAGAAATTTGCAGTGTTTGCTCCCCAATTATAGACCTGTTTAGTGTTATTTACGAAGTTATTTTGGTAAATCAAATTATTTGATGAGTGAGCTTTGTCACCAGTTATGTCTGCACCGATGCTACTGTTTTCAATATGGTTAGCATAAAATTGGTTATTGCTGCCGCCTATGCCTAAACTGTAGCCATTGACGATTTTATTTGCGCATACAATATTGTTTGATCCACTATTGACGCTAATGCCGCCGTATGTCAAAGTGTTCTTGGCGACTATGTTTGCGTCGCCTTCTATGCGTGTTGGTTCTGGAGATGTTATGGTGTTTTCATAAAACAGGTTATGCTCGCCGCTCAGCACTATTCCAACCATGGTTTCGCCAAACAATTTGTTTTGAGTTATATTATTGTATGATCCACTGCATGCAATTATTTTATCGCCAGCACCAAAAGTTCCGGCTTCAACAAAGTTATCGATAATTGTTTGGTAAGTGCCATTTACATTTATTCCCGTACCTGTAGCAGTTATTCTATTACTAACTATTTGGATTCCGTCGCCGTTTGAGTCAATGCCCACCGGGCTGTTAATATTGTTTCCCGTTATCGTGGCCATTATAGTGCGGGACAGCTTTATACCTGTAGTACAGTCCGTTATGCTATTATTCGCTACTACTACGTTGAAAACGTTTACAAGAACTATTGCCTCTTGGGTTTTGCTGAGGCTTAATCCTTGAACCGTCATGTTTTGACAGTTTACCAGAACAACGCAGCCTGCGTCCAGTGGCACGTTTCTGTTTGACATGCCAATCCAATAGTAAACGGGTTTACCATCAACGCTGTTTGTTGAGTCAACATCATTAATATACGCTACAAGCGTATCGCCAACCACTCCAAAATTGCGAGCATTATTTATCATGCTATTGGCGCTAAACCTGTTTCCATATGAGGATATAAGCCATAATCCGCCCCAGTTCTTTTTAATAATATTGGCCTCTACATTATTTTCCGTGGAATTTTGGATTCGTATTCCATAATCGTTACGTAGCAAATAGTTGTTGGTGATAGTATTTTGATGTGAATCAAAAAGCCAGATGCCAGCGCCACAATCTGAAATTGTGTTGCCAAAAATGCGGCAGTTTCTGACACTAAGCAAGTGTATTCCTATAAGTCTGCTACCCCACATCCAAATTCCTGAGGGTGTGTTCGGTGCTTCACTGTATATCACGGTAAAGCCCGTGACTTCGACGTTATCATGCTGAATTAGGATAACAGTTCCTTTGCTGTCACCATTTATCACTGTTGTGTCCTTATCCTCACCTTTTAGTGATACCTGCTTGTTAATCACTAAAACTTCTTTATAGACGCCCTTTCTAACGAACACTGTGCCGCCATCAGCAACAGCATTTATAGCCTCTTGTATTGAGCGGTAGTCATCTGGGACTGTTACGGTTTCAGTCGTAGAACTATCGATGAATTGAATATTCACAAGTAACAACAAAGAAAACATTAAAAGGAAAATTAATGCGAAGCACATCGTTTTCACAATAATTTCCCCATACTACTTTTTTCTTCATTTTTCATTAAAAATTTTTCAGGATTTCTTGACAAAAATGGTAAGAGAATCCCCATTTTTCTGCTGAGAAACGCCACGCCTGAGCAGTTCAGAATTCATGGAATAAGCCTGTAACATAGGTTTTGTATTTTCTGTTACGCGCTTCCACGGGTGGTGCGTCGGTCTTCGAGGAGTGGTAGCCGTATTCGGATTATGGTTTTGTTTCCGTAGATGCTGTATTTATGAAGTTTCTTTCCTTCAGGTATTCTGTCAACTAAACCGCATTTCACCAGCTCATCCAAGTTTCTCCAAAGCCCCTTTTTTGCGCCCTTTTTAAGGCCCATTTTCTCGAATAACTCGTTTACAGTCATTGGCGAACCATGTTTTTGGTAATGAGCAGCTAATTCCATCAGGATTTGCCTGTTCCTCTTGGAGCCCAGCGCATCAAGTGTTTTCTCGGTTAGCTCTTCGGGAACGAATAGGCTTTCATGCGTGCCGAGAGTTACCTCCATCAGCTCATAATAGGGCTTTATGAAATCCCAGTAGCATTTTAGCACTATGCGTTTAAGTTCACGCGGCGCAGTTTCAGCCACACTGGTTTTGTTTGCAGCAAATTTTTCTAGGCAATAATCAACATCCTTGGATGGCTTGGTAAACGGGCGAATTATGTTCCGCACGAGATACTCGAGGAATCGAGTAGACACATTTTCTTGCTCGTAAATCTTTCTGCTTACATCACTGTAAGAATCTATCATGAAAAGTGTTTCGTCGGGATTCAGATCCCGCGAGTGCAGGTATCTCATGGGCTTACCTGAAATTGTCACAGGATCAGGCAAAACGATGGTTGCGGGATATTCGATGCCTTGGTCTGCGCAGATTAATTTTTTAAGCAACGAGAGCCCAGCGTTTGATTCGTCGAAAATGTAATAAGATGCGCCTAGGTACCCGAGTGATTCTAGGCCCCAGCTTACGTAGGGGTACTTTTTTATTTCAGTGCCAAGCTTGTTTCTTTCGAAAAGATAAATCCTAAGCAGTTCCTTCTCAAACTCGGTTAAGTTATATGTGCCCTCTTTTAGTTTGATGGTTTTTCGCTCAAGTTTTTCAGGCGTATTAATCTGCTCAAGTATTGCTTGAAGACTTTTCTCGAATTCGAGTATCCGCAGAATGCTGTATACGTCTCGCTGAATTTCGATTCTGTCTTCAACGATGACTACTTTCGCATTGGGTGTGAAGACACTTTGAAAGAATTTATGCGCTTCGGCGACGCGCTCGCTTATGTCTCCGCGGTGGTAGCCGCGTCCTATGTCTCTTAGTGCGCCAATGTAAACGACAGGGTTTATGGAGTAGCCGCTTTGTATCAGGTGCTGCACAAGAAAAAGCGGGAAAAAGTGCTTAAGCTGAGCTACTTCCAAGTCTGCATGAAAGGCAACTACAATTATAGAATTTAACTTCCGCTTTTTCCACTGTTCGCCAAGTCCATCTAAGACGCGGATTCTTTCCATTCCAGGAAATCTTTGCTTAAACCACTCTTCTGTTAACAATGGGAGTGGTATAGCCTCTTGCGCGTTAGCTTTTGCAGTCATATCATCCTGTCCTAATTGTTACATATATTTCAGTAATTATGGATTAGAGTTACTTAAATTGTGACTATCTTTACATTTTAAAATAATGCATGGGTTATATATAAGTTTGAGCAACAAAAAATGTGACTAATATTGAATTATATCATATTTTTAATGACTAAAAGAATAACCCGCTCCGTAACCATTATGGTATACAAGGAAGTAATAGAATTGGCTGCAATCAACAATTACGAGGCAAAAGAACTCAAAGAAGGCATAATCAACATACACAGAATGCTAGAGCTAAGGAAGCTACACATAAAAAATTCGCAAGCAGGCAAAATTTGCGGTGCTTGTAACAGCATCTGCAGCGAACTAGGATTGCAAAAGCAAACACTCCACTTCATAAGCAAGCGCTAATAACAGAATCTAACGCGGCTTATTTCAATATTTGCGGTCTTCTTTTCTGGGCTCCATTATCCGAAAAACAATTATCAGTAGCATTGGAACCGCTAGTGCGATTGTCAAGTAAAAGGGCAATTGTGGCAGCAGCGTGTAAAGGAAGTTTCCAAGCATCATGCCTAAGCCGGTGAGGATGTAGCCTACAAAGTTTACGCCGCCAACTATTTTTCCCCTGTTTTGCGGCTCAACTAAACATGCAGAAAGCGCCATAGCTGCAGACATCATGAACAGCTGCACTAAACCCAGCAAAGCCATCGACACCATTACAGAGAAGAGGTTCCCGTTTACGAAAAGCAACATAGAAACCGCAAGAATGCAGGGGCCAATGGCTAACGGCAGCTTCATACCCACTTTATCAACCATTTTCCCGATGGGGAAAGAGGCTATTACCAGAATTATCATCATGGGAATATAAGCGAGAAACCATTGATCCTGAGGAATTCCAAGCACATCACGGGCGTAAATAGCGTTTATCACGTTTGTTAACGCAAACAAAAACATGGTGGACACTTGAACTATGAAAAGCCAGAAAACCGTCCGCGGCACAATCTTCCACACATGCAAATTCGCCTTTACAGCTTCAGGGTATTTTGAGATGAAGTATCTGAAGCGCATTTTTTCATCGTTTACAATGGTTTCCTTGAGCCTTAACCTGCTAGTAGCCGCTGCAAGAAAAAGGACCATCACAATGAAATAGACAGCTTGCATACCTGCAACCAAACCAAGAGAAACAACGATGATTCCGCCAATCACTGTTCCAGGCGTGTTAAAGGTTCCATGTATCATATTTATAAAAGAAGAGGCTACTCCTCGCCGTTCAGGTGGAACCGAATCCTGAACCATAGCGAATAAAGCTGGCTGATAAATTAGGCATAAGCTTTGTATGACAGAACCAATTAGAATGAGGTGCCAAGCAGGAGTTAAATTCCAAAAAGGCGCAAGCACAAAAAACAGGTAAGATAAGCCTATGCCGAATGTCATTGTAACGATAAGCCAGCGCCTACCAAATTTATCCGCGAGAAAGCCGCCTGGAACCGCCACAAACGCCATGGCAACAAAATTTGCTAAGCCTATTATGCCTAGTGCCATGGGAAAAACGTTTCCGCCTAGCGCGTCAACGTACTGCTGATAATATGGGACAGGCATTTCCTGGCCTATATCCATCAGTATCCAGCTGACTACGAGAATCAGGTAATTTCCCCTTACGAACGAAAACTCGCGTCGAAGAACGTCGCCAAACCCCATTCTCAACATCTCTTAAAGCAGAACAAGCAACTATCTAAACATTAAACATTTTTGTTTTATCACAAAAAAAGAGGGTATTCTACTCCGTAAACTACCTGTAAAAGCACGATGTGCCGCTAACAATGCGTGCATGTGTATTTATGTTGCGCACATCTACAAAAACTGAATTTACAATACAAAACGCTTATTTTAATTTAACACAACCTAATGAGCCAGTGACGAACGCTTGAATAAGCAGACAAAACAGGCTTTCAAAACAGCGCTTATCGAACATGGATACTCAAAAAAGGTTGCAAACGAGATTTGGAATTGGTACAATTTTCCAAAGAGAACTGATGCCGCTAAATTTTGACGGCAACGACTTAATAAGCGCTTCAGCTTTCTGAAAACGCAGTTTTCCGAACAGCTTAAATTGCAGCACACAGAATAATCGAGTGTATCGTATTCAAAGAGGAAATTAAATGCTCTCTCGCTCAGCAATCGCCAAACTAAAAGCAATTCTTTTAATTGATCTAATTATAGTGGCTGCAGCGGCTGGTGCCTACCTTTACCTTCAAGCTGAAGGGCTTATAACAGCGCCAGCTAAACCAGCCGAGTTCATAGTATCTGACCTCAAAATCACGCCGTCGGAAGCGGAAATTTTCGAGCCGGTACTAGTTACAGTAAACGTAACTAACATAGGCGACGAAAAAGGCGAATACATTGCGAACCTTACAATAAATGATGTAATAGAAGAAAATCAGACAGTTACTGTTCTCGGAAGAAACTTCACCATAGCCGAGTTTACAGTACTCAAAGAAACAGAAGGAACCTACACAATTGAAATAGGCGGATTAACTGGCGTATTAACGGTTAAAAATCCGCCGCCGACAGCAAGCAAAATAGGCTTATCTAAGCTTACCGTCAACCCCTACGAAGCATGGCCTAACGAAACAATGACAGTTACGGTTATCGCCACAAACACAGCAGATGCACCAGATAGCCTTGCAGTGCGCTTTATGGTTGATGGAGAGCTGTTAGAGCGCCGCGTAATCGAATTAGGCGCTAAAGAGACTACCACTATGGAGTTCACATTTAACGCGCCCGAGGAAGGAAAGCACACTGTTCAAGTAAATTCGCTATCTGGAACCTTCACGGTAGTCCCAGAAGGATATCATACTCTTATGGTAGGCAGGTCTGGCGGCGGCTCTAAGCCGCTGGAATTTACACTCAACGGTGTGCCGCATGAAACAACATACGTTGAGCTCCTGCCAGTAGGCGAATACACGATTACCGTACCAAAAATCGTCGACGTTGGAACGGGCATTTTGGAATTTTCATTTTGGAGCGACGGCTCCACAGAGCCAACAATAACTTTCACGTTGAACGAGCGAAAAATCATAGTAGCCACGTACACTGTGATAAGCGGATGGGCCTCTTGTCCCTCACTGTTTTATTGGAACGGAACCGACTATGTCTACGTTACTGAAATTTCAAATGCAGGCTGGCTGGGCTACATTGATTACATCGACGAAAAAGGGAACATATATTTCGGCGGAGGAAACCCGTGGGACACCATCAAGCTTGATGCAAACCAGCTGACAGCAAGAAGCACAGCTGAAGGAGAATTTTACGACGTAATCCTCTTGCAGAAATGGGATGAACTCTTCTATTTGGACACGGTTTACATGCTGGTAGTTGACCACCCAGCGGATGTGGATGTTTACTCGACCATGGTTAACTACGTCAACAAAGCCTTTCCAAGCGAGATTTACACGGTCAGCAAAAATAACCTTCTAACACCAATTTCCGCTGTAAATGAAAAGGGCGAAGACGTCTTACCGCTTATAGCGGAACTTGACGGGGTCTTTACGCCCGGCATCAACGGACTTGAAAGCCCAGCGTGGAACAACATCAAACTAAACCAGTTAACGCTGAACCTAGGCGACCTATCTGGCGCAGAAGAAATTAAGCTTGTAATCAACGGCATGGTTGACTGGGGCTCACCTGAGGATTACTACCCATGGATTGAAGGTTTCAAAGCAGCAGCCGCAAAAGGACTGGTGCCTAATGGCACAGAGATTTATCCGCCACCTTACATGGAAGTGATGGATGCAAACGGTAACTGGGTGCGTGTACCCCAAGATAGACAGATACCCACGCCCTCAGATTATGTCCCCCGAAGCTTCACTGTAGACTTAACAGGACTTTTCCCTGCTGGCATCCGAGAATACAAGATTCGAATCACCAACTTCTACAATGTAACCTTTGATTACATAGGAATAGACGT
>JAOZIH010000030.1 GCA_026014545.1 Candidatus Bathyarchaeota archaeon
TAGTTTTTAGCGTTTATTTTTGATGCGCCGTTGACCTTTTGAACTTGAAGGATATTGTCTGCGAAGCTTTCCAGCTCCCGCTCATGCGAGACAATTATTATCTGCGGCAGCTTAAGCTCGTCAAGTATGTCACGTACCTTGTAGAGTTGCTCTCTGCTAAAGCCGTCTGTAGGCTCATCCAATATGAGAAGGTCAACTTGGGCGTTTTGAAGTGTACTGCGCATGACACTGTTCAATGCTAAACGATAGGCCAATGCAACACTGGTTTTTTCGCCGCCGCTCAAGTAAGCAACATCCTGCTCGTAATTGTCCTGCGTGACTATCGGCGTGAAATTCTCGTCTACGTAGGCATCCTTTGTTTGATCATCAATTAGAATGCTGAACCACCGCTTGAAATGCTCGTTGAATTCCTCATGCAGTCCAGCAAGCACGTTCCGCTCAATAGTCTCCACGGAAGGCGCGTAATAATCGGTTAACCAGATGATTATGCTTCTAAACTGCTGAGCCTTCGCGGCGTAACCGGCCTTCTCAGTTATTTCCCGCTGTACACGCTGGATTTCCTGCTGCAGCATCTGCAATGAAGCCGCCGCAGCTGACTGCTTGTTGCCTACAACAATGATTTCCCTGTTTTTCTCCTCTAATAGCTGTTCAAGACCTGCAAGCTCAACACATAGTTTCTGATGTTCACTCATCGCGGATACAGCTTCATTAAGCATTTTTTCCGCCTCAAAGCTTTCATGTTCAACCGCTGCCTCTTCGCTTGTCACCCTGCTTATCTGCGCCTTGTATTCTAAGAGCCTCTGCTCAATGACGAGAATATCCTGTTGTATACGCTCGTACTCAGCCAGCTTCTTCATTAACACTTCGACAGCGCTGATTTTGCTGTTTGCTTCAGCCAGCTGCTCCTCCAGCTTCTGAAGCTCCGCCCTTTTCTGGTTCACCTGCACTTCAAATATGGCGGGGTCAACTGGTCGGTCACATGTTGGGCATTCACCCTTCTCCCTTATAAGCTGGTAATCCTCAAGCTTGCTTTTCGCTGCTCCAATAATCTGTTGAAGCTGATCCTTATATGCGAGGAAGCCGTCCCGTTCAACTTCAAGATCCTCTTTTGATTTGTCTGTTGGCTTCTGCGCGGCCTTTAAAACTTCAATGCGGCTTTCCTCTTGGCTTATCTTACTCTGAAGCTTCGCCTTTTCCAGACGCAGCTGCTCAATTTTACTTGCGTTTTTAGCTATTCGCTCCTTCAGCAGCCGCGCTGTCTCTGCAGCTCCACTTAGCATATTAACTTTTAAGCGGTGCTCATGGACTCTCTGTTTTAAAGCGGCAGCTTCCTGTTCAAGCTTCGCCTTTTCCTTCATGAACATTTCAACTTCACTTTGGCTTTTCGCGGCAAGCTGCTTTTTCTCCTCAAGTTCCCGCTGCTTAAGCGGCAAGTCAGCTGCTTTACCCTTCAATTCGCTTTCCTGCCGCTCCAGCATCCTTGCTATTTGAAGCGCGTTATCACGGGCTACACGGTAATCTTCAATTCTAAACGCTTTACGAAGCGTCTGCATCCGCTCTTCAGCGTTCATCCATAAAATAGCCTTCATCTCCTCCTGCGGTGTGAAGACGGCATAGCGGAAAATGAAGCTTTGCGCGCGTGGATTAACTGGCTCGTTGAAGCCAAGCGTCTGAAGCATCCACTCCTTCATTTCTGAAGCTGAAAAATACTTTTTGACGCCGTCAACAATGACATGGCAATTTGACTGTTGAATGCCACGTCCCTTCCGTTCTATTTCACGATGCACCTCAACTGTTTTCCCGTTTACATCCAACGTTAAGGTTACCTCGCCATGTCTTTCGCCGACACGCAGCAGCGCCTCACCCTTTTCTGAGCCAAGGCCGAACAGGGCGTATTCAACCGCAAGCAGCAACGTGGATTTTCCTGAACCAATGTCACCCTCAAAAAGGGTGACGCCGTCTGGAAACTCGATTTCCTCGTCAACGTAGCTACGTATATTCTTTAGCCGCAGTTTCCTAAGCTTCACCCTTCAACCCCCAATATTTTGAGGGCATCCCGCTTCAAACGCGCCTCGTAATCTGTTTTCGACTCGTTTGGAAGTGGGCTTTGCCGGAGCAGTGCAAGCAAACTTTGAGCGGTTTGGATCCCCTCTTCTCCCTGCAGCTTTGAGTCTGAAATGTTCACTTTGCCAATGTTAAGTTTGAAGATTTCAGCTTCAACCGCCTGCACGCTGAGAGAACCAAGCTTCACATTCGAGTTTTCAACTGCTGAAAGCTGATTCCTATTGACGTAGACGTGTAGGGCACCGCGTTTTACCTGCGCGTCAACAATAACTGAAGAGGAGACGTCGCTTACTCTGCCGCCTGCAAGCTTCCCATGAATCTTAACCATAACAATTTTCCCTTTTACATCAAGCTTCTCCAGCTTATCCAGCACAAGTGTAAGAGCTTGCTGCGAATTCAAGTTTGAAACGTCAACTTCAACGTTAACTACACTGCACAAGTCTAACTCTTGGAAGCTAACGTTTTTCACTTCACCGTCAAAGTCTACAATGTAGAAGCCAGGTTTAACGCCATTGCCCTGCATTTCAAGGTCAATAGGCGAAGACGCAAACAGCACTCCAGGATAAACTATCAAGCCATATTCCCGTTCATGTATCTCCGCCCGCTGGTGAACATGTCCAGCAGCATAGTAGCTATAGCCTCTTGGCAAATGCGAAAGCGGTATAGAAGACATCTCCCGCAGTCGCAGCGGCTTATACTCTGAAATTGCAGAGTGAAACATGAATATTTTGAAGCCTTCTTGGCCTGTAGCGTCAGCGTCAAGACGCTTAAAATATTCCTGTTCCAAGCCGCCTTTCCTAGCGGATAAGCCAGCTATTTTCACGCCGGTGCGCTTGTCAACCGTATATTCCAGTTTAATTTTGCCGTCAACAACCTTTGCCCGCGTAACCTTGCGGAGTAAGCCTGCGCTTTCAAACACGTCTATGATGGCGGTTTGGTTAGGGCTGAAATCGTGGCTTCCATAGACAACATAGACTGGCACACCAGCATCTGCAACTTCGCGTAGAATTTTAGCGGCGCCGTTAACAACAGTCATGTCTGGGATATTAACGTGGAAAAGGTCGCCTGCAATAAGTATAAAGTCAACTTTTGCTTCTACGCATCTGCGCATTGCCTCATGAAACGCTTTAGCCTCCAACTCGCGGAGAACAGCTGCTCTGTTGGCGCCTAAATGGCAGTCTGCCAGATGAGCAAATCTCATACAGTTCACCCTGGAACATCAATTGTGAACTGCTGCTTTGGCTTCATAAAATTTTTAATGTAATCTTCGAAGAGAGGCACCTTCACAGGCAAAGCGAAAGGCGTGAATATGCTACTAACTATAAGCTCGCCCTTATCAAGCGAGGCTATTATGTGATCGTTTTTGCTGAGGTCCTGCGCGGCGCTCTCGATAAGAATCCTCCGCTCAGTAGAAAGCTCATTACCCATGATGATCTTAGTGTTCATGTTAGCCAAAATGTCACGTGGAATAACGCTGACAAGCTGCGTGATGGCAATCAAACCAACCTTGAATTTGCGTCCTTCACGCGCTATCCTCGTGAAAGCATTATCTCCTTCAGTTTCGCTTAATACACGCGGCGCCTCCTCAAGCACAATACAAACAGACGCGAAAGAGTCAAGCTTGCCTTCATCCTTCGCGTTTCGATTAAACTTGAAAATCTCGTCTGCAAGAATATTGCCAATTAACAGTTCAGTTTCTCCGCCGACATCTGAAGTGTCCACAACAACCTTTGAGCCGCAAGTTACTTTACTCGTAATATCAGCCACTGTTGATTCACCGCCGAAGTCAACAAAAATATTAAGCTTATTGTCAAACTTGTTTGCTGCCGCGTCAAATCTTAAACCAAGCACACTCTCAAGTTTTCTTTTCAAAGCAGTGAACGTTGCCAAATTAATTTTGTTATCACCCGGCGGCTTGTCATCTGCGAGGAGTCTGAAAAGCCATTTTTTACCGTGTGCATGGTAATATATCTCCATAGCATCCCGCTGTGGATCAGTCAAATTATATATCACGCCGTAGAAGTGATGTGGCTTCAGACTTTCCAAGTTTATCTTCAACGTTTGGTTAACACAACTATTTTTCATTGAGTAATAAACCAGCATTTTATTGGCGTCTGGATGATCCTTTAAGCCTACTCCCCTAACACCGTAATACTCATTATGAGGGTCAAGAATCAACATGCCGACCTTATTGTTTGACATGAGATTCCAAAGCATCACCTTAACAAGGTTGCTTTTGCCGCGTCCAGTAGCCGCTGCAACCAAAACATGATGAGTAAAAGCTTCCCTCTTCAGGCACGCCGGAGTATTAAGCTGGCTGCTTCCACTGCGAATAGAGCCTATAGCAACTGAATCGTCATTTTCCCGCATCATAAAATTAAGGTCGCTGTCAGATATTTCCCTGACAGAACCGAACATTGGCGGTATAAGCTTCGGCTTCGAAAATCCATTTTCATTTATAACGGCAAGCGGACGCGCATGGATAACATTGTAAAATTTACGTTCTTCTTCATGCAGGCGATATTCTTTTTTCTCTGAAAATCTCCAAGCAATATCGATGCATTCATTCAGTGTAACAATGCTTCCATATGCAACATTTACTGCCTCAAACAAAATTTTCATGCCTGCAAATTCGGATACAAGCAACGCGCCTAACTCGACAGAGCAGCCGCGTCTCTCGCGGATAAGAATCTCGTTTATGTCGCCGGCAAATATTTTCCCAACAGTTTTTCCAGCAGAAGCTGACATAACATTTCACCTAACGGAACCTGTTCAGGTAGCTGTGGGCGTCAACAGCCTTTATGCCACGCAGCAATCTAACAGCATGCATCTTATATATCGCCTCTACAAAGTCAAGACGTGGATACTTCAAATCATTTTCTGAAACACGCACTTCAGAATCAGCCTTCATCAAACCATATGGATAGCCGGTTAAACCGCTATATGGATGATCCACCGACAAAGCCAGCAGCCAAAGAAGCTCCTCCATTCCATCACCCAACCGCTCGTAACCGTTACATTCAACTTCAAAGCGGAAAATATATTCGCTGTCAGGATGCAACTTAACTAGGAAGATATAGGCGTTATGGACGCTTTGCCTCACACGGCCAACAGGAACAATCCATCGCCCATAAGATGTCTGCGCAGCAGCCTCCGCTGCCACATCAACTATTGGCCGTCCATGCCTCGTCATCAAACATGTTGTTTTAGACAGCCCGGCAACAACGATGCCTTTACGGTTAGCCTCCTCAACAAGCCGCCTCGTGTAAGCCGCCTCCCCCGGATAAGCCGCCTGCAAAGTAGAGTCAAAAACAAGCATGTCGCCCTCACGCATCTCCTCGTTGACGGCAACCAAACCAGTATTCCATTCAGCGAACTTCCGCGCTGCAACAGCAACTTCCCTTGCCAACTCATCGCCAACCGCCTTGTCAAAGCTTAAACTTAAGCCGCTCTGAGGAGCCACCAAACCAGCATCTCCCAAAACAGAAGTAAACAACTTGGCCTCCGAACAATCCGCCTGCGAAACAAGAGAAGACGAGATAAACTCGAAGACACCATGCCTCTTAGACGGATACTTACACCCATCAAAAATCACATAGCACGTGCGGCACAACTGCACATTAAAATTTGCGCCGCCGTAAACCTCGCCGTTTCCGCCATCAACAAACACAAGCCGCCGGCCACTCAAACGTTCAACAATAGGAACAAAACATTCAGGCCTAACAGCAAACGCTTCATAAGCGCTATCCCTAAAATAAACCTCAAACTCATCCACGCCAGAACCAACATTACTCAAAAAAGAAACAATCGCACGCCAATCAAAACCCAACAGCCATCAACCCCTCACACACCAAAAACAACAAAAACACGCCAAAATATAAATATTAAGAAACACGACAACACGCAACTGCGACAAACACAAAAAAAACTTAAACATTCGCAAGCCAACATCCACCCTTCCCCCACCCCGCCTTCCTACTCCAGCAAAACACAACAGAAAACCACAATCCAACCAAAAAAGTTTCCATCATTATGAAATTTTTAACTTTTGTCGGCAAAAAGCCCCTTGCGAAAGCAAGGGGTAGTTCACACGAACACCGACAAGATCACCACCCAATCTTGTCAATACACTGACAACTTTACAAGAGACGCAGCAGAAAATCCATCAATTTATTGATGGGATGAATCCGTAGATAACATCGCCTTTCTATCCTTGTTGTGGTGGATCAGAGTTTTAGAC
>JAOZIH010000010.1:0-40932 GCA_026014545.1 Candidatus Bathyarchaeota archaeon
TCCTCAACAGGCCAGTGGCTCTCCTCAACAGGAATTGTTTCGCCTGCATTGAAATAGGCGTTAAAAACGCATCTGCGATGCTGCGCCGCCAATTTAGGAAGCGCATCCACAACATGTCAAGGTTGCTGCGCAACAAACCCACTGATTCATACTGCTTATTACTGCTGATTCATACTGCTGATTACTGCTGAAATGTACTGTTGATTCATATTGCTGAAACATTTATACATCAGAAGCCTTCATGCATTAGGCACGTCTGCAATCCACGTTAGCGTATTCCACTGTGAACTTGGCCTACCTAACGCTTTATTAAACCTCCAAGCCGCTTTCGCAGCCTCCCCTTAAACCTTTACTCCTCAAAAATTCCCACTCCAAGCCCACCCCAAAACGCTCCAACCCCGGCTCCAAACCCGGCTCCAAACCATTCAAAACCCGCTTCAAACCGCCTAAACCGTCTAACCCGCTTCAAATTGCCTATAAATTGCCTATAAATTGCCTAAATTGCCTAAATTGCCTAAATTGCCTAAACCGTCTAACCCGCTTCAAACCGCTTCAAGACGCTTCAATCCGCCTAAGCTGTCCTATGTGTGGCTACTTAGTAATGTGCGCGTCCACTCATCCTTCTCAACCGCTCTTTTCCTTTTCCACCTCACGCTTCAACCTACATTCAACCTTACATTTAAACAGCAAACCATACAGCCGAAGCTAAACCGCCCCCGGCCAACCAAAAAACCCTGAAAAAACACGCCAAACCACACCAAAATAAACCCACCACCCAAACCACGTCGAACCGCCAAAACCTAACGCATAAACCTAAACCGCCCAAAACACGCCAGCAAACAAACCCACCATCCAAACCACACAAACCACCCAACACGCCCAAACCGCCCGAACCCACGCCTAAACCGCCCAAACCCACACCAAAAATAAACCCACCGCCCAAACCTAACGCCCACACCTAAACCGTCAAAACCACGCCCAAACTTAAACCACCCAAACTTAAACCGCCCAAACCAAACCGCCCAAGCCGAAGCCGCCCAGCCCACCAAAGTAAACTTAAACCCCCGCAAGCGGTTTTTGGGTTTTTGGATTGTTGGTTTGTCAGGTTGCTTTTTACTGTTTTCTTTATGGGTTACTGTTTTGTTTATGGGTTACTGTTTATTTAATGGTTATTGTTTAATGGGTTGTTCGCTGGTTACTTTGGATTATTATTTGGATTACTGCTTAATGAGTTACTGCTTAATGATTACTGTTTAATGGATTACTGTTTAATGATTACTGTTTAATGAGTTATTGTTTAATGGGTTACTAGTTGGATTATTTGGGTTACTGGTTACTATTTACTGTTTGCTGGATTATTGGATTATTGGATTATTGGTTACTTTTTGCTGTTTGGATCATTTGGAATACTGTTTGCTGGTTACTTTCTGTTTGGATCATTATTTGCTGGATCCGGGTTACTGTTCGCTGGTTACTTTGCTGGTTACTTTGCTGGTTTATTTGGTTTATTATTTGCTGGATTATTCGGGTTACTTTGCTGGTTTATTTGGTTTATTGGTTACTGGTTAATGGTTGCTGACCGATGATGTCTAATATCTTTACTAGTTACTGCTTTGTTTACTGGTTACTGTGCTGTTTGCTGGTTAATGTTTTGTTTACTGGCTTAATGACGTCTAATATTGATGACCCGCTATTGATGCTTAATGCCGATGTCTAATATTATACTATTCTAGCATCTATCATCTATCAATTACTTAACTTGGCATACCTGTTTAACATGTCATGCCACATACTGCCAGAATAATTAACGAACACTAAACATGCTTTAACAGCAACCTGGCTTACCAAACTAACAACCACTAACAACCAATAACATACAGAACCAACAACCCAAACCAAAAATAAGTAAACTCAAAACACAAACAAACAAAAAAAAAAAAAAGAGGAACTAGAAAGGATGGCGGGGGGTGTGAGTTTACTTGGTGGTCGGGTGATTGGTTGGGCTGGTTTTTTCTGGTTTTACGGCTGCGTTGGTTTGCAGGTTTGCGGGTTAGCGGCTTTGAAGAGTTAACTCAAAATATTTATATATTAAATCTTCATATTTAATGCTTGGTGAGCTGCATGAACACGCATGTTAAACCTCAAATTTTTATGGACGGCGCAGCTTACACTGCAAACTATAACGTTTTTTCAACGCCGTTAATGTTCAGCATAGGCGACGCTTGCATTTTAGCAGGCGCTCCCATGATGGGAAAGCGCCTTTCCCCATCAACTTTTAAACTGATAAAGAATGGTTAAGCTGTTTAAGCGGAAAGCTGAACAGTTATCCATCGCTGAATTATCCGAAGTGGAAATTGAAGTTTCCGACGAGGCCAAGTTTGCTGTGGAGGAGCTTGAAGCCTTCAACTTGTTCGGCGCTGCCGACGGCAAAATCGCGCGTGCAACCGCTAACAGGAGGGGTTTCATTGCTGTCTACGCTGGGCTTAACAGGAGAAGCCTGTTCGGCGACATCCAAAAGTTTTCGTTCTGGGCTTTGCCTGTGGATTTCGCGTTGAAGCTTGCAGGTCCAGTTGTTGATGCCCATTTAAGCGTGGAGGAGCGCGGCTTCATGTTTTGGCTTTGCAGCAGGGGCAAAGCGCGTTACGTGAAGGGCGTGGACGTGTATATTGTGGATGACGAGAATTTGCAGCGGGACATTAAGCGGCAGCTTGCATGCATCAATGGTGGATGCTGATGAAGCTTTCTAAGAAGGACAAGATAATTCTTCAGCAGTTTAAATATATAGAATATCTTAAGTTGCTTAATCGGGGCACATCTGTAAAGTATCCACCGCTGACTAAGCCGGAGGCGCCTAAATATGGCACGTGGAATCACCTATTCAAGAGGTGGCTTGACGAAACCAAGTATAAGCTTGAGTATGAATTGGAAGACCTCGTGAATATTGTACTGTTGAACGTGGCTTGGTTCCTCATCGAATACTACATTTACAAAACCTACGGTTACGACACGTTTATCCTATACACTTTCTGGTTTTATATACCCCTTGTCTCGATATTTATGTGTGCAGTGTTAGATCTTGGGCTGATTTATGCGACGCTGAAGAAGATCATGTGGCACGTGAAGAAGGCGCTGGCGGATCTACGTATAAAAGCCTACGCTAAGAGGCTTGCGCGTGTAGCAGTTGAGGAGGCTGCTAAAATCGCGGGTCACCTGAAACTGCCGCCTTTAGCGGTTGCCTTCATGTATGAAAATGACCCGCAGATTTTGGGTACCTTTTATGAAACGATAGAGCTTGTGATGCTTAGGCTAACGTTGCCTCGCATAGCAATCTTCAAGAAAGATGACCGTTACGCGCGCACATACTTCCGCGCGGTAATAGCGCATGAATACATACATTACGCGCAGATGGTTGGGAAAACGCCGCTGGAAGAATACTTCAGCACTGACCCGCTTAAGATTGAAAGTTCAAGCGGAACCCACATTGAAAAGAATCCTGTGGAAATTGAAGCTACACAGTTCTCTTTGAAGTGGCTTGGCAAGTCAATATTTGCGTTTGAAGATGACATTAGAGAATGGGGTAGAACCGCAAATCACAAGCTGGAAAGCAGCCGGTGGCGTACACGCCGCAGAGGCAAAAAGATGCTATGCGGCCTTGACCCTCGAAAACCCAAAACAGACCTCTACTGCTTCAAACTCTGCTACTACGCAACCTACTATGCACATCGCATGACGCTGAAGCTTCAAAAGAACTACGTGAAGAAGCTAAGGAAACTCGGCGTCGCCAACGACCCCTACATGATCTACGCGACCAGGGAGAATCTTAACGCCTCCTATAAAATCGCCGCTGAAGCGACAGGGCAGGAGGCGCAGTGAAGTTGAAGATTGCAACGCACAAGGCGTTCGTGTATGCTGCAGCCCGCGTGGCAGGCGTAGACGACTACCTGACAGAGTATATTCTGCGCGGCGTGGTTGCTCCAGACGTCTACCCAGAAGAAGAGTTAACTGCGAGACTCAGCAGAAGCGGCAACATCTATTTCACGCGGCGCCGCGTTAGACATCACACCATAATGAATAGGGCGCGGATAATGAAGCTGATTTGGCGCGCAAGAAAACTCTACCTTAAAGGTAAACGGGAGGAAGCCGCGTACTGGCTTGGCTTCGCCCTCCACTACGTACATGACATGTGCATAAGCAAAGATGCGCATGCAACGGTTGAAGCGGCAATGCGGCAGACGCCCATACCCACGCAGACAATAAGGGATGCTGTTGAAAGAGCGCCGCGGTCGCCAAGCTTCCTCCATGAAATCATAGACAATCTTGGGCCAGCAGCCGTTAACACTGCAATGGCGAACGCCGCCGTCGCCACGGGAAGCATAGTAGCCGCCGTCTTCACAGACAAAGAAGCACCAGCCATCATAGAAGCAGAATACAAGCAGAAGCGCCCGGCACACTTCATCCGCCTCCTGATAGGAGCCGCAGCCGCCCTCACAGGAATAATGGCAGCCCTAAACATGCAGCCCGTCATCGCAGCCGCGTCAGCCATCACGCTGGCAGCAGCATACATAGCAGACGCAGGCTACCGCCAAACAAAAACCGAAATCAACTGGTACAAACACTAACCCAACACTCAAAAACCAACCCTACCAGCTCCTTCAACCCTTACAATCTTTTCCTTTTTCCTATCCCTATTATGGCGAACCAGAGTTTTTAGACACCAACAACACAACAGCAAAACTTCACGGAACTGCCTTTTCCTTATCCTAGTTTTTTCTATCCTTGTTGTGATGGATCAGAGTTTTGGGCAATAATTGAGCCTAGAGAAACGCTGTTAGCTATGTAGTTTCTATCCTTGTTGTGGTGGATCAGAGTTTTAGACCATATGCGGCTGACAAGCTTAGTTTTTCTATCCTTGTTGTGATGGATTAGAGTTTTGGACGGGGCGATACGCTTTCCGCCGTCTCAACGATCATCCAGTTTCTATCCTTGTTGTGGTGGATTAGAGTTTTGGACTGGGGTGGAATGGGCTTGTTTCAGCGTTTACGCCCTTACATCAGCCCCCCACAAACCACACACCAACATCATCTAGAAATTATCTGAGTATTTAAAAGGGATAATGTGGTTTTCCACTCGCGAGTGGAAGTTATATGCAGGCTAACAGTAGTTTATTGCAAACAATGTTTTGTTGTTTTTTGAAAAGTTTATTAGCCATCCGCCCATTTACTCTTAGCTCTATTATGGTGCATTTGCTGTTTTTGCAGAAATATCTACCTGTGTTTCCTTTCTTGTAAAGTTCACTTCCACAATTTGGGCATTTAATATTTGTTTTTCTAATTTCCATTTAAAACACCTCCAAAAACTTTTTCTATATAAAAAAGGGGGGATGGTGGAGTATGTGGTTTTTATGTTGCTATGATTGTTTGTTCGTATGTTTTGCGCATTCTGAATTCTGCTTGTTTGCCTTCGTTCCATTGGTCTACTGGCCGTAGGTATCCTACGACGCGTGAGTATACTTCGCATTTGCTGCCGCAGTATGGGCATGTGGGTGTGTTGCCGTTTATGTAGCCGTGTGATTGGCAGATGCTGAATGTTGGCGTTAGGGTTATGTATGGCAGCTTGAATGCTGATAGGATTTTTTTGATGAGTTGTTTTGCTGTTTCTCCATTGTGTAGGCGTTCGCCGAGGTAGATGTGGAAGACTGTGCCTCCTGTATATTTCGTTTGAAGTGGCTCTTGGTTTTCCAATGCGTCAAAAAGGTCTATGTTGGCGTCTGCTGGCGGCAGTGTGCTTCCAGTGTAGAATGGTGTGGCGTGTGCTTGCTTCTCGTTTGCCGTTATTATTTGCGGGTATTTTTTCTTGTCTATTTTGGCGAGTCTGTAGCTTGTGCCTTCGGCGGGTGTTGCTTCGAGGTTGTAGAGGTTTCCTGTTTCTTCTTGGAATTTTGTTATTTTTTCCCGTATGTGTTCGAGTATTTGTATGGCGAGTTTCTGGCCTTCTGGTTTAATTATTGAGGCGCCGATCATGTTGAGTAGGGCTTCGTTCATTCCTATGATGCCTATTGTGGAGAAGTGGTTTTTCCAGTATCCGCCGTGTCTTTCTTTTATGTTTCGGAGGTAGAAGCGGCAGTATGGGTAGAGCTGTTTTTCAGTGAAGCGTTCTAGAGTTTTGCGTTTTATTTCAAGGCTTTCTTTTGCGATTTCCAGCATTTTATCGAGTTGCTCGTAGAATTTTCGTTCGTCTCGTGCTATGTAGCCTATTCTTGGAAGGTTTATTGTTACGACTCCGATGCTGCCTGTTAATGGGTCGGCGCCGAATAGGCCGCCGCCTTTTTTGCGTAGTTCTCGCGTGTCAAGTCTTAGTCTACAGCACATGCTTCGGACATCTTCTGGCTTCATGTCGCTGTTGATGAAGTTTGCGAAGTAGGGGATGCCGTATTTTGCAGTCATCTCCCAGAGTTCTTTGGCTGTTTCGCTGTCCCAGTCGAATTCTGGCGTGACATTATATGTTGGTATTGGGAATGTGAATACTCTGCCTTCTGCGTCTCCGCTTGTCATTACTTTCATGAAGGCTTTGTTGAACATTGCTACTTCTTTTTCGTAGTCTCCGTATGTGGTGTTTTGGAGTTCGCCTGCTATTATTGCTGGCATGTTCTGCATGAATTTTGGCACGTGTAATCCCAATGTAATGTTGGAGAATGGTGTTTGCCCGCCGACTCTTGTTGGGACATTCATGTTGAATATGAATTCTTGCACTGCCTGGTCTACGGCATGCTGATTTAGGTTGTCGCTTCTGATGAATGGAGCAAGGTACACGTCTATGTAGCTGAATGCTTGTGCACCTGCTGTTTCATTTTGCAGTGTGTAGATGTAGTTTACTATTTGTCCAAGCGCTGTCCGGAAGTGTTTAGCGGGTTTGCTGGCGATTTTTCCCTGTGCGCCCTTGAAGCCTGTTGTCAGCAGATCGAACATGTCCCAGCCGACGCAGTACGCTGCAAGCATGCTGAGGTTGTGGATGTGTATGTCGCCGTTTTTGTGTGCCTCAGCTATTTCAGGGGGGTACAGCTTGTTTAGCCAGTAGTTTGCGACGACTGTTCCTGCCAAATAATTGTTTAGGCCCTGCAGTGAGTAGGTCATGTTGGCGTTTTCTTTGACGCGCCAGTCTTCCATGTCAATGTATGATTCTACCAGTTCTACTTGTCCAAGCAGCAGCGCGAGTTCACGCATTTCTTGGTGTTGGCGTCTGTACAGTATGTATGCTTTGGCAACTTTGTCGTATCCTTTCTTTATCAGCGTTTTTTCTACGATGTCCTGTATTTCCTCGACTGTTGGTACGCCGTCGTCGCCGTACTTCTGAATTAAAGTGGCTACTACATCTCTGCTTACTTCTTCTGCTGTTGCCCTGTTTTTGCCGCCGACAGCCTTTGTTGCTTTCCATACGGCTTCGGTGATTTTGTCTGCATTGAACTCTGCGAGTTTTCCATCTCTTTTTCTTACATATTTCATGTTTTTTTCACCTTAAGGTTGATAGTCTCCCGTACTTTGCCCTGTAACGCCCTCCTATAACTGGAGGAGGGCGATTTTAAAAGGGGCAAAACACGGGTGGAGGGGCTCCATTCATTTCCATGAAGGTTCACGGAGCCCCTTGACAGGCGGTAAACCGCCTGTTTCGGCCTACCGTAATACGCTGATGGCGAATCAGCGGCTGGACGATAGGCCAACCTCTACATGTAAAATCTCTTGGAAAACGAGTTTTACATGTAGAAGCAGCCGAAGCTTCCCGTTGAGAGGTTTTCTGGGAAGCTTGGCTTCTTCAGAAGGGTTTCCAGCTCATCAGAAAAGGGGCAGGGGAGCACCCTTTCCTGGAACACATCGGATGGATTATCTTTTACAGAAGCTGGTGTGCCCCCGTAAAAGACGCCGGAAAATCCATCCGGAATAAATTATATCAGCCGCTTCATCCGCTTGCCTGTTGGCGGCTGATGTTTTGGCAAGCATCGCGAACCTGCACGGTGTTTCGGGAGAAGTGAGCGCGCGATTTTTCCCTAGACGCTGTTGCCCTTTCCCCATGGGAAGCTACCACAGCCGCGTCCGCATCCAGTAGCTTATAGGGCGGAGGTGATATTCCGTGCAGGTTTTTCACGCTTGCTTCTAAATATTTATATTTTAGACCATGCCTTAATAAGGCATGGTAGAATGGAATGTTCAGTAAGTACGCGCAGATAGCTGAGCATCTTCAACAGTTAGACGGTAACAAGGTAACTTTGTCTTTCAGCGATATAGAGCGGCTGCTCGGCGCTTCGCTTCCTAAGTCTGCTCGACGGAGCCGTAAATGGTGGTGTAATGATGTTAGTCATGTTCAAGCTAAGTATGGCTGGCTTACTTCCGGCTGGCACGTGAAGGATGTTGATTTTGAAGGGGAAACTGTTAGTTTTATTAGACGTCGCGATGCATCTGCATGTTTGATGTTGAGACCTATAGACGAGTTTAAGACGTCAGCGCTACAGCGGCTTTCACAGTTTTATGGTGTACGTTTTGTTAGGGGTGTAAAAGCGAAGTTGCAGACGGCTCATGGCGTCGTCGAGAAAAATTTTGATTTTGGTTCTGAAGACGGCCAGATAGTCTGTAAGGTTATGTATTTGACTGAGAAGGGTAATCCAGCGGCGCGTTTCCAAGGGATAACTGTTAACGCTATGCTTCTTGAGAAGGCGCTTGCAAAGGAGAGGCTGCTGGTTTTCGGCGGAGACAAGATTGTTCCTCTATTATGGCTTGAGAGCGCATATGCGTGTTTAGTGGACAATGTAAAACTCGTTTATATCGGCGAGAAGGTTGAGGTTCTTAATTGAGCTGTGACGCTGCGTCTCGTTTGCTTGCTCATTGCCAACAGGAGCTTAAGGCTCTCTCTGAGTTTTTTGGTGTGCCGCCGCCTAAGCTTATTTTTAGGTATACCGGCTCAGTGTTTGACAGCGACAGGGTTACTGCTGTCTACGTGGCTTATGGAAAAAAGATAGTTTTCGGCGTAAACGATTTTATTGCTTTCCTTGTTGATGCCCCGTTGCGCTGGGAGCGTTTTGGCAGGAAAATTGTTAGCCTTATAATTTCACATGAGTTTCATCATCATCTGCAACGTTTAAAGCATGGCTTCAAGATATTCGATCATGAAAGCGGTTTTGGCATGTATCCGCAATTGGAAATTGAGGATGCCGCGTCAAAGTTTAGTATATTATGGACAGATTCTAATGCATGTGTAATGGAAGGGTTGCTGGTTACACCTGAATTGATAGATGCCATGTCACTTTTTGCTAATGACTCCTTCAATTGGAAGAAGGAGGCTGCGCTTCTGTTTAGAAGCCTGAAGCATGTTCAATTGTCATCTTTTGGCTAAGCTGTCAAAAACTTTCTTGTTTATTTGAATTATATGTTCTGCTGATTTGTGCAGTGCATCACGTACTGGCTTATGCTTCAGTGGAAGAGCAAATATGCGAATGTTTTTCATTAGCAGATGCCTCTGCGCCTCTTTTCAAAGAGGTTGATTATACATTTGTAACGGGTGTTGAAGTCATCGAGGAATTCTTCTATATTGTTAAGTTGATTTTTGTCAATGTGGCTTCTGATTATGATAATGCCGCTTTGTAGACATTTTCCTAGAAGATTGATTATGGATGGATCAGCTATTTTGTTTGGTGTATCCGTGATAAGGTCTGCTATAATGTTTATTTTCATGGCTACATCATGAATAATCTGCTCTGTTATCTTGTTTGCTTTTTCAACTGAACCATTTTGCGTCATCAAGTCTTTAGGAAGCGGTGCACATTTAAGGCATAAGGGTTTACTGTCTTCGTCTGTTTTTTCATTGTCAGGATAGCTTTCTTCAACTCGGAGTAGCTTGCCGCATTTTATGCATCTTGTTCTCATTTTTCAACCTTCTTACGGTATAAAACCCCAATCTTCGCCGTTGCTTCTCCAGCCGCCTACTGGTTCATTGCAGGAGCCGCAGAAAAAGGTAACGGTTACTTGCGCATCATCCTCTTTATAACCATGTTTCGTCCAATATAGGTATTCACCTTGTTTTTCTACAAATATTTTTTTCAATTTTTCTCCGCATTTTTCACATTTTGGGCATTTCTCCATTTTATTAATCCCTCCTCTCATTTTATTCGAAAAGAAAAGTCAAGTTGACAGGCATGTTTTTGGTTATTGCTGTTTCTATTGCATTCCACATTTGTGTTGATATAGGCTTGCCATGCCATGTAAAAGTTAAAAATAAAAGATTATTCCATCGTTTCAGAACCCAAAGGCCGGTTGCGTTTGTTTCAAAATCGATTTTGTCATTGTGGACTTCTATGTGGCCTGAGTATTTTCGCTTTTCATTGGATGTGACAACAACTTTGGCGCCAGACGCCAGTTGAAAGCTATACGCGCCCTCTTTCACTTTTTGTCTAACTTGCAACAGGAACTTTTTACGTTCCTTTTCTTCCTCTATTAATTCAACTGTCTTTTTGTATCCTTCTTCAACGCCATAACGCAGATTATTGACGAAGCATTCGTGATAATCCGGCTTAATCTTCATGCTCCATTCAAGTATTTCTGTTAGTTTGCTTTTGTTGCGTACGCTATATTCGAGTATGCTGAAAACAACGTCGATGCGTAGTTTGTCTTCCTGAAAAGATTTTATGAGCAGCTGCTTTGTTTGCGGGTCAATAATAAGCGGTTTCTCCTCTTTAGAGGTTTTGATGGCACTCATAAAAATCGCTCCTTATTTTGCGAGATCAGGGTCTATTGCGACTAAAACTTCAGGTTTAATGTTCCTTTCTATTGCTTTGATAAGTATTTCAGCTTCTTTCGTTGCTGGCTTACATGCATGTTCTTTGTATATTACGGTTTGAAGAGAAAAGCTTGGTATTTTATCTTTTTTCATTTGTTCTATTATATGAAATAGGTAAAAGCCAGCGTAGAGTAGAAATATTGTTTCGCCTGCCACGTTGAACTCGAACCAGTAGTTATTATCATTCTTTTTCAGTATGCATGGCACACCATTCTTCAATGTAAATTTATATCCTTTCTTTTTTGCGGCATGTATGATTCTGCTGAGCTTTTTCCGTTTACTACGCAATTTTTTCTCATGTATCAACGTCAAATTCATTGCATAGTCTGGTGGATGCGCGAACCTCAAGTATTCCTGAAAGGTTTGTTGGCCATTTTTTCCGAGACGCCAATATTTCTTTGTAACTTTTATTGCCTTGGCAGGATTGTTTGATGCCCATTCAAGCCATCCTATTACTTGTTCAGCAAAGACTTTTTTGTTTAAATTCTTTAGCAGGTCGATAAATTCGTCTGGAGCTTGATAAATCAAGCTTCACACCCAAGTGCAGACAAATACTGCATCGTTAAATAGTGTGTCAATTACTTTCGCGTTGTTTATCTTCTTTTTTTCGTAGTTTATTATTGCATTTTTTACCTTGTCGAAATCGCAGTTTTTGAAGATAACGTCTACACTGAAGTTGTTGGCGTCTCTAAGTTGTTCGCCGCATAGAATATGCCAAGACCAAAATTCGATGCCGAAAACTTCGTTTTTGTATTTGTCAAGAATCTTGTTTATGCATGCTCTTGTTGCATCATTTACCCATTGGTCGAACTCTGTTAGCTCAAATATGTTTGCTTTTTGTGTGTGAAGATAGTTTTGAAACATTAACTCTATTTCTCTATCAACCATAATTACACCTCCAAATTTTGAGGTTACATGTATTGATACTTTTAATCTTGGGTTTTTTCGATGCTTTTAATGCATCACGACTGTTGCGTATATTGGTATGTTCTTGTTTATTGCCTCCATGACGACATTCCATAGCTTGCTGTTGACAACAAGCTTTTGACCGTTTAATGTTAAATTGTATAATTGCCGGCTTACACCATTATGAATTAGCCAAGCCTCATATTTGCCACATGAAAAACCGACGTTATTGTCATCGTTATCTATCTTTATTTGTCCAGTATAACTGTACCTGTCAACATGTGTTATCACCATTTTCGCGTTGGATGGCAAAGTCAAAACGTATGTGCCGTTCTTCGCTACGCCGCTTCTGATGTCAGCGTAAAATTTCATTCTTAGATTTTCAAGCATTTATTTCGCCTTTTAAAGCTAAGTCCACTTTCTGTTATAACGCGTAATAGTAAATGTCGCCATTTACACGTTGCATTCCTATTTTCGGGCGCCATTTTACATAAAGTCTTGTTAGGACTTTATCTGCTTGCCATTCTTCGCAGTTAACTGCAGCGGCGATTTCCATTTTAGTGTATGCTTTATCCTTGTTTATTCTCAAGAAATCAAGAATCTCCTTTTCAAGATTTTTTGGAATAATAATTTTGGTTCTTGGTATAGGCATAAAATCACCTCTACAACTATTATGAAGAAGAAGGGGTTATTGGAGCTCGTTTTTAAAGAGCTCTCTAAATCTTTCTAAAACAGCAAAAAGTGCAGGCGCAGCGAGCAAGTTTGTTTTTTCTGCATCTCGAACATTATTTATAAGCCATTCCTGAAACATTTTAATTCTCGTTTTCACGTCAGACTGTTTTTGCTTGTCAAGTAGATTCTCTAATGTATCTTGGGTTTTGCTGAGTATCTCTTCTATCTTCTTTATAAGTTCCTTTGGATCTTCAGATTGAATGTTATGGCGATCTAAGCATTGATATAAGGCTCTGTTGCCGTTTGTGCATGTGCAATTTTTGCATTGGCATGTCATTTTTTCATCTCCAAAGGTTACTTCTGCGGTTGCAATAATATGGTGCCGTCAGTGCCGATAAAGAAGTAAACTCCTTCTTTGTTTGCTATCTGCTCAAGCGCCTTCAAAGTTATGTATGTATTCAATAATTTACTATAGTTTTCTTCTGAGAGAGAGCTGTTGCCAAGCAATGTTTTTATTGCCTCCTGAATGCCTTGGGCGTCAATTATTTTCTGCTGGGCTGTCGCGTTCGCCGCTATCAAAAGCTTTGCCGCATCCGCGTTTGCCAATGTTATCATGCGCTCAGCTTCATATTCAGCCTGAATCTTTGCTTGCTCAGCAGCTAACTTTGCTTCTATAGCCTCAGTGTAAGCAGTTGGATATTTTATGTTTCGCAGTTCAAACTCGAAGTTTATTACTGCACCCTCAAGTGATTTCTCGCCTGCAATCTTACTTTCGATTGCAGTAGCAATCTTTTGTCTAACAACGTCCCTGTATTCTATTGTCTGTATCGCAGACCATTCTTTCGTGGCAAGCCTTATCTGCTCTCTTATTATAGAAGCAATAGTGTCTTTCCAGTTCTTCAACGGGTAATTTTCATATAATTTTTTAATTTTGGATTCGTCAAGTTG
Organism: Candidatus Bathyarchaeota archaeon; assembly: GCA_026014545.1. Taxonomy (GTDB): domain Archaea; phylum Thermoproteota; class Bathyarchaeia; order Bathyarchaeales; family Bathycorpusculaceae; genus JAOAIV01. The sequence goes on from JAOZIH010000010.1 coordinate 13,345, forward strand.
CCAGCGAACCATCACGTCTATTTTCATTTCAAGCTGGTCGCGGCTGAAGCAGTCTATTGCTGGGAAATCAGCTGTCGGATCGGTTCCGTCACCCCACATTCCAATAGAGTCTGTCGCAGTGTAAATTATTTCTACGTATTGCCAAGGAGCTTTAAACCCGAATGTTGGCCCCTTAACCGGGTTGCTCACGCTGTGCGCTGCCGGATCAACCAAAAGCACGCATTCGCCCACCCCAGCCTTGTAGAATGTTGTCATCACCAAAAGCGTTAAGATAATCATGGCGAAAGCTGTTGCCACCACTAATTTAGGTATATTCATCCTTATATTCATGTTTAATCACCTCAAAGAAAAAATTTTAAAAAAATAAAAGATGCTAAAAAATATGGGTTTAACAGGTTGATGTGTTATTTTTCTTTATCAGCTCTTTGAGACGTTGCAGTTCAGCATGTATTTGCGGCTCAAAAAAGCTGCCTTCTATTTCGCTCTCGTAGATTGCTTCAACCTGAGCTATTGCTTTTTTTGCTCCTTCAACAGTTTTTGTGTTCTTTAAAGCAGTAAGAATTAATTCCAAGTTATATGTCATTTTCAACATCCCTCCTCTTTACGCTTCAAAGTTTTTAATTGAAGCTATAAAAAAGTTTGTTAAATTAGTGGGCATTCCTGTGTTTTCACTTGTTTGAATGTTTCTTCTAATGTTGAATATTCAAATTTTGTTTTGATGTTGCTGCATTTACTTGCTTTTCCCTGCTGGTTTATGCTCATGGATGTTACGCCTTGCCTGCATTTTGCAATGCCAAGTTTGCATGCTAAACAGGCGTCAATCCATAGTCTCTTATGCTTTTTCTGTGCAAGCTTGAATGCTTGCTTCCAATCAGTGAATGTTGCCCGCGGCTTTTCCATAAGAAGCACTATTGTTGGCGCTGGAAGCTTCAATGCTTCTTGAAGATGCCTCATGTCTGTTACGATGTGGTTTATGCCAACTTGCATTTTTCTGCTGTAATACTTTATTGCCCGTTGCGCTTCGTTGAATGTTGTTTGGTGAATTTCATCGAATGACACGTGAACTCTGTCAGCATAAATATTCTTTAGTATTGTACCGTTTGTTGTGACGGAAACGTAGAAGCCGCGTTTTTTAGCTTCAGCTGTTACTTCTTCTATGTGTGGATGCAGCATTGGTTCGCCGCCGCCTAAAGCAAGTGACCGAACATTATGTTGTGACCATTCATTGAAGAACTGGAGGATGCGATTCATATCTAATTCGCCGTTATTTTTATAGTAGCATTTTGGGCATGAAATATTGCATTTTCCCGTCAGAAGCATGTGAATTGAAAGTGGCGTGCGATAGCTCCAGTTTGCTATTTTAACAGTTTGCGTCATACTTGAACCGCCTTTAACGTGTTTTGAGCGGCTCCTAAAACATGAACTCGGAAGCGGATAACACCATTCTCGCATTTGGGTATTTTATCGCTAAGAATATTGTAAACTCTTAGATGCGCATATTCTGGATGATTCGTTTTAAGTTCCTCCAGCGAATCATAAAATGGCGTCATAAAATCCATGACTATCGTGCTGAACACGCCATAACAAATTTTTCCATTCTCTTCTACTGGCTGAATAACTTTAGGCAAAAGCATCATCCCCCATTAAATCAGCATTTTCTATGGATTCTATTGTCCAATCCTTAACTTTAGTGTTAACCAATTTGCCTTTTATGAACAAGTTATTTACCGCATCCTTTTCATTTTCAGCTTCAATACACCATGTTTCTACAACAATTTTGGATGCTGTAACAACATACTTCATAACATCAACCCTCCTTTTTGAACTTCGTTAAAAACATAATTTTGTCAGTTTACAAGCGCTAATATGCTAATGAAAGAAAATATTTCCTCTAACGTATTTTTTCTTTTTATTTCTTCCACGTCTTTTTTTGTAAGTTTTATATTGAGCAAACATTTCAAAATTGAAACCAGCAGATCCAAATCCTTCTTGTCGCAGCAGGGCACTAATGTAACACTGTCAAAGCCCATGCTTGTTGTTATATATTCAGTGATTTTTTCGTTTTTGCCTGTCTGCCATTTTATTTTGTTGATAACCGTTAAGATTACATGTGAAATATTACGTCGCATATCAAAGTCGTGGCATTTCCTGTCAACATGGAGTGATATATGGCCGAAGGTATAATATGTGATATAGATGGGGTAGGGCATGAAATAGTCCTCTATCACGTTACTGTTATTTCGTTGCCTGTAGCCCTGGATTGTATTTTTGCTTTTACACCAAAATTTTTCAGTATTTCAGCTATTTTATCTTCAAGCTCCTCATAGTGTTCGCTGTCAAGAAATGTTGAAACATCAATTATTATTTTGGGTTCTCTCAAAAACATCACCTCAACCAGCTTCAATGAATATTAATTACATGTTTTGCTCGGGTATAATGGGATGTTGCCAGACAATCTTGCAAAGCCTGCTCGCTTTGCAAGTCAGCTTCTTTGTTTTGCTCACGTGGCACCCATTCGAACTTAACCTTTTTAAAAAACTTTGAAAGAGCTTTCGCCTCATTATATAACGGGATAATCCGCGCGGCCTTCACAGCATATTTACCGCGCATTTGCATAATGCAAAGTTTACTGTCTCCTCTTACTGTAACTTCGCCTTTTAATCCATGTTTTATGAGCCATTTGAGAGCTTCAATTAAAGCTCTATATTCAGCAACATTGTTTGTTGCGTTTTCACTCCATGGTTCCGTTGCAAGCCCACGTCCCTCGCCGATTTTGACATCGTCAAAGTATATGACGAAACCGTAGGTTGCTATGCCGCCAGGGTTAACTGGCTCGCATGAGCCATCAAAATATGCTACTATCATATTGGCCACTAAGGTTTTGTCTACTCATTTGTTTCAGGGATCTCTATTCCAAGCAGTTTTGAAAGCTCTGCTAAATGTGTTTTATATTTTGCTGTGCCAATATACCAGTCTTGGTTACTATAGTCAACTGTTACATTTTCAACATCGAGTCTGATATAGTCAGAGCAGTTGTTTGTCATCCATTTGCTCCAGACAACTATGATTGTTAGAACTTTGAATTTGTCTGGATCTTTAAGCAGTGTTTTTATGGCTTCCTTCACGCCAGTTAATCCTGGGGGCAAATGCCGGTTTTTCGGAACTTTACTTGTTACGTGAGATATTCGCCCAGCTGAATCAACGATTTCCTTTGAAAAGTCTGCTTCTCTATAGAAGTATAAGCCTTTTATTTTGTGTTTTTCAGCGTTTTTTCCTTCTGCTTTAACCCATTTTGTTTTGTCAGGTCCTTTGCCTAAGTCTATGGAATACCAGTCTGAAACAAACGGGATTTCATCTTTGTCTTTTGGTTCAAGCGTCACTCGTTCAATGCCAAATACTGTAGCGCTCTCACAAACCTTTAAGACATCTTTGCATGCGGCTTCCAAGTTTTTGTAATCTACAGCATGAGGGTCGGCTGTGCAGTCTACAACATCAATATTATGGTATAGTATCTTCATGTTTTTTTCACCCCCACTTTTTCGATTTTTAAACCAAACCTGCTCCAGTTCAAGCTTTATAAACGAAAAAACGTTTACACTTAATCATAAAAGATTGATAGAAGGACATTTTTGGCGATTTCTTAAGTGTAATAAGCTTATTTCAGCTTTCAACATCCGCGAAGTTTTGCTCTGATGGAACATACACTTTGTCTATGTATAAAAGCTCTGTTAATTTTAAAGGCATTAATCGTCTTTCTGGTTTTTCATGGAGCCCGGTTCTAAGCCAGTCTTTTTTATGTATATAAAACCGCTAATTCGGGTTTTACATCCTTAAAGCAGGTAACAGCGCTTTTTACTAAATCATCCTTTAAGTTGCCTTTGATTTTTGGAAGTTTTTTGTATTTGATGATTTCGCCAATGATCTCCTCTGTTCTGCCCGGTTTGGTTCTACTTAAATTGTAAAGAATATTGTCATTTGTGACGAAGAAAATTTCTGTTTTGTCTCCTCCAATGTATCCGATAGGTGTTTTTATCGGGCTTTCAAGCTGCGCTAATACTTTGGCACCTGTTTTTATAAGTTGATAGGTTTTTTGAAGACGCTGTAATTCCTGTTCACATTTCTTTTTGTTCGTAAAATAGCAATCAATCGTATCCAAGAATTTTCGCTGAGTAAATCCGTATTTTTTCAAGAAAGTGCAGAAATTATGTAATTTGTCGATGAAGTTAAAGAATTCTGTTGGCTCCTGAAGAACAATCTTAACTTTATCGTTTGTTAACCAGTCGATAAATATTGCTTCATTATACACGTTTGGCGGCAAAGACAATTTTGTATATATGCCAAAATCGTAGCTACGTTTTCCCTTTGTTACTGACAAGTACGAATAGTCAAGGTATAATTTGGCTTTGTCCTTTGAAGGCGCATTTTTAATGTATTTTCTCAATAGTTTTGATGTTTTTTTAAATCCATCTTCGAAAACTTGCTCTAGCAACGTGTCTTTTGTGTCCTTGGTAATTGGCGCTGCCATCACATTTTTATAAAATATTTTAGCTTCCTCTGGATATTGAAGCGCGAAAAGTCCAAAGTTTTCCGGCACTTTCTTCTTTCTAAAGAGCGCTTTTCTTATTTTAAATGAGATTGGCGCCGGTGTGCTAGTGATCGCTACACATCTATTTTTAAACGTGACATTCAACGCCGTCACACATCCTTGCTTTCTCAAGAACTTCAGCTCTTATGTTTTGGTCAGTTACTTTGGCCAATCTTTTTATTTTTTTGTGGCACCGCAAAACTTCAAGAATGTGTTTTTCCGTGTGTTTAATTTCGAAGACATCATTGTTTACAAGAAAGAAATATGGCTGTCCATACTTTTCTATGCAAACGATAACGCCATCAGAATGCTTTATAGGGTGCTTTTGCAGCGTCTTAATATAGGTTTGGTATTCATATTTTTGCTTCGCCATCTCCAAGCCAAGTTGAGTGTTATAATTAAAGTATTCAACGATTTTTGTTTTTGTTCTACATCTCACGCTTAGAGTTGTCAATAAACGGCAAAACTCGAAAATATCCTCCGGGTTCTTTTGCCAATTTATCCTGTAATAAATGCTATGGATGTTTCCATCTTCATATAAGAAGGGGGGTAAATCAGCAGTAACATTAAAGCTTGTGAAACGGTAGCCTTCAAAGCCGTCAGTTACAACGACAACGTTGTCGCCGCAAATATGTCTATACAGTTTTATTTTCCCCTTTTCTGGTATATTTGCGCGTGCAATATTCAATTTCTTCTTTAATGGGACACTGTTTTTCCTCAGAATCCATTCGATTCCAGCTTCAGACAATTTTAATTTGTCAAAATAATCCATTAATCGCCATGCATGTTTACTTTTCAATAGTTTTAATCCGAAAGGGATAGGCACTGTTTTACCATTAACAGTACAGTTGCCAATTAATAAGGTAACATTGTTGCCGACAATTTTTCGGCCATTGAAATTGAGGGGTATTGAAAAGCAGTTTTCCATTTCCAATCACCTAACATAATCTAAAGTTGCATTTTGCTGTTCCATCGAATTTTGTTCAACCGCTTGGATTGGCACAAATATTTCTGGGTGTTTTTTGCGCAGAGACTCCAAAAGTTCCATGTGTTGCTTGTGGACTGCTGGATACTTGTCACGTAACATTTCAGCCCATCTTTGATTTGGAATCAGCATTGTAAATTTGGAAGCTTTCAAAATTATGTTCTTTAAGGCTTCAGTGTATTTTTTATCGTTCTTCAGCGATGGCAAAGTTAATGTTAACTGGATTTCACCGTTTTTTACTTCAGCGCTTGTTATCCTAGCACACCAGAATTCATAGTTGGTTTTTTCAAACTCGGAAATTAAACCGAGAAATTGGAGGAATTCTTCAGCTTCTTCATCGCTGAACTCTTTAGAATTATCCTTTTCTAAAACAGTCTTTTTTCTTCCCATAAAAATCACCTTCACTTAATTAGATGGATAAAATCGTAAAAAAGGAGATATTGATGATAGCCGCGATAAATAAGTGCGAAAGAATCTAGCAAAGTTACTTTGGTTTAATGTTGATGTATACTTCGCCGTTAGAGTGTGATATGGAAATTTCAGCGTTTTTGAAGGTTACCTTTTTCAGCTCAGTTTCAAATTGGATGTTTGAGCTTTTTTCAACGGTGACTGAAACAGGAGTTCCATGTTTAATGGAGAAATGAATGCTGTCGCCATCGTATTCCTCGTATTCCAAGATCCTCCGTATTGGCTGCGTGAATCCCGCGTTCGAAGGCATCTTCATGAGGTCGTCGATGCTGTAGGCCAAGTTTTTCTCCCTTTCATGAATCATTATTTCACCGTGTCTCCTGGATCTTTCCAGCGGCGCAATAAATGTTTTATTGCGATGGAGACTGCTGCTTTTCATTTACGTTTTTAGCAGCTAACACTTTAAATCTGACACTTTTTCTTTTACCTTCCATCAACGCTTTTATGTCTTCAGCAAACGCGATCAAATTGATTGAGATCAGAACAAACCTGCCGTCTTTGCTTCTACGCATCCATATAGCGCCCTTTTCAGCTTTGCCTTTTTCTCCATTAACGCCGTTGGCTTTGTTACCATTTACGCCGTTTCCATTTTGGCCACTGCTACCTTGCGTTTCCTCCGTGATTTTCACTTCTATTCCAAGTTCTTGAGCCTTTGCTTTCACCTTTTCAGTGCATTCTGCTGGCACACGCCAGCTTTTTACTTCAGCAGACCATTTCCCGCCAAGTTCTCTCATAAAAGCAACAAACTCCTCGTTGTATTTTGTGGATACCAAAACATACGCCATACACATCAACCTCCCAAATATTTTTAATATCTATTTTTAAAAAGGAAAAAAACGCGGCGTTCTTCGTTAACTGGTTATTTTATCGTTAACTCATTTATCTCTATTTTGTCAAGCATTTTTCTGAGAATATTATCAAATAACTTTCTTAATTCTTCTTTTGATTGCGGCTCTAGTTCTTCCTCATCAAAGCAGTTGGCGCAATATATTAGTTCATCATGTTCGAAGAAATTTTCTTCTTCACATGATATGATACGTCCGCAAATATCACATTGCGCAATCAAAAGTCCCAATCACTCATCCCCCAGTTTAACAAGTTTTTCGACTTCTTTAGCTTTTTCCTGCAAGTTCACATGAAAGCTCGCAGGTTTGACAGTACACGTACACAATACAGTCTACAAATGAATGTGGGCATACTGCCATTAACCGCCCATCCTCTTTTATATACACCTTCACATTACTCATATAATCACGCTCCTTTCCAGTTTATTTCATATCCTTTTTGTTTACAGAAGATGTCAGTTGTAAACTTTTGCTTATTCTTACGGCAGCTTTCTCACCTATCACTTCAACGACAACCTGCTCTAACGAAATGTCAGGATGGCTCTTCGCGTAATTCATAAGTAAAAGATGGATCTTCTCGCCTAATATCTCCTTCAAATAATCCAATTCCATCATCTCTTTATGGTTATTTTGAAATTTTTTAACTCAGAAATTGGCTTGCCAAACAGGCTTTCACTCCATTCATCATATATTGCGTTCCCCATGTACTCCCATGAAAAAACGGTTCTATTTTTTGTTTCCCTAATTTTAGGGTTACCACAAATTTTAGCCAACAACCCAATAATCTTGGCTTCTGAAAGAGACAGAATAAGAGGTAGAGCAGACAAAGTGACATGTTTCGGAGCATAAACAGATATAATGATATGCTGATAATCCGTGTATATGTTGAGGCTGCTGGGATTTGCAGCTTTCATAACTGCTTCAACATCATCTAAACAGCCACAAGTATTGATAGTAAAGATCACGTTGCAGTCTTTTACCTGCATAAGCGCGTCATACACGCACCAATCTATATCGTATTTCTCATCGTTTTCTTCCATATCTCTCAGCAGTTTTTTCAATGCTTCTTTAACCTTAATGGCTTCTTTTTTGTTTTTGTATTTGGCGATGATGGTGTAGTCGTCGCTGTGGCTGCTTGGACGCAACTTAAAAAACATCAATCCCACCAAAAACCACCACCTTACAGAGCCTATTGGCAAAGTGCACTTTTCGTGGCAATCTTCTTCAACCTCAACTCGTACGGCGTGCCTTTGAATACTGGAAGTATATTGTGGATTTGCTTGTTCAACGCGCTGAGTTTTATTTTTTCAAGCAAACTGAAGAGATAGTCTATGTCCTCTTTACCTTGAGACAGCAATGTCACATGTTTCATCTGGGTTTTGTTCGAAAAAATCGACAGCAACCACCATTCAAGCGGAGGCGCCGTAGCTAACTTGTCTTTAATGTAAACGCTATCCACTGTTTTCGCGTCAAATGTTACTGAAGCTTTGTTGCCAGCAGATGTAAAGGTAACACTGACTTTTGGATAATTCTCTAGGCCCAAAACGTATTGGCCGTGAACATGCTGTAATCCATTTTTATGTATTGCATCAAAATCGGCTGGTGCTCCAATATTTGAAAGCCATGTTTCTAACGGAGTAATGTTTGTTTTAACGATCTGTTTCAATTCATCTAAAGTTACTGTTCTAATAATATTGCCATAGCGCAGTGCCTTCATAGCATTACTTGGAAGTTCAGCTTGGAATATATTGTATGTGGTAAAACTGAAATTTTTAATGTAGAAGTTGAGGAAATCCGCAAAAACCGGCGGCAAAGGCCAAGTTAAAGCAACATTTAAATTGCCTTTAAAAATGTACAGTTTATATGTAACAAAATTTCCCCATACGCCGGCAACAATTTCGAAACTATATGGTTCATATTGCAGTTTATCCTTGTCGCTCACCCATTTTCCCCCCTACATAAATTTTTAAATCACGCTTTATTTTGTCAGAAAGCATTTTCTTCGCTTTCTGCTCAAGTTCTTCTCTATTGAGGTATAAGGGAACAAGAAATTTGACGAGAATTTCCTGCTTTAGAATTTTAGTGTAATTTTTCTTTTCAATGCCAAGTGCTGCGACTATTTTGTCAACTTCGCTTTCATATTTGCTTAGAGCATCATCCAACATGCAAAGAAATTCATTAAATCTTGAAAGGGACATTTTTATTCACGATTTGTCCGGCTTTTAATTCAAGTTGGCTCATTACATTCGTGGTGAAATAGTAGAGCCAATTGGCCATCATAACGTCGGCATATATGTTTTTTCTGCATTCTTCGAGACTGTCAAGCCATTCTGTTGTTGCAATGTTAGTTTTAGTTAAAAATTCGTTACGCAACTCATAAATCAATTTGAACAGGTGCTTGCATAGGAAACGCGCTTCCGAAGAGTGCTGTGTATAAAATGGGCAGCTACAGCCTAAAAGTTTCTCGGAAAAATCTACTGCTGTAAAATAGTCGCTGTCTTCGCCGCTCATCTTCATTATCACCATGTTTCCAATGTTTTGCTGTGTAATGATTTTTTTACTGAACGATGACAATATTGGTCTCCACACACTCACCTTTGTTATATGTGACGATACAACTCCTGAAGGCATACATGAAACCAGTTCAGACGTTGGCACACTAGTCGTGTCCCAGAAGCCTCTTATTCTAAAAATTTTAGTGATATTTTCAGCGTTGAGAATAAATGGGGATCCGTCAATGAGTATAGGCTTAAGAATTGCTTTCGCCTCAGCTGAGGCTTTACTGTTTTTCTTCGAAACAAAAACATTATCGATAGGTTGTAAAAGTGGATTTTTGAAGTAGCAATCATCAAAAGCAAACATGACAATCACCTCTGTTGACTAAATAAAGTTTCAACAAACAGTTTTCCTGCATCATCTGGCTTCGCAACAAATATTTTAATTGCCTTATCAGGGTTTTTCGCGATTACAGTTGTTTTCGGATCCGGATTTATAACCACTGCAATCACAGAATTTGCTTTTGCATTTTCTTTTAGACTCACAACGTCATGTTCTTGGACGAAGCCGTCAGTTATCACTGCTATCAACGCATTTTTCGCTTTTTTAGAGACAAGTGCTGCTGCACATGAAAGGTTTGTGCCTCCAAATGGGCTAAGCTTAAAAACGCTTACGCCATGCTCAAGATAATCTTTCGATTCTTTACATATAGTGCATGCTGCATCGTTGAACGCAATGGTTAAAACCGGCAGATTATACGTTTTCGCATATGCGATCAGCAGGTAAGCCGCTTCCTTTATGTAATGGAGAATTGGCTGTTTATTATATATTGCAGCGGTGCTTCCCGAATAGTCGACCAAAAGCACAATTTTAGAGAAGCCTCCTTTACTGCCCGGCTGCTCGATGCTGAGGATAGTGTCAACTATAGGCTCCCGCCATCTCCAAGGATCATCAGGAGCCTTCATAATACTGTTCTCATCGATGCGTTTTGAATACGGACGCCATCTTCGTGAGCAAGGCTCTTTAAGATCTAAATACGATTTTGCACCTATAAGATCCTTGAATCCTTTAATGTTCCTCCATAAGGATTGCCTTACATTGTCTTTTGCAGCCTTCTCAATCGCCTCTTTCACTTTATCTATGTCTTCCTCTAAAAAGTCAGCTATATCACCGACACTTAATCCTTTTGATAATCCAATAGCGATGGCGGTGTTTTTCACTTCAGGATCATTTATATCATAGAAGCTTTGGTCGCCATAGCCTTTGCTTTGAGCAGACATTTCGTTGCATTTGGATAGCTGCATAACTAAGGTTGCTGCTTTAACTATCATTTCTACAACGTCGTTATCGCCGTATTTTTTAGTGGCTAACATTTTCAAAAGAGACTTAAGCTGGTTGAAATCTCTGTTTAACCTTATTTCCTTTTCATAGGTTGTTTCTTTCAATGGCACACCAAAGAAGTCTTTGTATATTATTTGCAGCAAATGATAGCTTGTTCCTTCCTCTTTTACTGGAAACCGATTGAGCCATTCAACACACATGCCTTTCGCGTCAAGACGTTCCTTCTTCACTTGCATGTCAACGATTACGTCGTACACTACATTCAAAGCGTTTTTGACGGTTGCTTTTGACTTTCCCAAGTTGCTTATCAATGTAATCTCATGTAACAATGCATCCTTGTATGTGTAAGGTAGCCCATCTCTAGATGCATGCTTTATTTCATGCATAAACAACTCTTCTTTATGTGTAATGGAACTCCAGTATGGGGGCGCATACACAGTCATTTTCGCAAGATCAACACTGAAAGTTGCAGCCTGCGGGTCTTCTTTAACATGCAGAGGCGGCGGAATAACGCTTGCTTTTTTTATTGTATTCTCAAAAACCTCTTGAAGACTGAGGGGTTGCATAGCAAGCCCCTCCATTACCGCTTCGCTTTAGTTGCCGTATTCGCAGACGCATTTATAGACTCTATAGCCATTTTAAGCTTGAGCTGCGGCTCAAGTATATCTAATGCCGTTGTTTCATCTTTCTTTCTCGCAGCCTCTTTAATCATATCTATTATTTCGTCAAGCAAAGCTCTGATAACCAACGCATCTGCGTATTTCTCCCGTAATTCTTTGGCCTGCGTCGCATCTGGCTTCTTTATCAAATCCTCAATTTCCCTTATATTGAGACGTGACGACGTAAAGTATAGTATGTATTTGTTGATTAGCTCTTTTGTTGCCGTGTAAATGCTTCCGTATTGCGCCAAGAACTCCTTGTTATTCCATGATAGCCTATGAGGCAGCACTGCAAGAAGCGCGTAATTCAGGTCTGCGTAATCAGCAGTTTGCCTCATATTCAAGAAGGCATGTGCTTTCATCGCCTGTTGCAGTCGTATCATTGTCCTGACTTTGCCCACATTCGCTAAGCCACATGGATACTCATTGTAAATGCATAATGAACATTCCTTGTCAGTTTCAAACGGATCTTTGCTTTCCTCGTAACGTACTGAAGTGCTTGTTGCAAAGTAGCAGCGGGACAAGTGACTAACAATCCCCATGCAGAATACTATGAATTCTTCTGGTATCGTGACTTCCTCAATGTATTTTCGGGCTTGATAAACAAGCTCCACTGGTATTTTTTTCGCAAGCTTCATTTTTTTCCAGCGTTCATTCATCAACAATACTTCTTGGGCGCTGGGCGGCAAACTGCGTGCACTCAACGCATATCTGTCAGCAGTTGCAACATTGACTATTTGAAGGTTAGTTTGATAAAACTGGTTAAGAGGGTTTGTCGCCAGAATCCACGCTAAAGGTTTAGTTTCGATTTGACCAATGTTTGTATCCACAACTTTTTCGTTTAATGCATGGTGAAGTTTCGAGAGAAGCCTTGGCGCATTGAAACATTCATCTATAACTACAATGTCTGCTCCTGAAATTTTGCCAGATTTAACTGCATGCGGAGGTTTTTGTCCAAGTATTGCCGGATGGTCTATGCTATATCCCATAATATCTTCGGGATCCATTTGGTCGTTAACTTGCATGTTGAAGACTCTTACTGGAACTCGCCTTACGCTACCAAGAGTCTCGGCAGCTGGATGTTTTACAAGGTCAATTTCAATGTTAACGGTTACAACATCATTATACTGTTCGTACTCAATGTTTACGCCGTCAACAAGATTTGACATTAAATTTTTGCAGTCAACATTTAATCGCCCAGCAAGCTCATCAAAGAACTTTTCCAGTTCCTCTCTCCCTTTGAATTTATGTTTCAACGTGACAACAGGCTTGTCAAATAGATTGCCGATGAACGCGGCCATGCTGGTTTTAAACACGCCGTGACTGCCTATTAACAGAACCGGCTCTCCTATGAGCATGCCACAGCATATCGTCTCAATCATTGTATATTGATGGTAGCCGCGATAAACATCTGCAACTGACTTGACAAGCTTATTGAAAACTTCAGAAACCTCTTGAAAACTCATTGCAATCACTCTACAGTAAACAGTAATATTGAATTGCCCTGCGCTGTTTTTCTAGCGAGCTCCATATCCCTAATTGGATCTCCAGTAGGAGACATCCCTAACGACTGGACAAGCTCGTTCACAGCATTCTTCAGTGTTAAAAGATCATTTTTGCCTGCAACATTTAACACGTTGCTGACAGCATCAAAAGATTTAGTGTCAAACTCTATGCCTGCATTTTTTATAAGCTGCGTCAACGAGTTCAAACGTTTTGCAGCAGTCTTACTATTTAACGCTGAGGTTCTTCTTTTGAAGGCATCCTTCACCACCTGCTCAACCAATGCTAATATAGTGGCGAAACGGTCTTGTAGATCCTTTGACATTGCCTCAAGCATTTCCTGTCGTTTTTGCTGTATTTCTCTTTCGAGGGCAGCTAACCCTTCCTTCTTTTTCTCGTCGACCTCTTGAATTGCCTTGCGTTTTTCTTCTTGAAGGTAATTTAGAAAGAAACTTTTCGAAAGGCTTAATGGTATAGGAGCAATCTTTATCTCTGGTAACAAAACGTTGCTTGCCATCTGGTTCTTGTCTACACTCTTAATGTATGTGACAACATCATTGAAGTAACTGCTTTTCTCGTAATTTGCAATTTCAATTTTCAAAGTGTTCAGTTTACTGTTTAATTCACCTATCTTATTCATTACTTCAGCAGCGCTGTTAGCCGGTAAAAAGTACAGTTTACGCTTCATTCTGCCGATTTGTTCCTCTTGTATTATCAAGCAATTCTCGTTTAGAATATCGTAGACCATATGCCTAATGCTTTTTAAGCGGTTTATCAGCAAGCTTGGATAAGGCTGGAAAGACACAATTTTTATCTGCTGGCCTTGTTGATTCTTTACATAGCGAGCTTTGATTGAACGTCTCCGCGTATTCGTGACGTTTTTCCCTGTTGCCAACGTTTTATAGTCAACATCTATCTGCTGTAGCATATTTTGAAGTCTTGAAACCCATGACATATGCCCAGTATTACTTAACGAAGAAATGTCAACTTTAACAGACATTCTCTCCTCCGAAGGTACATCCACATTCACAAGGAACCCCTGCGTTAAAACACAAGAACCCTTTATTGGTCGAGGAATTTCAGTTTTCAACAATATCTCACCCTCCATAAAGTCGATTTTCCATGCTGACCAAACACAACCATAATCTTCCACCCCCAAATTTCATAATTAAAAATGCGCAACAATAAAAAGGAGGAAACTGGACGCGGTTTCTACCTCTACAGCAAAATAGTACTGTGAATAAGCACTTCTTCAATATTTTTTCTTTCAAGGGCTATATTGAATAGTTTACGTCTCAGCCTCTTTGGAAAAGGAGCAATAATTTCGCTTAATGACTTAACATCCAAGTTTTCCTGTAGTAGACTCTCAGTCTGCTCATAGCATTGGAGAGTGTTGGGTCCCACCAGCTCTATAAGCTCAAACGCATCCTTTGTTTTCGAGCAGCCGTACTTTTCAAGAAATTCCGCATACTTCTCCTTTCTTAAGCTACTGTAAGAGTAGGTTACTGCATGCCATTCTTTGCAAACAGGACAAAAAACAGCCTTGTAAAAGAATTTGAAGTGGCGCGGTCTATAACAGACAAACTTGTAACCGGGTAACTCTGCCTTTTTTGTATGTTTAAATTTGCCTGTCTTAGGATCGATAAATACTCTTACCAAGCAGAAACACCATCAACTGTCAATTGGAAATATTTTCTAGGTATCTCATCTATTCTTTCAAATGGATAAGCCATACTTGAAAGACTGCTGAGTCTAACTTTTTTGTCAACACTTATTGCCAGTATTCTTCCAGGCTTTTCATCGACAAACGGCATGAACCTGATTTTGTAACGCTTCAAATATGAAGCAAGCCTACAGCTTGTTTTGAAAGTTGCTTTGTCTCTATAATGTTTTATTAAAGCAGCTAAATTCCTGTAGTCACTTAATGTTGGTTCATAATTTTTCTGGTTAGCGCCTCTCCCGACAGGCCTGAACGAATTAATCAGAAAATCGTTAACTCCCAGCTTCAGAGAATTCTCTATTACCTGTCTAATGAATTCGACGCCGTCATGATAGAGTATAACGTTTACTCCCACATCGAATTCGCGGTTAACATACATACTTAAATTTTCAATGGACTTCGCTGTTCTTATGCTAACGCGGACTTCGCTTATCAAACCTTCAATTTGCCTCAGCTGCTCCTCAGTTGCCACTGTACCATTGGTTGTTAATGTCGCATCCAAACGTGTGCTTTTCTTAATGAACTCTGCTGCCTCAACAAGTCTAGTGTACAAGAAAGGTTCACCCCCGCCAAAGGATACACCGAACACGCCCCATTTATCGAGGAACATCAACAGCTGCTTAAGTTCATCGAAATCCCATTCCAGCGTTCTGTCAGGTGAAGACATGCTATAACAGAACCAGCATTTCAAATTGCATTTATCAGTCAACGCAATTTGGGCGAAAAGCGGAGCTTCCCACTTTTCCGACTTCATATCTGGATAGATAAAGCATCCGCCGTTTTCCCGGTCATAAATAAAGAGTCCATCCGGCGTAAGCAGACGCTTCACCAGGAAGCCCCCTACATCTGATTCAGGGGAATAAAATTGTGATTCTCGTCATTGTAGGCCAGGACATTTTTTAAGTCAATTTGCTTCTCTGAAAGTACTTTTTTCAACTCTTCTATTAACGCGTTTTTCATACCCCTTAAATGTTGAGGTATATAGTTGCCTCCTTCCTCAGTTACGCGTCCATGCTCATCTACGCGTCTATATTCAAAGCCAAATGTCACATAATAGAAAGATGGATTAACACAAATCAAATCTGACCCGCTTGTGACTTTAGCGTAAACTTTGCAGTCTTCATTTTCAACCTCAACAACTAAAGCGGTACTGCCGCCATAAGTACTGACAGTTTTTATATTTGTTTTCATCATACACACCTCCCCCTTATATGTTAACCACCTGAGACACAGCTAGAACTCTTTCCAATTCAGCAGGCAAACACGCATCAGAAGAGAACCTGTAATCATTTATTCTTTCAAGCAAATCGTTAAGTGAACACTTTTCTAATGTGTAATAATATCTCTTCAAAGCTTTAAGGATGCCTTTAATATCCGAGTTCATGAATGCCCTTTCCACAGTAGAAAATGGAAGCACCCCTTCCCACATATATAGTTTTAGCGTATCAGGTATTGCTTTAATAAGTAACGTACTAAAGTATAGGCGGCGTGGATGCTTATCAATTATCAAACAATACAACGCTTTACCCTTTTTGTCTACCAAAATATTACTTTTCAATGCTTTCACAGCTTTTTCATGAAAACGCTCCATAATAATCGAAAGTTTAATGTTCCTGCGCACAGGCACGGCAGGGCTAATTTTTCTATCATCCAGCCAAATGGTATGCTCACCTGCCCATTTGAACTCTTTCCTGCTCACTCTATCAAAAATACGCCAGACACCGTTGTAACTACTAATTTCAAAGTCAATTAGCCGTAAAATACAGTTCAACCGATCCTTTGTAAGCCATGTACGCCAACCGCAATCCTTCACACACAACTTGTTATTGGCTGTGTCCAAGGTTGCAACAGGATTGTTCCAAACTAAATACTGGATGTATTTTCCTTCCCGTCTTATTATGTCGCGGTATCCCCGCCTACTCACATAATTAAATTTGTCGGGTTTATGCTCCCAAAAATATAAGTGAGGTCTTCTATCCATAAACATCACCTCAGAAAAAATTTAACTTATTTGTTGCTGGCGCATAAGGTTACGTATACGCCACTTAACCTTTTTAGAGGTATATTTTATTGCTTTCTTAACATCTTCTGGTCTCTGGTTAATCAGAAAACGAAGTGCATCATAATCTCCGATGTATGCATTGCGATTAAGCTCCTTAATTAATTCTCTAATTGTTGATTCAACAAGAAGTTCTATGCTGTTTTCATCGAAAAGTCCAGTTGCAATAGCATCTTTAATTATCGGCCAAACAAGTGTTTCAAGTACTGCTTCAAGCTCCACGTAACCCCTCCTTATTTTTAGCGAAATCGATCTTTGTATGATAGAAACCTGGTGCGTGAACAGGAGTGTTTGTGTAGCCTACCATTGCAAAAGACGCTTTTTTCGCGATTATATCGAATAGACGCTGCGTTTCAGATTCTTCTTTATCGAAAATGTCGCCGTCCGTTAACACAATAACAGCGTCGCCTCTTTTCATTAACTTATATGTTTTCTTTAGAACTGGCTTGATTACTGTTCCACCGCCGCCCTTCATTTTTGCGGCTACATTCTTGGCTACGTCAGCAGGCCTCTTAGCTATTAACACGTTGTATGCTTCAGCATCCCATGGTATAACGTAAACTTTGCTGTTTCTTGCTTCATGCTTAATTATTCCAAGAAAATATTTGAGCTGCTCTTCACTTATGCTGCCTGACGTGTCTATCAGGCACCAAGTGGTATTTGAATATTTCAAGGAGCCTGGATAATCGTCGCCTCGCCGACTCAAAACCATAAAGGAAGGATCTATATGCCTTAATCCTCTTGAGCCGAAGCGGGTGAGGATTTGCCAAGGCGGCTTGTACTCGATGACTTCGTCAACAAGTCTTGAAAGAGAAGCGGGGTAAACGCCAATGTTCTGCGCGAAATCTTTTGCTTTATTAGCTATTTGCCTCCATGCCTTCTCTTTTTCTGTTTTGTCAGCATTTGGGCTGAAGCTGCCTTCTTGTATCACCTCATCAGGCTCTATTTTACCGGTTAAATCAGACTTAAGAAAAACGTTTAATGCCTGCAATTTCAGGCTGATATTGCTACGTTCTAATATGCTTGCTATTTCTTCAGTGCTCATTTTTTTAAGGTCTTCATAGCTAACTCGATTGTTAAGCAAATCAGCTATGACATTCAATGTTATAGGCTGAATGTTCATTTGGTGAATATTTATAACGTTGCTTTCTTCTATACCATCATTTATTTTCCCATCAGAAGCAATGTTATGCGCTATCTGCAAAAAACCCTTTGAACGCAAAGCATGAAGCAGACAGACATGGAGCATTTCATGAATTATAACAAACCGTTTTTCAATTAACGAAAGTTTTTCCCAAGCTTGCAAATTTATTATTAACGTATTATTCTCGTCGACCGCAGCTATTGGCACTGCCTTTGACGAGACAATCCTGACATAATTTAATGGCACAATAACGAAAGGGAAATATCGGCTGCAGAAAACCCTGATGTCACGTAGCTCTTCAAGAAACTGTTTAGCATCCATAAAAAGTCACCTGTCAAACAGGTGATAGCGCACGGCCAGTTGCTTCGAGACATTTGAACACCACTGGATTATCCTTTACAAGGTTGTATACTAATAGTCGTCTTTCCTTCTTGAGGAAAGTAAAGAACGCTGAAACAAATTCTCTGTCATCCTTTGTTGAAACAAACTCCAAAAATTTCTTTACGAGCGGCGCATTTTTAGCGTTGGCATTTATGTTTTCAGCTATTGTTAAGGCCGCAAGATATTTTTGTTCTATATTGAAGTTTACGATAACTGCAGGATTTTTAACAAGCTCCTGGAATGATGGAACTTTATTGCTGAGAAAAGCCATTAATGTCTCGCCAACATTACCAAGCTTTCCTACCGCCACACTTCTGAAAAAATCCTTGTTTCTTGTATTCTTGCTTTTTAGCAATTTGAAGGCTAACGCAACATAAGACCAGCCGCGTGGCGTAGCAGGCGGTTCATAACCATTATCGTTTGACAGATTATCTGTAACGTTGGCTAAGAAGTCGCTTGGCTTCCACATCAAATACGCCAGCACTTCACGATCCCAATTTTCAGCGCCATAAGTCTTATCCATCCATTCAACCCATTCTTCAACACTGAATCCTGGAACTTCTATGAAGTCAAATCGGTCTCGCAGAGGCTTAGGTATGCTACCAACTAAACTGCTATACTGCGCAGAATTCGAAACAGCAACAACAAGCACACGTTTATTTAGTGCTATATCACCTATCTTGTAGTCGCGTACGATTTTATATGAGCTGGCAATCATCGTTTCACGCGTTTCGTTGAGAAATTCTTCAAGCACAAGCAACCCTGCGCATGAGTGAAGCAGACGGGCAATACTTAACGGCACATAAGTTATGAACTTCGAATTACTGTAGGGTCTTGGTTGACCAGAAATATCTATTGGGTCCATGCCGGTTAATCGGCAATCTTTGAATATGTAATATTTATCGGGCGATTGAAGGTAATATTCAACTTCTTCTGGTAGAATTTGATCAGCATCGACAAATTCAAGGTTGAATTCACGTGCCTTCTCAATCGCCCATTCCCTGACAAATGTTGTTTTACCAACACCTGGAGGGCCTATAAGATGGGGTGTAATGTTTTCGAAGCCTTTTAGGCGCATTTCAAGGGCAAGGTTTAATCGAGTCTTAAGAAACGAATCCATAAAACCACCTCCATCTTTAATGGAACGAATCAACATACACGCAAGTTTTCTTTAGTCTAAGATGAATGCAGAGGTTGTTTGTTTTATCTAGGAAATCGCATGTTGCACAGTGAAGAAAGGGGGTTGCAGGCGCAACTGTATTTTTAAGTTTGTCTGTCCAAGGCATGTTAATTTGTTTTCCCAATTCCACTAGAGAGTTTATCATTTGCTCTTCTGAATAATACATGCCTTGGATCACTTTTTCTTTTGTTATTCCCTTTTTTCTTGTCATTCTTATCAACCTCCAAATAATGTTTACAAAATGGCAAACCATCTGAATCGTTAAAAATGCGGGTCAAATGATGGTTTGTCATTCAGAAAATGGTATTCTATCTTTTAAAAAATCAAAATGGGGAAACACAACTGCGTAGTTTATGTAGTACTTGTCTTGCCTCATAGTTTAGTATCGACTCAAGCGCCTTGCTCATTTCTTCAAGATCAATGTCGAAGCCAAACTCTTTCATGAAATCGTAGATTTGCAAGTCATAGTTCAATATGACTTGTGCGCCTTCACGTTGATTCCAATAAATCTCGCTGACTTCAATGAAGTCTTCAATTTGAAGTGCCGAGCCATCTATAAGGCACTTCAAGTTTAATACGTTGAAAAAATTGCGCCAGTTACTGCTTACTTCAGCAAGGTCTTTTCTGAGATTTTTATTCTCGAGGTCTATTGATACATTCTTGAACATTACTGTGATAACGCCGTTACCTATGTTATTGTAAACCACATCTATTTTTCCGACATATATGCCGTTTTCAGCAAGTTTATCCTTTACTGTTTCGATGGTGTCCTTTACACTTAGATATATATCCCTAGAAATCTGTGCCATACAGGCACCCTTTTTTAGTTTCCACTCGCGAGTGGAAAACTCAGAATATTATTTTGTAGTTGTCGCCGAAAACGTGTTTGGCGGCTCTTTCTAAAATTATGTTTCGCGCCCACACTGTGGGTTCAACAATAGCGTTTTCTGCAGCAGACTTCAAGATTTCAATCTCTGACTCTGCAAGCCTGAATGTGAAGGTTTTTGTGCGATTCGGCTCTACCCGCACCATCCCCATTTCTTCGTCCTCAATCAGAATTTTTTTACCTCTCTCAACTTTCATGTCCCGATAGAAGTTGCGGAAGCATCCGCGGCTCATAAGTGAAGGCTGAAAAATCACCATAGTCGTCGGCGTTGACACAGTCCACGTTTTTTCGTCATATTCTACAGGCAGCCCCTTACTCTTTATTTCATCTATAGCAGGCTGATACAGTTCATTTCTTGGAATCTTGATGTGTACCCAGTTACTCCACATTTTGTATCAACCCCATTTTTTCTATATGCCTAAATGCAACTTTGATCAGCGTTTTCCTGCAGTATTCACGTAGCTCCATGTCATGGTCTTTCGCAATCGCCTTAAGCAGCTTTATAGTGCCATCAGTCATTTTTATTGTCAAAGTCCGCCGCATATACGGGCAGAGGACTAATTCGCCATGCTCTACTTTAACTGTACCATCGGCCACTTTTATGGCTTTTACGAATTCTCTAAGTTTCCTTTTTGTTAAACCAAGTGCTAAATGCGGTATTGAAAAGGGCATTTCACAGTAAATGATGATTTTGCCCTGTTCTTCTTCATAGCGTAGTAGCTCTGGCAATACAGCGCTGATTGTGCTGCTTGATTCAACTATTTTGTCTGCGGTTTCCTTGTACCTGGATGGAATTTCAAGTTTCATTTTACCCCTCCTAAAAAATATTTGAAATATGAAATATTGATTGGAAAATCTTGGGTAAACTATTAATGTCTACGTCCAGCTGATTCAGCATGTTTATCGGCGTATTAAAGCCTTCCTCTTTTATTTTATTTCTGATTTTTATTGCTTTTTGCAAGTTCCGTTTTACAAGCAGAGAACATATTGTTTGATGTTTTATGCGGCTCCTATATATTTCTATGTCGCTGCCTTTCCGCTCTATCAAAAGTACATTATCTATGCCGCCGTAGTAAAAAAGCATGCAAACGTCTACTCCATCATTTAATTTAAAATAGAGGTATGGTTTAGTTTCAGATATTAGCTGCGCTTTTTCGTAAAATTCATGTATGTACCGTGATTTGTTATCAAAATAAAGCTTTGCCTGTTTTATTTTTAATGGTGTACCATGCCGGCTAAGTATGATTTTGGCTTCATCCAACAACTCGTAGTTCTCTATGCGGCCATCGAAACATAAAAAGAATCTTTGGTTCCTGCGGAATATGTTGATTCCCGCCTCAATGAGAATGCAGAATATGTTTGAGCTAAGTCTTCGCGGCTTTTTGACGTGCAGTGTATTTTCCTGCATGTCCCAAACAAGCATCTCGCTTGAATGTTCACTGTATCTTACGTATCTATCATCAACCTTGATTTCCCACGTGTACTCACCATACTTTATTACGCCATGCATTGGTATGGCATTCCAAAAAAGATACGCTACATTCATTGTATTTTCCTCTTGACTGTTTCATAGAGCCGCTATTTCCGCAAGAACCGAATCATAATTTACATGTCCATTTGGCGTTCTACTGTAGATGTGGCTTAACTCTTCAAGCAACGTTAAATTGATGTTTCTGATGATTTCTGCTGTGTCGCCTTTGGAGAGGCGGCTGATGTCTGCCAAGTAAATGCTTATGTGTCCAGCGCTTTTAGGGTACCAGCATGTTCCTGTCTTGTAGCCTGTAAAGCGAAGCGGAAAACATATTGTTAAATGCTGCGGAATTGTTCTCACAGATTTAAACCTCCAACTTTTAGCTGAGTAAATAAAAAATCAGCAAGACAGAATCGTTATCCAAACTCTACAAAAATTAGGGTATAGTATTTTCCTGTAACGAGATTTTACTTTTGAAAGTCTGGGTTGTCAACACAGTCGGTGCAGACGAAACCGCATAGGATGCTTGTTGCGGAAGTTCCTGGAAAATTCTTTTGGATGTACTCTACAAGGGCGGGGCATGGATTTTTGTATAAGGGTATTCTCTGTTCTTTTGGGGTTACTTTGCCGCATTTTAGGCATCTATGCTGCATAATGAAACGGCCGATTTCATGCAGAGGCCGTTGAGGTATTTCCCCCAATCTTCTCAACCTCCTAAACTGGCTTCTGGCAAAGACAATTTTTCTTAGAATAATTTAATAGTTGCGATATAAGGGGAATTATGGGTATGTTGGTTTAATTTTAATTATGTTTTTATGTAGGTGGATTATCCACCAGTCAAGCTGCCATCCCGTGCATAGAAAGGTGTATGTCTCGTTTATTTGGATCTTCTGGTAAAGTGTCTGCTCCTCCTCATATTTCCATGAGTTATACCAGAAGTTTCTTTTAACTTCAAGCAGCGTGCCGTCCTCAAGCAGCACCATGTAAGCAGTGCTGTCGCCTGCTGTCTCAGTGTATTTTGCAACAACTTTGCCTTTTACAGGGGTTAAGTCAACGAATGCAGACTGGAACAGCAGAAGCGCCACCATTATTATTACAAGAATCCAGAGGCCGGCATACATTTTTCTTGTAAGTATCATTAGGCACACCATAGTAAGGGGACACGTTTTTTAATATTGCTGTTTCGGCGCGCTTACCTCTTTTAGGAAGCTTGCAAGCTCGTTTATACGCTTTTTTAGTTCCTTTTTCGGGATGTAGATGAGGTCGCCGTTTTTGTAGTCGCCGCGGAAAATAAGCGTTGCCTCCCACCATTCATGTATTCGGTCTATGTTGGGCGGATTCTCCACTTTCTCTGCCTCAGAGGCTAAAACAGTGTGGAAACATGTGTTGCATGGAAAGCCATTATATTGTAGGTTGCATCCGACCACAATGTTTAGAAGATCTCGTAGCTCATTTACGGTGACCATTAAATCACCCCCAAAATATACAACCACAACTTCGTGGATTTACTTTTCTTTATATTTGTTTAATATTGGGTCATTATCAAGCTCTCTGTTGAAGGTTCTTATCATACTTAAGATTTCTTCCAATGTGATGCTTGCAAGCTTGAATTCTGATTTTTCTTTAGCCTTTCTATCGCAACTCCATAGGCATATGCTGTGAGGATTGCTATGCTGCCAAAATGGTTTACTGCGCTGCCAATAGTCGGGTCATTTTTGAGTTGTTGCAGGCTTATTATGTAGTCATTGATTATTTCACGTTCATGTATTGGTGCTTCTTGTTTTAGCTGTTTCAGTTTGGCAATGGCTTCGTCTGCAAATTTGTTTATTTTCTCCCTTAGATACTTTTGATCTTCTGAGGTGATATTTGCAAAATTATACCATGGCATAGTCATCAATCCATTCTATCCTTCAGCCAAGCTTCAAATGTTTTGCCACTATTACAGAAGTTACAGTACTCTTCTTTCAATTGCGCATCGGTAATTTCGTTCCATTCATGGCTTTCTTTCAGTTTTTTCTCTAAGGCGCGTACAAACTCGTTGTAAGAGAGAAATAGCGCAGAGGGCATACTCATTAAAAACACCTTATTTGCTGGATTTGAGGTGTTCAATTGCTTTTTCTATGTTTTCAAAGATTATCTCGTCGCATCCAGGACATTTGAAGACATACTTGTAATTGTTTGCACCGTAAACATCATTGTACCATTCCCAATATGGTTCTTCATTAAACAGCGATAGCGAGCCATACTCGATTTTTTCAACTTTAAGATGGCTTATTTTTTCGCCACAACTTGGGCATTGCGGCATTGTTTCACCTCATGTTTCTCTAAAATTACATGTTCGACATTGCCTTGTTTCCTCTGAGGACGGCGGGTTGTCAACACAAAGTCTTTTCGGACATGTGCCCAAATAGAAATGTTTGCAAGCGTTTTTCGTTAAAAGCCCCAAAATTTTTAGATTATTATATTCTTTTTCTCTAAGTGGCATTTAAATCACCTCTACAACTATTTGCAATTTTATTATAAACCCATCTTATTAGTTCAGTTTTATCTGCGTATATTTTGACCCAGTTCTCGTAGCGTTTTTCGCCTTGTTCAAGAGGGTTCCTGAGAAGCTTTACCTTCTCCAGTTTTACTTGTATACCGAGTTCTTCTAGAATTTGTTTGATTTGCCAAGTTTTCTCTGAGCTTTCCCAGTCGTCATACAAAAGAATTCTTTTGCCACCGTACTCTTTCAATCTGTTTTTGCTTACGCCAATAAGCATACACAATTCCACATTTGAAATCTATCATATGTTTACTTTCCATTTTTCCCATTCATCTATTGGGTAGGCTTCGTCGGCGATAATTTCATAGTCATTGTATATTGCATCGCCCGCATAGAACCATTTGGCAACCCAGCAGTCACCATCTTTCTCGATTTTCGGTTCTGAAACGTATTTTTTCAACCATGCAATAAGTTTCAGTTCCTCATTGGAGAAGGCAAGCGCGGAAGCTTCAAGACTTGGCGCTGGAAGCTCCACTTCTATTTCAAGTTCTTGGTAATTACAGTATGTTTGGATGTCAGAAGCTTTCGCGCCAAGTATGTCTTCAACCTCGTCAAGATACCCTGCAGTGTACACTCCAAAAGTTATTACTAAATCGTCTTTGTTTACATACGCTTCGTCTGGAGACCAATCACAATCATTTTTGGTTTTCATATGTTGCAGTAATCTCTGTAGTTTTTTATATACAGTTTGACAATCCTTTTTTGACTGGTATTTGGCGATGATGGTGTAGTCGTCGCTGTGGCTGCTTGGACGCAACTTAAAAAACATCAATCCCACCAAAAACCACCACCTCTGAAAAGATTTTTAGTATATGGTTGTTATTGATGATTCTTTGGTTATTTCGCTGTTTATTTCGTTACAAAGCTTGTGTTTTGCAAGGTAAAAGGCGGCTGTCAATAAAGCAAATGCTGTTAACGGAACTGCAAATACAAGTTCATATGTGCAAATTAGGAGTGAGATGTTGAGTGATGTTATAACGCTGCTGATTCCCGTCAAAGCCCCAAAGACGAATGCATTTTTTAGCGATCCGTTTTCTATGTTATTAGACTTCATGTTGTTTCGTATGCGAATGTATTTTTTGATGTAGTATCCTGGAATAAACGCGTAAAGAGCAGCTATAATGGCGACTATAGATGACGAATAGTGTAGAATGAGGCTGGCTGTAACTGCGCATAATAAAGTGAAATTAAAACCGCAGCCGTATGCTTCTTCTATGGCTTTTTGTAGTTTGCAGAGAATTGCATGTTTCGTTGACATTGCATTTCCCTCTTAGAAGAGGCTTATGTTTTTTGAGCTGCAGAAGGGGCATTGCTTTGGCTGTGTTTTTTCAAGCCATGTTTCTCCGCAGTCACTGCAGTACCATTCCTCTGTCTGCCCAATTGGAGCTTGAACAGATGAACGTTCCCGCATCTTATTTTCAGCATTGTTTGACATTATTGTCTCCTTTTTTGACTGTCTGTACTCAGCTACAGCGCCAAGTTTTCTATTTAGGTTTACGTTCTGCTGGCGTGTATTTTTGCATGGAAAACTTGCGTAAACTTTGGTTTGTGTTTCCTTTGATTGTGATGTCGCATATGCGCAATTGCCATTTAAGCTCTTTGACAGGCATCTTCTGTTTATTTTGTCGAGAAAGTTGCAGCCACCACAGTTCATGTTTAACGGAGCAAACGGCAATCGAAAGCCTGCCTGATACCTTGTGTATGATATGCGGCTTAGATCATGCTGGCTCTTAACCTTGATGGGACAGTAATTTTTCATGTCGATGCCTAATCGCTGTTTTATCCCGCAGCGGTTGAAACGCCAACTATATTCTCTGCATTCCTTGCATTTGTTTATGCTGCGGGAGCCGTTTGATGCCGGCGCAGGCAAGATGCCTTGAATGACGAGGTTTTTTGGCGTCGCCACGAATGTTGTGTCTATTTTCACCTCGTCATTCATTGCTTGTGTTCTGTCCCAATTGGCCATTTTGGCCAATTCCTTTTCGCACTCTAATTCGAGTGCAAATTTAGGGTTTATATTTTTCAAACTCTCCATACAATGCACCTCCAAAATTTTTGTTCTCTCTTTTCGTCACCTAGAAGGTGTCCCCAGTCCACCACGAGGAGGTAGAGAGAACAGCGGACTGGACAAAAACAAGCAAAAGTTAGCGTGTATTGAAGAATTATGCTTTTGCTAATGCTATAGAGATAAATTTGACTTTTTTATCCTTAATTTTTAAGGGAGTTTCCTTAATTGTAATCGGTTTTTCTTTGATTGAGCTTAACGCTTTTTCCGTGTAGGCGACTCCATTCTCAGTTCTTTTCGCGTACCCTTTTGTCACCAACTCGTTTATTCTATTTTCGTCAACATTTCCTTCGACGCATGCAAAGTAGTCTTCGTCCTTTGGCGCTGAACCATAAATGAAAATTCCATCTGCCGCATCCATGAGGGTCTGATTTGATTTTGCACGTAAATTTTCAAACCAAGCGGCGATTGATGCAACTGCAATGTTGAAGGTGAAGCCGTACCGCAAGGTTGTGGCTGACGCCGAGTTAATCAGCTGTTCAGAAAGAAGCGTTAAATTAACCTTTGCTTTTTGCAGCGCCAGCAAATCAATTTCTAATGATTCAACACCCCAGCTTGCATCGCCATACATGCATAATGGCGTTTCAGGTCTTAAGTCGTCCAGGAAGAACTTTATGGCTTGCCGATGTTCCCTTCTCGGGATGAGGCTTAGGGGATTTTCAGGCTGCATTATAAGTTCGTTGCGGACTTTGTTTTCCTCTGTAAGGATGCCTGCCGATTTAAGTGTAGCCGCCAGCTTCTTTATGGTTGAATAATTTATTGAGAGGTAGCTGGCTGCTTCTGAGAGGCTTATGTCGCTCTTAACTTTAAGAAGTAGGAAGTGTCTTGTGCCGCTGAACCTGAAAAGGCCATCTACGGCGACATCGCGCAGATTCACTATTATGAAGTCCTTGTTTATCCATTTGGCTTCGCCGTCGTCCAAGTGTCCTGTCTTCTTTAGAAGTTTCAGTGTGCTCCATGCAGTTTTAACTGAAACTCCAGTTGCCTTAGCCGCTGAGGATGGCGTGGCTTTGCCATGTGTCGCCAAATACTGAATGATCTCCGGGAAACCGCTGCATCGAAACAGCTGCTTTTTTAAGGGTACTGTAAGCAGCATAACTCTTCACCTCCAGTTGAGGCTATTAAGGCAGTAGCCTATAGAAAAACATTCTAACGAGAGGCTACTAATAGGAAAAATATGAGAAGTAGAGTAGTTTTCAGGGCTACTAATAGGAAAAATATGAGAAGTAGAGTAGTTTTCAGGGCTACTAATAGG
>JAOZIH010000010.1:41032-45202 GCA_026014545.1 Candidatus Bathyarchaeota archaeon
AAAAAGGAGTTACTTGATTATGTTTCTCCTGATTTCCCTAAGCGCCTCTTCTTCCATTTTCAAAATATTATCGATTTCTTCTATAACACGATAAGTTTCTTCATTAATCACGTCTATACCATTTTTCATTTATATCACCTTCATTTTTTTAATAGGCTAATTCGTTTACTGCAACCCTAACCATCCGGCGTGGAGGCGAGGAAGACCGGGCTTGTTTAGAAAAAGGCCAAGTTTGCAGAGAATCAGTTGAAAGTGTTTGGTAAAATCACGAGGGGTTCTGTGTTGTCTGCTTCAACTGCTACTTTGTTTATTACCGCGTAGCTTGGAAGTTGACACTCTCCACGGCTGAAGCCGGGAGATTCTTGCTTCTAAGGTTTTCATCGGCTCTGTTGTTCATTGCCCTTTTAGGCTTCCACATCATCCCATTCCACCTTAGAAGCAACGGGTGTGCCACCACCCCGTTAACCTCGCCTCCATAGAGGCGAGCTATATTCAACACGCCTACGGCGTCCCTGTGGGCTTCTAATCCGCAGCTTAAGCATTTGAAAAGCCTTCC
Organism: Candidatus Bathyarchaeota archaeon; assembly: GCA_026014545.1. Taxonomy (GTDB): domain Archaea; phylum Thermoproteota; class Bathyarchaeia; order Bathyarchaeales; family Bathycorpusculaceae; genus JAOAIV01. Next base: position 41,589 of record JAOZIH010000010.1, read on the forward strand.
CTTTGAGGCTGTGTTCCTTGAGCGGCATATTGGGCATACGCTTGACGTTTCGCGTTCGCTCTCTTCTTTGACCTCTATCCCGTGTTCCTCTGCTTTCTCTTTAAACCTTCCGATTACGTAGTTAAAGCTCCAGAAGTTGTTTATCATGGAGTTTGCCTTACAATTGTGGCTGTTTCCTCTTATGCCCTTAAGCTTTCCAAGCACTATCTTCGATATGCCCAGCGCATATGCGTCCTTAACGATGGCTTTTATCATGGCGTTTACAGCATGCCTGAAGCGCCTCCGCCTAAGCGCGTAAAGCCTTCTAAGCCTTCTTGAGGTTTTAGCCCTGTTCACCTTCGCCAGCCTGCTCTGCTCCTTTGCTATGCGCTTTGTCCAGTACCACCAGTCAGCCAGGACCGCCCTTCCAGAATACGCTATGGCCTGTTTTAGGCCGTTAAACCATAATGTCGCAAGGTTTATTACGCCTAGGTCTATGTAGAGGGGTTTGCTGCCTCCTCTTATGGGAGGCTTCTCAACTTTAACCACCATAAAACCCCTCCACACTTCATCCGCATCGTCGTAGATTATTTCAAGCCTGCCCTGCTTGCCATGCCACCTTAACTCGCCCTTATACTTCAGCTTTAAACCCTTGGGAAGGTAGATGTTTTTGTCGTCAACTCTGTAGCAGTCGTTTCTTACGATAACTCTAAGCTCTCTTCTGCCGTTTCTCTTCCAGTACCTTGGCATTGAAACCTTTGTGATGTGTGGTGGAAGCTTGCCCTCCGCCTCAAGGCTATTAAGCGCTAGGAAGCTTCTCCAAGCCTCATTGTTTTTGCGTATTATCTGCTGGGCTGTAGCTGAGCCTATTATGGGAGCGTATTTCTCGTATAAAGGCTTGGGATGCCACGAGAACCTTTTGTAGTGTATGTATGCTTGTCTGCGTTCAAAGTTCACTTCGTTGTATAGCCTGGCACAGTTGTCCGCCAGCTTCCTAAGGTTTGGGCAACCCTCAACTATGAAGGTGTTCGCCCTTTCCACTCAGACACCCCTCTGAGCTTCAATGTATTTTTTGATGGTTTCTTTAGAAACAGCCCCTATTGTTGAAACATAGTAGCTGTGAGTCCATAGTGACGGTAGTTTAAGCAGTTCCGGAAACTCCCTCCTAAGAATGCTTGAGCTCCTGCCCTTAATCCTCCTCACAATCTTATGGACAGGCATCGTTGGATAGGCTGAAATAAACAAGTGGACATGATCCGGGTTTATGGCTAGCTCCAGAACTTCAATCCCAAGTTCTTCAGCGACCTGGCGGATTATCTGTTCAAGCCTCTCCTTCACATTTCCAACCAGAACAGGCTTCCTTCTTTTGGGACACCAGACTAAATGGTACTGGATCAGGTAAATATTGGAGGTGAAGTAGCCGTTGCTGTTTGCGGTTACCGTGACTGTTGTGGATGCTGGTATTGGAAGGAACGGGGCTACTAAACCGTCATTCTTGACTGTTACAGTCTTGGCGTTTGATGCGGGTGTTTTCAGGTAGCCGTCGACAAAAACAGTTTTGGTTTCCTTTGTATACTGCCAAACATAGACGTTTACGTTTTCGAATTGAGTGTTGCATAATCGTCTTTCCCATGGCGGATACGTCAATGGATAATTGGGCATCAACCAGTTGTCTGCGTATGTCGTCCACTGCTGGTAAATTAGGTTTTCAGCGTTTGCCCATAAGACAGGCATTATAAAGATTAGGTGGATTACTGATGCAAGCAGTAGCCATGGCATTATCTTATCCATTTTATGCAGTAGTCTGCATATATAGCTGCCATGTTGCCGTGGCTTTTCAAAGCGGCTGCTGTCATATTCTGGCAAGTCTATTTTACCACAGATACATGATGGAATCGTTATTGTCTTCGGAGCTGTCTTTGTCAAGTTCTTCTTTGGAATTTCCATGCCAAATTTCCTGTATAGACGGCTGAGGTCTGTTTCTATAGGCGCATCTTTTTTGGTGAATCTTAGCTTTCCAATGTTCATGTGAATTCCTCCTCAATCTTGTCAGCTAAGCTGGCAACGCATTTCGGGATGACATTGGAAGCGTACTGTTTCTCTACGCGATTGTCAACCATGTAGCCGTCTGGCAAATCAGCCGGGTGAAGACGCGGCGAAACGTCAATATGTAAGCGGCTCTGCCAGTGATAGATGGGCACTAACTGCTGCTGCCTGAACTTCTGCAGCCAAACGGTTGATTCACTGCTTTCGTCGATGAAAGCGTATTTGCCGTCGATGATGACGCAGTAACTTGGCGTAACCGCTAACTTTGCACCGTTAGGTGTAGGATGGAAGCCACAGTGATACGTCGCAAACCACCCTGAATCAAGAACATGCACGTTGTTGGCGGCAAGCCACTTTGCAAGCCTCGGCTTATCTGAGAACTCCTTTATTAACGGCGCAGGAATATAGACGTCTGCGCCTTCAACTGCAGGTATCTCGTCAAGATGCGTCTGAGTCACCAGCCACTTCTTAGGCTTACCAAAACCGCAAACTCCGAAGCCCCACTCATCAAAGAACTCCGAAGCAGGGGCCACACTTTTCGGGGGGCCCCCACCCCCATCTCCACCAGCAGCACATTGCTGTTTCTCAACATCACTTTTAACGCTGCTTGACGTAGTACCGAAATTTTTATATTCACTATTTGTACTAACCATATTTGTTTAACCTCCTTTTTTTGTTTTTTTGCCTCCAGTTTGACCCGTTATAGGCCGGAGTCCGGGCTTACACTCCGCTTGCGCAAACTGGCCTTTTGGGGAATGCACTTCTTTATTTGAAGTGCAATTGTAACTGCAAGAAAGAGGGTGTATATGCCGAAGCCTCTGACGTCGCCGTTTTGAAATGTGATCGCTGCTAGACAGCCAAGAAGCGTGTCAACCGACAAACTCATGAAAACCCAAACCATTTTTACACCAGCCTTGTCGCTGACATCAAAACGTCAATAACATTGAATGCCCGCTGCGCCGACTCTGAAAGACATTTTGCCCTTATTGGGCATTGATTGCACTGTGAAGCAGCGCCATCAATCTCCCCAAAACATTTTTTACCTAACACATGAGCTGCAAGCTCAACTGGAATAACCTCTAATTCTTGAATTTCCATATAATGCACCTCCAAAATTTTTGTTCTCTCTTTTCGTCACCTAGAAGGTGTCCCCAGTCCACCACGAGGAGGTAGAGAGAACAGCGGACTGGACAAAAACAGTAAAAGAGTGATGCGTTTGCGGTGGAAGCACTCTTACCGCGGATTGAGCGCTTGTCGCCGCCGCCCCGACCGCACCGCCTACGCGGCTATTGGCACGGGCAACCCCGTTTTGCGGCTCGAAGAGGCTATCCACTTCCGCCGCATCACATTTTCCCCCCAACCGTTAGCCTTTTCCCCCAGAGTTTTTCCCTCAAACAACGTTTTTCCCCCAGTTTTTCCCCCAAGCAAAGGGTTTTCCCCCAACTTTTTCCCCCAGAAACGTTTTTCCCCCAAGACGTCAGCAGTTTTTCCCCCAAAACCAATGTTTTTCCCCAAGTTTTTCCCCAAAAATGGGTTTTTCCCCCAAGTTTGAATGTAAAAGAAGAGGGTTATTTGGAGTCTTGCGTAAT